>CAWGQP010000001.1:0-235546 GCA_963824855.1 uncultured Nitrospiraceae bacterium
GGTTCACGCTTAGGCGTTGACCCGTTCTCAGGAGGTTCGCGATAGAAGCGACTGGGCCAACTTGATGCGGGGAGACCGTGAGAGTTGTTGAAAACGGTTGAGTTGACTTCATACCGGGTAAACGCTTAATCCTACTGGCAAACTTCCGTCATCAACCAGACCCCTTCAGTGAGGAAGCCGCGATGGGGACGAGAGAGTCCTATAACGTCACGGTCTTATTGGACGTGAACAATACACAAGATATCGATGATCGAGCAGAAGCACGTACCTATATCGTAGCCGACCGAAGATCTGGCAGGGCTATACTCATTGATGCCGTCCTGGAAAACGTCGAACGAGACTGTAAGGTCATTCGGGATCTGGGCCTCACACTCCTTTTCGCTGTCGAAACGCACATTCATGCGGACCACATTACGGGCGCATCACTCATAAAAGCTCGCACCGGCGCACAGATCGTTTATGGTGGCGCTGCAAAAGGTGTGGTCGATGGTGCCGATCGGTTTCTCTTCGAGGGAGAAGCGTTGCCTGTCGGCGACACATGCATCTACGGGCTTTCCACGCCTGGGCATACCGATTGCTGCAGCAGCTACATTGTACCTGGCGCCGTATTCACAGGTGATTCGCTGTTCATTGGTAGTAATGGCCGGACCGACTTGCAAGGCGGCTCAGCAGAGAAGCTGTTTGATTCCATACACTGCAAGCTTTTTGCTCTTCCAGGCGACACCATCGTATATCCCGGTCACGACTACAACGGTCGGGTGTCATCGACGATTGGGGAGGAAAAGCAATGGAACGAAAGGCTAAACCTTTCGATTTCCAAAGCCACGTTTATCGAAACAATGCATGCCAGGAGGGTTCCACCGCCTGCAAAAATGAGCATTGCCATTCCTGCGAACATTCGGGCTGGGCGCACCTGATCACTCGCGGCGGACCGATGACAGTCTTCAGGAGGGTTCGCGATAAGAACGCCGATGCCAACCTGTGTTGGGACGGCGGTATGGAAGTGCCGATTTTTGTCGAATCAGCAAACGCTTTAGGAAAAATGCGATGGTCGCAAGGCCCGTGGCTTGGAGAAGTCTGGTAAGCATGCAATCTCTCAACCGGCGATTGGCGTCTGAAGGCCGCTACAACGATTTACCGCATGGCCAGTCATAGTACAGACTCTACACCCGGCTCTTAGGCCAACGCAAACTGAGGATCTTTCCTGGTGTAGAGCCGAGGCGGAGACGCTATCGCTCCGCCTCGGTGAGATGGTCTTCTTCCTCGATCTCTTCGATGTCCGGTCCGGGTTTGCCTTTGGTCGTGGAAGGATGGAGGCCGTATTTCTTGAGCATCTTATAGAAGTCAGCTCGGTAACGGCCGGCAAACTGGGCAGCGCGTGAGATGTTTCCTCCCGTGAGCTGCAGGACATTCTTGAGGTAGGTCTTTTCGAACTCCTCCTTCGCTTCCGTGAGCGGTTTCATCTGTGCATCGGGAGCGGTGCCTATCGACGGCAACAGATCGGGCGTAATCATATCCTGTCGAGACATCACGACGGCTTTCTCGATCGCGTTTTCGAGCTCCCGGACGTTGCCGGGCCACAGGTTTGTGACGAGACGATGTAAGGCGGCCGGCGTAAAGCCACGGACGTCTTTGTTCGCGCGCTTTGAGCTGCTGGCCAAGAAGTACTGCGCGAGAATGGGAATGTCGTCGCGGCGATCTCGGAGCGGTGGAATGAAGAGCGGCACGACAGAGATCCGGTAATACAGGTCGTTACGGAAGCTGCCGTTCTTGACGGCCTCACCGAGATCTTTATTTGTCGCCGCGATAATGCGGACGTCCACTTTAGTCGGATGTTCGGCGCCGACTTCGCGCACTTCGCGTTCCTGCACGGCGCGAAGAAGCTTCACCTGCATGGAGAGAGGCATCTCTCCGATCTCATCCAAAAACAACGTCCCGCCATGGGCGCTCTGAAATAATCCTTTCTTCGGACCATGGGCGCTCGTGAAGGCGCCACGCACGTGTCCAAAGAGCTCCGATTCGAACAGCGTTTCCGGGATGGCCGCGCAATTCAACGCGACAAACGGACCCTTACTTCGCCGGCTGTTGGCATGGGTCACCTTGGCAAACACTTCCTTGCCGGTGCCCGTTTCTCCGAACAGCAGCATCGTCGCATCGGAGTCCGCCACCTGGATCACCTGCTGCAGGAGCCGCTGCATGGCCGGGCTGCGTGCCACGACGTTTTCCATCCCGTACAGTTCATTGACGAGCGACTTGAGCCGTTGGATCTCCCGGCTCATCCGTTGAGGAGAGAGGCCCTCCTCGATCTTGGCCTTGAGCTCCTTGTCGTCAAAGGGCTTGGTCAGATAGCCGAACGCTCCCCGCTGCACTGCCTCCACCGCATTGGGAATGCTGCCATGCGCGGTTAAGATGATGACGGGCAGTCCAGGATGAATCCGCAGAAGTTCCTCTGTGACGTCCAAGCCGTCCTCGCCTCGCAGACGTAGATCGGTGATGGCCAGATCAAACCGGTTCGTCTTGGCGGCGCTGACCGCGTCCCGGCCGGACGTGCAGGCGGTGACGGCAAATCCCATCGCCGTCAAGCGCATCTTGACCAACTGCAACAATCCTTCTTCGTCGTCGATTACGAGAATGTGCTCTTGTTCCATGAGAGTAGTGATCCTTTTGCGATTATGGATTAGTCGGCTCAGAAGTCGTCGGTGGCACAACGGTGGACGGAGGACGGATCGGACGGACTTTGTCACGCATTTCCTGATCGATGCGCTTCAACGCTTCGAGCTGGCTCGACAGCTCGTCGATTTTTTTATCCCGCTCGGAGAGTTGTTTCTGAAGTGCCTGAAGGTTGGTTCCTTCAACCGGGCCTTTCGGCACATCCTTTTTACCAGTCACGCCATCTTTGCGGTCACGTTCGGCGGCCAGTTCCCGCTGGAGCTGATCGAGCGCCTGGGCATCCGCATCCTTGCTGGTTCGAAGCTGCTGGATCATCATTTCCCGGTCAAGCAAGTCTCGCACCAGGCGATCGGAGGTTTGGCCCATTGTCACCTGACTTTCCGATACGGCAGGAGCCGAGATGACCGAGGTGAACCATGACCGCTCAGGAGGAGGTGAATTCTGTTGTATTTGCTGGAGCCAGAGCCGACTCGAGGTCGCGAGTTGGCTCTTTGGAGCCACCGCAATTACCTTTTCGAAGTTCTTGGATGCAATGTCCCGGCTCTCATATAACCCTATCAGCGCACGGGTAAAATATGCATGGTCACAGGAATTATGTTCCTGACACCTGGCAGCGACGGCGTCTTGCTTTTTCCCGAGCTGATAAAAGGCTCTGGCATCGGATGTTTCTACGAGGAAATACGACTGTGACATGGGTGGCGGCGAGGACCAAGAGGCGCAACCCCCCGTCACCAGCACCAGCAACAGCCCCCGAGCCGCGAGCGTCTTCATGCTGGTGCTCCTGGTTTGGTCAGGCGCAGGATAAACCGTACAGTCGTGCCCTTCTTGATTTCGCTTTCGATCCAAATCCTGCCTCCGTGCGCTTCGACGACTTTTTTGGCCAGAGCCAACCCCAACCCGCTGCCTGGCACTGAATGTCGGGATTTTGTGCTGCCTTGATAAAAGCGCTCAAAGATATGCGGCAGTTCGTCGGTTGGGATGCCGGGCCCTACGTCGGACACCGCAACCTCAAGGACGCCCGCTTTGTGGTCCGATTTCATTTGTGTTTTGACGATGCCTCCCTCGGGACTGAACTTCAGAGCATTTGATAGCAAATTGTCCATGACTTGCTCAATACGAATCGCATCCGCTTTGACCCACACGCGCTGCGCGGGAGATTCGACGACGAGTTGCACATGCTTGGCGTCGGCCAACAGACGGATCTTGTTGACCGACATATCGGTGATCCGTTTCAAATCCGTGGGAACGATCCGGTATTCCATCATGCCCGCGTCCATTTTGGACAGATCCAGAATGGTGGAGATCAGCGTGATAAGGCGCCGGCTGCTGTCCGCCATGATGCGCAGCGTCGTCCGCTGCTCCTGGGACAACGGACCAGGAATCTCATCCAGCAGGAGATGGGTGCCTTCCTGAATCGAGGCCATGGGCGTGCGTAATTCGTGTGACACGTGGGCCAGAAATTCGCCCTTCATGTCATCCAGTTCTTGAAGTTTTCCGCCCATCCAGTTCACGGTGTCGACCAAATCCCGCAGTTCGCTGGGCGCCCGGATGTTCAACGACGCCCGAAAATTCCCCTGACCGATTTGCTTGATGTGACTTTGGAGCTGACGCAGCGGTCGAAGGATTGTGTAGCTCGCAATACCCGCCAGTCCAATGCCGACGACAAGGGCCAGCAGCACTAGTTGCTCGGTGATGGCTTCCGCCTGTGCCGAGCTTTCCCGTGAACGGCTGACGCCCGCGCTGATGACGCCTTCGTGATAATCCACGTAATGGTCGAGCGAGGAGGTCATGTGGTCCATCAGTTCATTGCGGCGCGCTTCGTACTCGGGAGACACCGAGCCGGGCGTGCTGGCGGCGTTTTCCAACTCAGCGTGAAAGAGGGCGAGCCGGTCCTGCTGATAGCGCAGAGCTTGTTCCAGGAGTTGGCGCCCTTGGGGGGACGTGTCCTGGCGCAGAAGATTTTCGATCCCACGGTGGAATTCCTCCACTTCTTCGTCGAAGTGCTGAAGGAACGTCGGATCGCGGACGGCCAGATACTTTTTCTCACTGTTGAGCTGGTTGAAGGCTACCGCTTGGACGTGCTTGGCCTGCTCAATGGCCGGATAATGTTGGGAGGCGAGCGTCGTACTCAATGCAGACAATTGCCGCAGCTGAAACAAGGCGTAAAAGTTCACCCCGGCCATCACCACGATAATGAGCAGGGATGTCAGGACGATGCGCCAGAAAATCGACAGACGCACGAGCGAAGCTCCTTGTGAGACCTCGAATAATGAAGGGACTCTAGGTGTAGGTAAATCCATACACTAATTTCATCTCTCACTCAAGAGTTAAACCGCATCGCCGACCGGCCCGAACCCGGTAATCTTTGAGGCCAGCAGAGCAGACGGTCTATTTCCGGCTGTAGTTGTGGACTTCGAACGAAACAATAACTCTATTCGTTTCCCTTGTACTGCGAGGCGAATTGTCGCTGACGATGGGAGGATCGAGACAGTGATGCAAAGAGGTGGCCACGAAACAGGAGGATCGACACGGCCAGGGGCGGTGTGAACAGTAAGATAACGTACTGAGCCAACTCAGCGCCGACGCCGAGCGACGACAACCAACTACCCAGAATCGTAAAGGGAAAAATCAGAATTTGTGAAAAATCCAACCCGGCTCCTCTCCCCACCCGGTGCGACAGGAGAAAAAATGACGTCAGGCCCCCCGGCGCCGCGACGAGAGGCAGCAGGAGGATGACCATGGGCAAGAACCATTCGATCCAATTCTCCAGCACAAAGTCGTAGGCACGCTTGAACACATCCAACGGCGAGTCATGCGGCACCTGGTAGATGATTTCCGGGGCCGGATTGAGCAGGATAAATATCAACAACATCACCGCGTAGGAAATCAGTGGGCCGTTGGGATTCTGTTGGGTGCCCATATCCAGCGCCATGAGCGGAAGCCAGAGCACAAATCCCACTCCGATCACATCCCAGAAGTAATGCCCGAAACTGTCGAGCACGTCCTTGATCGTGATCGTCCTCGCATAGGACACCGCTTGCTCGATCAGACTGAGAGTCGCCCCGACGAGCAGAGCGTTGACGGCACCCAGAAGGAATCCGCCGGCCATGCCCAGCGGCGCGGCGATCTGTTGGGCGAGGAGCAGAAGGAAGAGGAAGCCGATCACTGCGACGATGATCATCCACCCCCTGAGCAGCGAGTGCCACGTCTTCCGCAGTGCCTGCCGATACAGCTCGAACGCGGCCGCGAGTTGATTGACCATGGGCGACAATAATCCGGTCTCTCGGGCACGGTCAAGGCAAGAGGCCTCCCCGGTTGACTTTCCGATATTCGATGATTATGTCGGTAGCGGTAGAAACGCGGAGAAACGACGAGGTCCAGCATGGATATGAACCGAATGACGATCAAGCTTCAAGAAGCCCTCCAAACGGCTTCCTCCCATGCCATGCGCCGAGGCCATCAGGGCATGGATGTCGAACACCTGCTGCTCGCTGTGCTCGATCAGGAGGGCGGCATTGCTCCGGCTATCTTCGAGCAGGCGGGCATTTCGCTGCCTGCGGTACGTCAGGCCGCCGAACAGGCGTTAGGCAAGCTGCCTCAAGTCCAAGGTGCCGGAGGGGGGCCCGGCCAATTGCACCTCACGTCCCGTCTCAATCACGTCCTGACCAAAGCCGAAGACGAACAGCGTGCTCTGAAGGACGACTTTCTCAGCGTGGAACATGTCCTCCTCGCGATGGTGCAGGACGGCGGCGTCTTCAAGAAGCTCGGGCTGTCGAAGGACAAGTTCTTAGGGGCGCTACAACAAGTACGAGGACATCAGCGCGTGACATCGCAAGACCCGGAGGGCACCTATCAATCGCTGGAAAAGTACGGCCGCGACCTGACCAAGCTGGCCGGCCAGGGCAAACTGGATCCGGTGATCGGGCGTGACGAAGAAATCCGGCGCGTGATCCAGATCCTGTCGCGGCGGACGAAGAACAATCCCGTGCTGATCGGCGAACCCGGCGTCGGCAAGACCGCGATCGTCGAGGGATTGGCCATCCGCATTGTGAAAGGCGACGTGCCCGAAGGTCTGAAGCAGAAACGGGTCGTGGCGCTCGACATGGGCGCCCTCGTGGCTGGCGCCAAATTTCGCGGCGAGTTTGAAGAGCGCTTGAAAGCGGTGCTGAAGGAGATTCAGGCCTCGCAAGGTCAGGTGCTTCTGTTTATCGATGAATTGCATACCGTCGTTGGAGCGGGAGCGGCCGAAGGCGCCATGGATGCGGCCAACCTGCTCAAACCCATGCTCGCCCGCGGCGAACTGCATTTGATCGGCGCGACGACACTCGATGAATACCGCAAACATATCGAAAAGGACGCAGCCCTGGAGCGGCGTTTCCAAACCGTCTTCGTCGATCAGCCCTCGGTCGAGAATACCATTTCCATCCTCCGCGGGCTGAAAGAACGCTACGAAGTGCATCACGGGGTACGGATCAAGGATGCGGCATTGGTCGCAGCCGCCAAGTTGTCTCACCGCTATATCGCGGACCGGTTTCTGCCCGACAAAGCGATCGATCTCATGGACGAGGCTGCCGCGCGGCTCAGGACGGAGATCGACAGCCTGCCGGCTGAACTCGACGAGGTATCCCGGAAGGTCCTGCAGCTTGAGATCGAGCGGGAAGCCCTGAAAAAGGAGAAGGATCAAGTCAGTCAGGCTCGCCTGGAGCGGCTCGAAAAAGAGTTGACCGAAAAGCAGCGCGATCTGCAGGCGCTCAAGACCCGATGGGATTCCGAGAAGGCGTCGGTCGCGAAGCTGAGGAAGACCCGGGAAGCGATCGAAGAGGTCAAGCTCGCGATCGAAAAGGCGGAGCGCGCCTATGATCTGAACCGTGTTGCCGAGTTGCGCTACGGCGAGTTACCTCGTCTCGAACGGGAATTGACGATTGAACAGCAGCAGCTCGGGAAGAAGCAGGGCGAAGCCCGGCTGCTCAAGGAAGAAGTCGACGAGGACGATATTGCCGCGATTGTCAGCCGTTGGACCGGAATTCCGGTGTCCAGGCTGATGGAGGGCGAAACGGAGAAACTTCTCAAATTGGAGGAACTGCTCCATCAACGGGTGGTGGGGCAGGACGAGGCTGTTCGCGCCGTCGCCGATGCGGTGCTGAGGGCGAGATCCGGCATCAAAGACCCCAACAAGCCCATTGGATCGTTTCTGTTTCTCGGCCCCACGGGCGTCGGAAAAACGGAACTCGCGCGAGCGCTTGCCGCTACCCTCTTTGACGACGAAGCCAACATGATCCGGATCGACATGTCTGAATATATGGAGAAGCACACGGTCGCCCGCCTCATTGGCGCTCCGCCAGGTTATGTGGGCTATGAAGAGGGCGGACAGTTGACCGAGGCCGTGCGCCGGCGTCCGTTCTCCGTCCTCCTGTTCGATGAGATCGAGAAGGCGCATCACGACGTCTTCAATGTCTTCCTTCAAGTCTTGGACGACGGGCGGCTCACGGATTCCCAAGGGCGGACGGTGGATTTCAAAAACACCGTGCTCATCATGACCTCCAACATCGGCAGCCCTCAGATCCTCGAGGCCCAACAAAAAGGCTCGAGCTATGACGAAGTTCGTTCGGTCGTGATGGCGGAACTACGACGGCATTTCCGGCCGGAATTTCTGAACCGGGTGGATGAGACGGTCGTGTTCCATCCGTTGGAGACCGATCAACTCACGAAGATCGTCGAGATCCAACTCGAACGCCTGCGGGCACGTCTGGCCGAACGGCGAATTACGCTGGTCGTCTCGCCAGCGGCGCTGCGCCACCTTGGAGAGCGGGGGTACGATCCGGTGTACGGTGCGAGACCATTGAAGCGCCTGATTCAACAGGAACTCGAGACTCCCATCGCCAGGCAGCTGGTGAAGGGAGAATTGAAGGATGGAGATACCGCGCAGGTCGATATGAAGAAGGAAGGGCTGGTCATCGTGCCGACGGTGACCAAGTCCTGAAGACGGCGTTCAGCCGATCTTTACCGAGCCCCCCTGCACATCTAGCGTGGTCCCGCTGGACCGCTGCTTATCCACTTTCCATTCCGTCGAAGAGACTTCAAGGAGATGGCCCTTGACGGTATGAAACCCGCCTTTGGTGAACGCGACCAGGTCCGGCTTCTTGACTTCCATCTGCAGGACGACGTTCTTGGATTCCACGTGGGTCAGTGTGACACGAGACGGGGCTTTCGTGACTTCGTAGGCGCGGCGCTCGTTGAACATCAGCGTACTGTCGACCAGTTTCGCCGTCATTTTTCCGTTGGCGTCGAATACCGCGAAGTTAATCAACAAGGCATTGGGTTTCAACGCCACTTGAATTTGGGGCACGCCCTCGATTTCGATCGTGCCATCGGTGTTCTGGTACAGGTTCGAACCGACTTCCAGGTCCATCATGTCTCCTCTTGTTCGCAACCTTCCGAGCTGATTACGATTTTTTGATCCGGTCGAGGATGAGTGCGACGCAGCCGCCGAGCAACCCCCCGCCAACGATCGTCGTGACCAGTTCCATCAATTTCAATTCCCAGACCGATCCCTGCGCCTGCATTACCTCGCGCATGCCGCCCTGCAGCATGATCACCGCGAGCGCCATCGTTGCTCCGACGAGAAACCACCAGACAAACACTTTCACAGTCGTGGCCACAGCGCTCCTTAAAAATCGACACGGCGGTCCAGGCTGCGATACTGGATCGCTTCGGCCACATGGAGGGCTTCGATCTTCTCCGAGGCGGCCAAATCGGCGATGGTTCTCGCGACCCTGAGAATGCGCCCATGCGCTCGAGCCGAGAGGCCGAGCCTGACCATGGACTGTTCCAGGAGATCTTGCCCCCGCGTGTCGAGCCCACAATACCGCTTCAAGAGTCGCGGCTTCAACTGCGCATTCGTGTAAATGCGGTCCTGGCGATAGCGCCCGGCTTGCCGTTGCCTGGCTTCGACCACCCTCGCGCGAATACTGTTCGAGGCTTCCGGGACGGGCCCATCGTCGTGCAGCTCACGCACCGGGACGGGCGGGACCTCGATGTGAATGTCGATGCGGTCCTGGAGTGGGCCGGACAGTTTGGCGCGATATTTGCGGATCTGGTGCGGCGTGCAGACACATTCCCGGGACCGATCGCCGTAGTATCCGCAGGGACAGGGATTCATCGCGGCAATCAACATGAAGCGAGCCGGGTATCGCAGCGATCCGCTCACTCTCGTCAACGTCACAGTGCCTTCTTCCAGCGGCTGCCGGAGGCTGTCAAGGACCGGACGACGAAATTCCGGCGATTCGTCGAGGAACAGGACGCCGTTGTGCGCTAGCGACACTTCGCCCGGACGCGGGACCGTGCCTCCTCCGATGAGCCCAGCATCGGAGATGCTGTGATGGGGCGCGCGGAAGGGTCGAACCGTGAGAATGGGCTGATCTGTCGGCAGTTGGACTGCCACACTGTGCACGCGCGTCGTCTCGATGGCCTCGTCCGGATTCATCAGCGGGAGAATGGTTGGAAGACGCTTGGCGAGCATCGTCTTGCCCAGAGCCCGGTGGGCCCACCATCAAGACATTGTGTCCCCCAGCCGCAGCAATCTCCAACGCTCGCTTGGCCTGCTCTTGTCCCCTCACGTCGCCGTAGTCCTCGTCGTGCAGGGGGCTTGCGGCAAAGACGCTCTCGCGATCGGTCTGCTGCGGCTCAAGACGCTGTTCGCCTCTGAGAAAGCCGACCGCTTCCGGCAAGGTGTGAAGCCCGTAGACCGTCACCCCATCGATAATGGCCGCTTCAGCGGCATTGTGCGCAGGCAGCAGCAATTCGTAGTTCCTGCGGCAGGCTAGACCGATCGAAAGGGCTCCGGAGATCGGCTTGATCTGACCGTCCAACGACAATTCGCCCACGAGCACGCGATGTGTGAGACTGTCTGAACCGATGACCTCTTCCGCGAGAAGAATTCCGATCGCGATGGCAAGATCGATCCCCGCGCCTTCTTTCTTTACGTCCGCCGGCGCGAGGTTCACGGTGATCTTCTTCGCGGGAAAATGGAAGCCGGTGTTCTTCAGAGCGGAGCGAACACGATCGCGGCTTTCTCGAACCGTCGCATCCGGGAGGCCGACCACGGAGAATTGCGGAAGACCGCCGGCGATGTCGACTTCTACATCGATCAGATGTGCGTCGAGTCCGACCAGCGCCACGCTTCGCACTTTGGCCAGCATAAGAATTCCTTTTTGATGGTCGAGGCGGAGAATTATAGAAAGACGGCGCGGTGTGATTCAAGAAAAACGGCTCCAGACATAGCGAAAATGCGTTCATTTCGAGCAGCAGAGCGGTCGCCGGTCGTAAGCTGGTGCCCTCCTCCTGCCTTCTGTATAATCGCGCCATGCATCGGGCGGGTCTGTGGTTGTCTCTCCTCTTGCTCTGCGGAGTTGTCTTGCCGGCACCGGTGCAATCGCAGGGGCGCACGCCGTCCGGACCGATCGGAGCTTCCATGGCCTTGTTGGCGACACTCCAAGAGGCCGGCATTCTTCCTCCCGAGGGAACCCCCGAAGCGAACAAGGTCATTCAGATCGTGATTCAGTTCCAAGGGCTGTTCATGAAAAGCACGGATTCGGCGGTGCGGCAGTTTGTGGACGACGCGCTCCATGCCAAGTTTGCCGCTCGAGCGGAGGACATCGGCGCGGAGTTCCGCAAGGCAGGGTGGACCAGTGAGGTGCTCGAAGCGGTGTGCGACCACTACGCGGGACTCTCCCTCCAGGAGCGGGCGCAACTGGCCGGATCATTTACGCGCGTCAATATGCGGCGGGAGGATTTCGAGTCGTTGAGCGACCTCTACGCCAGGGCGCGATCCGCATTCAGCCATCAGGGTCGCAACATTCATCGAATTTTTGCCGACCACAGACGCAACATGCCGGGCGGAAAACGTTTCGACCGAAAGGAGAGACGCGATGGCGACGAAGGCCTACATACTCATCAAGGTGAAGACCGGCCGCACGAAGGAGGTCCTGCAGTCGTTGAAAAAACTCGCTGGAGTCGAACAGGCCCATTCCTGCTTCGGCCAGCCGGACATCTTCTTATTCATCACGACGCAGGATGAACGATCGCTCTCCGACGTGGTGATCACCAAGATTCACCAGATTGAAGGGGTCGAAGAAACGGATACGCACATCGTCGCCGATACCTAGCGGTCAGTGTCCGGCTCGCATTTCACGACCGCGCCGCCTCGAGCCGCCGAACGGTAGCAGGCATCGGCCGCCTCTACGGCGAGGCAACCGTCGAGACCGCTAATCGGTGGCGCTGTGTCCGTGCGGATCGCCTGGACAAAGGCTTCCAGCGTTGCGAGGACCGTGGGACGTGCCTCGATCGACCATGTTCGCGACGTGCCGTCGTTGGCAATCCTCGTCAGCGTCCGTGCCACCCAGTCTGCCTTGATGGTCCCTATCGTCCCCTTCCATTCGGCTCTTCCTTGCCGCTGAGTCTCCACACGTGCGACGTCGAGGGCGCAACGTATGCCGCCGGACGTTCTTACCTGTGCGTGGACTTGGATCTCGGGCCCTGTGTGAGGCGCGGGCGTCATCGTACATTGCACATCGAGGATTTCCTCTCCGGTGAGAAATCGGATCAGATCCAGTAAATGGATGCCGACTTCGAGGAGGGCACCGACCGCGACGGGTCCGTTGGTCCCCGCGATGAGATTCGCCTTGGTCTCGATGTGACTGACCAGCGATGCGGATGTGAGCAGTCCGATCGTGCGGAGCTGCTCACGCAGCAGCATGATGGTCGGATCAAATCGCATCGTCTGAGCCGTCATCAACGGTATATGGCGTTGCTCCGCCGCAGCCACCATGGCCCGCGCGTCGCGGCCATTGAGCGCCAACGGCTTTTCAATGAGGATGGCTTTTCCCGCCTCGACGGCGGTCAGGCAAATGGGATGACAGAGGGAGGGCGGCGTCACGACGACGACCGCATGGACGCGCGGATCCGCAATCATCGCCCGGTAGTCATCGAACACTGGAATCTGTGTTCCTGGATACGATCCGCTGCCCCTTCTGCGGCAGATCGCAACCAGTGCTGCTCCGGGCAGGTCGTGAAGCAGGTGCTGGACGTACCGGCTCCCATGCCGGCCGACGCCGACGAGGCCGATCCCGAGTGGTGTGGACGACCTGTTGTCCATCGGTCGAGCAGGCACGGAGACGTGTCTGAAGCAGAGTACCGCCGTTCAGGTTACATTGACAAGGCGACAGAGTGGTCCCTATAGTACGAAGCAGTCCGCTAATCGGCCTAGATTGCTGCATCCAAAGGAACATCACGCCTTATGGTATCAACGACTGCTCCCTTTACCTTGCAGCAGGTCGGCACAGGGACGAGCCGCTTTCCGAGCGGCGTCGCACTGCCGACGCTTACCGATGCATCGGTAGATCCTTACATCAAAACCCGGCCCATTAAGACCGTTCAGGTCGAGTGCATCGAATTTTGGCCCCAAGAAAAGGGGCCCTATCCTGGCATCGTGCTCTTGCACGAATGGTGGGGGCTGAATTCGCAAATCAAGGACCTGGGCGCACGCCTGGCCTGTGAAGGCTACGGGGTCATCATCCCGAATCTCTACGGCCGCATCGGGGGCATGGTGACGGGAAATGCGGAGGTGGCCGAGGCTCTGATGGGGAAGCTCGATGAGTCGCTCGCGCTCCAAGACATTAATTCATGTTGCGAATTCCTGAATACGAGGGAATTCATCAAGCGCAACATTCACGGCGTGGTGGGATTCGGCATGGGCGGCACGCTGGCGATGAAGTTCGCCTGTCAGCGTAAGCGCCTAAAGGGAGCGGTTTCCTATTATGGGCGAATGATACGGCCGGACACTGCGTTCAAAGACATCCTCTGTCCCGTGCTCTATCATTATGCCGACCAGGATTCCTGGGTCTCGGGCCAGGACATCGAGCGGTTGCGCCATCTGGCTCGAGGAACATAAGAAGGTTCTCGACATCCGGACCTATGCGGGCGCTCCGCACGCATTCAGCAATGAGTCGAGACCGGACAGTTACCGTGAAGCGGCGGCAGCCGAGGCATGGGCCGCCACTGCGCTTTTTTTGAAACAGCACGTGCAGGGCGCCTGACGAACACCATCTCGTCGCACGCGCGGCTTCTCACCTCTCGCCATCCATGTTCATGCACCTGACATCGACCGGTCACAGCGTGATCCTTGTTGCGCTGGCCCTTGTCCTTGTCCTCATCCTCTCTGGCGGTCCCCTCGAGTCTTTTGCAGTTGGAGATGAGCCGGCAGCGGAATCTTTGCCGGATTGGGTGAAGATCGCTGATGCGCACCAGGAGAGGCTGTCTCGTGTGGATTCCGATCAGGAGGCGCGCGAAGTGTTCGTGGGCGCAATTGGTCGCGCGGCAGCTCTGCCTGACGTTGCAGGCACATTGGCGGTTCAAGGCATGTCGACTAAGCTGGCCAAAGAGCTGATGGTGTCGCAAATCACCACCTCCGCCCAACGGCTGGTGTCCGCCCTGGTGGCAGGGCGACTTGCTGACCGAATGATGCGGTCTCTGGAAGGCAAGGCGACCCGGGCGGAGATCGTTGTGGCGCCGTCCCAGGTCGCGTGGCTGACGGCCAACGGCCCGTTCCCTTCCTTGAGCGACGCCATCAAGTTGTGGGATGCCGGAGACACGAGCGCAGCCGTCGGCGTGGCTGTCGGCCATTTGGCGCAGGAGGCCGATCGGCAGGCGTCGGAGGAATGGTGGCGTCTCAAGACCTGGAAAGACCGCGTGCGCGGCACGCGGGGCCAATCGCGTCTATGCGGGACCTGGCAATGGGTGATCCACAACCATCAACGACATCATGAGGAACAAAAGTTCTCGCTCATTTTTCCTCCTTCGGGCAAGGACGGTGCGCCGCTTCCCGGCTTGTCAGAAATCGTCGTCCTCGGCGATGTGGTCTATCTCCGTTGGGAACGCGACGGGAAGGTCCAAGAGGACAGTCTCCTGTTTTCGAAGGAAGGGCAACGGCTCGAAGGGACGTTCGTCAATTCCCAGGGCGGCTGGGGATCGGTCAGCGGGAAACGAACGGCGTCCTGCACGCCGTGAGCTAAGACCGGCGTCTCGCCACGGTCCACGCCAACAGCGCCCAAGCCGAGATCAAGGCCGCTCCGCCGAGCGGCGTGAAGGCACCCACCCATCGGACCCCGCTCAACGCGAGCACATACAAACTTCCCGAAAACAGCACCATGCCGATCACAAAGAGCCATCCCACCGCTGCCAGGCGGAGTGTCGGATTCCGTTCGGCCATACCGGCGAGCAGACACAGCGCCAAGGCATGGTACATCTGGTAGCGCGCCCCGGTTTCAAAGGCTCCCAGCATTGCGGCGTCCAGGATCGGCCTGAGCATATGGGCGCCGAAGGCTCCGGCGGCGACCGCTAGACCCGCAAACGTCGCGCCTAGAAACAAGAATCGCCTGCTGTGCATAGTGGCCATTCCCC
The DNA here is from genome assembly GCA_963824855.1 of uncultured Nitrospiraceae bacterium. GTDB lineage: Bacteria > Nitrospirota > Nitrospiria > Nitrospirales > Nitrospiraceae > Nitrospira_C. Next base: position 15,127 of record CAWGQP010000001.1, read on the forward strand.
TTCTTTTCTGCCGTATGTCCGTATCATGGAGACCCGCTTTCCCCTCCTCTTGAGGGATAGCCAACGAGGGCTTCTTCGCACTACTCTAGGTTCACCCTATGGCGATAGGTAAGCAACAGGCCTGTTGGGCCATTCCAAATCTGTCGATCGACTGCATGCTCGCTCGGGTGCATCGGCAACTCGAGGCAGACGGTTGCGTGCTGAGAATCAATGAATCCAGCTCAGAGGTCGCTGCTCCGGACCAGTTGGCACCCGGCGATTTTGTCAAGGTTCGTTTGTGGTTGGATGATGGCAGTGCCAGCATCCACATTGGATTGGCTGAGGTCAGGCAGATTCAGAATCATTGGATCACCGTTGAAGTCATTCACGTGAACCGGAACGAACGAGCACGGTTGCAGCGGTATGTTGAGTCTCTCCAGCCAATTCCTGCCGACAAACCGGTCTACCTCGATCACCTGCTCATCAGAGCCTAAGCATTACTCCAGCGCGATGCCGGAGGGCTGGCGAGTTCACAACCCAGCAAGGCGGAAGACGCATCGGCGGCCTATCGGCAGCCTGCGTCGGCATGTCTGTTCGGGGTCGTGGTGGATCAACAGGATTTTAAGTTCCTTCCAGCCCCGGTGTCTATCTGTCGCTATCGGTTCGTATCCGCATGAACACAGAGTTTTTTCTGCTTCTCAGTCCAGCCTGAAAACCGATAAAAACACTTCCCGTCAAATAGGTCTTTCACAGAACCGTTACAGTCAACGCCGCTGTTCATCGTGGGTCTTTGTACGGGTCCACCGTCGGAGGCAGACAGTAGTACACGTACTCCTGAAGCGTCGCCGTGCGGCGCTTATCCACCACGAGCGCGGCAAAATCCCCTTGGTGCACCGCATAGTCCGGTTCCTTATAGGCCACTCGGAACCCAGCGGCCCGTTTCTTGGCGAAGTCGGGCGACGCCGCACGACACTCCGCGAGCGTTTTACTTTCAGCTACCGCCTGGATGATCCGTTGGGTCGCTTCTCCGGGATGGTGGCTAATCCATTTCTCCCACAGGACCCACGCACAGAACAGGCTCAGCAGGTTGCACATGATGCGAAGTCGCATATCTTAGCTCCTACCTCTCAGAGTTTTTGGTCTTTGTGGCGGCACATTCATACGCGAAACGCGTTCCAGCATGCAATTGGTTCGTCCGCAGCGGATTTTTCGAAAGACCAGACTTCGAAGCCGTCCGAGCGAATCTGCCCGAAGCCATTCGGCTCATCATGGTGTTTGCGTATACCACGGGCTGGAGGGTGCAGAGCGAAATCCTCCCCTTGCTGTGGAAACAAGTGAACTGGACGGCGGGCACCGTGCGGTTAGAGCCCAACACGACCAAGAACGACGACGGGCGCACGTTTCCCTTTGAGGTCCTGCCCGAACTGGCCGACATGCTGCGGCAACAATGGGAGCACACGAAGGCCCTCCAGCGGGCGACAGGACGACTCATTCCGTTTGTCTTTCATCGGAACGGCCGGCCCATTAAGAGTTTCAAGACCGGATGGAAAGCGGCCTGTGCGGCGGCGTATGTCCCCGGTCGCATTCCGCATGACTTTCGACGGACGGCGGTCAGGAACCTCGAACGGGCGGGCGTGCCCCGGTCTGTCGCGATGAAGCTGACGGGACGTAAGACCGAGAGCGTCTACAAGCGCTACGCGATTGTCAGTGAGGCCGATTTGAGTGAAGGGATAAAGAAGCTGCGACATTGCATGCGCGGGACGCCCGAGCGGCGGAACAATCGCGAACCGTTACAGTTCCATTACAATTCCATGGCTCGCGTGAGGTAGCCGAAGGGGGCCATGTCTAAGTGTTTGAAAACTGGTGCAGGAGACGGGGGTCGAACCCGTACGGCCCTTGCGGGCAACAGGATTTTAAGTCCTGTGCGTATGCCAGTTTCGCCACTCCTGCATGACCGGCTGACGGGATCATCCTGCGATCGGTCGTCGTTGCGAAGGGAGCATGCAGATATCGGCCACGACACGCGCGGCCTGGAAGCAGTGGGACTCTAGCATCGGGGTATGGGGCGGTCAAGGCGCAAGACACGCGCAATCAGCCTGCAGCCGTTTCGGCGACAGACTGAATGCGGCAGTCGAAGGTGAATGTGTCCGGGCGCAGGTGCAGAGTGGACCTCAGCCGGGACACCGGAGGACTGGAGCGTCAGACCGCTTCGACCATGGGCCGCTTCGTGCGATCCACCACTTCCTTGACGCCCGACTGTACGGCACGGCTCCAACGAGTGGCCTGGATCTGCGCCTTCCTGGCATACCGGGCGATCTCACGGCGCGTTTCCGTTCCGGTCTGAGGCGCGAAGAGCAGACCGATTCCTGCTCCAACCACCGCGCTTCCCGCGACGAGTGCAGCCCAACGAGCCACCTGCTTTCCTTCGTTCGACATGACAACCTCCTTCGAGCAACGGATGTGGATGATTGATTCCAACCCCTCAAGTTCCTGGTCATCGCTTCAGCATCAAGCGTGCCAGATGATACAGGGCTGGCATCTGCGCAAAACATGCAGTTGCGGCTTCCGCCGATTAAGACCCATTAATATTCGGTCACCTTTTTCTCACAGGCAGGCACACAGTCGTGCGAGAAAACCAACAGCAAAGCCGGTCAAAGCAGCGTTCAGAGCCGCTTCGGAAGTACATCATTGGATGCGGGCAGGCTTGCATTGCCTGCAGGCGTCACTTATGATCCAGCCACCGTGCCACATGAGGCAAGAATGAGTTGGCTTCAGGCCATCCCCTACCCGCACGTCAATCCGGTTTTTTTCGAACTCGGCCCCTTGCAGTTCCGCTGGTACGGACTGATGTATCTGATCGGGCTGACCACGGCCTATTTCCTTATTACGCGCAAGGTCCGCGAGAAGGGATTACCGATCTCGAAGGACCAAATCTACGATATGGTCGTCTGGGCCGCGTTGGGTGTGTTCATCGGCGGGCGCCTCGGCTACACCCTGTTTTACAATCTTCCCTATTACCTGCAGCATCCATTGAAGTTTTTCGCCGTGTGGGAGGGCGGGATGTCGTTCCACGGCGGATTGCTCGGTACCATCGTGTCGCTCGTGTGGTTCGGTAAGCGCCAGGGGATCCCCATTTATACGATCGCCGATCTTGCCGCTTCGGTGACCCCGATCGGATTGGGCTTCGGACGCCTGGGCAATTTCATTAATGGCGAGTTATACGGACGGCCCACCGACGCGCCGTGGTGCATGGTGTTTCCGGGCGGCGGTCCCGCCTGCCGGCATCCATCGCAACTCTATGAGGCCGGGTTGGAAGGGATCTTGCTGTTTACGGTGCTTTGGCTCATCGGGAGGCGCTCAACCCCGCCGGGGACGATTTTTTGGAGTTTTTTGACCGGCTATGGCATCTGTCGGATTGTGGTCGAACTGTTTCGAGAGCCGGATGCGCACATCGGATTTATTTTCGGGTCCTTGTCCATGGGGCAATTGCTGTCGTTGCCCATGATCGTGATCGGGGTCTTCATGCTCACCCTGGGGTATCAACGCCAGGCCCTCGCCCAGCGACGGAACCCCTCGCTCAAGCCTCAATAGGGCATCTCGTCATCGCCGAGCCCGACGTGATGTCCGAGTTCATGCACCACCGTTTCCAGGACTTCCCGTCTGACGTCTTCCGCGGTTTCGCAGAGCCGTAGAATGGGGCCTCTATAGATCGCAATGCGCGGCGGTTGCTGCCCTCCGGTTTGGAAAAAGGATTCTTGCGCCAGCGAGAGACCCTGATACAGACCCAGCAGGTCATCGGCCGACTCCAGTTCCAGGTCTTCGAGCACCTCAGGCGGAGGTTCCTCTTCGACGACCACCGAGACATCTCGGGCGAGTCGAGCGTACGGCGGGGGTAGATCGGCAAGCGCTTGCTCGACCAGCGTGCCGAACTCCTCCGGAGAGAAATCCCGCCGCCTTCGACCCATTGCTAGAATCCTCGGGGGCTTGGGTCCAAGTACGATTTCTTTTCGATCTCGTGGTCCAGACCACCGCTTTGGTGGAGGGGCGGAGAATCCCAAATGACCTTGTTGCCGGGCGCCAAGTTCGCGGCCTCGATGTAATGTTTCTTGGCGTCGTCCTTTACGGCCGGCCCGATCGAGCGTCAGGGCCAGGTTGTAATGCGCTTCTGCCAAGCCGGCATCCGCGACGATCGCCTGGCGGAATGCTTGTTCGGCGCCTGCGAAATCACGCGAGGCAAACAGCGCATTGCCCTTCTCCACCTGTGCCGCGGCCTCTGGTTTCGTGCCGAGAGGCGCCGACAGGACGTTTCTCTCCTTGCCGGACTTGCCGGAACATCCCAGAGCGATGGCACAGAAGATGACCGTCAACAGGATTCGCATCGCGACCTCCTTTGAGGATGGCGGATCACCGCTGGCCGGTTGGTGCGGTTGATCGGTCCTTTGCCGGGTGATCGATTCGGTTAAACGTCCACTCACAGGTCCACGCTGACACCGGCTCGGAGAAACAGAAATTGAAAGGACGCCTGCGACAGGCCTAGACATCGGGTCACCGCTTCCCGATAGATTGCCGCCTGGTGGGCATACAACTCGGCTCTCGCCGGCGCCTCGGATATCGTAGTCCGGTCGGTCTTATAGTCCGCAATCCAGATCTTCCCGTCAAGGCGGTAGATCACGTCGATGACTCCTTCCATGACCTGCCGTTCGCCCCAGGGCATGACAAAGGGCACCTCACGCCCCAAGATCGCGGCAGAACTGAGCCTGGCGTACGATTCGGATGCGCCGAATATCGTGAAAATCTCGGTGAGCGAATCGGCGACCTTCGATCGGACCTCGTTGAGTTCTTGCGGGAGAAACCGCTCAAGCGAGGGACCGATCCGCATCAACAGGTCGTCGGGTGGCCGGGCAAAGTCCCATCCTTCGAGAATGCGATGGGAAATCACTCCCACCAGTCGGCTCGCCTCACGTCCCCCAACTCCAGGAGCAGAATCGATGCCGCTGAGCGGGAGGCTCTCATGGACGGAACTCGGCGTGACATGCCACGTGCCGGCTCGCACCGTCTGCCATCGAGCGGTCCGTTCGTTCCACAATCGGGCAAGCGACGCCGGATGAACGGCGGGCCCGTCCTCGTTCGTCACCGGCACGCGTGTCGGCCATTTTCGTTCCGGTGCGTGGACGACCCGATGCACGACTTCGCTGGATCCGATTTTTACCGTTTTCGTCTCTGGATTCCCGATCTCTCCCTCGCCGATCTCATTCAGCCACTCAAGCACGGTTTCGCCGACCGATCGTGACGTCAGGCCGCCGGAAAGCACCAGGAGATCCTTGGCCCGAGTCATGCCCACATAGAGAACCCGACGCCGCTCGGCATTTTCGCGTTCGACCTGCTTCTCCTGCACCCTCAGGTACCCGAGGGTCTGATGCGGACCTGCGGAGAGACCATAGGTACTGGTGGACCAGTCATAGACCACCGTCGGCGTTGTTTTGTCCCGTCCGCTGCCTTGGTGAAGACCAGGAAGCACGACGATGGGAAACTCGAGACCCTTGGCCTTGTGGATCGTCAAAATCTGCACTGCGTCGGACGAATCCTCTGCCAGCGGGCTTTCCGCTTCGTCCGGCTGCTCATCCAATCTGGTCATCATCACTTCGATAAAGCGGCTCAATGTGAGCTGCGGTCGATCGGCGAGCGCTGCGGCCGTCTGTTTGACCTTGAGCAGATTGGCGACGGCCTGCTCCCCATGCAGGGAAGCCGCCGCCAGTTCCAGCAGTGGGAACTGATCGAACACCATTTGAATGGCTTCATCCAGCGGAAGTGCCGTCACCATACGATGCAGCGAGGCCAGGCGACGATACAGACGTCGAACCGTCTCTGCTCGAGCATGGGTCCATTCGTGGATAATGTTCTCGTTCAGATCACTGAAGCCGCCGGCCTCACGGAGATCGTAAATGTCCCGATCCGTCAGGCCGCCGAGCGGCGAACGCAGGACTCCCAGAAGCGCGATGTGATCATGCGGATGGTCGAGCACGCGAAGGACGTTGACGAGATCGATGACTTCCTGGCGGCGATAGTAATGTTTCTCCCCTTCTATGAGGTAAGGAATGTTATAGCGGCGAAGGGCGTCCAGATATCCGTCGGCCTGCGTCAATTTTCGAAACAGAAATGCCACCTGACCGGCGGAAACACCGGGCCGAGTCAGCAGGTCTTCGTGCAACCAGCGGGCCAGCACTTCTCCTTCCGCTCTGGCCGCCCCTGCTGCGTCGAAAGGATCGTCACCTGCCGCCGGTGCCGTGACCTGGATCATCACGCCGGTTTCAGTGAGGTTTCCCGTTCGCCGAGCGTCGCCTTGAAGTCGCACATTGCCCGGTTGGACGAGCGGTTGCCGGAGAAGGAGCCGGTCGAACACATCATTGACGGGTCCAAGAATGCTTGCATCGCTTCGGAAGTTGGTGGTCAGGCTGCACAGCGTCCCTCCATCCGTAAGCACCTTGTCGACCACGCGATCGAAGGCTTCCATGTCTGCCCGGCGAAAAGCATAGATTGACTGCTTGGGATCGCCGACGATGAACAGCTTTCCTGGTTCGAGCGCCATGTCTTGCCAGGCCATGGATGCACACCCCGATGCTTCGGCGAGAGCCAGGAGTATTTCGTATTGGACAGGATCCGTGTCCTGAAACTCATCGATCAGGATGGCGCGGTATTCGCGCTTGATCCGTTCCCTGACGTCTGGATGCTCCCAAAGGAGCCTCCTGGCACGGGCCAATAATCCGTCGAATGAAATCCACCCGCTTCGCGCGAAGCTAGACCTGATCGAGGTAACAAGGGGGCTGATAATGATCAATAGATTGATGAAGTACGAAACGTTAAACGCCAGTATTTGCTTGGCTATTTTAACGACTCCTACTGCTTGTGAGAACTCGTGAGTGCTCCAATCGCTGATTGCCAGGCCCGGATCCTTTTCGAGCCATTGCCGTGCGGAAGGATCGAGTTCGTCGATGGATTCTGGCCCTTTGTCTTTCACGAGCGTGAGGAGAGCAACGGCTCCTGCCAGCATGTGCTCGATCTTGCGCCGCTTCGGTCGGTCGTTGGAGTCCAACAGCGTCTGAGCCCGGTCATGCAGGCTAGCGATCCAGTCCGTGATGGCCTGGTCCGGTCCTGATACGATCTGACGGAGCAGCACGTCGAGATCGATGAGATCATTGCACAGCGCATAGGCGAGTCCCCGCAGCTGCTCCAGGGGCGTCGAATGCAAGAGTGTTCTCCATCGGGAATGATGGGCACCTTCGCGACCGAGCTCACGATCGATCCAGACATCCCATGCGAGCTGAAAGGATTCGTCAAACCGGAGGCCGTCATCCTCTCGGAAGGCTGGATCCACACCGGCCTCCAGAGGAAAGAGGCGCAGCAGATGGGCGGCGAAGCTGTGCACCGTCCCGATTTGCGCTTTTTCCAGATCGCGCAGCGCCGCCTTGGCGCGTGTCGCGATGTCGTCTGCTGTGAGGCGGTAGTGCGTGCGCAGCTCGTCCATGGCAACGGCTCCGCCATCGGATGCTTGAAAGCCCCCTGTCGACGCGCGTGTAAGGGCGGTCAGCCGTTCACGAAGGCGGACCTTCATCTCCGTGGCTGCCTTATTGGTATACGTCAATGCGACGGTCTGGGTGATCGTCACCGGCTGGGGTTCTCTCATCAGAAGGTGGACCAAGCGGTTCACGAGCAGGGTGGTCTTTCCTGTGCCGGCACCGGCCACGACGACAACGTTTCGATCGAACGTGGTTTCTGCCGCGCGACGGGCGTCCTGATCCGAGATCGGCGCACGGCTGCTCATCGGTCGACCCGCAGGGTTCGTAAGGCTGCCAACTCTCTCCCTTCCATCGCTCGAGAGGCGCGCCACCACGTCGGCATGTGCTCGCGGCGGCAGGCGACGCGATATTCACATGTCTTGCAATAGGTTCCCGGCATGATGAAAAACCTGCCGTTCTTAATGCCGTTGATCAGTTGGCTGAGGGTATTGCGAAGCAGGGTTCCGTTGTTCGTTGACCAGACATCGGTTTCAAAGGTTGAACGCACGACAGGAGTCGCCCAGTTGGGGGCAAGAAAGAAGAGTTGAACCTGTTGCGCGTTGCCGTGATCGGGAATATGGAACCGGGCATACAGCGGCGGTTGCAGCCGATAGCCACGTGCGGCGGATTGAATAAGGTGCCGATCTTCAGCCGTGATGGACTTTCCGATCTTCAGTTTGTAATCGATGATGCGGAGCGCTCGGCTGTCGCGATGGCGGTCGACACGATCCACGCGTCCCCGGATTTTCAGGGGCGTCGATCCGCAGCCCGGGACATCGGTGATGGCACCCTCCGCCAATATCTCGAACGCGACCGGCGCAAAGGGGGCGTCGCGATAGGCGCGTGTATCGTCATCGACAGCGGCTGTCATCACATCAAGGATCGAGGTCTTTGCGAGTTCCCAGAGGAGATAATGGCCCGTTCGATGGTCCCGTTCGACATCGGTGGCCGCTTCCTCGATGGCGCTCTCGATGCACCAATCGATCGTGTCGTCGGTCACGGGTTTTCCCGGCCATCCGGTGGGCAGCAGCAATTCGTAGCACCGTCGCAAGGCGTTATGACAAAACGTGCCGAGCACACGCACGTCCGGTTCATCCGAGCCGTGGGTACGGACCGGTTCGAGTCGCAGCACGTCGGCAGCAAAATAGCGGAACGGACAGCGGGCATACCGCTCGAGCGGGGTTGGGGCGATGCCGCGCTCCTCGAGCGATGCCCAGTGGGTCTCCAGAGAGCCCGTCAGCCCGTCGAAACCCGTCAGGGCCTGTTGGTCGGTCTCGATGCGGGCCAGCGCCTCGGTGCCTTCACGAAACGTGACGGCGTCACCTCCTGTGGCTTCGAGAAGACCGGCAGCATCTTTGCCGTTGACCGTCATCCACTGCGCAAGCTCTGCCGGCGGGAGAAACCGGCTCATCGCTGGCCGCTGGGCGAGCCGCTCCGTGAGACGGCGCGGGACCATGTCCACGGGCGGCGGAGGCATTCCATCCGGCTGCCGCGCCTCGTCGACATAGGGTGAAGGCGCCAACATGCGTCCGGCATCGTCGGCACGTTGGAACGAGAGATACAACCGCCGTCCAGCCGCCTGGGTGAGCAATCTGAATAGCAATGCCTCTTCGTCGTAGCCCGAGAGCTTTTCGTCGACCTTGTATCCGAGGGTCGTTTCCAGCACGAGACGGTGCCGATCACGAAGAAACGGATCTTCACGAATGTACCGGGGAAACACTTTCTCGTTGAGACCGAGCACGAACAACGCCTTAAACGAGAGCCCTCGTGCAGCCATCGCATCGCTGAACATGACGCTCTGTGTAGATGCCTGTTCGAGCGGAACGCTTGCGCGCTCAAATGCATGCGTCAGTAATTCGGAAAAATCAGCCCACGTGAGCTCACGGCCGATGGAGGTGAGTTCGCCGAGCCTGCGAAGTGTCTGATCGATAGACTCCCACACTGCAGACTGACCACCGGGCTCGTTGTTGGGTCCATCTCGACCGTCATCCGGCCGCCGAAGCTGTTCCTGCAACAGGGATTGAAAGGCTTCGAGCAACGTGCCGTACGGGCCTTGGGCAGGTAAAGCTGAGCAAGACGTCAGGAGTCGAGACACGGTGCTCCACAGTACGGCGATCACTTCCGGCGCCACCGTCAATGGGTCGAGCGCTCCTATCTCATCGCCGTCGCCGTCCAGTTCAAGGGCGGCCTGAGAGGCACGCTCTAACCGCCTCCATTCATCGAGCCCATGCGTGATATTCAAGGCCTCGATGATCGCTTTCCACTGCTCGGGCCGATAGGCTGTTGAATCGCCGCTGCGATCAAGAACGGGTGTGGCAAAGAACCGTGAGGTCACGAGGTCGAGCACGGAGGTGCGATAGAAATCATTCACGGGCAGCGCCGCCAACAGCAGGAGGGTCTTGCACAGCGGGTGGTGGATCAGCGGCCGTCGTGCCGTCGTGGTCACCGGAATGCGATGACGATTGAACACCGTTTGTACGAGGGTGCAGTAAGGGTCCAGCGTGCGTGCGACCACACCGATCTCGTCAAAGCGGTATCCATGTGTCTCAACCAGATCGAGAATGGTCCGGCAGGTGGCAGACAACTCCTCTTCAGGACCGATGACACTCTGGACCGACAATTCCGGCGGCGGGGTTCCTGTCTCGACCGTATTGAGGTGTATGGGAGGATCTGCTCCCAGAAATGGCTGAACGTGGCGGTCGAAGAAGCGCCGGGCGAACGCGAACGAGGGGTGGTTGTCTAAGGGAAAGAACAGCGTCGTGGAAACGCTCGCGCTCACGGCCTGAAACAGCGAGAGCTGCACCTGTGTCAGATCATAGAAGCCGTAGTAGCAGACATGGTGCATGGACGCGAGAAACTGTGACGCTGGTACAGAGGCCACGAGCACGTCGGCCAGGTCGTCGGCTGTGCCCACGGCGAGGCCGGCACTGACCTGTTCGACGGCCGCCTGAAGGGAAAACAGCGCGTGGAGCCACTCCTGATCCTCTCCACCAAAGCAGCCTTCGCCCAGTGCTTGCAGCGCGGTAACGGCATCGACTCCTCCGTCCTTGAGATCCCGGATCGTCGCCCAGAGCGCGGCCCAGGTTCCGAACGAATGTCGCAATTGCCGCGAGAGCCGGAGATTCGGCGAGCCGTTGTTCGACGAGGTGGCGCACCAAGTGCTCGAAGAACAGTCCATCGACGACACGAAACGGGGGATGTCCGGGGCGGCTGCGTATCTCATCGGCCAACCGCAGGGCGAGTTGGTGAAATGTAAAGAGGTGAAGATTTAGCAACGACAACCCGTGGTCGACGGCCAGTACCCGCCGCAGTCGGTCGAGGATCGGTTTGGAAGGAGCGAGAATCGCAACCTTTGCCCAGGGGTCGGCTGCTTTCAGGCGCCGAATCTGTTCGACGAGTGCGGATTCGAGGGAAGGATGGAACCGGCCGGTGACAACCTTCAGCATCTAGGAATAAGGAACGTGGAGTGCGGAGTGGAGGATTCGTGAAAACCATTCATGCAGCGCGAACACATCTCTTATCGTTCGCGGGCCTCGCTTCAGCCCGTTTCGGGTCCTAGCAGTTCTCCGTTGCAATCGACACAGGCCCAGTCGCCGTCGATAAAGGCCATGGGATCGCCACAGATCGGACAGTCGGGAGGCGGTCCTTTGTCGATTCTGGGAAGTATGGGCAGTTCAGTTATCGTCTTCGTCCATCACTTCACCTGGCGGCGTATTGGTTCACTTCCGGTCGTTACCCTTCTCGTGGGCGCATTTTCAGTTGCAGAGCTTTTTCTGCGCTCTCGCGGCTTGGCACGCCGACAAACGTCAGCCGCCCGTCGATGATGGTGGCCGGCACTGCTCGAACGGCATGGCGATTGGCAAGTTCCTGGCCGTCCGGGGTCGTAATATCGACTTCACGATACGAAAAACTGTACTTCACGCGCAGCTGCTTCCAGAGGCTTTTCGCCGAGGGACAAGCCCCGCAACTTGGGGAGATCAGCAACGTGATGTTCGCCATCGCATCTCCGGTTAGGGAGCAGACGAGAATGTACGCTTCGATGCGAGCTGGATCTTAACACCGCCGGAAAAGGCGGTGCAAGGAGCGGCGATGACGCACATGCGCAGTGAAACTCGGCGACAACGCATAGACGGAGGACGGACGTCACGTGGATGCTGCCACCGCGACGACGGGACGATGGGCAATCCACCTAGCGGCCGTCAGGCCAGGCCGCCTGTTGGTTCGCCGTGCCGCCGACGATGGGCGGTGCACCGGACGGATTGCCGGCAGGATTGCCAGGCGGCGCAACGATATTACCGGACGTATTGGGATAATACGGCGGGTGCGACTGGGGCATGGTGCTTCCCGCGTCGCCGGTGTTCTGTTTAAGCGAATTCTGAGTGTCTGATCGAGACGGAACAGGCGCTGGCTAAGGCAATCATGAGACATAGTGCAGGCAACACCGACCATGCTATGTGTCGCCGTGAAATCACCTCTCACCTCATAGCTTGCCCACCAAATCGAGGCTCGGTCTTAGCGTGCGGTCGCCTGGCTTCCATCCGGCGGGGCACACTTCGGCTCCTCCGTTTTCGTGCACGAAGGCCGCCGCTTGAAGCTTGCGCAGAAGCTCTTCCATATTGCGCCCAATGTTATTGGCGTGGACTTCGTAGGCGCAGAGCTTTCCGTCTGGATCGAAGATAAAGCTGCCGCGCAAGGCGACGCCTTCTCGGTAGAGATACACACCCAGTTTCTGGGACAAGAGTCCTCCCGAGTCGGCCAACAGTGGAAACGCCAGCTTCTTGATGGAGGGGGACGTGTCGTGCCAGGCTTTGTGCACGTAGACCGAATCGGTGCTGACGCCGATCACTTCCGCTCCCACCTTCCGGAAATCGGCGTACAAGGCGCCAAGCTCTTCCAGTTCGGTGGGACAAATGAACGTAAAGTCTCCGGGATAAAACACGAGAACCACCCATCGGCCGCGGTAGCTCTCTAAGGTGATGGGGCGGATCTCCTGTTCGTGAAATGCCTGAAATGTTCCTTCGGGAATGACTTGTCCGATTGTCGCCATGCGGCCTCCAATTGACTGATGCTGCGGGGAATGCGGATCAACTCCAGTTGCGGAGTCGCGAGTGGCTGCGATCGGTCTTTGACGTCGCGTGTCGGGGCGGGGTGCTCCCTCACCGATTATTGTTTCTTGGGCGCCTGTTCCTGATTCGGGCGTTCAGACGGTTCGACTGGTTGAGGGGATGCCGCCTCTGGATTGATGGCCATCTTAGGATCGACCACCGGAGGAGTCACGACCGAATCAGGGTGAGGAACCGTTTCCGGCTGTTTCACCATGCCGGGATCACGCGGGCTGGGAGCCACCTCCGGTTTGGACTGCCCGGCCGGCGGCTGGTTCGGCGCAGGCGCTGGAGATTCCGGAGCTGGAACGATGTCCGCTGCTAGCGCCGCCGACGTCAGGAGACAGGCCAACATCACCACAAGTAGTGTGATTCGATCCATGTCTCACGCTATCTCCACATGGATCGATCTGCCTACTGGGAGATTCCCCTGCATTAATCCAGCCAGTCTTTTTCCTTCAGCTTTCGGGGAAGATACTTCTTGGTGAGGTATTGGAAATCCTTATTGGCGAGCGCGTCGAGTTCATACTTGAGACCGCTGGCCAGCATGCGCTTGATCTCGGCCTGCCATGCCGGTTTCTGAAACCACTGATAGTTCGTGAGTTCCTTCGCCCGCGCGATGTCTTTCTCGTTGAGTTTGATGCCCACGTTTCTGGGCAGCTCATATCGTTCGGGATCGGCGCTCGACAGTCCGATGAACTTGGCTTTCGGAATGGCCATCCGCTGGCTTTCGAACGCGAGGTTGATCGAGCCTTGCTTCACGACCGAATAGATATAGTAACCCCAGGGATCGTTATCGACCAGGACGTAGACGGGCAGTTTATGTTCTTCATGGAGCCGCCGCGCTAAACGCCTCACGCCTCTCGGCGGCTGACCGTTTCCTGTCAGCAGCACGCAGTTGTACCGCCGCCAGAACTTGTCTTCCGACAAGCGATTCCATTGCGTGCCTTTTTCGACCAAAAGCAAGAAATCGGCGGTGCAACGACGGATCTCCAGATACTCCGGTTCCACGATCGAGGGCACCGAATAGCCCCCTTTGCCCAGGCGCGCACAGTCCACCCTGTCCCCGTCGTCACCGAAGACGACCGGCCCGACGATGCTGCCGCTGTTTTCCGCGCGCACATGCAGTTCTTCGCGCAACGCCGCGAGCGAGACCTCGAGGTCTTCGATCACGGGATCCGATTCGTCCTGCGTATCGAAGGTATTTTCGTGCGAATCCTGAATCGTGTGTTTCGTGCGGTAATAGATTTCCCGAAGCGACGTCGTGAGATCGGCGCGCTGCAGTTCGGACAGGGCGTCCGCCACCAGCACGGTCTGCATGAATTTCTTGGCCATTCCAACATTGAAGAACGAACGGGCTTGCTTCTTGTCACCCATCTCGATCATGCCCTTGCGGGCATTGAACGAGACGTTCGACAGGGCGCGAATCGGAATGGCAAAGGTGGGATCCTTCGAGCGTTCTGCGGCCGTCACGACAATGTCGGCAATTCCGATGAGTTTCTTCTCCACTGCGCTCGTTTTTTTCTGTTTAGTCGGCATCGTGGCTATTTCTTGCGATGGGCCGTCTTCGGTTTTGAGCGGTCCACGCCCTTCCTGTTGGATTTGGCGTCGGCGCCCTTGTCGAACAAGGCCATCTGATCGCTCTTGCGGCGCGACCCAGTCGTGTGACTCTGGTGTGGTCTCGTCGTCTTATGGGCTGATTTCCGTGACTTGGGCGCGGATGGCTGCTACGGGTACGCCAAGAAGATCGCTCTCTCCTGGACCGGCCGTCTCATCGGCCGCTTCGACCTGAGAGGCCGCTGTCACTTCGCCTTCGATGCCTTCGTCGGTGACGATGATGGAATGGGGCAACCCTTCCGGACCACCGCCTGTCTTGCCCAGCGCTTCATCGGTTTTGGTGCCGCCGGTGCGTGAGTTCGCGATTTTCTGGAGCTGCATTTTGACCTTCTCTTTGGCGAGCTTCCCCCCCTTGAGCCGGTTGCAGGCTTCGACGACTTCCTCGATGTACAATTCGAAAATGTTGCGCCGCCGGTACTCACTGGCCGCCCGTTCCCGGCGTCGGAGGAACAATCCGAGGCGCCTGCCGCATTCGCGGAGTGCGAGGGTGATTTCCTTTTGAATCTCGTCGTAATCGGCAATGGCTTCCTTTGATTCGCTGGTGAACGGCACCCAGACGGAGGCCATATGGACAAAGATCACCATCGGTCCTGCGGGTAAGGCCCCGCGTGATTGCGGCACGCCATAATTTTTCCAGGTCGTGTTCAGCGCGGCTTTGAACGTCGCGCAGGCCGATTGCTGATACAGGAGGGGTACACGGTTCGCATACCGGATGACCCTCGCGAGTTCCGCGTCGTCGTCTTCTTCCTCCCCTTCCGCTCGTGGCCCGGCGGGCTGTTCCGGCTTCGGCTGTTGACCCGGCCGATTGCCGAAAGCCAATCCTGCTTCGATGACGAACGGGTTGCCGCGATAGACGGCCGGCGGCCGGCTGACGGCCGTGTAGAACTCACCTTTGATCTGTTTGTAGAGCCCGGACAGAATCGCCTTTTCGCCGATGGGGGAAAGGCAATTCGTTGGAGGCGCCATAATCTTGGTGTTCTGAATAGTCCGATACAGCGTTTCCGCCGCAGCTCCCTTCAGGTCGCGAGGCTTGAGGTGAGGGGACACCTTGGCTTCCTTGCAGATATCGGTCGCCAGTTGAGGCGAGACCCGGCAGAAATCAGCGGCGAGGAAACCTGCCACAGTCTGACTTTTCGTATCCTGCAACATCTTGAGCAGCATCCCGAATTCGATGCCGTAGGGGTGCGGTTTGATTTCCCGCGGGGAAGGCGGCAGTTCGTGATACGTCCTGGGCGTATTCCTTCGTCTCGCCTTCCGGCGTGTGGTACACGAGCCGTACATGGGGGTTCGCAATGGTCGTCTGTTCGAGCCACTCATCGACCGACGCGCGTCCTTTCTGATATTTTCCTTCGACCTCCAACGTGACCTGTGTCCCTTGCGCCTGCTCCCACTCGATCTGCTTGTTTTCATGCACCAGTGGTTCGTTTTTCTTGGTATCGATCTGGACTTCGAAAAAATGTGCGGCGGCTCTCGGGCTCGTCCGGGAAATAATCTTGACCGGTTTACCCGTTGTCAGCTGGCCATACATGCCCGCCGCGGAAATCCCGATCCCCTGTTGACCGCGGCTCATCCGCATCCGGTGGAACTTTGAGCCGTAGAGCAGTTTGGCAAAGATGCGGGGAATCTGCTGGCGGATGATGCCCGGCCCATTATCGGTGACCGTGATGCGGAATTTGCTGGCCTGGCTGGGCGCGACCGGTTCCCCGTTCGAGACCACTTCCAACTTGACGGTGACATCCGGCAGAATGCCGGCCTCTTCACAGGCATCCAGGGCGTTATCCACGGCTTCTTTGACGCAGGTGAGCAGCGCCTTGCGAGGGTTGTCGAAGCCGAGCAGATGCCGGTTCTTGGTGAAGAATTCAGAAACGGATATTTCCCGCTGCCGCGCACCCATTTCCACCGCGGTGATCTGCTGCTGTTGCGGCGGTTTCTTTTGGACGGCTGGTTCCGGAGTCTGTCGGACGGGAGGCGGACACAAGAGCGGACGGCTGCTTCTTCGACATTCAACCTCGTAATGATGTGAGCGTGGGTCTTGGTACCACAAAAGAAGGCCAGAGGCAATGGTGAACAGTGCTTGCCGATGGGTATCGTGCGATCAAGCGAGTCGCATCATGCCGGCCTGCGCAACGTACATTAGTTTTCTTGACGGTGTAGCGAGAGAGGCCTATCGTGTCTCCTGTGGGAGGAGTTAACGCCCAGAGGGAATGTGGTTCAAAAGGGGACCGAGCGCTGAGGATGGTGTGCAGGCCCAGCTTGTACTGGGAAGCCTAAAGTCCTCCCAAGGTCTCCACCGTACCTATCACTCTCGATAGGTGCGTTCTCCTCCCACTTTTTTCCTGTCACGCTGCCATTGTTCTTCTGCGGAAACCTCGACAGCTGATCCCACGAAAAAACAATCGCTGACGGGCGCCTCGCCTCGTTGATCGTTGACTGCGGCATGCGAATTGTCGATCCCCATTTTCTGTGGATAAGTCTGTGAACAAAGATCATCCTGCTGCTGAGGATGCAGGATTTGAGGCCTCTCTCGAGCGAACTGCCTAATTTTTGGGCATAGGCGTTCAGCCGATATGACCCCAAGTAATAGTAGACGACCAGATTTGGAAGGTCAATTGCTGCACATTTGGGAACCGGATTGCGCATCACCGCTGTAGGCGCGGTGTTCGAATGTTACATATCCATGAATATCCACAGCCACAGGCCTTCTCGCACCTGCACCATCGATTCGACAGCCTGCTGAGCCGATATGGCGCGATTCGGAATCAGATCACGTGGTGGTCTGTTGAAAGGTACCTAGGAAAAGCCCAAGAGTGTGATGTGCGGATGCGTGGTGATGCTGATTATGTGCAGAGCCTTACGAAAAGACTGAATGCCATAAAGACACGAGCCAGCCCTTGATGCTCGAGATCCAGCCTTCGTCTGCCGGAGGCTGAGGAGATTTTGCAGGATTCGTGGACGGCGTCGGTGGGGCGCGGGCGGCGTCGGTTTTGGCGGCGAGACTGCTGGGGCCGCCGGTAGATCCTGTGGGACGGGAATCGTCGACGGATCGAACGGCTTGTGTACCGCCGGTTCGGGAACAGGGGACGATGCGGCGACCACAGCGCCGTCGCGAATTTTTCTCTGATAGACATCAATGAGTTCTTGCAGCGCCGCAGTATTTTCCTTGGCGACCGCCAACTCGTACTGTAGTGTGCGTTGTTGTTTGGTCGCCTGAGCCGATTTCTGTTGCAATCTTGTGAGATGCTGCTGCGGCCTCTTGTCGTTCTTGCTCGGCTTCGTCTTTTGCCTGCAGGAGGGCTGAAGCGGCGGCCTCGGCTTCACGCACGACATCCGCATTCAATAGTTCCATGTCGCTCACTTGACGGGCGAGCACTTTCTTTTCGTCTTGTGCACGTGCGAGTTCCGCTCTAGTCGTCATTCCTTCCTGCAGCGCAGCATCATAGGTGCTTTGCATGACACAGCCGCCGCCGGTGATGATTGCGAAGAGCGACGTCACGACGAGGTGAATCGTGTTTCGCATCCGATCTGGCCTGATCATCTTCATCCTAAGTCTTGCACTCCCGAGCACATGGTTTCCACGGCAGAATACCCCTTCAGGTGTGAGAAATCATCAACATGATGTGTTTTCTGCATGGCCCCTCGAAAAGGTGGCAATCGAGGCGGCATGAGAACGTGGCCCGAATTCCGCACTCGGCTGGTCGTCGGAAAGCGATGAGACGGGAAAAATCACGATCGATCTAAGTCCATGATATTCTGAACATCCCTCTCGATCAGCGCCGCCCCTAAGACAGAAAAATATTTGAGGTCTGCGCTGGTCAAAATCGTTGGCGGTCTATGAGACCTGGTTGATCCCTCCCCTACCATTGCCCAGTAGTTTCTCGCTAAGTGCTCCTGTACCTTTCGAATCACCTCATCAGGGAACGGAGGCGGTTGTGCGATTGTTTGGTCCATCGATTTATATGGTGCTGTTAGCCTTCGGCGCGATGGCGACGCCCGGCGTGGGGATAGCGGGTTCTATGCTCGCTGTCTTGCCTCAGCCCGTCACGGAGTACTCACATGCGCCGGCCTATGCACTGTTAACGTGGTTGCTCGCGAGCAGCTTGCGGCACCGAGGCTGGTCCAAGCCGATGGCGTTGTGGCTCGGCGTCATGGCCGCCATGGTATTCGGCGTCTGGATGGAATTTCTTCAGGGATTCGTTCCCGGACGAACCGTCGATATCCATGACGTCGCGTTCAATGCAATAGGCATAGGGCTTGCGGCCCTGGTGATCAGAGCGGCGCCTGAGCCACGGGCATTCACGTTCGCGACGAAATTTCTGCGTTCACGAAAGTAGGGACGATCCCATTATGGCCTCTCGTTCAAACAAGCGACGCGACATCCGAACCTCCGTTTCGTGCCCCGTCTATTATTCTGACGGGGATTTTCATGCCAGCGGCATGACCGAAAATCTGACGAATCGAGGTGGCTGCCTGCGAGGCACCCATCTGGTCACTGTCGGGATGGAACTCCTGGTACTGCTGATTCCGACTGCCAAGCATGCGCTCATCATCAAGAAGGCGACGGTTCGCTGGGCCGACGAAGCGCATTTCGGGGTGGAACTGAACGAAGCGGATTGCGGTACCGTCGGGGAACTGGATGATGTGAAGATCCATCGACAGCAGGCGCTGATGTTCGTTCATGACGCATTGACGCGGTCGGGTTGAGTTGCAACAACCTTCACCTTCCGCTAAGTTAGCGCGATGAGTCAGTGGCCCGTCCGCCTGATCCTGCTCGCCGCCACGACGGGCATTCTTCTTCCCTACTGCTTTCCCAAATATGACCTAGGCCTCCTCGCCTGGGTCGCGCTGATTCCTCTTCACATCGCCCTCGACGGGCTCAGCCGCCGCAGGCAAGCGTTTTGGCTCGGCTGGCTGGCGGGAATCATCTGCTCGACCGGCATCATGTCGTGGGTCGTTACGGCCATGCATACCTACGGCAAAGTGCCGCTGGTCTTCAGCTACGGCATCATGCTGCTGCTCACCGCGTACCTCGGGCTGTATGTCGGCATATACAGCGCCGGTGTCGTCTGGTTCCGGATGCTCATGCCGCGGTATGGACTGTTCGCGGCCCCTTGTCTCTGGGTCACTCTGGAGTTGCTCCGGACGTACGTCTTGAGCGGACTCCCCTGGTCGCTTCTCGGCTATTCGCAATACCGCCAGCTCGATGTGATTCAAATCGCGGATCACTTGGGCGTGTACGGCGTGTCTTTTCTGATCGTGCTGACGAACGTGGCCTTGGCCGAGTTGTATCTCTGGCTCATGCCGCTCTTTCGCGGATTCAGGCCTGCCCGCCTGCCCTGGGAACTGGTGACGACGGCCGCCATGCTGATGGGCCTGTCCTGGGCGTACAGCACATCGCTGATCGCCAGCGAGGGAATGGAAGGCTCCAAAGCCACCCTGCAGGTCGGCGTCGTGCAACCGAACATCGACCAAGCGATCAAATGGGATCAGGCCTTTCGAGAAGAAACGCTCCGCCGTTACGACCGCCTGACGGAATCGTTCGGATACGGAGTCGATCTCATGGTGTGGCCGGAAGCCGCCACGCCGTTCATCTATGAACGCGAACCGGTGTATCAATTACAGCTCGTCGCACATGGCGAATCGCGCCTCGGCCCCGCTCCTGTTCGGCAGTCCGGCCGTGCGGTTCGACGCCGACCGCAAGCCGTTTCTGCTCAATAGCGCCTATCTCCTGTCTCCGGACGGGCAGCTGCTCGGCCGATACGACAAGCAGCATCTCGTGCCGTTCGGCGAATACATCCCGCTCAAATCCTCGCTGCTGTTCTTCTTGGAAAAGATGGTCGAAGGCATCGGCGATTTCCAGGCCGGCCCAGGCCCTACCATCCTTTCGTTTCAACTGAAGCAGTCCGACGGCGCCGCTCAGGCCCGGCGGGTGAAATTCGGCGTGGTCATCTGTTATGAGGTCATTTTTCCCGATCTGGTGCGGCGTATCGCCCAGCAGCGGTGCCGAGTTTCTCGTCACGATCACCAACGACGCGTGGTTCGGGGATTCGTCCGCA
The DNA here is from genome assembly GCA_963824855.1 of uncultured Nitrospiraceae bacterium. Taxonomy (GTDB): domain Bacteria; phylum Nitrospirota; class Nitrospiria; order Nitrospirales; family Nitrospiraceae; genus Nitrospira_C. The sequence goes on from CAWGQP010000001.1 coordinate 35,431, forward strand.
CCGGCCCAGCATTTTTCCATGGTGGTCTTCCGCTCGGTGGAAAATCACCTCGCGTTCGCCCGCGCCGCAAACACCGGCATCTCAGGCTTCATCGATCCGTTCGGACGCATCATCGCGGCGTCTCCCATCTTTACGCAGACAGCCTTGCAGGCCGAGATTCCGGTTCGCCAGACGAAGACCTTTTACAGCCGGCACGGAGATGTCTTTGCCTACGGCTGTATGTTAATCTCCCTGCTGTTCTGTCTGTACGGCATTTTTGGCACCAAAGGGGCTGAACCCGACGCTGTCGCGGCCACTCCCGTCTAACACCGAAAGGACCGTGTTCATGCTGGATGAGATTCGTGTTCGTGTGCGCGGTGTCGATGATCAGGTCGCCGAACTTCGGGGGCATCTTTGACCTCTCACGCATGACCGCCGAGCTGCAGGAACTCGAAGCCAAGATGGGCCAGCCCGATTTCTGGAGCGACGCGCGGGCGGCCGCCGGCGTCAGCCGCCGGAAAGTCAAATTGGAGCGCGAGCTCCAACAGTGGCACGACATCGAAGCGAAGCTGGGCGACGTCACGGCGCTGCTGGAGCTGGCGCAGGAAAGCGGCGACGCCGCTCTCGAGACTGAGCTGGCCTCCGAGCTGGATCATTTTGAGCCGCTTCTGGCCGCCCTCCGAGTGGAGCATCTCCTCTCCGGCGAGCTCGATCAGAACAACGCCATCCTCGCGATTCATCCCGGAGCGGGAGGAACCGAATCCCAGGATTGGGCGCAGATGCTGTTGCGTATGTATGTGCGCTGGGCGGAGGGGAAAGGGTTCAAGGTGGAGACGCTGGATTTTCAAGCGGGCGATGAGGCCGGCGTCAAAAGCGCCACGATTGCCGTCACCGGTCCCTATGCCTACGGCTATTTGAAGGCGGAGGCCGGCGTGCATCGTCTCGTGCGCATCTCCCCGTTTGATGCCAACAAACGCCGGCATACGTCGTTTGCCTCGGTCTTCGTGTATCCCGAGCTGAACGACGATCTCGAGCTGGCAATCGACGACAAGGATCTGAAGATCGACACCTTCCGGTCCGGCGGCGCAGGCGGCCAGAACGTGAACAAGGTCGAAACGGCGATTCGCATCACACACCTGCCGACGGGCATCGTCGTGCAGTGCCAGAACGAACGTTCGCAGCTGCAGAATCGCAACGGCGCGATGAAGATTTTGAAAGCGCGGCTCTACGAGGTGGAGCAGAAGAAGAAAGAAGCCGAGTTCAATGCGATCGTCGGAGAAAAAAAGGACATTGCCTGGGGCAGCCAGATCCGTTCCTATGTGTTCCAACCCTATCAGATGGTCAAGGACCACAGGACGGGCTATGAGGTCGGACAAGTGGCCGCCGTCATGGATGGCGACGTGGACGGGTTCATCGAGGCGTACTTGAAGAAGCAATTGACGAAAGGCAGCGGGCAGCTGTCACCGGCCCAGGGGCCGGACGACCTGTAAGTGCCGGGTGTGACGAGGGCGTGTCAGTATGGATGAAGCGAACGAACAGCGGCAGCAGCGGATCAAGAAACTCGACCTCCTGCGGGAGGCCGGCGTTGCGCCGTACGGCACGCGGTTCGATGCGAAGGACCGGGCCGGCGATCTCATCAGGCTGCACGGCGAGAAGACGAAGGAGACGCTCGAGCAGGAGCGCATTTCCTGCACAGTCGCGGGCCGTGATCGTGGCCCTCCGCCGATTCGGCAAGGCGGCGTTTGCCGTGCTGCAGGACGGCTCGGACCGCCTGCAGACCTATTTAAAGAAGGATCTGCTCTCCCCGCAGGCCTACACCGTGACTGAACAGCTGGATCTCGGAGACTGGATCGGTGTGACGGGCATCTTCTTTCGAACCAAGACCAACGAGTTCACCGTCGAGGTGCACGAGTTGACCTTTTTGAGCAAAGCCCTGCGTCCCCTTCCGGAGAAATGGCATGGGCTCACCGACGTCGAGACCCGCTACCGCCAGCGGTACGTGGATCTGATCGCCAATCCGGAGGTGCACGGCATTTTCGCGATGCGAAGCCGCATTATCACCGGGATCCGAGCGTTCTTGATTGAGCGGGGTTTCCTCGAAGTTGAAACGCCGATGATGCACCCGATTCCGGGCGGCGCCGCCGCGAAGCCGTTCGTCACGCATCACAACGCACTCGGAGTGGATCTGTATCTTCGCATCGCGCCGGAATTGTATTTGAAGCGGCTGATCGTGGGCGGATTTCCCCGCGTCTTCGAAATCAACCGGAACTTCCGGAACGAAGGCATCTCCACAATCCACAATCCGGAATTCACGATGCTGGAGTTTTATGTCTCCTACGCGGACTACCAGGACCTCATCCGGCTGACCGAAGAGCTGATTTCTTCATTGGCCCAGCAGCTGCTGGGCACGACCGTCATCGAGTATCAGGGCAAAACGATCAATCTTGCTCCGCCGTGGCGGCGCTGGTCCTACCATCAGGCCATCCTGGAGGTGAACGGCCTGGCGCCTGCGGTCCTGACGGACCGGGAGCGAGGCCCTCGCTGCGGCAAAACAGCTGAACGTCGCTGTCGATCCCAAGTGGCCGCTCTTCAACATCGTGAATGAAATATTCGAAGAAACGGTCGAGCCCCGTCTTGAGCAGCCGACATTCATCACGGACTATCCGATTGAGATTTCTCCGCTGGCCAGGCGCAAAGACGCCGATCCCGCGCTGACCGATCGGTTCGAGCTCTATATCGCCGGGCGGGAAATCGCCAACGCCTTTTCAGAGTTGAATGACCCGCTCGATCAGCGCGAGCGGTTCGAAGGCCAGGCGGCGCAGCGCGAGGCCGGAGACGAAGAGGCCCACGTGGTCGATGAAGACTTCCTCCGGGCCCTCGAATACGGCATGCCGCCGACAGCTGGAGAAGGCATCGGCATCGACCGGTTGATCATGCTCTTTACGAACCAGGCATCCATCCGCGATGTCGTCCTCTTCCCCCAGTTGCGTCCGGAGAAATAGCGGCTTGGCACTCCCCTATGAAATTTTGGTCGGCCTCCGGTACCTGCGCGCCAAGCGCCGCAACCGGACGATCTCTCTGAATACCGTCGTCTCCGTCACCGGCATCACCTTGGGCGTCGCGGCCTTGATCGGCACGGTCGGCATCATGACCGGCTTCAAGGAGGACATTCAGGCCAAGATTTTAGGGACCACCGCCCACATCATCGTGCAGGACCGCATGAAAGACGGCATGACCGACTACGATGCGACCGCCAAGCAGGTCGAGACGGTCCCCAACGTGGTTGCGGCAACGCCGTTCATCCTGAAGCAGGTGATGCTGACCACACCAAACAGCGCCCAAGGGGTCGTGCTTCGCGGCATCGATCCTCTGCGGGAAGGCAAGGTGACGGCGCTCGCGCAGAATCTTGGTATCGGGAAATCTTGAGGATCTGGGAAAGCCGATTCCGGTCAAACTGCCTCCGGTCGACGATCCATCCGGTCCGCTGCAGTTATCCGAAAAACCCGGCATCATTCTGGGCAAGGAGCTGGCGCTGCGTCTCGGTGCCTTTCCCGGCGATACGATCAGCGTCGTCTCCCCGACCGGCACGATCAGCGCCATGGGCATGGTCCCGAAAATCAGGACGTTTGCGGTCGCGGGCATTTTTCAGTCCGGGATGTACGAATACGATTCGTCCCTTGCCTATATCGACCTTGCCGAAGCCCAGAAGTTTTTCAACATGGGCAACAGCGTCACCGGCATCGAGATCAAGGTCACGGACGTGTTCCGCGCCGGCGAGATTGCCCGTCACGTGGAGCAGGCGTTAGGGTTTTCGTACGGCGCCAGGGATTGGATGCAGATGAACCGCAATCTGTTCTCCGCGCTCAAGCTGGAGAAGACGATGATGTTCCTGCTGCTGGTGCTGATCACGATCGTCGCGTCCTTCAATATCGTGAGCACGCTCACGATGATCGTGACCGAAAAGCAGAAGGAGATCGCCATCCTCAAGGCCATGGGCGCGACCAGACGAAGTATCCGCCGGATCTTCATGCTCAACGGGCTGATCATCGGCCTTTCCGGCACGGCCATCGGCATCCCGCTGGGCTATGCCTTTCTGTGGCTGATTGAAACATTTTGGACCTTCGATCCAACGGTCTATTACATTTCCAAGATTCCGGTGCATGTGCTGGCCGAAGACGTGCTGTTGGTGGCCGGGTCGGCCATCCTCATCAGCTTTGCGGCGACCGTCTATCCGTCGCTTCAGGCGGCAAAGCTCGAGCCGGTGGCCGCGCTCCGCTATGAATAGCCGGAATCTCAGCCGTTCCACCCCATCGCACCGACGCATGATTACCGTCACCAATCTTTATAAGTCGTTTCCCATGGGCGAGCACACCCTGCCGGTGCTGAAGGGCATCGATCTCACCATTGCCCGCGGCGAACTGATCGCCGTCGTCGGCGCGTCCGGAGCTGGGAAAAGCACCATGCTGCATATCCTGGGATTGCTCGACCGGCCGACCAGCGGCACCGTGTACTTTGAGGGACAGGATCTCTTTCAACTCTCCGAGGCCTCTCAGGCCGAATTTCGCAATAAACGCATCGGCTTCGTCTTTCAGTTTCATCACCTGCTTCCGGAGTTTACGGCGCTCGAGAATGCCTGCATGCCCGCCTTGATCCAGCGGCGGCAGCCGGATGAGGTGAAGGCCGAAGCCACCGCCATTTTGAACGATGTCGGACTCGGCGCACGGCTGCATCACAAGCCGGGCGAGTTGTCCGGAGGCGAACAACAGCGGGTCGCCGTCGCGCGCGCGCTTCTGCAAAAGCCCGATCTGGTCCTCGCGGATGAGCCGACCGGGAACTTGGATACTCATACGGGCGAGGCCCTGTTCTCCCTCATGCGTGAATTGAACAAGGGTCGCGGCACCACGTTCGTGATCGTGACTCACAATGACAAGCTCTCCTCACAAGCTGACCGGATCGTGCACATGCAGGACGGTCAGATCATCTCGCCTGATGCTGAAGATCCGCACCCCTGACCGAGCGGCGCCCGTAAATCCTTGACGGGCGCGGGGTCATCCAATAGACTCAATCAGGCGTTCGTCCGGAGGGCGCCGAATCATGCGAAGGCATTCGATCTTACGAGCCACCACCACGCTGGTGTGCCTGGCATTGTGCGGGCAGGCGCTCGCGACCGAGTTTGTCATCGTAGGGCCTCGACAGATGGGCATGGGCGGCGCCGGCGTTGCCGTGACCACCGATGCGCTGGCGACCTATTGGAATCCGGCCGGCCTGGCCATGACGCAAACCGTCGATATTCGGGTCGTCGGCGGCGGACAGGCCATCGATCGCCTGGGCATCGCCGATGCCATCAATGACCTTGAAAACTTTAATACCAACGACACCTCGCCAGCCAACATCGCCAAGGCGCAGGACATTGCCAATCGCATCAATCGGCCCGGCGCTAACACGTCGTTCAACGGCGCGGCAGGACTCTATATCAAGGGTCATTTCGGTGAGCACGCCTTTGGCTTCAACATTTCCGATGTGCCGACCGGCGGCGGGTTTGTGTCGAGTCCGGTGACGGTAAACTCGAGTGCGACTTCCGTCTCAATCACCGGGGCGATGGCAGTTCCAGCGCTGGAAGTCCGGCAAGCCGTGTTCTCCTATGCCTACGCTTTCGCGGACAAGACGTTCTCCATCGGGTTCAACGCCAAAATCCTTCAAGGCGCGGCGTACAATGGAACCCAGAACCTGCAGGGCGGACAGGACATCAAGTTGTCCGACAGCTTGGGCAAAGCGACGATCTCGACGACGTACGGCATTGATGTCGGCGCCATCTATCGGCCCTCGTCATGGCTGCGTTTCGGCGTGGTCGCCAAGGACCTCAATCAACCGGAGTTCGATTCCCCGGACGGCACGAAAATCAAGCTCGGGCCTCAAGTACGTGGAGGCATGGCGATCAATCCCTACTCCTCGCTCACGTTGTCCGCCGACGTAGACGTGACATCGAACAAAACGTTGGTGCCAGGGGTGAAGAGCCAGCTCCTGAGCTTGGGGGCGGAACAGACGATTCTGACTGAATTTCTGTCGTTCCGTGTCGGCGCCTTCAAGAACATGCAGGACCCCGGCACGCCGTTCACTCCCACGGCGGGACTCGGTCTGAGAATTTTCGCTTTTCGTCTCGACTTGGGCGGCGGGTATGATTTCCGTGAGAAGGGGGCGCTTGCGTCCGGTTCAGTATCGTTGACCTTCTAGCCCTATCGTCAACCACTAATGGTATACTGATTTCATGTTGATTCGCTCCGCGCATGGGCTTCGCGCCTTGCTCTTCTGCATTCCCCTGCTGGTCGCAGGCTGCGGCGGATTGCAGGAAGTCTGGGAAGGACCAGGAGCCAAGCAGTTTCGGCCGCAGGCCATCGCTGTGTTGCCTCCGATGGCCAGCCAGTACGACAGCGCGCGCGAAGACATTCAAGACGTCCTCTCAGGGGCCCTCGCGAAGACGGCGAGGATCGAGCGCGTGGTGACGCCTGAAAGCGTCACCGATATGTTCCAGGCCTCCAAGGAGGCGTTCGATTCCTTGGTCTTCTATTTCTCCCGCCTGGAGATGACGGGGCAATCGGACAAGGAAGCCGCCATCAAGCTGGGGAAAGCGTTGAACGTCGATTCCTTCCTGGTCGTTCGGGTCAACTCGTGGGAGTATGTCCGCAAGGAAGGCGACAACGTGGGGCGGGTCGGACTCAGTTTACGACTCGTCGATGCCACGACCGGCACGACGGTTTGGAAGGCTCGCCACGAAAAGTCGAGCAGCTATATGTTCTACCGTCCGAATCTGAAGGATGTGGCCAATGACCTCGCCAAAGAGATGATCGCCTACATGCCTCCCCAATACCAGCAGAACGCATCGCTGTCACAAGGACTCGCGAAGAAATAGGGTCTCCAATCTTATGGACCCGGACGCGCCGCCATGGCACCCTTTAAGGTCTGTACGAATCCCGACACGCGTGCAACCATGCCTTGCTGCTGCTGACCGGCGGCAATCTGCTTGACAATCGCGCTTCCGACGATGACGCCATCGGCGATGGCCGAGACCTCAGCCGCATCTTCGGGCGTCGTGACCCCGAATCCCACCGCGATCGGGGTCGCCGAGATTTTCCGGATCTGCTCAACGTTCCGACCGATTTCAGAGACCCTTCCGAGCTTCGCTCCTGTGATGCCGGTCAACGAGACGTAGTAGACGAACCCGTGTGACTGCCTGGCCACGAATGCTCGCCGCTCGGCTGTGCTGGTGGGGGCCAGCAGGAAGATCAACTGAAGTCCGGAGGCCGCCGCGGGCCCTTTCAGCGGCCCGGCTTCGTCAGGCGGCATGTCGGGAACGATCAGACCATCCACGCCGGCCGCCACGGCCTCCCGGCAGAACCGGTCAGGCCCGAAGGCATGAATGCTGTTGTAATAGGCCATGAGGACAAGGGGAATGTCGGATTGTGTTCGTACGCGCGCAACCATCGAAAGGATGCCGCGCAGCGTCGTGCCGCTTCGAAGCGCGCGTTCGGCCGCCTGCTGAATGACCGGGCCATCGGCAATCGGATCGGAAAACGGCACGCCCAGCTCAATGATATCGGCCCCGGCCTTTTCCAACTCCAAGACGAGTTGCTCGGTTTCCACCAAGCTTGGATCGCCCGCCATGAGATACGTAATGAGCGCTTTCTCGTGCCGGGCCCCGAGGCAGCGGAATGTCCTGTCGAGCCGGCTGCGGCTCGTGGACGGATCCTCGGCGATCCCTGAGGAGTTACCGACGGAGTGCTGTGTACGACCTTGTGTCTGTCCCCTGCGATGCTTCACGCGTCACCCATCGCTTATAGGCTGATTCCTCTCATGCGAGCCACCTGCTGGACGTCTTTGTCTCCCCGACCCGAGAGATTGACCAAGAGCACCTGCTGCCGCTTCATCGTCGGCGCGATTTTGACCACATGGGCAATGGCGTGCGCGCTTTCGAGCGCCGGTACGATGCCTTCTTCCCTTGCGAGAAGATCGAATGCCGCCAGCGCCTCTTCGTCGGTCGCTGACGTGTAGGTGGTCCTCCCGATCTCGCGGAGGTAGCTGTGTTCGGGGCCGACGGCGGCATAGTCCAGACCGGCGGATACCGAGTGCGTCAGGTTGATCTGGCCGTCCTCGTTCTGCAGCAGATACGTCATGGTCCCTTGCAATACGCCCGGCGACCCGCCTGAAAACCTGGCTGCATGCTTGCCGCTACCCACGCCACGCCCTCCGGCCTCGACGCCGACCATCTTGACCTTCTTGTCGCCCAAGAAGGCGTGAAACAGTCCCATGGCGTTGCTGCCGCCACCGACACAGGCAATGAGGCAGTCCGGCAACCGCCCCTCCGCCGCGAGGATCTGTTTGCGGGCTTCCTTCCCGATGATCGATTGAAAATCCCGAATCATCATGGGATACGGATGCGCACCAAGCACGGATCCGAGAATGTAATGGGTCGTCCCGATGTTCGTGGTCCAGTCGCGCATCGCCTCGCTGATCGCGTCCTTGAGCGTCCGGCTGCCGGCGTCCACGCCGGTGACCGTGGCCCCGAGGAGCCGCATGCGAAACACGTTCAATGCCTGGCGTTGCATGTCCTCGGTGCCCATGTAGATTTCACATTGCAATCCGAACATGGCGGCGACGGTGGCTGTCGCGACGCCGTGTTGGCCGGCGCCGGTTTCGGCGATGACGCGGGGCTTGCGCATGCGTCTGGCCAGGAGACCCTGCCCAATGGCGTTGTTGATCTTGTGGGCGCCCGTGTGACAGAGGTCCTCCCGCTTCAGGTAGATCTTGGCGCCGCCCAGGCGGTTCGTGAGCCGCTTGGCAAAATACAGTGGGGTCGGACGTCCGACATAGTGCTTGAGATAATAGGAGAGCTCCCCTTGAAAGCGCCGGTCTTTTTTCGCCTGAGCGTATTCCCGCTCCAATTCCAGCAGCGCGGGCATCAATGTCTCGGGAACATACCGGCCCCCATAGACGCCGAAGCGGCCCTGGCGGTCAGGCACAATCGCGGTGAGTTTCCGGTTCGTCATGGTCGCGGGCAGTATAAACAGGCTCACGAAGAAGAGACAACCCTGACGGCATCGATAAACGCGCGCATTTTTGCATGGTCTTTTTTGCCGGGAGCCGATTCCACTCCGCTGCTCACGTCGACGCCGTAGGGCCGGACGGTACGGATCGCCTCGGTGACATTGTCGGGAGTGAGACCGCCTGCGAGCAAGATAGGCGTGCTTTTGGCGACGTCCGCAGCCAGAGCCCAGTCGGTGAGCTGACCCGTCCCCCCATAGGCCAGTTCCGAAAACGTGTCGAGGACGAATCCCCGGACGCCGCCCCGTCCTTGATACTCGGCCAAAGCGAGCAGGCTGCCACGGTCCTTGAGCCGGAGCGCTTTCATCGCCGGCCTGGCCAACTCACGGCAATATGAAACATTCTCGTCTCCATGTAACTGCGCCATGCCGAGGCCGCAGGTATCCATGATGGATCGGACGGTGGCCATGCCCTCATTCACGAACACGCCGACTGGTGTGACCAAGGGGGGCAGCTCAGCGATGATGCAGGCGGCGACGGCCGGCACGATGTAGCGAGGACTTTTCTCGTAGAAGATGAAGCCCAATGCATCGCGCGCCCGCTTCGACGGCGGCGAGCGCGTCCTCGGCATTGGTGATGCCGCATACCTTCACTTTGATATCTCGGCGCATCGCGCTAGCCCTGCGTGGTTGAGGCAATCCCGCGCAGTTCCTGAATCTTGGCACGGGAATTCTCAGCCTTGATGAGCGACTCGCCGATGAGCATGGCATGGACCCCGATGTCCAAAAGTTGCTCGACGTGGCTCCGGGTATGAATGCCGCTCTCGCTGACGATCAGCTTGCCGGGAGGAATGCGAGGCGCCAGACGTTTGGTGATCGTGAGATCGGTCGTGAAAGTCGTGAGGTCCCGATTATTGATGCCGATCATCCTGGCATCGGGAATCCATTCCAGGACCGTATCCAGCTCACGTTCATGATGGGTTTCAATCAGCACGTCCAGTGCCAGCTCGCGGGCCAGCGCATGAAAATCGACGAGCTGAGCCCGTTCCAGCGCGGCCACGATCAGTAGCACGGCGTCGGCGCCGTAGGCGCGCGCTTCGTAGAATTGCAGCTCATCGACCATGAATTCCTTGTTGAGGGTCGGCAGAGAAACCGATCGCTTGATGTCGCGCAGATGGTCCAAACTTCCCTGAAAAAAATCCTTGTCGGTCAGGACTGAGACCGCCGACGCTCCCGCTTCCTGATACGCCCTGGCCATACCGACCGCGTCGAATCGCTCGCTGAATTCGGGACGGAGCAGGCCCAGGCTCGGGGAGGCTTTCTTGACCTCGGCAATCAGCGCCGGGCTCGTGGCGCTTCTGGTCGCATCGAGTGCGACGGCGAAGCCGAGAGGGCCGGAATTGTCTCTGATCTGGGCCTTAAGGTCGGAGAGATAGCCACGGCTCTGCTTGTGGCGCCGTTCGGCTTTCTTGTGTTCGAGAATCCTCGACAGGATCATGCGTGAGACGCCTTGTTTGGATAGGCGACCAGCCGAGCAAGTTTTTCAGCCGCGGCTCCAGAGTCGATGACCTGGCCGGCGAGGCGAAAGCCTTCTTGAAGCGTCTTGGCCTTCCGGCCGGCGACGAGGGCCGGGGCCGCGTTAAGGCAGACCACGTCGCGCTTGGGTCCTTTCCGTCCTTGTAGGATTTCGCGGGTGATGCTGGCGTTATCCGCCGGTGACCCTCCGGCCAGCTCCTTGGGAGAGACGAGTGCGAGGCCGAATTCCTGGGGCGTCAGCACGTAGTTGGACAAGACTCCGCCCTTCGCTTCCGAGACGATCGTACGGTCGGTGAGGGTGATCTCGTCCAATCCATCCATGCCATGGACGACGAAGCAATGCTGCGAGCCCAGGTGCATGAGCACCTTGCCCAGCAGCTCCGTCAGGCGCGGTTCGTAGACGCCCAAGACCTGCACAGTCGCTCCCGCAGGGTTCGTCAGCGGTCCCAACAGATTGAGCATCGTACGAATACCCAGGTCCTGGCGTGGCCCTGCACAGTGTTTCATGGCACCGTGATAGAGGGGCGCAAACAGAAATCCGATGCCCACTTCGTTGACGCAGTCCGAAACGTGGTCGGGCGACAGGTTGATGTTCACGCCTAATTCCGACAGCACATCGGCGCTCCCCGATTTGGACGAAACCGACCGGTTGCCGTGTTTTGCGACGGTCAATCCAGCGCCGGCCACGACGAAGGCGGTCGTCGTCGAAATATTGAACGTATGACGGCCGTCGCCTCCGGTGCCGCAGGTGTCCACGACCAGTGACGCGCCGACGGTGATCCGAACGGCGTGAGCGCGCATCGCGCGAACCGATCCCGCCAGCTCCTCGACGGTCTCCCCCTTGAGCCGAAGTCCCATCAGATACGCAGCGATTTGGGCCGGCGTTGCCGCGCCCTCCATGATTTCGCGCATGACCTCTTCCGCTTCCTTTTCCGTCAGCGTGAGACGGTCGGCTAATTTGGCGATGGCGTCTCTGATCGTAACCATGGGAGGGGTCACATCTTGAGGAAATTGCGGAGGAGATCCTTCCCTGCCGAGGTCAGGATCGATTCCGGATGGAACTGCACGCCTTCCACGCCGAGGGAGGTATGGCGCATGCCCATGATCTCGCCTTCGGCTGTTTCGGCGGATACTTCAAAGCAGGACGGGAGGCTTGCCCGCTCGACAATCAGCGAATGATAGCGGGTCGCATCGAAGGGATTCGGCAGCTCCCGGAAAATCGTCCGTCCGTCGTGCTGGATGCGGGACGTCTTGCCGTGCATCAGGCGTTCGGCCCTCACGACTTGGCCCCCAAACGCCACCGCCAGCGACTGGTGGCCGAGACAGACACCGAGTACAGGCAAGCGTCCGGAAAAATGCTTGATCACCTCGACGGAGACACCAGCTTCATTGGGGGTGCAAGGCCCCGGCGAGACGACGATGCGGTTGGGCTTCAGCGCCTCGATCTGCTGGACAGAAATCTTGTTGTTCCGGTAGACGCGGACATCTTCGCCCAGCTCCCCGAAGTACTGGACGAGGTTGTAGGTGAATGAATCGTAATTATCGATCATCAACAACATGGCGGTTCCTGCCGTTATTCCAATCCCTGCTCCGCCAGCTCGAGCGCCTTCATCATGGCGCGCGCCTTATTGCAGGTTTCTTCGTATTCATGCTCGGGAATCGAATCCGCTACGATGCCGGCGCCGGCCTGAATAAACGCCTGGTGCTTCTTGATCACGACCGTGCGGATGTTGATGCACATGTCCATGTTACCGGAAAAACTGAAATAGCCGACGGCGCCGGCATAGGGACCCCGCCGGGTCGGCTCCAATTCGTCGATAATCTCCATGGCCCGGATTTTCGGTGCTCCCGAGACGGTTCCGGCAGGAAAGCAGGCGCGCAAGACGTCGTAGGAGGTTTTGCTCGGATCGAGGCGTCCGGTCACGTTCGAGACGATGTGCATCACATGGGAGTAGCGTTCGACGTGCATCAACGAGTCGACGGCGACCGAGCCGGAATGGGCGACGCGTCCAACGTCGTTGCGGCCCAGGTCCACCAACATGACGTGCTCGGCCCGCTCCTTGTCGTCCGCCAGGAGGCGGCGTTCCAGCTGCAGGTCCTCTTCGGCGCTCTGTCCACGACGGCGCGTGCCCGCGATCGGCCGAACCGTGATCACGCCGTCCTCGCAGCGAACCAGCGTTTCGGGCGATGAGCCGACCAGCTCTACGCCTGCCACGCGCAGATAATACATATAGGGAGACGGATTCACGACGCGAAGCGCCCTGTACAACTGCAACGGCGGCGCCTGAACGTTTGTTTCCCATCGCTGGGAGAGGACGGTTTGGACGACATCGCCGGCCCGGATGTATTCCTTCGTGCGCACCACCATCTTTTCGAAGTCGGCCTTGCTCATGTTTGACGTGAACGTGATCGGCCGGCGTCTCCGGTGAGGCCGAGTTCTACGGAGCGGGCGCTTGAGGCGCGCGATCATCCGTTCAATTTGGTCCGTCGCTGCACGATACGCCCGCTTCACATCGCGGTCCCGGGTAGACGTGACGTGAGCATTGGCGACGACTTTGATCTTCTGGGAGACGTTGTCGAAGATCACCAAGGTATCGGTGAGAAGAAAGGCAAAATCCGGGATGTTGATGTGCTCCTTCTGGCGCCCCGGCAAGTCTTCGAACGTCCTGACGATGTCATAGCTGAGATAACCGACGGCGCCTCCGACAAAGCGAGGAAGGTCAGGAACGACGACGGGTCGATAGGCGGCCATGATTTCCTGGAGCCGTTCGAGCGGTTTACCGCGGCTCGCAATGCGCTTCTTCCGCTTCCCCCGGAGTTGAACGAGGTCCCCGCGGTCCTCATAGATGACAACCGGAGAACCGCTCCCCAGGAAGGAATAACGCGCCCACTTCTCTCCGCCCTCGATGCTTTCCAGCAGATACGCGGTCGGGCCGTGATCAATTTTGGCGAAGGCCGAGACCGGCGTGTCGTAGTCCGCCAGAATTTCGCGATAGAGGGGGATGAGATTCCCCTCCCGGGCGTACCGGCGGAATTCCTCGAGACTGAGAGAATAGGTCGGAGAAGGCACGGTTTCGCCTATGGCTCCTGACTCACGATCAATTTTTGTCCGACTTCGATGATGTCGTCTGGAAGCTTGTTCCACTTGCGCAAGGTGTCGACTTTCACGCCATAACGCCGGCTGATGCGATAGAGGGTCTCCCCCGGCTTCACGACATGGATATTCGTTCCAACCTTGGCATCCATTTGTAGATCAGCCGGAGGGGACGATGCGTCGGGCTGAGACCCCGGTGGCGTTCCCAATAGCTCGCTCATGCTCGGCGTGGATTCCGGCGGTGGAGTTTTGGGGATGGGAGGCGCCGAGCGCTTCATGTCCGCCTTCGCCTTGCGTTCGAGGACCGCGGCCTCTTTGATCGCCTCACTCTCTTCCTGCTGCGCGCGCCAATTGCTCGCGTACGGCCTGCACCTGAGCGGTGAGTTCGCGGTTGCGTGTTTCGTATTCGGTCAACTCCCGCTTGGTCCGTTTGACCTCATTGTCCAGTTCGCCCGTCCGCTTTTCTTCCTGGGCGAGGAGACGCTGAAAATTGAGGCTCCGTGCCTTTTCCGCCTCGTATTTTTCCGACAGTACACAACCGCTGAACACCAGCCCTCCACAAATCAGCACGATGATCCTTCCGGCCGGTCTCAGCAGGGATCTTCTTACACGCGCTTCCCCCTCCATGTCTTCCTCCTCATCGCACGCGGATGCGTGCCCGTACGTTCCGCGATCAGAGTGCCGCAGTGCTCGCAATCCTCTCAATTGGATTGGATAGAATAATGGCCAAGGGCGCGAAAGTCAAAGAGAATGGGGCCAGACCGCAGGTTTGACCGTCTGGCGTGGGCTATGGTAACAACTGGCGTTGAGGGGTCGTTTTCCCCTGCTGAATGTCCCGGATCCCAGTTCGACTCCATGACGACGGCAGAACTCCAGGCTCGCCTCATAGCCTTGCGGGATGAGATCCGGCGCCACGACTACCTCTATTACGTTAAGGCCAAACCTGAAATCTCTGATTCGGCCTATGACGGCCTGTTTCGGGAGTTATCGGAGCTCGAGCGGACTCACCCGGAATTGGTCACGACGGACTCACCGACGCAACGCGTGGGTGCGCCTCCACTCGCTTCCCTGAAAAAAGTCCGCCATGAACAGCCGATGCTCAGTCTGGATTCGCTCGTCGACCGCGGCGATGTGCTGGCATTCGACCAACGGATGAAGCGCGAGCTGGAGGTCGGCACCGTTGAGTACACGGCGGAGCCAAAATTCGACGGGCTTTCGGTGGAGCTGCTGTACGAAGGGGGCATGTTTACTCGAGGCGCCACTAGAGGAGACGGGACCACCGGAGAGGACGTCACGGTCAACCTGCGAACGATACGGGCGCTGCCCCTCCAATTGATGCCGAATACGAGCTACCCTGCAAGACTGGTCGTGCGCGGTGAAGTGTATATGCGGCTCGATGATTTCCAAACCATGAACCGCACGATGACCGAGCGCGGCGAGGAAGGCTTTGCGAACCCGAGAAATGCCGCATCGGGAGCCTTGCGCCAGCTCGACTCGGCGATGACGGCTGCCCGGCCTCTCGCGTTGACCTGCTACGAGATCATGGCGCTGTCCGGGAAAGGACTGCTCACTCACTGGGAAGAACTCGATGCCTTGTCGCGATGGGGCTTTCCGGTGCCGTTGCATCGGCGCCTCTGCGGATCCATCGAAGAGGCAGCCGACTATCATCGCGACACCGAGACTCTCCGCGACAGCCTCCCCTATGAAATCGACGGCGTCGTGATTAAAGTCAACCGGCGGGATTGGCAGGACCGACTTGGCTACCGATCGAGAAGCCCGCGCTTCGCGGTCGCGTACAAGTTTACTCCGCGCAAGGAGGTCACGAAGGTTCAGGACATTGCGGTATCCGTCGGGCGCACCGGCACGTTGACCCCACTTGCATTGCTGATCCCGGTGGAAGTTGGCGGTGTCACGATCAGCCGAGCGACGCTCCATAACGCCGATGAGGTGGCGAGAAAGGACATCCGTGTCGGCGATACCGTCCGGGTGGAACGGGCGGGCGATGTCATTCCGGCCATCGCCGAGCGGGTGACCGTACCGGAAGAGGTCCGCGGTGAGCCCTTTCGAATGCCGGATCACTGCCCCGTGTGCGGCTCGAACGTTGCCAAGGAGGGTGCGTACTACTACTGCACCGGCCAGTCCGTCTGTCCGGCGCAGCTCAAGGGCGCCATCGAGCATTTCGCATCGAAGGGAGCGCTCAACATCGAAGGGCTCGGAAAGAAGACCGTGGCGCAACTGGTGGAGGCCGCGCTCGTGCGTTCGCTCGCCGACCTGTATCGGCTGACCAAACCACAACTGCTCACTCTTGAGGGATTCGCTGACCGCTCTGCCAGCTTGCTGCTTGCTGCCATCGAACGCAGCAAAAACGTTTCCCTCGACCGGTTTTTGATGGGACTGGGTATCCGGCAGGTCGGACAGCACATTGCTAAGGTTCTCGCGCGGGAATTCGGATCGCTGGCCCGAATCATGGAGTCCGATGAAGCCAGGCTGCGGCAAGTTGCGGCCATAGGACCGGAAATTGCGGCGAGCCTGGTGTCATATTTTTCGGAAGAGCACAATCGTGGGGTGATTCGAGAGTTACTCGACCGCGGCTTTACGATCGACGCGCCCCCGCCTTCTTCCGCAACCGCCTCGCTTGCGGGGAAAATTGTTGTCTTCACGGGAGGGCTCAGGGATCTGACCCGAGAGCAGGCCGGGCAGTTAGTGGAAGAGCATGGGGGCCGCGTCGCCTCCAGCGTGAGTAAAAAGACCTCGTACGTGGTCGCGGGAGACGAGGCCGGCTCCAAGCTGGAACAGGCCGCGAAACTGGGGATTACCGTGCTGACCGAAAAGGAATTCCAGGCGCTCGTGGAGCCGGAGCGCGATGACAGGCAGTCCGTTAGCCGACCAGATTAAAGTTGGGAGCTTCCACTGCAACGGGCGTTTTTTCTTCACGGAAGATCTGAACGCTCCTGATGGAGCGGGGTTCGGCTTCATGGACGAGTATCCGGCAGTTTCCGATCCGTAGTTCTTCTCCGACTTTGGGAATGCGACCCAATTCCTGCTGAATCAGCCCGCTGATCGTCACCGCTTCGTCGCCGAGATCGACCTTGAGGAAATCATTCACCTTTCGCACTTCCGTACGGCCGTGCACGAGGATGTGGTTCTTGCCCAGGCGCTTGATCAACTCCTCGGTGATGTCGGTTTCATCCATGATCTCGCCGACGACTTCTTCAAGCAGGTCTTCGAGCGTCACAATGCCCATGACGCCGCCGAATTCGTTCACAACCACCGCCATGTGCCGCTTTTCCTGTTGAAATTGCTTCATCAGATCGTCGGCCGTTTTCCCGGCCGGCACAAAGATGGGCGGATAGGCGATTTCCTTCAACTTGGCGTCCGTCTGGTTTTTGGCCAGTTCGGTTAAGGCCCGGCTCTTGTAGAGGATGCCGGTGATATTGTCGAGGGTGCCGTCATAGACGGGAATTCTCGAATACTTGGAGGCATACAAGAGTTCCTGCGCCTCTTTGAGCCGCAAATTGCCGTCCAAGGAAAAGACATAGAGACGGGGCGTCATGGCGTCTTCCGCCGTGATGTCTTTCAACTGGAAGACGTTCTTGATCATCTTGACCTTTTCGACCTCGATGGCACCGGCCTTCCCTCCTTCGTCAAGCATGATTTTGAGCTCTTCTTCGGTCACCAGCGGCAAGGTCAATCCCTTCCCGCCGGTCACCTTATGGATAAATGGCACCATGACCGCCAGGATCGGTCTGAGAAGGAATTGGACGCCATAGACCGGATAGGCCATGTTCAACGTCACAGGCACCGCAAATTTGGCGGCCAACGTCTTGGGTACCACGTCCACCGAGACGAGCAGCACGAAGGTGAGCAACCCGACCACGACGGCGATCGTATCATCGAAGAAGGTCCGATCGGCCCCATAGGTGTTCAAGGTGAGGAACGTCGCATACATCGGAATGGCGGTGCCGACCAGCCGGTCTCCGACGAGGATCGTGGCCAGAAGCTTTTGGGGGTCGCTTCGCAAATGGAGTGCCATTTTGGCGCGGTGGTTATGAATTTGAGCCAATGCGCGGAGCTTGGTCTCATTCACGGCGAAAAACCCGATTTCCGCCGTCGAAATCACGGCAGAAAGAACAATAAGGCCGAGCAGAATCGCAATATCCATAGAGGTTCCGGGTTTAGGGACGGGTCACGCGCACGGTCGTCCGGACACAGGACAACAGAGGGCTCCTTCCAGCGATTGGACAGGAGAGGCACATGGGGGAAAGGCCAAGGTCGATGCGGAAGGCGCCATGGGGGGGTACGGTTTTCATGAGGTGTACATGTATCATAGGCCTGAATGAGGGGCAAGCACTTCAGGAAAAGTTGCCGTAAAATCATTGGCTTATATTTCAGGACTCAGCTATCGTCCCGAAAAACAAAGGACTGTACGGCCAAATCCGCTTCCAGCCTCCTGGCGGCCGACTCGGCTTGAGCTTCGGTCTTGAACTCCCCTATTTGAACGCGGTATCGCCTTCCATCAGGAAGGTCCACCGCCTGAATCCTTCCTCCCGTGTGGATCCGTTGGGCCCGCTGCAGGAGTGTCGCTGCATTTTGATGTTCGACGAAGGACCCAATTTGCACCCTCAGGGACCCCATTTCTGCGGTTCTGCCCTGAAATCCAATCACACGAAGCTCGATCTGATCAGTTCCATGCCCCACCATGCCGAGCGTCTGAGCCCCCGCATACGAGAGGTCGAGAACACGCCCCTTGGCGAACGGGCCGCGGTCGTTGATGCGCACGGTGACCTCTTTGCCGGTGGTGGCCGATCGAACGACCGCGATGGATCCGAGCGGGAGCGTCCGATGGGCGGCCGTCAGCTTGTGCATGTCGTACCGTTCCCCATTGGCTGTCTTGTTGCCATGAAATCCTGGTCCATACCAGGACGCCATCCCACGCTCGATATAGCCCACGGGGTAGCCGGGAAAGTAGACGGGTTTGGGGGCAGGACTGCTGCATCCTGCGACGAAGCTGACAATGAGAAGGAATGCGGGGAAGAAAGCCAGGGCAGGCACACGACCGCCGGGCATGCTCATTCCCTCAGGCCTATCGGGTCGCACATCATCCGAAGAGCGGTCAATTCCTAGCGGATGCAGTGAGACATCAGCACCTCGACTAGAACTCGTCGAGCGATTGATCCCGAAGAATGGAAAGAGCCTTTTCGGTATTCGCAACGGTGAGGACGACGATCGCGCGTTTGCCTTCCCGTGAAGGAGTGCAATAGCCGCACTTGATATTGATGCGCGCCTTCGTCAACAGGTCGGCGACTTCGTTCAGGGCTCCCGGTTTGTTTTCCAAGCTCAAAATGAGCGCGGTTTCTTCAGCGAACTTGATCTTGGCCATCCGCAAGGCGGTACGAGCCCCCTCAAGATCGGCAACCAAAAGTCTGAGTTTGCCCGTGCCGGTGACTTCTGGAGCGGAAAAGGCCTTGATGTTGACGCCTGCCTCTCCCAGGACGGAGGCGACTTGCGCCATCACGCCGGGACGGCTCTGACTGCTGATGACCAATTGCGTGGTGGTTGGCATGCGAAAGCCCCTATGACGAGCGCCCGTACTCCTATCACTTCCCGCGGGTGAACCGCAAGCATGTGGGCCTGTTCAGGCGCGCTGGTTCCCTGCCCTCAAAGAATGTGACATACCCCATTGATAAAAGTGAATTCATAGACGCAGCTGACGGTGAGTGCCTGCTCCTGGGTCAGCTTGAACGCCACTTCTTTCAGCCCACGTGGCACGAGCAGATAGAAGGGAATGCCACGCGTGATCGTCCTTTTCCATTTGTCGACCACCAGGGGATCCCCCAGGGAGTCCTCAGTTTCGACTTCCGCCATCCATTCCATCGTGTTGCCGCCGGAGCTCACGTACCACCCCACGATGTCGCAAGGCTGGTTGGGCTCCGTCCAAGGATTCTGATCAAGGCCTGTTTTGATCGTGACCTTGCAGACAAACGCCTTGGCCCAGCGTTGAGCGACCAGGCTCACGACTTGGTCGTGGACCGTTTCGATGCCCTGTTCCCGAAGCGTCGGGCTCATGGCCGCACCCTCCTATGAGCATCCGCTTGTGGCGCCGCAACCCATGCATTTCAAACAGGTGCCATTTCTGACGAGCTTGAACTCGTTGCAGCCCTGGCAAGGATCCCCTTCATAGCCTTGAAGGCGCGCGTACTTCACGGCCTCGGCTGTGTACGTCAACGTTTCCCGCTTGAGTTCCACCTTGTGCGTCACGCTGCCATTGCCGTTTCCGTGACCGTTGCCTCCATGTCTCGGTTGCATGCCCCGTCTGGAGGGAAACAGCTCCGTGCTGATCGAGGAAGAGGCGAGAGTCTGCGGGTCCGCTTCCTCTTCGGAGCACTCGGGATCCGGCGCGTCCTTTTTGACGGAGTCCATCCGCAAATCCTCTTCCTTGACTTGTGCCAGATCGTACCGATCCAAGTACGTCACCGCCAACTCCCGGAAGATATAGTCGATGATCGACGTGGACATCTTGATGCGGTCGTTCAATTTGACCGGGCCATTGGGCTCGAAGCGTGTAAACACGAAGGCCTCGACGAACTCCTCGAGGGGGACGCCGTGCTGGAGGCCCAGCGAAATGGCGATTGCAAAGCAGTTCATGAGGCTCCGGAAGGCGGCTCCTTCCTTGTGCATGTCCAGAAAGATCTCGCCGACCGTCCCGTCTTCGTACTCACCGGTTCTGAGATAGAGCTTATGCCCTCCGATGACCGCCTTTTGCGTGTACCCGTTTCGCCTGGCTGGTAGCGGACGCCGCTTGGCCAGATAGCGCACCAGCACCCGTTCGGTGATCTTCTCGGCAATGTTCAAGACTTCGGTGGATGCCTCGACGGTCTTTCCACTGTCAGTGGACGCGGACAGCGGCTGACTCAGTTTTGAGCCGTCGCGGTAGAGCGCCACGGCTTTCACCATGCTCTTCCAGGCGAAGAGATAGGCCGATTTGACGTCTTCCAGAGTGGCGTCCGCCGGCATGTTGATCGTCTTACTGATGGCTCCGCTGATGAAGGGCTGGGCAGCCGCCATCATACGAATATGGGCATCGACGGCAATATAGCGTTGGCCGATGCGACCGCAGCGATTGGCACAGTCGAATACAGGCAGATGCTCGGCTTTGAGGTGCGGCGCGCCTTCTACGGTCATGGTGCCGCAGCAGTAATCGTTGGCGGCGGCAATCTCCTCTTGCGTGAAGCCGAGCGCCTTCAACATGTTGAAATTGGCCTCGGTCAGCTGAACGTCGGTGAGCCCGAGTTTGGCGCGGCAGAACTCTTCCCCGAGCACATACTTATTGAAGGCAAACTGGATTTCGAACGCCTGCGCCAACCCGCTTTCCATTCGGGCTAGCGCTGCATCGTCAAACCCCTTTTGTTTCAGTGTCTCGTGATTGATGAAGGGCGCGCTCTGCAAGGTCTGGCGGCCCACACAATAGTTGACGATATCCTGCACTTGTGAGGAGGTATAGCCCAGAGTTTCGAGCGCGGGCGGCAGACTTTGATTGATGATCTTGAAGTAGCCTCCGCCGGCCAGCTTCTTGAACTTGACCAGAGCGAAGTCCGGTTCGATACCCGTCGTATCGCAATCCATGACGAGACCGATCGTACCGGTCGGCGCGATCACGGTGACCTGAGCATTGCGGTATCCGTAAGCGGTTCCGAGTTCCAGGGCCCGATCCCATGCCCGTCTCGCGGCGATCAGGAGATCCGGAGGACAATGTTCGGCTTGAATACCCGCCGGTGTGATCGTGAGCCCCTCGAATTCGTCCGTCGGCGCAGTATAGGCGGCGCGGCGGTGATTGCGAATCACGCGCAACATGGCGTCTCGGTTCTTGGCATACCCGGGGAACGGCCAGAGTTCAGCCGCCATTTCCGCCGACGCGCTGTAGGCCTCACCGGTCATGATGGAGGTGAGCGCTCCGCAGATGGCGAGAGCCTTCTCTGAATCGTAAGGGATGCCCTGCCGCATCAAGACGGTGCCGAGGTTGGCGTACCCCAGGCCGAGGGTGCGGAACTGATAGCTCTTTTCGGCGATCGAGCGACTCGGGAACGACGCCATGAGCACGCTGATCTCCAACACGACCGTCCAAATCCGGACCGCGTGGCGGAAGTGCTCAAGTTCGAACTGGCCTTCCGGCGTAAAGAATTGCGCCAGATTCAGCGACGCCAGGTTGCAAGCCGTGTCGTCGAGAAACATGTATTCCGAGCAGGGGTTCGAGGCATTGATACGTCCGTCTTCGGGGCAGGTATGCCACTCGTTGATGGTGGTGTCGTATTGAGTTCCAGGGTCGGCGCAAATCCACGCAGCCCAGGCGATGCGGTCCCAGAGATCACGCGCCTTGACAGTTTTGGAAATTTTCCCGTCGATCCGTCGCTTGAGCTGCCAATCGCCATCCGCTTCCAAGGCGGCGAAAAACTCATTGGGGATGCGCACGCTGTTATTCGAGTTTTGTCCCGAAACGGTTTGATAGGCCCTGCCGTCCCAGTTGGTGTCGTACTCATGAAAGAGAAAATGCGTGAAACCCTGCTGCGCGTAGGAAAACATCCGCTGAATGTAGGCGTCAGGCACGTTGTCGCGGCGGGCCGCTGTCAGCGCTTCGCGGAGGATCGAATTCTGCTTGGGGTCGATGGACACATGGGGCGTGCCATCGACATCGACCATATGACAGGCCTTGAGGACGGCGTTGAGGCGTTGGGCGCAAATTTTCGAGCCCGTCACCATCGCCGCGACTTTTTGCTCTTCAATCACCTTCCAATCGATAAATTCCTCGATATCGGGATGGTCCAAGTCCAGGCAGACCATCTTGGCGGCACGCCTGGTGGTGCCACCGGACTTGATGGCGCCGGCCGCTCGGTCCCCGATGCGGAGAAACGACATGAGTCCGGACGAGCGTCCGCCGCCAGAGAGCGCTTCACCGTCGCCGCGCAGTTTCGAAAAATTTGTACCCGTTCCTGACCCGTACTTGAAGAGCCGGGCTTCCCGCACCCAAAGATCCATGATCCCGTTTTCGTTGACGAGGTCGTCTTCGATCGATTGAATGAAGCAGGCATGGGGTTGCGGATGCTCGAACGCATTCGTCGCTTTCACCACTTCGCGTGTCTTCGGATCGACGTAGAAATGACCTTGAGCGGGACCAGACAAGCCGTAGGCGTAGTGCAGGCCGGTATTGAACCACTGCGGAGAATTCGGCGCGGCCATCTGGTGGGCGAGCATGTAGCACAATTCGTCGTGAAACGCCGCGCTGTCCTCGATGGTCTTGAAGTAGCCGTAGGCTTTGCCCCAATGCGTCCAGCAGCCGGCCATGCGCTCGAACACCTGCCTGGCGTCGCGCTCTCCTCCCAAAACAGGTTTCCCGTCAGACTCCCAGGAGAGGATTGCCGGCCTCATCCCTCTGCGGAACGCCCGCTTTGCGAAAATACTTTTGAGCCAGGATGTCGATGGCGAGCTGTGACCAGGATTCAGGGATGTCGATTTGGTCCAACTTGAAGACGGTCGATCCATCAGGGTTGCGTATCTCCGATGAGCGTTTCACGAACTGCAACCCTTCATAGGGACTCTGTCCGGAACGTGTAAATCGCCGTTCTATTCTCACGATGCCTCCTCCCTGAATTCCGAGCTAATTGCAGCCTCCCTCGGACCCTACGGAAGTAGTAGGCCGAAAGGACCTCACCGGTGTGGATATTTGACCGGTGATGTCTGTGAATTTGATGTCGTCGTTCACGGGGATGACTACATATAGCTATTGCCAGGAATTGTCAATACTAAATATTGTGGCTTTCCTGTGGAAACGGAGGAAAGCCTGTGGATAGCAGCTAACAGTTGCGCAAGGCCAATTTGATGGAAAATAAGACAGGTTATCCACAGCTGTGGAGTAACTGATGGGGAGCTAAATCTTAGAAGGCGAGGCGTCCGAGACGGAGGATGGCCTCATCGATTCCCTTAAGTGGAATAAAGGAGCCAGCGACGCCAAGCACGACGATGCGCACGTCGAACACGGAGGTTTCGTAAATGCTCATCACGCCCCAATTTCGACGAAGCGTGTGGGGACGAACGGCGGTCTCCATCAGTTCGTGGCTGTGGGAGCGGAAGATCGATTTCAACATGGCCTGCTCGCGCGTCGATTGGTTCTGTTCGCTGCGGTCCATCGCCTTTCCCAACTGGCCTTCGACGAACAGCAGGTAGTCGTCCGTCGTCGGATTGGACAGAACTAGCGCGATGCCCAAGCCCAGCCCAATAACGACGATCGTGAGCCGAAGCAGGCTCATGGATGCTTTCCTTTGACAAATCTCGATCTCATCTTTAGCCTACCGCAAGGTTTCGATCGTTGGACAACGTCCTATTGCTTTGAACCTGCTGGAGGAGCTTGTCATGTTCGTATGGAGCAAAAAGCTCGTCGCGATACTATTGGGATTATTCGTGGTCATCTTGGGCGCATTTCTCATCCACGGTACCCCGGACAGCGCCAGTGGCTTGAAAATACACACGACGAGATGGATGGCGCTCAATTACATCGGCCTCATGATCTGGGTCTTCGTCTGGATGATCGATCAGACCCGCATGAGAGCCAAGAATGTCTGGATTTGGTTGGTGCCCTATGCTCTCGCACCCTTGCCCACCCTGCTCTTGTTCGTGCTGTTTCTTCAGCGACGTCTTAAGCCGGTTTCATGACCGGAGATTCCGCGGCGGTGGCTTCGCCTGCGTCAGGGGCGAGCTGCCGGCGGTAGTGCCACACGAGCCAGCAACCAGGCAACGCGAGAAGGAACGAGAGAAAAAAGAACCAGCCCCATCCCAGAAGGCTCACGGCTTCAGCCGAGGGACGACCTGAAAAGACCCGCCCGAAGGCTTCCAGTGAAGACAGCAACGCGAATTGCGTCGCCGTATACCGATGGTCGCAGAGGGACATCACAAGCGCGACGAAGGCTGCCGTGCCCATGCCACCCGTGACGTTTTCGATGACGACTGAAGCCGCAAGAGCCTCGTAACTCTTTCCGATCCAGGCCAGCAGCATGAAGGAAAGATTGGACAGCGCCTGGAGAATCCCGAAGAGCAGGAGCGAACGGGCCAACCCGGTTTTGGCCATCACCATGCCGCCCGCCAACGCGCCGATCAACGTGGCGGCGATGCCGAGACCTTTCACATATCCGACCTCCCCTGCGGTAAAGCCGAGACCGCCGATGAAGAAGGCCGTCTGCAACGATCCAGCGACGGCATCTCCAACCTTGTAGAGGACAATGAGGCTCAGTAGTCCATAAATGCCGGGCCTGGCGAAGAGTTCACGCAACGGTAATCCGACCGCTTCCTTGAGCGTCTTCGGCGGGAGGCCGCCTGCCGGAGGGTTCGGGCTGAGGAGGACGGTCACGGATCCTGCCGCCATCAGAGCAGCCAGCGCCAGGTAGGTGCCCTGCCAGCCGATGTGGTCGGCCAGCACCAAGGCTCCGGCACTCGCCAGCAAGAGAGCCAGACGATATCCATTCACCCAAACTGCGGCGCCGAACCCCCGCTCGGCGGACAGCAGGACATCCGTACGATAGGCGTCAAAGACGATGTCCAGGGATGCAGACATGAATGCGACGGCGATCGCGATGCCGCCGAGCCAGCCGTGGTCCGCTCTCGGTACCGATCACTCCCATCAGCGCCAATCCGGCGGCCACCGCAATCTGCGTGACGAGCATCCAGCCGCGCCGTCGCCCCAACCAGGGGAGAGTGATCCGATCCATGACGGGCGCCCAGAGAAACTTCAGGCTGTACGGAAGGCCGACCAGTGTAAATATCCCGATGGTTTTGAGATCCAGTCCCGCGACCGTCAACCAGGCCTGCAGAGTCCCCGATGTGAGTGCGAGAGGCAGTCCGGAGGCGAACCCCAACGGCAGCATCAGCGCAATGCGCTTATTCCCGAGGATTTGTGCGAAGGAGGCAGCCATGTGATCGGATAGCTTCTGTGCGTGCCTAGAATAGCACTAGACAGGTCACGACTTTAGGAGAATCGCCATTTGGATCGATGAGTCCAGAGTGAGAAGCTGCCGGCTCAACAAGGCTGCCCGTTGAAGGTGCAGGGTTTATAGCGGGAAATGTCGAATTCCACATTTTCCTGATAGATGCGCTCGTTGCCGTTGACACCATCCTGTTCAGGATCGTTCCACATTATATGATTCCACCAGTAGAAGAGCGGGTGTACTTCGGTCTGATACACAGGATTGCCGAAGTTGCTGCGGGCGTACTCCTGGACCATGCGCCCCGTGATGTAGTCCACGTGACCGTCCCCTTTTAACGAATACAGCATGAGAAACAAGCGAGCTTCGTGGTCGTATAACTCATCAATGCGGGTGCTAAGGTCCGGTTCGACGGGCAGCACGTCCTTGGCACAGGCGTCGTGCACGAGAAGCAGGCTGAGGGAGAGAAAGCCGCACACGATGAGGAGCCGAATCGCCACCGAATCCTCGGGTGAAGTTTTCAAATGCCATGCTACCACGGCGGTCGGACCCCTTCAACCTACAAGGTGTATTTCACGCCGGACTTGCCCCTCCTGCAAAGAGCTCTCTATAATGCGCGGTTCATGAGAAAGCGTGCGTCACTTCACAGCCTCGGCTGCCGGCTCAACCAAGCGGAAACGTCTGTGCTCGAGTCCCAGTTGCGGCGTAGAGGTTACACGGTCGTGGCCTGGGGAGAGCCGACCGATCTGCTCGTCGTCAACACCTGCTCGGTCACGGCCGAGGCGGAGCGCACTTGCCGGTATGTGATTCGAAAGACGTTGAAACATTCTCCGGATGCCTTCGTGGCGGTGACTGGCTGTTACGCTCAGACAGGGATGAATCAATTGCGAAATATTCCCGGAATTGATCTCATCGTTGGCAACCAATTCAAGTCGGACCTGCCCTCGTTCTTGCCGCCTCCGGAGGTGCTTCGGAAACAGCCGACGCCGGAGGTGCTGCATACGAGAACGATCGCTCGCGAGGAGTTCGTCCTCCCGGAGTTCGGCGAGTCTGATGCCACCCGTGCCCTGTTAAAGATTCAAGATGGATGCAACGTGATGTGCAGCTTCTGCCTCATTCCGTTTGCGAGAGGACATGAACGCAGCCGGCTTCTCGACGACGTTCTTGCAGAGGCTGAATCGCAGGCGGCATGCGGCCGTCGAGAGCTGGTCCTCACGGGGGTGAACATCGGTCAGTATCACTCAAACGGCGTCGACCTCAGCGCCCTCATCGATCGCTTGGAAGCCATCGGTGGCATCCAGCGTATTCGGTTGTCGTCGATCGAACCGACAACGGTGACCGAACCACTGCTAGAGCGGATGGGCGCTGGACGCAAGTTGTGCCCGTACCTGCACGTTCCGCTTCAAAGTGGAAACGATGCGGTGCTCAGCGCCATGAACCGCCCGTATCACGTAGGGTCATTCGTGTCGCTTATTGAGCGTGCTCTTTCACGAGTTTCGGATCTGGCGTTGGGCACCGATCTGATGGTGGGCTTTCCCGGCGAATCCGACGAGGCATTCCAGGAAACCGTCGAGGTGTGCAACCGCCTTCCATTCTCCTATTTTCATGTGTTCACATACTCGAGACGGCCTGGAACAGCGGCAGCCAAGATGCCTCAAGATATTTCAACTGAGGTCGCACGGCAGCGCGCCCAGACACTGGCCCAGTTGTCGCGTCAGAAACGGCTTACATTTGCGGAACGCTGGATCGGCAGCTCGGTCTCAGTGCTGTTTGAAGAAGGACAAACCGAAGGTCTGCGTCTCGGGACGACGCCGCATTTTCTCAAGGTTGGCGTCGCGAGTGAATCGGCGCTGGTCAATCAGACCCACGAAGTCACGATTACAGGCGCTTCCGATCGTTGGGCGGTCGGCCGACTGATGATGAACGAGATGGAAGGAACACTGTCATGAGTCTTGGGCCCGGTCACAGTCGCCAGGTGCACATCGAAACGTTCGGTTGTCAGATGAACGAGTATGACTCCGAGCTCGTTCGAGCACTGCTTGTGCGCGAAGGGTATGTCATGACCGAAGATCGGGAATCCGCCGATGTGATTCTCATGAATACCTGTGCCATTCGCGAAAACGCCCACACGAAGGTGTACACGCATCTGTCCGACCTCAAGGCTCTCAAAAGAAGCCGGTCCTTGGTCGTTGGTGTTCTGGGCTGCATGGCGCAAAATCTCAAGGAGGAGCTCACCAAGCAGGAGCCGCTGGTCGATCTGTTGGCCGGCCCCGACTCCTATCGTCAACTGCCGAGACTGATTCGAGATGCGGTTCATGCCCAGGAACAGGATGAGCATCTGAAAGCCTTGGCCGTGGATTTGTCCGAGTATGAGACCTACGATGACATCGTCCCCGAGCGCATTCCCGGCGTCAACGCATGGATCGCCGTCATGCGCG
Source organism: uncultured Nitrospiraceae bacterium (assembly GCA_963824855.1). GTDB lineage: Bacteria > Nitrospirota > Nitrospiria > Nitrospirales > Nitrospiraceae > Nitrospira_C. Next base: position 63,476 of record CAWGQP010000001.1, read on the forward strand.
GCTGCGACAACTTCTGCAGTTTCTGTGTGGTTCCCTATACACGCGGGCGTGAACGGTCCCGGGATCCGCACGGTATTCTCGACGAAGCCGCCCGTATCGCCGGTGAAGGCTTCAAGCAGATCACACTTCTGGGCCAGAACGTCAATTCCTACCGATCCGGCGACTGGGACTTTGCCCGTCTTTTGACCGCCGTCGCGGACATTCCCGGGATCGAACGTGTGAGATTCACGTCTCCGCATCCGAAGGACTTTCCTCCGCCTTTGCTGGAGGCAGTGGTCTGCCATCCCAAGATTTGTAAGCACATCCATCTCCCCGCGCAATCGGGGAATGATCGCATCCTGGGCATGATGAACCGCACCTACACGAGACGCGAATACTTGTCGCTTGTCGAACGAATCCGCTCGATGAATTCACGCATTGTCCTGACGACGGATATTATTGCGGGATTCTGCTCGGAGACCGAGGAGGAGTTTGCGGACACGTATCGCCTGCTGGAAGAGGTCAGGTACCATTCCGCCTTTATCTTTCTTTACTCAGAACGGACGAATACCATCGCCGCAAGGAAATTTACCGACGACGTTCCCCACGAGGTCAAATCGCGCCGCGTCACCGCCTTAGTCGAGCTGCAGCGTCGCATTTCGACGGAGCGGAACCGCGAGTATCTCGGCGAGACACTCCCCGTCCTCGTCGAAGGCGACGCGAAGAAATCCAGCTTACAGGCCATGGGAAAAAGTGACGGCAACGTGACCGTGATTTGGAATAAGACGGACCTTGCATGCCGGCCAGGTGAATTGGTGGCCTGTTCGATCTCCGATGCGTCGGCGTCCACTCTCTACGCCAGGGCGGTGGCACGGGCCGAACATCTACCGGCGAAAAACGAACACTCCTGTACGAATATCGTTCAGTCGTAGCCACATTCCTTCGGTACGTATTTTTTCTTCGGCGACAACCGTCTCCTCCAAAGACTCTCTTCCCGGTGATGCCTCGGAAAGCAGCTCTCGCTCTTTGACGACCAGACAATTCGCTAATATCCATCAAATCAATGCCTTAGACAAGAAAAGCATAAGCGCTTCTTGAAGGCGATTTTTTTCAGCTTCTCAAACCGAATCCGGATCTCTTCGCAGAATCTTTACATCCACCACTAGTCTGAGAATGAAGGGCATAGTCTTTGCTTGAAAAATGAACGACTTGGAAACCTCTACCCATTGCCGAACGGAGCGACGACATGAAGTCTTCTCAACATCCTTCCGATAAGCAATCGGATTCGACCATGAGCCTGGAGACCATTATCGCGGTAGGGCTCTTCGGCTGGCTGGCGCTCAGCATGACGCTGATGGGCTTAGGTATCTGGTAACCGCGCTCTCGCACGCGGCGCCGTCGGCTTGCGGCTTCTCACCCATTCGGCAAAGGAGAACAGCGATGTCAACCCTTTCACCCGGCACCAGGTTGATCAATGCGACGCTGTACGCCCTCGTGGGGCTGTCGCTCATGGTCACCGGATGCAGTTCCACTTCAAAAATTGCGCACAATGCAAAAGGCAGCGTCTCTCTCGAAGAGATCATGGACTGGTCTTTCGAAGCCAGCCATCCGGCCATCATCGACCAGACCACCATTTTGAAAATCGTCAAAGGAGTGTATTCCGCGGAGGATCAACACGGATCGAGAATGTCCGCCGCTGGCAGCAAGCCGATGAGAGTGTTCAGCGATGAGGATGCGGAGTTCCTAGCTCCCCTGCTCGCACAAGGCTTATCAAAAGCGAAACCCGAACAGCTAGTCGTGTTTCGCGTATCCTCATCGGCAGGGTCAGGCTCTGAACCCACGGCGGGCAGCATTTACGTCCAGCAGAGTGCCATTCATTTCACAATTTCGAAAGGCGCGGGAGTCACGACGTTCGTGCCAGAATCGGCCGCCCGAGCAGAGCCAGCTCCCCTCTATGCCGCTGGCGGCAGGGCGGGCGTGATCGCTCAAGTCATCGACTACCATGCCCTTGCGCAAGCACCGATGCCGGCGGCGCTGCCGGTTGCGAAGACAGCCACGGCCCCAACCACCGGTTCGAGAATGGCGGTGCCCGCAGCAATGGCGACGATCGAGGGGGAGGGGCCGGCGGAAATGCAAGTGCAGCTCAATCGAACCAAAGACATGCTCGCCAAGAAGGACACCGAAATCAGGGTGCTTCGTAAAGAGTCCGACTGGATGAAACGGGAATTGCGCGACCGTGACGAAGAGATCAAAGCGCTCAAGGCGACCGTGAAAGCCACCGAAGAAGAAAAAAGCGGAGGCCTATCGAACCCCCTAAGGGATCAACCAATGTCGAGCAGTTCGGGCTGTAGCAGGACGACTTCACGGGACAGTGGCGGTCGAAAGTTCATCCGGCAATAGCAGGCATACGTAACATACGTGTCTTGCAGACAGTACTGCGCGAGCTCGAGTCCCTTTCCCTGCCCCCACATCGCCGCCACCTGATCGCCGCTGCCCGATTTGGTTTCCACATTCAACGCCCGCGCCAATACGTCGAGCTTGACCCACCCACGCGTGTCCCAATTGCTCCAGATGGCCATCGTGTCATACACCGGTTCCACTCTGAACTTGGCCAGGCTGATGTCCATGCTGGGTTTGACCTGATGAATGATGGAGCGTTTCCTGATGAAGGGTAGATCGAATCCGAGGCCATTGTGTGTGATGAACAACGACGGCTTGTCCTGTGCCAGACGGCTCCAGAACTGACGGAGGAGCTCCCGTTCATTGCCGCCATACCACGCCACGGCTCCGCGCGGCTCCATCTGATCGGAGAACTCCAACAGGCCGATGCAGACGATCGAGCTGTAGGTTCCGTCGAACGCCGATTTTGCGTATTGTTCCTCCTCTGCCTGGCGTTCGGCTTCGGCTTCGCCTGCTGCAAAGAGATCGAATTCAGGAGGCTCCGCCTCAACCGGCCGGCATTTTCCCGCCAGGCGGACCCAGTCCTCGCGTGTGCACTGGATGGTTTCGATGTCGAGGACGACCTTCATCTGAGAGGACCCGCCGCATCTCGCTGCAACGCCTCGATGATCGGACGATCGGCAGGTGGAAACTGGTACTGTGCCATCTCCGACGGATATACCCACCGGATTTCCGCACAATCGAGCGGGGTCGCCCGGCCCTCCCCGATGGTGCAGCGAAAGAAGTGCAGCTCCACGATTTTTTCAGGATACTCATGCCGGATGATCCGAAATGGAACGGGAATGTCGATACGAATGCTCAACTCTTCGTACAGTTCCCGCTGCAAGCATTCCTCCAGGCTTTCTCCCTGTTCGCGCTTCCCGCCGGGAAACTCCCATAGGCCGGCGAGATGCACGCCAGTGCGGCGTTTGGCGATGAGATAACGGCCGTCATCACAGATCAAGCCGGCGGCTACTTCGACGACTTTCGCCATGAGCTCTTTCCTCGAGTCTTGAACGGATATGTTTTGCAGATCGGCGTCATGGGGCATGCCTGGCATGAAGGTGTCCGTGCCGTACAACAGATCGCGCCGAAATCCATCAGGGCCTGGTTGAAATCGTAGCCTTTGCCGGGAGGAATCAGCGTTTCTGCCAGCCGCCATAACTTCACCTTGTGCTTCTTCGGATCACCTTTGGCGATGAACACGCGGTACAGCACGCGGATGACGTTGGTATCCAGGATCGGGGCGTCCTCATTGAACGCAAAAGATCGGATGGCGCCAGCGGTGTAGCGTCCAATGCCTTTGAACGACAACAGCTCGTCGTGATCGTTGGGTAATTTGCCGCCGTACCGCTCGACCGTTTCGCACGCAATACTATGGAGACGCTCCGGCCTGATGTTGTACCCCAAGGGATACCAGAGTTTCTTCACCTCTTTCACCCGGGCGGACGCCAGTCTTTCGAAACTCGGATAGCGATCGAGGAATTGATGATATTTCGGGATCACGCGATCCACCTGAGTCTGCTGGAGCATCACCTCTGAGACGAGAATATGGTAGGGATCGGAGGTTTTCCGCCAGGGCAAATCCCTGCCGAAGCTTGCATACCACTTCAACAGCCGTTGTTGGAACCGGCGTTTCAGCGGACTGGCAGGCCAGGACGGCCGCCGCAGAGGTCTGGCTGTGCTGGATCCTGAGATGGTCGGAGAAGCCATGGAATTTTGTGCTTGCGGCGGCATTGTAGGATTCCAGAAGGACAAAAGCAAACGCCGGCGGCGATCTGGCGCAACTGAAAAACGCATGGTAATGTGTAAAGTGTCTCTCAAGGAGGTGATCCCATGATCACTCAGCCCGCGACATCCTCCCGCTCTTTCCCGTGCCGATTGTTCCTGCTCAGCATGGCGATGATGGGAATGGCTCTTCGCGGCCTGTCCGCTGAAGCCGCAAGCTCCTCAGGTGCCTTGGGAGTGCTCAAACTATACAGATGAGGCGCAGACCCGCTGTCTGAATGCCTTCATCGAGCGTCAGCAGGAGCAGATCGCGCAGCTCGAAGGCCGGGTGCAGGCGCAGCAGGATCTGGTCGGACAGTTGAAAGGTCAGGTGGACCGACAGACTGCGGCCACGGCGACAGCTTCAACAGCACCTGTCGCAGCCGCCCGTTGCCACTGCGATCGTGCCGCCTCCCTATGTCTATCCTTATACCTATGCGTACCCGCCGGTGGGCATCGGGTTGTATCTGGGGCGACCATGGGGCGTGCCAGGCTACTACGGTTACTATGGCCGTCCGTACTGGGGGCCCCGTTTCTTCTACCGGCACTATGGCCGACACTGGTAGCCGCTTACCGCTACAATTTACCAGTCGGCTCCCAATCGGTTGACGACGACTTCCTGAACCACCGCGAACTTCCCTAACGTACAAAGATAAACGGCCGTTTCCGCGATATCGAACGGGCTGATCTTTTCGCTGCGCAATATTTCCTCCGGCGTCGAATCGACCAATTCGTCGGCCACTCCTCCGGGACAGATGGCGGACACCTTGATATTGAACGGCCGTCCTTCATCCGCCAACGCCCTCGTCAGGGCCATGACCCCGTGCTTGGAGGCGCTGTAGATGCCAGTCCCCGCCCAGGCTTGCACGCCGGCCACGCTGGACATGTTGATGATGATCCCGCCGCCATGAGCCTTCATGTGCTTGAACGCCGCTCTGCAACAGAAAAATGTGCCGCGTAAATTGACATTCATCACTTCGTCAAAGGCCGGTGTCGTGGTTTCCGCGATCCTCCTTCCGCCGAAGATGCCGGCGTTGTGGACCGCAATGTCCACGCGGCCATATTGCTGCAAGGCCTTGTCATAGAGCATGTCGACCTGGGTTTCGTGACTGACATCGGTCTGAATGACAAAGGCCTCCCCACCCTTCCGGCAGATCTGCTTGGCCGTCTGCTCGCACAACGTTTTTCTTCTCGCCGCGACGACGACTTTAGCCCCTTCCTCGCCAAACCGAAGGGCGATGGCTTTGCCGATGCCGCTACTACTGCCGGTGACCACCGCCACTTTGCCGGCCAAGCGCTGCATTTCAGTCCTTAGTTCTGTGAAACATCCGGTTTTCTTTGACAAATTTGGCAGATGCCCGTAGTTTCATCCTGGGAGAGAGTTCGTAAGAGCTTAAGCACCGATCCTAGTCACTTTCCGTGTGTGCAGGTCTATGAACAAGCGCCAGTATGAACGGTACATTGTCGAATTCCCCGCGCGATTTGTCGGAGATTGTGAGGGCACGGGAATCGTATACAACCTGGGCATGGGGGGTTGCAAGATCGTCACGGATCGCCCGCTGACGATCGGCGCGATGGTGGCGCTTTCTCTCAATGTTCCCACGCAGGCGCTCTCCATTACCGTCCGCATGGCAACGGTGCGCTGGATGCTGCAATACGAATTCGGCATCGAATTTCTTGGCATGGAGGAGCTCCAGCGGGAGCGGCTGGCTCAATATCTGCAGAGTTTGGCTGTAACCGCCGCGTAAGGCACTCGTATAGAAGGACGTCCACAGTGGTCACTCGCAAGCACCGTCGTTTTATAGTCAGCATGCCGAGCGTCCTGGTTCAGCGCGATCAGTTTCGGCACAAAGGTTCCATTCGTGACCTCTCGGCGAAGGGCTGTCGTGTCGAAAGCTTGATTACGCCTTTCACTGGAATGCAGGTGTCGCTGCTCTTGCAGCTGCCGGGAGAGGCCGTTCCGCTAAAAATCGAGAATGCCGCGGTGCGCTGGTGCGGGTCTCAAGGCATCGGTATGGAATTCCTCATCGTCGCAGAACCTGAACAGATGAGGTTGGGCCGATTCATCCAGCAGTTGGAAAAGACCGCCCCTCCGAGCTAGCGTCTCAGCGGTTTGCATTTCCCAGCCGCCCTCCGTATTCTCTTCCCGAAATGGATCTCTCCTCGCTGACGCCAGATCAATTGAAGCAATTAGTGCGTGGGCTGGTGGATGACCGCTTGCGCGAACTGATCGGCGATCCTGACTTAGGCCTGGAACTTGGCGAGGCGCTGCGCGCCAGACTCAAGGCCTCTCTCGCCAATAGCGAGCGGTTGTCCGGCGAGGAACTGGCTGAAAAACTCGGGCTGCGCTGGTAAACGCGATGCCCTGGTATCGGCTGACGTTTCAGGCGGGCGTCGTTCAAGACCTTACGCCCATCGGTCTGCCGATGGCTCAACGGCTCCTTGAGAAGACCAAGTGGATCGCTTCCAACGTTGAAAATCTTCGCCACGATGTCATGTCTGATTTCCCGGGATTACACAAGTATGCGGTCGCCGATTGGCGCATCTTCTATGCGATTGACCGGAACGAGGGACTGGTAGACATCCACGCCGTCATCCATAAAAATGCCTTGAAGCGATGATTCAGATGAGGCGGCCGGGCAGATCGGCGACATGCAAGCGGAACGTCCCACCCACGACATCATCCACATATCGACGCAGCGCATCCTTCACGACGGGAAAGGCGATGTCGCCCCAGGGAATGTCCTGCCGCTCGAACAGCCGTACATCGAGACTTTCCACGCCTGCCTCAAAGATTTCCGCATCCAGGTGGCCGATGAACGTCAAGTAAACTTGGCCGATATGGGGAAGGCTGAGCACCGAGTGCAACCTCACGATGGTGACTTGCGCTCCGGCCTCTTCCAGCGTTTCTCGCCTGGCCGCCTCCTCGGTTCCCTCACCGATTTCCATGAATCCGGCCGGATAGGTCCAGAGACCGGACTTTGGTTCGATGGCACGGCGACACAACAGGATTCTCCCCTTCCATTCGGGGATGCACCCTGCCACGATCTTCGGGTTATGGTAGTGAATGGCCTGGCACGAATCGCAGACGAATCGCGGAAGGTTGTCGCCTTGAGGGATTTTTTGCGAGACGGATTTCCCGCATTCGCCGCAAAATTTCATGGCCGCCATGCCGGTAGAGAAGCCTCAGCGCATGGATAGCACAAAACACCGATTTTTTGCACCCTGCCCGCGTGGGTTGGAAGAGGTGCTCGACGAGGAACTCCACGCGCTGGGTATCCCGATGACGGCGGCAACGGCAGGAGGTGTCAGGTTCCAAGCACCCTGGTCCACGACGTACTGGGTCAATCTTTGGAGCCACATCGCCAGCCGAGTGCTCTGGGAGGTCGGTCATCGGCCTTATCGGACCGCAGATGATGTCTATCGGGCCGCCTATGAGTTGGCGTGGCCCGACTGGTTCGCCTCTTCGAACACCATTAAAGTCAGAGTGACGGCCCATCGGTGTCCGCTCCCCAGTCTGGATTTTTTGACGCTACGGATCAAAGACGCCATCTGCGACAAGTTTCTCGCTGCAACCAGAAAGCGGCCGACGGTGGATACCCACCATCCCGATATCCGCATCGACGCATTCATCGACGCAGAATTCGTCACCTTGTATCTCGATACGTCCGGGGAGCCGCTGTTCAAACGAGGGCTATCGTCTCAACACAGTGGAGGCGCCGCTACGAGAGAATTTGGCAGCCGGCCTTCTGCGGCTCGCCGGTTGGACGCCGGACGAAGTCCTTATGGATCCGATGTGCGGGACAGGCACCATTCCCCTTGAGGCGGCGCTGATGGCGCGGCGGATCGCCCCTGGGTTCGCTCGTTCTTTCGCCTTCGAACGATTTCACATCCATGATGCGAAACGGTGGGCTCAGCTCCGAGAAGCCGCCAGACTGAAGCAGCGGAAAGAAATTCCTGTTGCGATCTACGCTTCCGATCACGATGCGTCCGCAGTCAAGACGGCGCAACGGCTGTTCCAAGGAGCGGGGGTCGCAATCGATGTTCGTCTTCATCAGCAGGAGGTCTTGTCGCTCGAGCCTCCCGCCCCCAAAGGTGTGCTCTTGATGAATCCGCCCTATGGAGTGCGGTTGGGTAAGGCGCATGAACTTGAATCTTTTTATCCTCGGCTGGGCGACTGGCTTAAGCGGAAGTTTGCCGGATGGCGCGCATATATTCTGACCGCCGACGCGCGTCTTGCGAAAACGATTGGACTTTCGCCCTCGCGCCGGATCCCTCTCTATAACGGAGCATTGGAATGTCGCCTGTACGAGTTCAAAATCGTGAGTGGCAGTGCCAGGCGAAACCTCAGCCGCAATTCGGAGAGCTGACTTTCAACCTGTGATACAGTACGGCCTCCGAGCAGTGATCTTTTCAGAGGCCGCGGGTGGCGTGATTCGGCATATATTGGTGACGCTCAATTTCCTGTTTCTTGTGACTCTGCCCGGGTGCAGCCTCGTTCAAGGTTTCTTCGCCTGGCTGGGTCCTCCGGACACGGGCATCGCCAATGCTCCCATGAGGGAGTCGACGCTTTCACGCCTGGCTCCCGCCGTTCGCCCCGTTCTTGACCGGCTCCTGCCTACGGCTCAAGTCTCGTTGATTCAAGCACATTCGACCCTCGACACGGTCAACGCCAAATATAAGCGCAGTCTCACCGTGGCGGCACTAAAACAACCTTGGGAAGGACTGAGCCATGTCGAGCGTCAGGGATTGCTCTTGGCAGAACTGGCGGAAGGTCGATCCGTTAATCTGGCCGTTCTCCTCGATGTGTTGGAAGCTGGCATGGATCGAACATCCGCCTTCCATAAGCCCGTCTCGGTTCCGGCAAACCTCACCAGGAAAGATTTGGTCGCGTTCATGCTGGAAAGTCTCGAGGAGGCGTCTCTCCATCGCGAAAAGGCCGTGGCGCATCTGACAGAGGAGGAGCGGCGATTCCTCTTTAGCCATGCCCAAACCCTTGCCGAGCAATTCACTCCCCAGATTTCGAACTTGTCGACGAAAAAGATCGCTAGAGTCCAGGCCGATCAGCGATTCGCCGAGTTAATTGAGGAGCAAGTCGACTATGCTAATTTGATTGCTGCAGCACAGGTCTTAGCCCGTTTGGCGAATGATCCGTGGGCACGTCAGCTGGTCGCCGTGTTTGGTCAGGCTCCGCCGCTGTCGAAGGCCCCGACCGGCATTACCGGGACCGTCTTGCATGTTGAGGAAACACCGTATGGGATGATTGTCATTGGAGGGGCAGGCCCGAACACCTATGAACTCGATCATCGCTTTGGACTCGTGATCGATCTGGGGGGGGACGATTTATATCGAGGCAAAATTGCCGCTTCTAGCGATGCAGATCACGGCAATGCGGTGGTGATCGATCTCGGAGGCAATGACACCTATACCGGCTCTCCATTGGGTCTCGCCACTGGTCGGCTCGGCGTAGGGCTTTTGATCGATCAATCAGGCGACGATGTCTATCAGTTGGATATCGGATCCGGTGGAGCGGGGTTCGGAGGTCTGGGTATTCTGTTCGATGCCAGGGGCAATGATGTGTATATGGGCAGTCGCCTGACTCAAGGCGCAGCCATCGGCGGCCTGGGTTTAGTGTTCGATGCATCGGGCAACGATCGATATACCAGTCATGGCTTTTCCGTCGGGTTCGGCGGTCCCCAGGGCGTCGGAGCAGTGATCGATTTGCAGGGAGAAGACCAATACCAATGCGGCAACAAGTTTCCCAGCGCATACAATGCCGAGGATGCGCCAAGGGCAAAGCCTGGCGACGCCCTATTTCAGTACGACTGCTTCGGGTTGGGCACTGGCTCAGGCAAGCGCATCCTGACCAAACGGCCTGATTGGCAAGCCTACAATTTGGCCGGAGGCTGGGGACTCCTGCTCGACATCGAAGGCAACGACCGGTATCAAAGCGCCAATTTTTCCCAGGGACACGGCTATTTTTTCGGCACCGGGCTCTTCCTCGATCTGGACGGGAACGATGAATATCTGGCCGCTCGCTACGGGCATGGATCATCTGCTCATTACGGAGTCGGATTATTCAACGACCGCCATGGCGCCGATCGCTACGGCTCCACAGGACCGTTTTATAACGGCGGCGTCGCATGGGATCATAGCGTGAGTCTTATGATCGATGCTGGAGTCGAAAGCGACCGGTACGCCTTTGCGCCGACGACCGGCCTGGGCAAGGCCGATTATTCCGGATGGGGGCTTTTCATTGATGAAGGAGGTGACGATCAGTATCAAGTGAAAGAAGGATTCGGACAATCTTCAGAGCATGGCCTCGGCGCTTTTTTCGACCTTAAGGGGCAAGATACCTATGAGTTGCCGCACGATGCTGCCACTCCAGCGTCTCATCGGCCAACAAATGGAAAGGTCAGTCTGTATCCTGACGGCGGACTGTTCGTTGATCGTTAGAGCGCGCTAATCTCCCCTGATCGCTCCGTTTCTTGACTTCTCTCCAGTCCGAACCTATCTGTCGGCTACACCTGAAATAGGGTTACCACTGATCGGAGGTCAGCACGCATGAACAGCCCAAATGTTTCCGTGACTTTACCGGTCCTCCCCATCAAACGAACAGTCTTGTTCCCCGGCGTCCTCATGCCAGTCACGGTCGGTCGCGATCGATCTGTCGCCGCCGTCAACGCCGCTTTGAAGACGGAAGAGAAAACCATTCTGGTCGTCGCACAACGCGATCCCGGAAAAGAGAATCCGGGCCTCGACGATCTCTACACGATCGGGACGAAAGCCATCGTCAAGCAGGTTGGCCGCACGGAGGACGGTACCATCCAAGCCATGCTCCAGGGCCTCGAGCGTGTGGCACTGCTGAAGGTCGAGCAATCGCTTCCCTATCTTATGGTGCAGGCGCGCAGGCTCGAACTTCCGGCGGATCAGGATCGGGAGGTCCAGGCTCTTCAACGGGCCATCCAAGAGCTGATCGCCGATCTTCCGCGTCTGATACAGGCCCCAGGAATCGAGGAGGCAGCTGCCGCCTTTCGCAATGAGGAGAACCCCGCGACTCTCGCCTATCGGGTGGCCTCGCTGCTGAATCTGACGGTGAAGGAAGAACAGACGCTGCTCGAAAGCTCATCGACGATCGAGTTGCTGCGCTCGCTCTATGCGTTTCTTTCCAAGGAAATCCAGATTCTTCAATTGCGGGACAAGATCACCAGCGATACGCAAGCCAAGCTCGGGAAAAGTCAGCGTGAATACATCCTGCGCGAGCAATTGAAGGCGATCCAGCAGGAGCTTGGCGAAGGAGACACGGACGAGAGCGAAGTGGCGCATCTGAAGAAGCGGATCGAAGAGGCGGATCTTCCCGACCATGTTCGCAAAGAGGTCGAGCGCGAGATCAGCCGGTTGGCGAAAGTGCCGCCCTCCTCGCCCGACCATCAGGTCCTGAGAACCTATTTAGAACTCGTCTTGGAGTTGCCGTGGAACAAGGCCTCCGAGGAACACATGGACCTGAGCAAGGTCCGTCAGGTGTTGGATGAGGATCACTATGGCATCAAAGAGGTGAAGGAACGGATCGTGGAGCATCTGGCCGTTTTGAAATTAAATCCCTCCGCCAAGGCCCCGATCCTGTGCCTCGTCGGGCCGCCCGGCGTAGGCAAGACCAGCCTCGGTCAATCGATTGCGAGGGCCATGGGGCGCCGATTCGAGCGGTTCAGCCTGGGTGGCGTGCACGATGAAGCTGAGCTGCGCGGGCACCGCCGCACGTATGTCGGCGCGCTGCCAGGACGGATCATCCAAGCCATGCGCCGTGCCAGCGTGAAGAATCCGGTTCTCATGTTGGACGAGGTCGATAAGCTGGGCCGGGACTTTCGCGGTGATCCTGCCGCCGCCCTCTTGGAAATCTTGGATCCGGCGCAGAACCATACGTTCCGCGACCACTATCTGGACCTGCCCTTCGATCTGTCGAAGGTGTTCTTTATTACGACGGCAAACACGCTCGATACGATCAGCCAGCCGCTGCTTGATCGAATGGAAATCATCCGGGTTCAGGGGTACAGCGAACGGGAAAAGGCCGAGATTGCCCGGCGCTATCTCTGGCCGCGAAGACTCAAAGAAGCGGGCCTGGAAGATCAGCACGTAGATCTGCCGGATGACGTCTTGGACCACATCATCAGCCGGTACACTCGAGAGGCGGGCGTCCGCCAGCTCGAACAGATGCTGGGACGCCTGACGAGAAAAGTGGCGCTGAAGGTCGCTGAACGACCCGAAGGTCAGGAACGTCAAACAATCAAAATCGAGAAGGCCGATCTGCCCGAATGGCTCGGCCCCGAGCGCTTCATGCCTGAGGAGGCCAGAAAGAATATTCCGGTCGGTGTCGCGACAGGTCTCGCCTGGACCCCAACCGGTGGAGATGTGCTTTACATCGAGACGACGCTCTTACCCGGAAGCCATGAAGTCAGCCTGACAGGGCAATTAGGAGAAGTGATGCAGGAGTCGGCTCGAGCCGCGCGCAGCTACCTCTGGTCGCACGCGGAAAGCATGGGACTCGATATCTCGCGTTTCAAACGGAACGGCGTACATATTCACGTGCCTTCCGGGGCCATTCCCAAAGACGGTCCCTCTGCCGGGGTGACCATGGCCACCGCGCTGGCGTCGTCGTACGTGGGTAAACCGGTCCGCAGTGATACGGCCATGACGGGCGAAATCAGCCTGGCCGGATTAGTGCTCCCGGTCGGCGGGATCAAGGAAAAGGTGCTGGCGGCTCATCGCGCCGGCATCAGACGAATCATCCTGCCCAAGCCCAATGAGAAGGACTTGAAGGATGTGCCGCAGGAAGTGCGGGATGACCTGACGTTCATCTTGGCCGAGCGGATTGAAGAAGTGCTTCGATCCGCGTTCGATCATGAGGTGGCGCCGGCCGCTGCCCATGCGTAAGTGGCACAGGGTATCGCCCTCGTTGTAGCGGCGGGCGGCATGACGCCGTCCGCCTTGCTCAAGGGCCGGTCCCTATGTCAGGATGTCTCACCTCAGCTGCGACGGAGTTATCCATGGCCAAAAAGATTGAGATCGGACCGATCTCGAAGGTCGTCAAAACGGATGACGAATGGAAAAAGCTGCTGGCGCCTGAAGCCTATCAAGTCTTGAGACACGAGGCGACCGAGCGCGCATTTACGAACCACCTCCACGACAACAAGGAAGCGGGCATCTACCACTGTGCCGGCTGCGATCTCCCCGCCTACTCCTCCGAACACAAATTCGATAGCGGCACCGGCTGGCCCAGTTTCTGGCAGCCGATCGATCCGAAAGTCGTTGAGACGAGCACCGACTTCAAACTCATCATTCCTCGTACAGAAGTGCACTGTGCCCGCTGTGAAGGTCATCAGGGGCATGTTTTCAAAGACGGGCCAAAACCGACCGGCCTCCGGTACTGCATCAACGGCGCAGCGCTGAAATTCGTGCCAACCACATAACGATGGCAAACCGGCGGCTGCTTACGTTTTCCTTCCTCGTTCTTCTCTGTACCTTCGCCGCCTGCGAAGACCGTCGTGCCGACAAAGCCTATCTCCGCGGTGATTACGACAAGGCGGTTGTCGACGTACAATTCCTTGCGCATAGCGGTGAACCAAGAGCGCAGTACGACCTTGGGTTGATGTATGACAAGGGACAGGGCGTGCCGCAGAGCGACGCGGAAGCGTTGCAGTGGTATGAGCGCGCCGCCGAACAGGGAGAGCCACGGGCGCAGTACAACCTCGGCCTCATGCATCTGAATGGTCAAGGCGTCCCGCCGGACCTAGTCACAGCGTACTATTGGGTCAGCCTGTCGGCGAGTCACGGCAATCAGCATGCGATGGACGCCAGAGAGTATATCAGCGATAAAATGTCGGCAGAGCAGATTGCTGAAGGGAAGCGACGCGTGCGTGAACATGAAGAACAAGTCGCGCAGCGAAAGTCCTGTGTCGTCTGTAACCTCTTCAGTGGAAAGCCAGCCCCGTGACTCATCCGTGAGAGCATCTTCGCAGCCACCCTCCACGCCCCGCCTTTCTTCCTGTTAGAGAGATATCGTCCTTGACGATCGTCAAAGCGGCCAGGCATATCAGCGCAACGATCACTTCATCACATGACACCTAGGAGCACCGGTATGGAGCACATTGGGTTTGTCGGAGTTGGGCGCATGGGAGCCAATATGGCTCGCCGGCTCCATGATCAGGGCCATCGCATTACCGCAGTCCAGGATCGCGATCCTCCAGTCGCGCAAGCCCTTGCGCGTGAACTCGGCTGCGAGGTGGCACCCATGCCGGCGCGCGTGGCTGAGGTGTCGCAAGTGATCGTCACGGTAGTGTCGGACGACGCGGCGATGCGCGCGATCTATGGCAAGGAGACTCCGTCGAGCCTGTTGGCCTTTGCAAAACACAGGTTGTTCATCAATTGCGCCACCATCACACCGTCAGTGCACGTCGAGGTCGAAGAGGCTGTTGAACGGCAAGGCGGCGCATGCCTCGAAGCCTGCATGGCCAGCAGCATCACTCAGGCGCGCCAAGGCACGCTCTATTTGATGTGCGGAGGCAAACCGGACGCATTCGCTCGCGCCAAACCGCTGCTGGAGGCGCTCGGGTCAACGATCCGGTACATCGGCGGCGCCGGCGAAGCCGCCAAAGTCAAGGCACTGGTCAACATGGTCATGAATTGCAACACAGCGGCCTTGGCGGAAGGCTTGGGTCTTGGAGCTGCGCTCGGCTTGGACCTTACGGTGCTGCGCGAAGTGTTCGGTCAAACCGGCGCTGCATCGCGCGTGTTGGAAACAGACGGCGAGGACATGCAGGCTCGTGCCCACGAATGCTATTTCTCGGCGGCCCATGCCGCGAAGGATTCGGGCATTGCTCTCGCGCTGGCCAGGTCCGCTGGATTGACCTTGCCTTTGGCGCAAGCCACCTACGAACAATATCAACGGCTCGTCGCGTTGGGCCGTGGTGATCTCGACAAATCCGGCGTTGCCGAGCTGACCTTCAAGGGCCGTCAGGAGTGATTGAAAACGTGAATAGGCCGTCCATGGGGGTCAGGGAAGAATGGCGATTATTCGGACTGGTCCGCCTGTTCCCCCTTTGATCTTGATGGGCAATGCCATCAGGATGGCACCCTTGGGCGGGATCTTTTCCAGGTTGGCCACGTTTTCGAGTCCATAGCAGTTGGCTCCGTTGATGATCTGGTGCACGATAAAGTCCTGTGAAGGACCGTAGTCAATGCTTGGTGTATCAATGCCGACGCCGTCAATATGGCGCTCCTTGACGAGAAATTCCGCCGCTTCTCTTGAGAAACCGGGAAAATGCAGCGTCTTCGGATCCGATGGCGTCGCACTGCCGAGGTAACGCGATTTGTCCGGCCACCCCTGCCCCCAGCCCGTCAGCATCAGGACTACCGCGCCTTGCGGAATCGGACCGTGGCCGTTCTCCCACTTCTCGAGATCCTGTCTGGACAACCGATAATCCCGATCTTCGCCAACTGCCGGCCGAACGTCGATGACCACAGCCGGAGCAATCAATTTCTGCAGAGGAATTTCATCGACTGCCTGCCGCCCCTCTGCGAAATGAATTGGCGCATCAATGTGCGTGCCTCCATGTTCAGACATGGAAAACTCCGCGGACGCATACCAGTAACCCTGTGTGGTCTTACCCCAAGAGGACTTTTCCCAGGTAAAGGGCTTGTTGGAAGGCCAGAAGACCGTCCGTTCGTCGAGCGGATACGTCAGGTCCACGAGCTTGCTTTCATCAATTCCGGCCAAGGCCGGCACGGCCGTCACGAACAACAGGAGGCTCAAGCATAGGATCGGCTGCAGCATGATCGTCCTCCATGAATGGCGCGCATCTGGCTTTCGTTTCCTTCCCTGTGTAATCTGACCACATGGGCATGCCCACTGTCTTACTGCTGATCCCTCCATTGACGCAACTGAACACTCCCTACCCATCGACCGCGTATTTGACCGGGTTTCTTCGCTCCAAAGGCATTCGTTGCGAACAGGCCGACCTTGGGATCGAGATGGTCCTACGCCTGTTTAGCCGGCAGGGACTGAGCCGAGTCTTTGATGAGCTTCAGTCGAGGAAACACTTGCTCCATCCGGAAGCGCGCCGGATGCTGGCGAATCGGGCAACGATTCTCGATCACATCGATCCCGTTGTGGCGTACCTGCAAGGCAAGGCTCCGTCACTGACGGGTTCGCTGGCGCGGCGCGGGTCTGTGCCCCAAGGACCGCGATTTCGCGCTCGGCCGCCGTTACCCCGCAACGCCTCGGCCGAGGACAAGGCTAAGCAGACGGCGACCTTGTTTCTCGAAGACCTTGCCGATCTGGTTCAGGCGACGATTACGCCCCACTTCGCGATTAGTCGTTACGCAGAACACATTGCACGATCCTCCTCGTCATTCGACGGGCTGCTGGCTGCCCTCGAGGAGACGCCGAGTCTGACCGATCAATTCATGCTCGAGGCCTTGTGGCAACACATAGACCGGATCAAGCCAGGCCTCATCGGCCTCTCGGTGCCATTTCCAGGAAACGTCTACGGAGCCTTTCGCATCGCGAAATCGCTCAAAGAGCGGCATCCCGACATCGCCGTCGCGCTCGGAGGCGGATACGTCAATACGGAATTGCGGCGCGTGTCCGATCCGCGAGTCTTCGACTATGTCGACTTCATCACGTTGGATGACGGGGAACGGCCCTTACTGTCCGTAATCGAGCATCTCAGCAGCCAGCGGCCGCTCGCAGCACTCTGCCGCACCTATTACCGCGACAACGATCGCGTGCAGTTTGCCAGCGACCCCAGCCTCCGCAATTTTTCCATGAGTGAGTTGGGGTGTCCGACATATCAGGGATTGGCGCTCGACCGCTACTTGTGCATTCTCGACAGCGCGAATCCGATGCATCGCCTGTGGTCGGAAGGCCATTGGAACAAATTGACCGTGGCGCACGGCTGCTATTGGAAACAATGTACCTTTTGCGACGTCGGGCTCGATTACATCAGTCGCTACGAAATCACGCCGACCGAGCACCTCGTCGGCCAGATCGAGCGTCTGATCGACGAGACCGGCCAGCGAACCTTCCACTTCGTCGACGAAGCTGCGCCGCCGGCGGCGTTGAAATCCCTGGCGATTGCATTGCTGGAACGTGACGTCCGCATCTCATGGTGGGGCAACATCCGCTTCGAAGAAGCGTTCACACCGGATCTGTGCCGTCTGCTCGCTGCGTCCGGGTGCATTGCCGTCACGGCAGGTCTCGAAGCCGCTTCGGACCGCTTGCTCGTCAAAATGAAAAAGGGCATCACGGTCGATCAGACTGCACGCGTTGCCGCAGCCTTCAGAGAAGCAGACATTCTCGTGCATGCCTACCTCATGTACGGCTTTCCATCGGAAACCGTTCAAGAGACCATTGACTCCTTGGAGCGCGTCCGCCAATTGTTCTCCGCCGATCTTGTCCAATCGGCGTTTTGGCATCGCTTTACGGCAACCGCGCACAGTCCCATTGGCTTGGACCCCAACGCCAACGGGCTGCGCATTCTCGGGCCTGACTTTGAGGGCTTTGCCGAAAACGATCTCATCCATCTCGATCGACAGGGCCAAACGCCCGAATGGATCGGCGAAGGGTTGCGTCGTTCCATGCTGAATTTCCTCGAAGGCAGAGGCTTGTCCATGGACGTCAGAGAGTGGTTCGATCACAACACTCCCCGCCCTCGCGTCTCATCCAAGTGGACGAACCGCGCTCTGCAGAAGCGCCGCAGTGATGACACCGCCGTCGCAGAACGGCACTGTATCTGGATCGGTGAGCCACCGGTCGTTGAAGCGCAAGGCAAACGCGCAAGACTCCATGTTCCCGGTAGCGGGAAGGAAACGGCTGTGACGCTTTCTTCGGCGCACGCAATGTGGTTGAGCGGTCTCCTTCAAGAGGGTCGTCTTCGGAGTGGACGGGGTGGAACGTATCCGTCGTGGCGCGAAGTCAGGCGGGCATTTCCAGGGAGCACAGCCGAATTCACGTCGTTTGTGAAGCAGCCGTCCTGGAAGAGGATTAGAGCCGCCGGACTTTTACTGGTGTAAGCGGTAGGCCATCCCGCCGTCACCAGCCTTTGAGCGCAAGCTTGCCGATCATGGTGCCCGACTCCAGCCTGGCATGCGCCTTCCTCAGGTTTTCCGCATTGATCGGGTGCAGCGCCTCCGTCAGAATCCCTTTGATCGTACCGCGATCGGCCCAGTCCGCGATGCGGTCGAGCAACTTCTGCTGCTCGGTCATATCTGCGCGTCTGGTATTTGGAGCGCGTAAACATCAGCTCCCAGACATGGGTCGCACTTTTTAGTTTCATGAGCTGTTGATTCAGCGCTCCATTGTTTTCGACGATCGTGCAGATCTTGCCCTGAGCGGCGATCAAATCCGCCATGACGTCCCAATAGCCGTCCGTATCGGCACAGTTCAGAATATAGTCGACGGTCTTCAATCCAACGGTCTCGAGCTGCGGGCGCAACAGTTGCCTGTGATTCAGCACATGGTCCGAGCCGAGCTGCTTCACCCAGTCGATCGATTCCTGGCGGGATGCGGTGGCGACCACCGTCAGGCCGGCGAGCTTCGCCAATTGAATGGCCATCGAGCCGACGCCTCCCGCGCCACCAATAATGAGCACGGTACGGCCGTGGGACTGCCCCGCCCCATCGATGCCCAACCGATCGAACAAAGCTTCATACGCCGTAATGGAGATCAGCGGAAGAGCCGCTGCTTCCTCGACCCTGAGTGAACGGGGTCTGTATCCCACAATCCGCTCATCCACGAGCTGGTACTCACTATTGCTTCCCGGCCTGGTGATATCGCCCGCATAAAAGACTTGATCACCCGGCTTGAAGCGCTCAACCGCCGGCCCGACCGAATCGACCACCCCAGCGGCATCCCACCCGAGCACGAGCGGCGTCGTCCGAGCCGATTTGCCGGGAGCACGAACTTTGGTATCGACCGGATTCACGGAGACGGCCTCGACGCGAACCAACAGGTCCCGTCCGATCGGTTCGGGCTTTGGCAGGTCAAGATCAACCAGACTGTCCGGCTTTTCGATGGGCAGGTATTCATAGAGTCCGACGGCCTTCATGACTGTGCTCCTCGGCTCAGAAACACAAAGGGCGGGAGAAGCCACTGCGCCTTCCCGCCCCTCTGTTCTACCGCGCTGAGATTACTTGTTGGGCTGTGGCGTGTACCGGAGATAGGGTTTCACCGTCTTGAAGCCTTTCGGGAACAGGGTCTTGGCTTCATCGTTGTTGACCGCTGGCGTAATGATGCAGTCTTCGCCGTCTTTCCAATTGGCCGGCGTGGCCACTTTGAATTTCGAGGTCAGCTGGAGCGAATCGATCACGCGCAGCAATTCATCGAAATTCCGTCCACATGACGCAGGATAGGTCAAGGTCAGCTTGACCTTTTTGTCCGGCCCGATCACGAAGACAGAGCGGACCGTCATATTATCCATCGCGTTGGGGTGGATCATGTCATAGAGGGTCGCGACTTTCTTGTCCGGATCCGCAATGATGGGGTAATTCATTGTCGTGTGCTGGGTCTCATTGATGTCGTTGATCCATCCCTTGTGAGAGTCCAGCGGATCGACGCTAATAGCAATCACCTTGACTCCCCGCTTCTTGAAGTCGTTTGTGATCTTTGCCACCGTCCCCAGTTCGGTCGTACAAACGGGGGTGTAATCCTTGGGGTGAGAAAAGAGGATACCCCAGCCGTTGCCCAACCATTCATGAAAGTTAATCGTCCCTTCGGTTGTCTCAGCGGTAAAATTCGGGGCTTCATCTCCCAATCGTAGAGCCATGACTGACCTCCTTGTGATCAAAGTCTGATGAGCGAATGACCGATCTACGATACTGTCCCCTCGGAAGCAAGTTCAAGAGGGAACTAGTTACGATCCGGCGGTGATATTGAGACGGCTCTCTACCTTGTCATGATTGGAGGTGGTCAGGTCCACATCGGTCAAAAACACGCGTTCCTCCGACAGCTTGCCGTCCCCTATCATCAGCGTCTGCACCTGCTCGGCACGCGTGCGGGCCAGCGCGCGGAGCGCGTCGTCATCCACTCGAATAGATTCCGCCAGTTGGCGCCTCATCTCCTCCATGCTGGGCGGCTTGAACGCGGCGTCCGGTGGTTTTGACTCGGATAACTGTTGGCGAGGCAATTGGTCGAAGAGCTGGGTGATCAGTCGTCCTTCCGCACTCACGGGCAGGTCAGCCTCTGCTGTGCTGCCGTTCTCCTGCCGCCAACGGCTGCGGAGTAGTTCGTGCAATTTCTGAAGCGCCATCGCCTGGCGGTCGCGGGTGGGATCGGCGGTGCCGGTGATTTCGAGACGCAGGCCGGGCCGTTCCTCCAGCCCTTTCATGAGCGCATCGATCTTCTTCAGTTCTGACGGAGCGATGGCCGCCGATCCGGGCTCGAAAGTCAGGTGCTGCAATTCCTCGCCATCTCCACCGCCGGGAACCAGCTTGCCCATGAGGCTGAAGGGCGACGCCACCATCTTGGTCAGAAGGTTTCCCAAGGTCGCCCAGACCGCTTTGCCGTATTTGAAATCCGGATCATTGAGATCCCCTCGGATCGGAAGATCAATGTCGATGCGACCTTGACGGTCTTTCAAGAGCGCCACCGCCAGAGGGACCGGTAAGGAGGTGGCATCGGGACTGTCGGTCTTTTCGCCGAACGTGAGTTGATCAACCGCCACCTTGTTTTCGGCTTCCAATTGCTTTTGCGACACTTTGTAGGCCAGATCCAGGAACAACTTGCCTTTCCTGATCGGATAGCCCGCGTATTTGCCGCTATACGGCGTGGCTGTGGTGAGATCGACGTTGTCGAATTTGATCGTCAAATCGGTGAACGCGTTCTCCGTCAACGGGTTGATCGTTCCTGCGATTTTTAACGGGGCCACCTTATCGATCTTTCCGGAAAGATCCACCTCCGCCCTGGCGACCTGTTTTGACGAGAGGCCTTTTACGGTGCCCGTCAGATCGTACAACCCGGTCTGCACGGCCGGAGAAATAGATTGGTCCTCGAACGTGGCCGTCCCCCTGAGCACCTTGACTGTTTTGATCGCGATCGAAGGAGGCGGTCCTTTCTTCGTTTGCACTGCCGGTCGCTCAGCAGGAGGTGGCGTGTGTGGCGCCCCGGGGGGAAGAACCACTTTCTTGATGTTCGGCGTGCCGTCCCGATCAATCACCAGATGCACCGTCGGTTGGTTGATGCCTACTTCGTCGATCGTGACGCTCGTCGGGTCAAGGGTGAGTGCGATGTCCCGCAACCCAACCTGTTTCCACGAGGCCACGGGAGCCCCCTCGTCGCGGTCAGCGATCGCCAAGGTCTTCACGGCAAGGTTCCCCTGAAAGGCCATGAGCGGTCCCTTCGGATGCTCGGCGGCGTAGCGGACCGTGCCGTCAAGATCGATAGCGCCGCTGTCCACGGCGATACGGGCGAACTGCCCGATGTAGGGCTCGAACGGCTGGATCGCGATGTCTTTCAGGACAAGCGTGACATCTGCTCGCAATGGTTGCATGAAGACCTGCCCCTCGGCTGCCACGATCCCGCTGTCATTGAGGCGGTGTTCAACCGTCACTGGAATCGGCCCTTTGAAGGGAAATACCACATCGTGCGTTTTGACCGAGAGGTTGCTGATTTTGATCTTGGCCGGGAAATTGAGAGACTGGTCTTCAAACTCGATGTTGTGATTCGTGATGCTCGCCTCTTTGAGTGAGACCGTCCATTTCGGGCCACTGCCGGCTGCAGGAGGCCCCTCATTAGCGGCGGATTTAACATCAGCCGACTGCGGGTGGACGGGCATGAACAGCGCTGGGACATTGAGCGTCCCATCAGGATTGCGCCATAGACGATGCTGTGCCTTGTTTAGAGTCAGACTCTCAATTTCGAGTTTCCGTTCCCGAAGATCGGCATGAATGCCATCCAGGAACAACGTGTGCAACGCCATCACCGGTCGGGAATCGCCTTTTTCCACGATGCCGATGCCGGTAAAGTGGAGCAAGGTGTCCGACACTTCCAATTCGAGCGGTGATCCGGCAGCGAACTGGTATTTGCCCTCCGCTCGTATGATCCCCTCGGGAATGTCGAACTGAAATCGATCTCGCACATACTGAAACAGCGTCGCGATCTTGACGCCGCTGAGTGAGAGCGTTCCGTTGGACGCAATCGGATCCATCGAGACCGTTCCTTTCCAGTCCAGGATCTCGTCTTTGCCCAGTTCAGCGCTGAACGCGTAGGTGTTGTCTCCGCCCCGCTTGGTATGAAAATTATTGAGTATGAGATTAATCGGCACGACGTCGATGGACACCATCTTCGGCTTCGAGGCATCGCGAAACTCGACAATGCCTTGAGCGATTTCGAAATGCCCGATTTCTATCGCCGGAAGCTCTGCAGATGGATCGGCATTCTGCTGAGAGGTCGAACTGGCGGCTGGTTCTTCGGGAGGCGCTAAATCGGCCAGATTGAGATGGCCGTCTTTTGCGATCTTCACGGAGACGTAGGGCACCGAAAATCGAATCTCCTTGAACACATAGGCGCGGCGAAACAAAGATCTCGTTTGAAAGTTGATGAAGAATTCCTGGAATCCGATCAGGGGAGTGCTGTCCTGCTCCTGGATTTCAAACTCGGTCATTTTGAGCGACAGCACGAAGGGATTAAATTCAACGTCTTTGACTGTCACAGGGTGGCGGAGCTGATCCGACACAGCGGGCAGGACCTTGGTCTTAATAATATGGGGAACGAGGAAGAAACCGACCAGGGTGTAGACCAAGAGTAGCGTGAGAGTGGAGATCGCGAGTGGGATCGGTCGAAAGAACCTACGCATGGAGCTTCGAATCGTTATCGACAGCTTTAGAGCTAGGATCTCTATCCTTTCATATTCGAGGTTCGTAATACCAGCCTGGGAGGAACCGGGTTTCCACCGGTGTTTCGCCTACTAGGGGCCATTTTCTTTTCCGGACCTGTCATCTTTACTGCAACACCATGGCCGAGATCCTTCGGGAGGTGATCTGGAACATTTTTTGTCCCATCACTGTGTGACTGTACGTCAACCCACTCGGATGCACGTTTATGATCGCCCAAACTCAGGGCGTGCATTTGTCCATCTCCTAAGTGTTTGGTTTTCTAGATCGAGGCCGAGAATGCCCAGGTCTTATTTTTGCTCAGTGGTGACACAAATCGTTCTGGAGCGCACCATGACGGAGGACCAGGCATGGACACACGCATGTCGGCACGTGACTTGTATGAACGCGGTCGAATGCTACGGCAGGCCAAGATGTATGACCGAGCCCTGGCGGATTTCCGAAGCGCGATTCAGGATCCAAACTACGCGGGCAAAGCCCATACACAGACGGCCCTCTGTTTCCGTGCCATGGGTCGTCACGCCGAAGCCGCCACGGCACTCGAGAAAGCGCTCGCCTCGTCAACCCTGTCGCCCAACGAGCAGGTGCATGTGCTCTATCTCTTGGGACAGACCCTGGAATCGTTAGGGCGCCACGCGGAAGCGCTGGAAGCCTATGGTTGGGTTCGGCAAGCGGACGGCGGCTTTCTCGATGTCGACGATCGGATCAAACAGCTCTGTGGAAGCCGGACACGTGCCACGTTCTTGACCCGTCCGTTCAGATCGGTCGATTTGCTCGGTATCTGCCGCTATCTCCAACACCGGAGTCTGTCGCTTCTCAACTGGAATCGGCAACCGGCAACTTCATCACCCGGAAAGGAGACGTTGCGCCGTAAGACCCCTCAGGGGGCAGTCACACCGCGACGGGCCACTCCCCTCGTGGCTTCCGGTCGTCCCGCAGTGATTCAGCGCAATCCGATGGTACAGCGTCGCCACAAGCGTGTGGGAGTTCAATGCCGGAGCCAGTTCGCATCGAGCAGTCAAACGCTTGCCGGTGAGGCAGAGCTCCGAGATCTGTCTCCAGGCGGCTGTCGGCTGAAAAGCTCCGTCGCCGTCCCGGTCGGAGCGAAAGTCGTGTGTTGGATCTTTCCACATAACGGGGTGGAACCATTGACGATCGAGGGCGCCACGGTGCGTTGGAGTCACGCGCAGGAATTTGGCCTCGCCTTTGCGCAACTCTCTCCGCAGGTCGAGCGGCAGATCGCACGTCTCTGCGCAACCTCACGCGCGTGACTTTATAGGTTTCGTGGGTTGCGCAGGCTAGCAGGCTTGGTGCGCCCGGCTGGAATCGAACCAGCGATCCTCAGCTTAGAAGTCCCATCTGATGACAATGAGATGGAGAGTGATCCAGGACGATAGAGTGATACACATCCGCTCCTAGACCGGCGATTATGACGATTGAACAGGCACCCGATTGTGATCGAGTGAGATGGAGTTGGACTTAGAACCGGGACCTAAACCGGGATCAGGGGTTTCTCACTAGACAGACATGGAATCCTGGAAGGAGCGATCGCCGCTGGCTGAAGGCTTACCTTCAGGTCAGGGCCGATCGGGGCTCATATTCGACGCCAGGGTTGCCACTGCAGTATGTTGCAGCCCTCTTGAGCCTGCCCCCTCCGGCTTGCTCTGTGTCTGATCCTCATGGTACACACCTCCCGCGAATCGGCCCATTTTTCTACTGGATTACTCGTCTTGTTGAATGAGTACCCCGCCTACGACACCAGTCACCGGACTCGATCGCATCCGTCGTAAGGCTCAGGCCTTCTATGACATCGTCGCCCGCAGCGCCACAGCTACCCCCTACGACATAGACTTGTGCGTCGACGCCTATAACAGGCTCAGCCGACTAAGAGATCGGTACGAGCACGAGAAAGTAAATCACACGCTGACCCGCTCCAGCTCACTGCGTTGAAGAAGGTATTCGAGGATGATCAGTTCATCAAGGGCATGCTCAATGCCCGCCAGCTCGGCGAGCACGTCCACAAACGGAGCGGCGGCGAGCGGGTGGTTCAGCTCTACACCAACCAGCCGATTTATATGCCGGTCGAAGTCTCCGCAGAGGCATTTTTTGGAACGACGAGTCAGAGCAGCGATGCAACGTGCATCGGATGACAAGTCATGACCACGCAGAAAAGCCGATATCAGAAGTTCATTGTGGGGTTTCGCCCCGAAGTTCGTGCCCGCGAAGGTCGCATGTTCGGCATGCGACAGCCGCTCGATGGCCCCATCTTCGAAACGCTAGAGGATGCGCAGAACTGGTGCATTCACGCCATGATCAGCCATTACGATCGGAGACTTGGCATGTCGGATGCGCGCATCGAGCCGTTCAAAGGAATGGTCGATTGCGGGCCTCCGCCGGATCCGGCGAGGCTTCGGGACATTGCACGGATCTGTGAGCAGGCGGCGAAGGAGCGCAGAGAAGAGAAATGAAACGCCTCTTTCTGATCGTCCTTCTGATGCTGAGCGGTGCACCAGCGTATGCGGAGTGGGTAGAAATCGGTAATGTCGAAGATGAAACGATCTACATCGACCTAGAGACAATCCATCGCAAAGAGGACCTCGTAGATCTTTCAGTCATCTCCGATTTCGAGGCTGCAAAACACCTCCAAGATGGGTCGCGCTACCGTTCTGCACGACTGCTACATCAATACAATTGCATCGAACAGCGCTTTCGATTGTTGGCGGTCACCTTGTTCGCCGGCAATATGGGAAAGGGCGTGATGTTAGATGATTTGGCTAAAGAAGGCACATGGCGCCCTATCCCTTCGGATAATGTTGGTCGACGATTGATGGAGTTGGCCTGCGCCAAGTGATCGCCACTTGGCTAACTTACTTGGTCGGCTAACGACATCCACTGATGAAACAAACCTTCCTAATAGTACTCTTGGTGCTGAATAGCGTGCCGGCCTATGCGGAGGCGCGCTTGAACAAATCCGCTCGTCCTTCCTTTTGATACTCGAATCTCGGGATCGGCGATGCGGCTGTCGGTAGGTCCAATGAGCGCTTGACCCAGCCTCTAGAAAAAGCCTAGGCTCTAATCTCACCCTATCACCGTCCGCGGCACCCCTTGGGAAGGCCCGACCGCCAGACACACGAAAGGCGGTGGCTTTGTCTCTGCAATCACTTCTGCCCATCCGCCAAGACCTTCGTGATTTTTTCCGTGACTGCGAGCGAGTGTTAGCCACCGTTCATGCTACAGATCATGCGCCGTTCTCGCACGATGAACTGCAGATGATCTGTTACTATGCGAACGAAGTCGCCAAGATGGCCGATTCGCAGAGGCTTCAGGAGCAGAGCAATGGGAAGCCGACAATGAGATAGGATCACGATGCAGTTAGAAGAAACTTTACCTTGGATCGCCCAAAAAGCGCGCACACGTCAAAGCATTATCCACCCACTGCTCAAGCCCACGTGTCGATGCGTGTGGGAACGAGTGGCCCGCCGCCGATGGTTGGATCTGCTGAGCTGGGTGGGATGGTATCCATGGCAATGCAGGCGCTGCCAGACCCGCTCCTATTTCCGTTCCCGATTCTAAAGCCGATACATCGACACAACCCCGTGCTCTAAAGCATCAATCATTCCCGCCGCCGATCTGAGCTAAAGGCGTGAAACCCGTCGTGCTGAAATTCGTAGATCCAGTCCGAGTCATCGAAGGGCTGTGACTGTTCGTTCGGCTTAGGACCTGTCAAGGGGATGTGGGCTATGCTGAACAGCTGTGGCTAGGTCAGCCATCAGTGTCTCACCTGTCGCCGTCCCATCAGATAAATAAAAATGCCCGACTCCAAGGGCATTGAAGTCGGGCCTCGTCTTGTGAGGCAGGGCCCCGACAAAGGCAACGGTGCGCCTCTCAAAGATTCGTGACTAATACACCGACCAGAATCAATTTCCAAAATCTGCCCATTCGTACCTGTGGCCTGGTGGCGGCTGAACGCAATCAGCAGAAGTGCCATGACATTCTGGCTGAGGAAGTGCGCCAGATTTTGGAAGGCCTCACCAGAGGGTCTGGCAATTCTAGGAGGGTTGCTGACTCCGGAGAAAAGATGCGTGCATCACTTGGCAGGAAGTTGAATTCACCTTCGGATGTATAAAACCCATATTGAAATCCTTAAATGCGTTCTTTGATTTGGCTTTCAGGGTTTCATACAACTTTCTAGCGTTGCTATCTAATTTGGTGCCGTTTTTATCGAAGTGTGTGCAGGTTATTTCAATATCCTTCACGTCAAAGGGGTTGTTGTTCTTGATGGTTAAATCTCCACTCATCATGTCGACGTAGCCGCGTTTCTCCCACTGGTAGTCCATGATCAGCATACCTAAAGGGCTGGTTTCAAGGGCCGGAGGCTGCATTTCTGCACAACCAGACACAACAAGTAAGGATATGAACATTGCGACAAGTAAGAACTGCTTCATGGTTATCAGACGATGTGTAGTAAGTGGAATGAAGAAGCGTCAGATTGTCAGGAAGTCTGCGGTGTAGGCTCTTTGATACGCTCTTTGATCATTTTAGTTACTCTGTGATCCAGCAGATACAGTTGGACTTTCAGCATATGCAGCTCTGCGGAGGTAAGCGAATTTCCTTCATCTGAGTTGAGCGTGTAATACAACTCCCTTCCATCGGTCACAAACTTCTGGACGGTGCTGCGAAGGTCCATGGGAGAATTGAAAGCCTAGCTGTTCATGAACAAGGAGATGTCGTCCGACATGGACGACCCCTGCAACTTAGCGTAGACCGGATAAATAACAAGCGTCAATAGGGTGCAAGGGTGTAGGACGATTACTTCAGGTGAGACACCCAAGTCCGAACGGCCTGGCTTGCAGAGGAAGTGCGCCAGACGGAAAGCCTCACCAGAGGGGCTGGCAATGGGGCTGAGGTGCGACCAGCCCCACCACCCAGGAAGACAGATCCATCACCACCGCCACCAAAGGGTGCTGCATGAGCATGATGTGGCCCCGCTGCGGCGGTCTACTTGTCCGTGATCAGTGGCTGACTTTCACCCACCGTGTGGCTGTTGATGATCGCAGCCTCGCTCCTGCGACTACCGTATCTCACATAGAGTTCGAGGCAGTAATGCCCGATGAGCTTACACTCTTTGTCCGAAAAGTCCCGTGGAGACATCTCGTACTGGAGGAGCTCACAGACTTTAAAAAAATCCTTCATCTCTGCTGACACGTTTTCCATGGTCCACCGCCTTTAGGGTTGGGAATGGTTGGTCTCCTGCAGGTTTCCGTAGTGTAACTATCGGCTAGGGTTTTGGATAGCTAGGACGATTACTTTAGGTGAGATACCAAGTCCTAACGCTTGGCAGCGGCTTAACTGCGGCTGGATTTATTGGCTGGAAGGCTACCAACTGGAGGAGGTGAGTTGTCGCCATGATCGCAGGGACTAGGGATCAGTGATCATACCAATTCGAGTGTGTCCGTATGCGATGAACAAAATCGTCTTGTACAACATGAGCATGAGCAGATACCACACTCCCACTGCTCCCAACGCCATAAGGATGGATTGTCCTGTCTGTTTCAAGTCCCAGTTCTTAGCTTGCTTGAACGGATACTCCCCTTTTTGAGGGCGTCCGTCACAGGCAGCGGCAATGGCAAGCGAAATAACTTCACTTCTTGAAATCGGAGGCTTGCTCTCTGGCTTTGCGAGTTTTTGATACTTTTCCCATGGGCCATGCTCTACTGCTTTGGGCCCATCGAGTTTCTGTATCTCCACCTTCCGGTAGCTGGCCCTTTGTCCGGCAGTTTTGTTTGCCCTGCCGGCCCACGAGCTCGCTTAGCTGAGGGTCGCGTATTAACCCGCGGTTTAGCGGGTTAGAAACCCTAGGAGCTAGCCGTTGGGCACCACCATCGCAGTTTCCTAGAAGTGATACCCGATCCCGAATGCAAGAATAGTGACTCTGTAGTGAAGAATTACTTCAAAGAATCAAAACTACTGCGAAGGGTTAGGTTGTGGGGTCTTATTGCCAGAGATCAGTCCAATGAGTTCGCGTCGGATTTGTGATGACACTATTCGGCGCCTGAGGTCATGTTCAAGAGCTGCAGCTCAGCCATCGAGGTCCAGGGGTTCCCGTTGACCTCGCTCAGGGCCCGTAATCGCACGTACTGGCCCGTCGTCGAGGTAAATGACACTTGCTTATTGGTCGCGTCATTAGGAAAAGTGCCGGCGACAACCGGGCTGCCCAATTCACCCCATCCGTGCTGACATAAAACTCATATTGCCCGATCCAACCATTCGGCGAGCCATCCTTGCGGGGGACATACACGAAGCCATTGAGGTTCGCGGAACTGCCCAGATTAATTTGGATCTCATGCGGGGGAGGAGGCGAGCCATTGAGGAATTGTGTATGCCAGATCGTCCCCGTAGCTCCGTCGAAGCCGTTTACCCCGCGCCCATCCGAACCGACAGTTTCTTCGCTATCCACAAACTTCAGCTTCCAATTGGTATTTGGTACCGTGAAGGTCGCTGTGACGGTCTGATTGGCAATGATGACGACAGTACACGTAGGAACGGCGCCACTGCATGCACCGCCACTCCAGCCCACAAACACGGAACCCGGTGTGGTAGCAGCCGCGTTGAAGGACACCATCGTTCCTTGTTCAAACTCACCGGAACAGGTTGTTCCGCAGTCGATGCCAAGAGGTGTGGAGGTTATGGTGCCGCTGCCTATACCTTGCTTCTGCACTGTGACCGTGAAGACCGGAACCAGCATGACCTCTAAATCGACTGGTGGGCCTGGAGTCAGGCTGACGCCAGAGAGCGTTCCACCAAAGATTCTCCGGGGAGGCGTTGCCGCAGTCAACGCCGAGACGACGATGGTACGATTCGGGCCGGGCGGCGCTTGAATCCTGACAGGAATCACCTCACCGCTGGTTGGATTCGAGACCGAAACCCGTGTGCTCGCAGGGACCGATATGCCTGGTCCTGCGATTTCTACTTGGATGCTCGATATTTCCTCCGCAGACTGTGCCGACGCCAGATTGGCGCTCGGTAACCACCCGCGAATCCATGCAACAAGACGGGATGGGATCGAGGAGTTCTGCGCCTGTCGTGCATCGATGACCAATGACAAGTTGATGGCCACTGTTGGCTCGATTGAGCCCTCTGAACCGCATGCGCAGAGTGACGCCATGAGCAACAGACCGAGCGGCAACTGAAGCCAATTCACGGACTTCCGCTTTCTACCATTCCATTCGAGTTTGTTTGTATGGAATTGACAATCCGTATTATCACAGCGGCTTGGTAGTTCTTGCTCCACTCTGTAGGCAGCATAAAACCTGCGCACATCGCTCCTGGGAGCATTCTTATAGCGAAGTACGTCCTTCCAGGTTTTTGGCGGTCGCCGCTTAGCCATAAAAAATCGCGCACCACTGGCGCACCATTAAGAGGAACACATTCTCTTGGATATATTACAAGCCATTGAAAAGTTTGGTGCGCCCGGCTGGAATCGAACCAGCGACCCTCAGCTTAGAAGGCTGATGCTCTATCCAACTGAGCTACGGGCGCATGCTTAGAAGTCAATCACTTAGCAGAGGAGCCTGCTCCGATTCTACTCTATTTGCCATTTTATTTGTCATTTGCTCAGGGTAGTCAAACGAAGGCGTCAGCCCATCTAAGGACTCGACCGCCGTGCGCAGGTGCGCCGGACTCAGGTGCGCATAGCGGAGTGTCATGCCGAAGGATTTATGCCCCAATACCTCCTGGATCTCTTTCAGGGGCCGACCTCGCATGGCCAGGTGACTTGCTGCGGTGGCCTGAGGTCATGGAAGCGGGGCTGCGGCATTGCTGCTGCGCCCCTGTTTTGCGGGACGTCCCCGCTGTCTCCTTATCGATCAGCTACACGTGAAAGCCGAGGTTATCGATTTGGCCGGTGCACTTCGCGAGACCGAACAGAGGGTCGTAGTTAACATCACGCCGTCAGCCTATTTGCCGACTGGCGACGCCAAATGCTGAGGAAGCGCAAAGCCTCGCACGCCCCTGTGCCTGATGTGTTTGGAGATTGACGGTTCACAAGGATGTGCTCGATGCCGGGAAAAGATGAGCGACCGATCAGCCGGTTCGCAACTCGCGAAGCGGAACGAACAATTCCTATCGCGCGAGCGGCCGAAGGGGGGCTACCGGGTGTACACGCCCCCGGATTTCGCTCGGCCGCTCAGACCAGGCGCTACCTTTGACCTGGCTAGATATGAACCTCCCTATTATTTTTTCCCCATTCGCACAAGGCTCGGCGGAAATGTTTTGCATACTGCAGCACGTAACCCATCCAGGACGAATAATTTTTATGAGGCTCACGCAACCCCGCAACCGTGCCGGGATATTTTACGCACGGGAAATTGGTTTGGCGATCCGATCCAGCCACAGATCCCGACGATCGGAGGCGCTGAATGGTCCGAAGCGGTTGGTCATCCTACCAACACGATCGTCAATGCAGTGGAGAGGCGAGAAAGCGGACGCCGATCATGAACAGGGTGATGCCGCTGGCCACGATCAACAGGTTTAGGATGATGTCACCGATGTACGGGAGTGCACTGGAAGGGAATGCGAGACGCACGCGATCCATTACCCAAGTTGTCATGAAATGGTCCCTCAATGTGAGGAGCTAAGTCTGCATCAAAACCTAATCAAATGATATAGGTCTGAAGGGGGGTTATGGACGAATGCCTAGCCAAGGGAACCCCCTTCGAATAACCCGACGGAAGAAAGGATACCCGATGACCACGCCTCAGACCCCTGCAACCAATACGCCGAGCACTTCGGGCTCGACGCCAGATCCGTTACCGAATCCCTCTGGTATTAACAGCCACGCGGGGGCTCACCGAAACTGAGTCACAGACCATCGCCTAATGGCTTCGCCAGGATGTCGCGAGCGGCAAGCTTTCACCCCGCGGCGAAAGCGTTTGAGGAGTTGGGGGTGCCCATGGAGGACCCAGTATATGCGATCGCCAGAACAGGTCCACTAGAACCAAGAACGAACAGCTCCCCGCCGCGAAACCGGAGGAGTATATGCTGCAGTTTTTCATGCCCGGCCAAGCCCAGCCAGTAAACCCGCAGCAAGTCAAACAATTCGATCAGACTGTCGGAGGCAGCTTGAGATCAATCCTGTTCATCGTGGTCTTCACGCTTGAAGGAAGAGGAGCCCCAATTTCCTTTCACAAGTCACCCCTAGCAACTGCCAGGCTGCCTATCGGAATCACTGTTTGAATCTGACGCTAACCGACGTTCGTCGAAACGGCATTCTTGACCAGACTGTTGCGGCGCCCATTTCAGCCTTCCTATAGTGGTAGACGGTTTGTCGGCAACCCGGATAAGGGTCATCATCACAGCCAGCGACC
The DNA here is from genome assembly GCA_963824855.1 of uncultured Nitrospiraceae bacterium. Classification (GTDB taxonomy): domain Bacteria; phylum Nitrospirota; class Nitrospiria; order Nitrospirales; family Nitrospiraceae; genus Nitrospira_C. Next base: position 95,908 of record CAWGQP010000001.1, read on the forward strand.
ATGGCACCGGCCATACCGTCGCCAGAGAAGGTGAGTGGCCCCAGATGAACCCATTCGACATAACTCAGGATGGCAATGAGGAGACCGACCGTAATATAGAAATTGTGCCAGATGCGTGGTGAATTGCAGAAGTTGTATTGCTCTTCACGGGCGAGGCGTCGATTCTCTTCCCACACCTTCACCGCTACATCATTATCTGTCGGCGTCATAATTATCCCCCTTGCCCAAGGAGCTCCCGATAGAAGCATCTCCCGCGGTTTCTTCGCTAAGAAGTACCTAGTCTTTAGCGAATCGCCTTAAAACCCCACCGATGTGCCTGTGGAATAGACAGGCTCGATACGTCGACCAGGTCTTGCGACTCATCCTGTCGATAGCGCACCTAGGGCGGAAATTTAGGCAGAGGGAGGATCGGTTTGGGACGGGCTGGACGTGTAATTATATCTTGCGTAGAGGGGCGGCGCAGGCGGCCTTAAGTCGTCCACAGGTGTCGCTGACTCACCGTAACAGCTTTTTGGCAAGGCTCTAGTGTATGAAGATCGAAAAACTACGGAAGCTGCATGAAGATACTCCCGCAGAGGAACAGGGGTTACTGTACAGCAATCAAAGGACGGGGAATGTTAACAAATCATTAATTAGTAAAAACGATATGTAGCAGGAACATTTCCCACAATTCCTAGAGAATGCCCCAATCAAACCTTGTGACTTTCGGCAAATAAGTTACGCATCTTCGAGGGGCGCACCGTTGCTTTGTCGGGGCCCTGACTCACAAGAGCAGCTCGACTTCGTTGCCCACGAAGTCGGGCACTTTTTATTTCCCATGCCATGATGGGAAAGGGTCGGCGAGAACCCAAACTCATGTGACACGGTTGCTTAGTGGCCGGAGGATGCCGAGGAGGCGGCGATGTGAGGACGGCCCGTCGTCCCGTATTGACGGCGTACCACTGACGGCCGCAGGTGGGGCACTCATACGGCTGGACAGTACTCCATTCCCACTGACTTCGATCAAATCGATACAGTAATTCTGGTGCCACACCTGTATCGCCAACGTCTGAAGAATAATCTCTTTCCTTTGGCGGTCATGCCGCACTGTGTCACCTTGTCTCAATGACCCGATTAAGCGGCAGACCCCCCACTAGTCTTTTCCCTAGTTGGGAAAAACAAGTAGCAGGATTAGATTCAAAGGTGTGAAGGAGAACCAGCCCCTCAGTCTGCCCGGTCTGGCGGTTGGAGCCTGTCAGCCAACCAATCATGTATTGATCCGTCTTAGGCCGTTCATGCTGGCAGTCATTCTTCTCCTAGGAGGACTTGTCGGGTTCCCCGCACCTTTAAAGTCAGATTTGAAGGGCCCTCCCACGTACAGCAAACAGGAGATCCACCGTGCCGTCACCGTATACGCTAAGCTCTATCGTTTAGATCCCGCACTGCTGCGAGCCGTCATCAAGGTGGAGTCGAATTTTCGGCAGGATGCCATCTCGCGACGAGGGGCCGTGGGCCTCATGCAGCTTATGCCGCCAACGGCGGCTAGACTACAGGTGGCTAACATCCATGATCCACTTCAAAATATCCAAGGAGGCGCGAAGCACTTACGGCATCTATTGAATTTCTACAATGGAAATCTGCGGCTGGCACTCGCAGCGTACAATGCAGGGGCCCATCGGGTGAAGCGCGACGTACCGAGGATTCGGGAAACGAAGGTCTACATCCAAAACGTGCTTGCGTACTATCACACTTACCACCGTCACCATGAGGTCTCAATCGAGCAAAATACAAACAGTGGACTGAAGGCCACCAATCAAATCCAAACGGGTACATACAGCTCTAACCTGAATCGGACCAAAATACCTCTTCAGCAATCTCACCGTTCACCTAACCAATCGAATTTGAGCGGGCAGATGAAGTAAGGGTTGAGAAAGTTCAGTCGTCGACATTATGGCGGGTTGTTTACTTTTATGTCACCGTGGCGGGAGGGACCTTGAGCGTCTTCGTCACATGCAAAAACTCAATCTGATGTAAGCAAATCGTGGTCTGCCAAATAACGCTCGCTGATCTCAAGGGTTGCCCGAGTTTTCTGCTCCGGCGCCCCACGCAACCACGTCTGGCGTGATGCGGGTCTTAGCGTTTCCCGTCGTAACCGCGGTCGCGCCACCGCTGCAACAACTGAATACGCTTTTCGAGCTGTTCTAATGTGGCTTGGTCCACGCGGCTGCCGGTCCGGGAGATGAGTTCCGCGTTTAAGCGCCGATGATCGATGCCGGCGGCCCGCGCCACGCTTCCTACCAGCACGCGATGAAGCTCCCGCCGGTCCCGCTTGAGGTCGTGTAGCGGGGCCTCGAAGGCCACGGTGGCGACCTCGTCCGTCCGCGCCTCGTCCTCCCCGATGAGCGAATCGACGCGGGGGATGGCATGCAATGGAGAGTACTCTTTGACCGACACCATCGCACGTCCGAAGAGATCCCGTTGGCCCGCGGGCAGGATGTCTTCGAGGACATGATCGCGCTCTGCTTTGATCTGTTTGGCGTACCGTACCAATGCCGGGTCCTTAGGCAAATAGAGCCACGCCCGTTGTGGCGTTGGCACTTGTGGCTGCATGCGGACGAACCGCCCGACGACCTGCCGAAAATACATTTCGGTGAGCACATTCGTTCCGTATACGCCGACCCGCAAACGAGGGATGTCGACGCCTTCACTTACCATGTTCACCGCCACGAGCCACTGCTGACGTCGCTGCTCGGCGAACGCCTCGATGGTCTTGCTGGCCGCAGGATCATCCGAGACGGCGACGGCTGCTTTCGTTCCGGTCCATTTTTCGACTAGCGCAGCGATCCATCGCGCGTGGTCTTGATCCATGCTTACGATGAGACCTGCCGCATCCGGCTGCTCCTGCTTCCGGAGTAGCGTCAACTGTTTGTGCGCGTCCGCAATTACGGGGCCGAGCCAACTTTCCTGGAGCAGAGCCGTTTTCAAGCGTTCGCGTTGGCGCTCGAAGGTGAGGCCATCTTCAAACGTCGCGTGGTGTTCGCGCCCCTCCGAGAGCCAGCTGAGTTCTCCCTCGTAGCTCGGAAAGAGAATTGGACGGCATACGCCGTCTTTGAGCGCGTCCGTATAGCCGTACGCGAAGTCCGCCCGGCTCTCGCTCTGTTCGTATCGGACAAACGGAATGGGATGATTGTCTGAGCGGAATGGCGTGCCTGACAACACGAGGCGAAATACCGCCCCGTCGAACGCCTGACGCAATGCCCTGCCCCAATGCCGGCCGTCCGCCGCGTGATGGAGTTCGTCCAACACCACGAGGGTGGTCCTTTCGGCGCAGGCTCGTTGGAACACCTGCGGTGCGAGGGCCACCTGCTGATAGGTGACGACCGCGCCATGATAGTCCGGCGCCTCACGTGTCTGCTCGTTCGTCAGAGCGGGATCCAAGTGCAAGCCCACCGCTCCCGCCGCATTGGCCCACTGAGTTCGAAGGTGGTTCGTAGGGCACACAATCAAGAGGCGCTGCGCCCTGCCCGTTCGCACATACTCATGCGCCACGCGGAGAGCAAAGCGGGTCTTGCCCGCTGCGGGCGTCGCCATGGCCAAGAAATCTGCGGCAGGATGCGACAGCACGTTTGTTACGGCGCGCGCCTGCCAGTCTCGCAAGGCCGCCTTCCAGGCGGCCAGGGGCTGGGCTGCTCCCGCCCCCTTCGACGTATCCTGTGCCAACAGTTGTCCTCGTTGCCGAACGATGTAGGTCACGACCGAGCGAGGCTGCGGTAATAAGTCCGCGAACCGAGCGGTGCATTGTAGCGATTTAACGCAAAGGTGCAAGTGCCGGACGGGGACAAAACTAAATCATGCTACCAGCAAGCCTCAAGATCATTGAGACCGAACGAGCTGCCGTTGCGCCAAAAACCGCACTGATCCTTGAACGACCGGGCAAAGGTCGTTGCGAAGATGGGGCCTTCTCGCTGGTGTTCTGCCAGTTCGTTGAAATGTTGAATTCTTGGGCAATATGCCGCGTCGAGCGGCGTTTTGCCGATCCCGTACTACAGGGCGTCCGCTCCAACCAAGGCAAAGGTCAGTTGTGGCTGATCATCTTCAACAACTTCTCGGTCCGTAAATGGTAACGTCAGTTGCTCCACGGCCTGGGAGCTAAACAAGCACAATATCGTGGGGCTCGTGTCAACTGGTGGCGCGACGTGCAGGGCGGCCAGAGTCCTCTGCTCCTGACTGATGACTTCGAAGCGCGGGAGATCCTCTTCCCATAGTCGCAAACCGAGGGATCCGGATTGGAGGCCGGTGCGCGCCCGAGTCCGGCCTGGCATCGTTGAACGCAGGGGGCGATGGAGTTCCCAAAAAATCGTGAAACACCATGAACCATCTAACCCTGTCTCCACCGTGTCGATGCTTCCCACCGTGCCTTTGGGAATTTCGTGCCAGTCCGAAAGGAGCCTGACGAACATCCCAAGACAGGCATCTTCTCGTCGCATGACCACCTCCCACTCGCGGGAATGCCGTTACGATAGCATCGCGGACTGATGATCCACGGCTTTCGTGATTTCCTCACGGAGCAGCGCGCCGGCACGGTCTTTGGAGAGCACGCTGCTCGCGCCGGCCGCAATCATCTCTTGGCGCAGGTCCTCTGTAGCGTGGACTGACAGCCCCACTACGATCACGTGGGGGAAAAACCGTTTAATGAGCGCCGTCGCCTGGATGCCGTTGAGGCGCGGCATCTGGATGTCCATTACCACCACCGAGGGATCGCAGCGTTGGACCCACGCGAGAGCCTCCTCTCCGTCGCAGGCTTCGCCCACAATTGCCAACCGCGGATGAGCCGAGAGGGTCGTCCGCAACGTGCGCCGGACCAGCTCGATGTCGTCCACCAACAAGATCCGGATGATCTCTTCACAAGTCATACGGTCCTCTCTTCGTGATGCATGGCACTCATGCGTCTTCCTGTTTCCGATCAAGCGTGTGGACCGGTGTTGGCTTTATATATTGTCTTGTCAACGGTTCAATATTGGTGCTAGATTGAACCGTCATATACTATACCCCCGGGTGATCTATGGGCAAGTCGGCGTCGCCGGACCATTCTCGAACCGAGCACTTCAGCATTACCGTGCCTTCGTTTCTGCAACATGAACTCAAAGAACTGATTGGCACATATGGGACCTCGTTGTCGGATGTGATCGTCCATATTTGCCATGCCTGGCTGACGGATAACGAAGAGAACGTTGACCGGCGGTTGGCGAAGTACAAGAAGTTCAGGGGTGGCCGGAAATAGCATGGCCGGGGCGCCACGGGTCCCTAGATCAGAACCAGGGGCTTCTAAACAACCGATTGGATATTCCCCAGTGCTAACCCTTAACCATAGCGAGGACTCTTATGTATCAATTCCGAAGAGAGGACATGGCATTGCAGGCAGCAAGGCTTCTGGCAGTCTATGAGACACAGCCAATCGTTGTGATGGCTCGCGGTCTTATGGACTTCTTTACCATCGGTCCTATAAACAACGCAGCCGTTCATGAGGCGGGGCGACACATGGCTACGGTCTATCGTTCAGGGCATGTAGACCACCTGGGTTTAGCGTGATGTTTGTCCCCTTCTTGCTCTCACACAAGGGAGAGCGAGAAACCGGGGGCTATGTGGGCTTGAAAAATGAGGCGCAGTGGGTCCGCGAATAACCAAATCGCGGGTCACATCACTACAAAAGATATGACAGAGTCGCGGAATGGTTAAGGGCCGCTCTCGGCGTCATGGGGCCTTCTCCTATCCCGCATCCCACTTGACAGGGTCTCCTAATGAGTTCAACCTGAAATCTGTCTCACTCTCCCCACAAATGCCGACGGCCTCCTGGAAGGCCCGACCGCCGACTTGTGCGAAAGGCGGTCGTCCTTATGTCTCGCTCATCACTTCTGCCTGTCCGCCAAGACCTTCATGATTTTTTCAGTCACTGCGAGGGCCTGTTAGGCAAGGCTCTGCAACCTGACCATGCGCCGTTCTCACAGGATGAGCTGCAAATGATCTGTTATTACGCCAATGAAATCGCGAAGCTCGCCGATTCGCAGAGGCTTCACGAGCAGAGCATGGGAAACCGACAACATTAGCTCTTTCTTGCTTCTAACCGACGAGAATGGCCACCGCTGGGAGATCAGAATTCCAGCAGACGACTTAGTTGAACATCGTCGAGTAGGCAGAACAGGCTGGGTGACTGGCTGGCCTGCCTCACTACCATCCTCAATAGACGTTGAAAGTCTTTTCGATAGTGCCATGCTGGTGCTAAAGAACCCTGACACACCATGACATTTGCACGCCCGGCAGATGGCTTGGCGGCCAAGATGTCAGCGTGGTCCGTGTAGGCGCTGCGGTCTGAAATTCAACATCTCGCTGACTTCTTTTTTGTAGTGATTCTGATATATCTGTATTCCCAGCTAAAACGCGCGCCAGCCCCATTCCCTGGTTTTCTTTCTCCGGGACCAATCTTCCTCTGATTTGAGAATGGCCCGTTACCCTGCGAGCGTATTTCGCAGAGCGATACGCGCTGGGTCTGGCTTCTCGATTCTAATTACAAGAACAAAGCCTTTGCTTCGAACCATCGCGTCGTTACGAGATGAGCATACAGCAGAACATGCATTTTGAATCCGGACTTCTCAGGGTAGATGCAAGCGGAGGCTTTTCGCTCGAAGATACAAAACAGGCCTTTCGGGAACTGGTTGGGGGCTGTCGCCCGATATAAGGCTGAGAAAATATTACTCGATGGCAGGAACGTGAAGGGAAAGCCCAAGGACATTGAGCGCTTCTACTACAGCGAATTCGCAGCGACAGAAACTCACAGGATTGTCGTTGCACACAGAATTGTGCCGCGGTTTACGTATGTTCTCCATGATCCTCTTAGTGACCCGGCGAGATTAGGAGAAACCGTTGCCGTGAATCGAGGGATGAGTATGCTACCGAATGGCTAAACAAGGCATTCGCAGGGTTCATCAGAAGAACAGGAGCAAGCGTGAGCGTCTATGTGTTCCCGGCGTGTTCTTTTCAGAGCAAAAGACGACTAAATCGCCCTAAATTGAGCAGAAGAGAACTGACGTCTCAGAAAGTCTAATCCCCCTCCTGGAGCATCATTTTGCTTAATCAGCAAAGATTTACAGGAATACCCAAGAGAGGCTTAGAAGGCTGATCCTCTTCCAACTGAGCTACGGGCGCATGCAGGACTGGAGCGGTGTTTCGAGCGTACGTTGGTCTGGAGCGGTTTGCAATGATTCGCCAATGACTAATCAAAGACGCACAGTATTCCCCTTCCGATCCGTATTCCCCCGATGGGTCGCCTCAAGCAAATTATTCACCCACACCGACAGTTAGCTGTTACTCAAGGATTTCTCTCACGACATCTTGCGCGTCGTAACGGATACTCAACCCTTGCCTGGGCCGTCCGGGCATGCCACTGCCAATGTCCTCTATAGCGAGTCTATGCTCAATCGGATTCGTCATCGCCACGCCGAACCCAGCGGGGGTAGGCTGCATTGTCTGGATTGTTGGGATTGCCGGCGGGGATGGGTGATGTTTCCATACGGGGAAATAAGTCACAATCGTCCCCATCGCTAACTTCTGGGCAAGATCGGGATCTCCGTAGCGCTCGACCATGTCTGCCTTCGTTGTTTTGCCGATCTCAATCCAGTCCGTTTGATCGGAAGGATCAGGGATAGTTGCACAGCCGGGTAGCCATGCCGCTGACATAGCTGTTATCAAAGTCAGATGGCAAACGAAGAATGAACGGCTTGAACGGCTTTCGGATTTCATGGACCGTGAGTAGACGAGGATTTCTCGGCGGAGATTCATACAGCACCCACCTTTCAAAACTGAGCTGTCGCTTTGCGTAAGGTAGTGCGACGAAAAAGAGGATATTCCCTAGAATGTTTGTGTGAGGTTTCTAGATCATCGCGTCTTGTGCCGCTTCGCGGGAGCTTGTACAAAGGGATGAATCCTGACTAAGTGAAACGCCACTGTATTCTGTTCGCCCACAACCCCAGCAGTGCCACACTTTCACGTCTTTTACCTTCACAAGTCCAGCTTGTACCACCAACCATTCCTCACGCATAGCTTCTCCGCACCGTTCACAATTCATATTGGCTCTGCTCGTTGTATCCATAGAGAGAATAAGCCGCTGTGGTGCGAGGCGCCTAGTATACGGATGGGGGACGATTCCCCCCAGATGGAGCTAGGCTGCACCCGAAGCCAAGCGAAGCGCGCTTGGAGGCGCTTTACCTAACTAGCCCGTCGCGTAGCAGCCGACACTCCATCCTAATGGTGGCCTCCACCGGGTTGGATCAGATAGCCGTTTAGGGAGCAAGCGAGAATAGCCACACTCTAGCCACATCAACCCCGACAAGCCCACCCTGATCAACGAGTTACACACGGTCGGCGAATCTGCAATTCTATGTCTCGCTGTCCCAATATTCACCAATCTGGCCGCTTGTGAAGGCTCACTCCTCAATTTGCGCAATAGGTCTGATGCTCCAAAGGGTAATAGCCGTCGGTGATATGGGGATAATCTTTAATGGCATAGGCCCCAGTTTTCCAGATGTGCATGCAGCGCGCAACGACATAGGGTGTTGTGCGCATAAGCCCATCCACTTGAATGGCCTGAGATCCCTCTGCCAGACCGATGACGACAAGCTTATTACCAAGCCATAGCGCTTTTTCATCGACCTTACCGGGATACATTATTGCGAACTGAGGCGTTCCCTTGGCAATTTCTGCTGGTCTGGAAGCGGGATCCATCGGCAGTTCCTGCGCACGGATAAGAATGCCATCGACTGATTGCTCTATACCGACAATGCGTCCCGCAAGTTGGACGACGCGTCCTTTGAACACATCCGGCTTCGCCACTAAGACGCCGAATTGCAGTGGGACGGCGTCACGTTTGGCTTCCGGTGGAAATAAAGAGGGCGTTGAACACGAGACAGAAACGATCCCAACAATTCCAATTCCAATCATGTTGCTAAAAAGCTTCAATGGGGTACCTCCTGATTTGACGACCTGACGAAACGCCGGGCTGCCTTTGATCAATAAGATTGATGACTGACTCGGCATTCTAGAGAAGGATGGAGCAAGCAATGTACCGGAGCCATACTAAGGATTGAAGGCGTATGGATCTCTTGATAAGTCAAAGCCTTATCTGGGTGACGCAGAGATATTAGGTAGGCGATGGAAATGGAATAATCATGGAGAAACTCCAGAGGAACTATGGAGTACTTCCATGACGAGATGTCACCGTGAGATGAACGTCAAGTACGGGTGAGAAACGTCGCCCTGCTGCCCGCACTACAAGTCGATTCTCAATCCAAATGTGCCGGCGTAGTTATTGAACTGAGTGATGCCCACCATTGCGCGGCAATTCACAAAAGGCTGCCAGCCGTATCCCCATTCACATGGCCGGCCACGAAAGCCTCGGGGACTTTGTCGTTGTCCCCAAGGCAGCTAAGCGCGGTTCCTATCCCCCTCTTTTGTATGGTGAACCTGCCGCTTCGTTGACTTCTTCATACCCCCATCAATAGACTTGCCACTCCCAGCGGTTGAACCTTACGTAATATTGCCTCGACACACGCGTGGCTGGGCAGCGCAGGCACCATTCAGCCGGGAAACACGAGTAGTAACAATTCGACAATGCTTCAACGATTTGCATTCGTTGATTGATACATAGACGTTGGGCTGGTTTCTCCTCGTGGGCCGAGGAGAACACGATGAGCGGAAAGGGCCGTATCCGCATCATGCGCGCGCGTCCTTGTCTCTGGTTGACAGCGTGGGGACTCTTCCTTTTCCCTGCATCTGGCTTGGCGCTTGAGCAGGCGCCTCGCCTGCTCACCGGTCACACCAACGATGTTCTTGCCGTCGCCTTCTCGCCGAACGGCCGTGTGGTCGCGTCCGCCGGCACCGATCAAACCATTCGACTCTGGGAAGCCGACACCGGACGCGATCTCCGCGTATTACGCAACCACATGGGGGCGGTGCACGCCGTCGCCTTCTCGCCGGACGGGGCGTTTCTTGCCTCCGGCAGCGCCGATACGTCGATTCGCGTCTGGGATGTTTCATCCGGGCGGGAGTTGCTGGCTGTCACCTCCGCGTTCGGCGCTGTCCGCACCGTGACCTTCTCTGCCGATGGAAAAACGCTTGCCACCGGGGGCAACGACGGCACTATTCGCCTCTGGGATGCAACTACCGGTAAGGAAATGAAATCAATTCGAGGTCACTTCGGCGTGGTGTATTCCGTGCGCTTCTCGCTCGACGACAAGATGCTGGCGACCGGCACCAGCGATATGCACATTCATCTGTGGGATCTGGCGACAGGCAGGCAAAAGCAAACATTCTCGGGTCACACCGCAGCCGTGCATGCTATCGCCTTTCATTCAACTGACCAATGGCTCGCCAGCGGATCGGCCGACGGCACCATCCGCCTGTGGGACCTTACCAGCGGTGAGGAACGGTTCACACTCACTGGTCACAAAGGCGAGGTGTATGCCGTCTCGTTCTCACCTGACGGCCGTACGCTCATTTCAGCCGGTGCAGACGGCACGGTGCGCGTGTGGGACGTGGCAACGGGCAACGAACGGCATTCGCTCGGCGGCCACAAAGGCCCTGTCTGGTCGGTTGCGGTCTCTCCGGATGGCGGGCTTGTGGCTTCAGGCGGTCGCGACCGTTCTGTGAGACTCCAACCGCCGACGCCTCCGGCGCTCAGCGCACAGCTTTCCGAAAAGGTTCAGCGTCGTGGCAACGAAATCGGTGCCGTGCCTTCTCCCCCGCCGCGGCCTGAAGCCGATCTCGCCATCCAGCCGACTGAAGTGAAAGCCGGAAGCACTGTGACCCTCACGCTTTCAGTGACAAACAAAGGCAAGGGGCCACTCTATCGATTTCAAGCAAGAATCAAGAGCGACGATCCGTCGCTCGATGGACATCTTTTTTATTTGGGAAAGATCGACGGTGGACAGACCGCTGATGATGTCGTGACGGTCCGGATTCCCGCCGACCGTTCGGACGGATCGATTCCAGTGCGTGTGGAATTCGAAGAATATAATGGATTCGTTCCGGATCAACTCAAAGCCCTGCTCGCATTCAAGGGCCTGCCACGCCCCCGCTTTGCCTATACCTTGCAAATCATCGACGACGGCAGCGGCATCTCGGTCGGCAACGGTGACGGGCGCATCCAAAAGGGAGAAGCCGTCGATCTGCTCGTCACGGTCAAGAACGTTGGAGCAGTGCCCGCTCAACACACCTCCGTCGAAATCACATTTCCGCCGAATCTCAGCTTGAAACTAAATAAGACCCTCCTGGAATTCGGCACGCTGAAGCCCGACGAGACCAAGCATGCCAGCGCCAACCTCTTTGTGGGCCGGGACATCCGGGATGAGCACCTTCCCCTTCGACTGTTCATCAAGGAACGCGGTTCGAACACCACGCTGGATGAAACGGTCAAGATCGCGATCGATCATCGAGTTGCCCCACAGATCATCGCCACCAATAAACTGGTCGCCATCGGCCCGGCCTCGATCAAAATTCACAGCGGAGCCGGCGCGGAAACATTGGTCATCGCATCCGGTGTTAAAGACCAGGGCCTCGCTGTCACCGGAGAATTAGGCGATTGGTACCGGGTGCAGCTTTCTCCGAAAGAAATCGGATGGGTGGCTAAAGCTGACGTGAAGGAGACGCAGGAGCCAATCAAAGGCGAGATGCCGGTTCCGAGCATTTCAGGGACACCTGTCGTCAAGCTGTATCAAAACGCGCCGCCCGTGATCGCGCTGGCCACTCCCTCCGATGGAATGGAAATTGGCATGGAGCGCATCAATCTGGCCGGGGCGGCCGCCAGCGAGAAAGGCGTCGCACGAGTTGAGATCCGCCTCAACGGCCAGCTGGTCACACAGCGTGAGCACCGTGGTGTCGCCGTTAAACCCGGAGTGCCCGATATTTCCACCAATCTCGAATTTTCCGAACGTCTCGCTCTGCTGGAAGGCAAAAACCAAATCGTTGTGACGGCGATCGATCGCGACAATCTGTCCGCCAGCCGGACGTTGCACGTGACCCGCCTGGTCGATCGCGGAAAAATTTGGGCGGTCGTCATCGGGATCTCACAGTACAGGGCAGTCCAACCACTCCGTTATGCGGACAAGGACGCGCTGGCCTTTTACGAATACCTCTGGCAGTACATCGGCATTCCGAAGGAACAAACCACGCTGTTGCTGAACGAGCAAGCCACATTGATGAACCTCAAGCGCACGCTGGGGACCGACCTCAGGCGAAAGGCCGGAGAGAAGGATACGGTGATCGTCTACTACGCCGGCCACGGAGCGCCTGAAGCGGATGCCTCGGCCGGCGACGACGACGGCTTGGAAAAATATATTGTGCCATATGACGCCGACCCACGGGATCTCTACACAACGGGTCTTCCGATGAGAGAGATCGAAACGATTTTTCAGCGACTCACGCCTGAGCGCATCATCTTTATCAGCGACTCGTGCTATAGCGGCGCCACGGCAGGCCGCACGTTTGCCACTGCATCACGGCGGGCCGTCGTTTCAGAAACGTTTCTCAACCGTCTCTCGAAAGGAAAAGGCCGCATCGTGCTGAGCGCCAGCAAAGCCAGCGAAGTGAGCGAGGAGCGGGAGGAACTCGGCCACGGCGTATTTACCTATTATCTTCTGGAGGGATTGCGCGGAAAGGCCGACGCTGACAAGGATGGAATCGTGACGGTCGACGAAGTGTATGGCTATGTCTCAAAAAAAGTCCCTGAAGTGACCGGACAGAATCAGCATCCCGTTAAGAAAGGCGAGGTCGAGGGCCAGTTAGTGCTCGGCCAGGTGCGCTGATCCCGGACGTCCATTCTATTTATGGAGGCATTATGATTGGCTCACGTCATCATCTTGGTCTGGTGACGATATTGGCTCTCACCCTTGCGGGTTGCGCGGATTCATTCGAACCTTCAAGAATCGGCTCCTTTGCGATGAAGTCCGATGGGGCGTCGCTACCGCCCCGGATTTACGTGGCGAACGAGAGCAGCAATGACGTCAGCGTCATCGATGCGACGACTTTCGAACCCGTCGGGACGATCGCAGCTATGAACCACTCGACCCATGACCTCGCCATCAGTCGTGACGGCCGACGCCTTTTTGCGACAAACCTCGCTTCGGGGCGGGTGTCCGTAATCGACACGACAAAAAGAGAAACAATCGCCTCGATCTATACCGGCGAACGATGCCACGTGGTGGCCTTGAGCAACGACGACAGCCAGCTCTGGGTGGCCAATATCGGAGACAACACCATCTCCATTGTTGATACGACCACGTTCAGAATCCTTGGCACCATCCCGGTGAGCAAGGGACCGACCGGTCTCACCTTCTCGCACGACGGCCGCTACGCGTTCGTCAGCAGTCAAGGTGAGAAAACCGTGGGCGTGATTGACACGGCCTCGCACGAAGTGATCAAGACCATCCCCGTCGGCGCCAATCCGCATTTCCTCGTTGTGAGCCGCAGCGGGTTCGTGTGGGGAGTCAATACCGGCGAGAACGATGTGTACGTGCTGGATTCGGAAAACCATGAAAAAGTCGGCGCCTTCACGGTGGGCGACAAGCCGCAGCAGATCGCCTTCGCCTATAAAGGCACCCAAGGTCCCATCGCCTATGTGACGGTCGGAAGCCTCAACAAGGTCGTCGGTCTGTCGGGAGATCCGAAAAACCTGAAAGTCGTGGATGAGATCGCCGTCGGTGACGGGCCGAACGGCATCTGGTCGAATCCCGAGGGGACCAGGCTGTTCGTCGCCCACGACAAAGGCAATGAGATCCGCGTGATCGATACGGGTACAGGCCAGACTTTGGCGACCGTCCCGGTCGGCCGCAAACCGATTCGCGTGGTGGTGTCGCGATGAGCAAGCACGCTTGCATCGGCATCAACATGAAGGAGAAACACATGACATCGAATCCGTGGAGCATCATCGCGGCCCTGATGACCTTTTGCGTTGCGGCGACCGGCACTGCCCTGGCACAGAATACTCCCCTCGGTGCGGCGACAAATGCGATCGGTACGCTGACGATCGTTCGAACCGACGGTGTCCAACAACGTCTGCAAGGAAAGGGCATTGTGCCGCTGTACGAGGGTGACGTGCTCAAGACGGATGGGAGCAGCCAGGCCCTCATCGAGTTTCAGGAAGGCATTCAGGTCGCCTTGAACGAAAGCACCACATTCAAGCTGATTTCTCGATGGGAAAAGGGCAAGCCCATGACACGGATTCTCCGGCTATCGCAGGGCGAGGTGTGGGCTAAAACCACCGGCGGACCGAAGCGGTTTGAAGTGGAAACGCCTGTGGCAACCGCGGCCGTAAAGGAAACCGAGTTCAACTTGAAGGTGCAGGATGACGGGCAAAGCATTCTGACCGTCATTGAGGGAGTCGTCCAATTCGGCACCCCCTTCGGCACCTGTCCGATCAAGACAGAGACCATCAGCTATGGAGTGCGGGGGAAGAAATGCACGAAACCGGCTCCCACGGATGCCAAGGCGGCACGGATTTGGGCGGATGGAGTGCGTACGGGAGCGAAATAATCCCCTACTCTCCCTCCCAGCACTCGCAGAGCAGTGAGCTGACAGCGATGACGACGAGTGGGACGAAAATGATGGCGATGATCCACATGGCGGCCTCCTTTGAACTGGAAGGACTGAATGTCCTCTCGTTCAGTAGGTCATGAGGACCCGGCCAAAGGTTCATGGTGTTTTTGGGTGCCAGCCATGAACCTTTGCCTGAGAAGGGGCGACAGACGGGCGGAGAGGGCGGGATGCGTTACGACACTGGAGAGCAGTGGAGAGTGTGAGAGAAAAGTAGACCGGCTATCGACCCCTCTTGTCCGGAAGGAGGACATATGCAGCGAAGTCCAACTCGTGCTGTGCTGTCCATGCTGGTGCTTCTAGCCTTCATAGGAGGCCGTCCTTCAGATACCTTTCCATTGGGTCGAAGCGGCCCGCCACTTCCGGATGAATCCTTGCCCGAAACCTTGACACCGCAATACAACCGATCCGCACAGGGCAGCGCAATTTTTCTGTTTGGCGTATTAATGTCCGGCAACAACAAGGTTCAGATGACGAGTGGCACGGTCGTCAGCGCCTTGAACAACGGCAAGCCTCGCGTGTTGATTCTGGTCAATGCGCCGAAAGCTGGCTGGTACATCATCAACTGCGCGACAGCTGGATCAGGTGCACAAGCGAGCCTCACGAGCACTGCACCGATCTCGATCGGGGGATCCCGCCGGCGCCCGTCACCGTGGCAACCTGGGATTATCGCGGTAGACCGCCCGGCACCCATGTCTATCCCGCGCTGGTGGAACTCAAGTCAGGCAGCCATTGGTTCTACTGGACGATCGAAACCGGTTCAGTCGAGTTCCTGGAAACCCATATTCTGAAAGCAAAGATTGAAGGTTAATGCGACGCCTTGAACACATGGCTCGGAGGCCAACATGAAACGACTGCTTCTGCTCATAGCCGTTGCCATCCTCGGCGGATTGTTGACCAGATCGTTCATCACCTCGTTCGAAGTCACCGCAGCGCCTTCTGACGGGCTGTTCCACCCAGTTGTCCAAGCCGGCAAAACGCCGCCCGATGGTCCAATAGCTCCTCAAAGCGTGCCTCGAACGCTGCTCCTGCCGAAGTTTGCGGCCGAGACAGCCCTGCCCCCGGAATTGGCGCAGGCCCAAAAGAATAGTGCCACGCCTTCTCCGCTCGAACGTTTTCCCAACACCTTCGAAGGACGAATGGGAAAATTGAATTTCTTCAGCCAAACGAACGCGCTGCCACCGGCGCCCGCTCCACCGGAAATGCAGATGCTGGCCCGAGCGAAGGTGCCGCCGAACCAGGCGCCGCCGCCCACTCCTACTCTCCAACAGTTACGGAGCTATTTGCTGGCTGAGCCTGGCGGCCGAGAGATGCTTGAGGAAGCCAAGCGGCGGGGACTTCGTGTATCACAGTCCTCCTTGGACCAGAAATCGTCCGTGCCTCTCGCCCGTCTGTTCCAACCGCAAGAGGTGCAAGCAGCGGACACGTTCAAGGCGGTGTTCACTGCGAGAGAACCGAAGAATTCTATGCTCACGTTTACAGGCGTCTGGCTGTTCGATCCATTCAAGCCGCTGTTGGATGCGGGGATTCATTATGGCGGTCCGCAGGGCAAGTCATGGACCGTTTTCAACGTCAACGTTCCCCGAGAAGGATGGTATTTCGTGAATGTCGTGGCCTTCATGATGAGTGTCAAGGGGACACTGGTCAAAAGCGGTATGGTTGTGAGTCAACGTGACTTTGGACCGAACGACCACATCTATAATCATTGGGGTTACGTGCAGTTGGCGCCAGGATCCCATACGTTCTACTGGTACGTGGACCGCGGCACGGCAGAGTTCATAGAGGTCAGCGTCCAAGAAGATGCGTAGCTCGGATCCTACTCTCTCTCCAGGGTCTCGCACCACAATGACGTGAGGGCTATGACGATGAGCGGGACGAAAACGATGGCGATGATCCACATGATTTGCCTCCTTTGAACTGGGAGGACTGAATGTCCTCTCACCCTGTATGTCATGAACCGCCGCCAATAGGTTCATTAGGTTCATAAGGACATCAGGAATCTTAATTTTTGACATGAACCTTTGAGTGACACAGGGCGACAGACGTCCCGAGAGCGTCAATCCAACGAACAGGAGCTCCAAACATGATTTCTTCCTCAGGTGTTTGCGGGTTACTAGCTGCAGGTTGCACGGCAATATGCCTGCTGAGTAACCATTCTACATACTGGCCGAACCGACAGTGGCCGACTCTAAGCTCACACCGGAACTGGAACGTGCCGTCGAGCAGTACATCCGCTCACACCCGGAAGTGATCGAGCAATCCCTCCAGGCACTGGAAACCAAGCGGGAGGCGGAGGAAAAGGTGCGCCAGAAGGCGGCCATCGGCAAACGGCAGCAAGACCTTCTTCGCGATCCAAGCTCGCCGGTGAGCGGAAATTCAGACGGCGAGATCACCCTCGTGGAGTTTTTCGACTACCGCTGCGGTTTCTGCAAGAGAGCAGCGCCGGCCGTAACGCAACTGCAAAAAGAAGATTCGAGAGTGCGCGTCGTTTACAAGGATTTCCCGATCCTCGGAGAACCGTCCGAACTGGCGGCCAAGGCGGCGTTGGCCTCGCGAGCGCAAGGAAAACATCAGCAATTTCATGAAGCACTGCTCGCCAGTAAGAACGAGATGACAAAGGAAGAAGTGCTGCGCGTCGCGACCGAAGTCGGGCTTGACCCCAAGCGACTCGAAGCCGACATGGCGAACCCGGAGTGGCAGGCAGTGATCGACCGAAACCGCGCGCTCGCCAAAGACCTCGGGCATCAACGGCACGCCGGGATTTCATCGTGGGGACGGAATTGGTGCCTGGGGCGTTGGATGTCAAAGGTCTCAAAGACTTAATCGCACGGGCGAGGAACGCGAAGTGACGACAGCTGTTGGCGACACTGACATATCTCACGACTTCATCCACAATCCACGGGAGGGGCGTATGAAACGGGCATTGACATACCTCGGATGTTTCAGCTGCAGCGTTCTTGTGGTGGCAATCGGATTCGGCTGGTCCCCTCTCAGTGTGGGCCGGCACGAGCCGACGAAGTCGTCAGGACCAACGGATCAAGACGTTCAGGAGCGGGCGGTGCCCCGTATGGGTGATGTCCCTGATGCTCAGTTTAGACAAATGCAATCGCCTTCAAGAACGAGCCAGGGATTGTTCGGCAAGGAAACTCGATCGTCGCGCAACCGGGTATGTGCTTGAACAAGGACCGAACAATCGGTGACGGTGCGAATTGCCGGCGGGAGTGGCGCTGGCCAAGGAGCGGCGGGGCTTCAGTGTTCGTGTGTACACAGTAACATTATCGTCGGCTCTGAAACATGTACGAGGACTGTGATAGGCAATAGCGCAACTTCCACAAAAGATTCAGGCGCCACGTGGAGTGTAAGGAGCACATGATGAGCACTGGTCGACAGACGGGGTTAAGCCTGAACGCAGGTTAATGCAGTAGTTTGAGAGCAAAAACTCACGGCACGTCAGGCTTCATCGTGGGTACGGAATTGGTGCCTGGCGCGCTGGACGTCAAAGGTCTCAAAGACTTGATCGCGCGTGCGAGAACCGGAAAGTGACCGGCTTGAAATGCTCCGACAAAGGTTGAACCTCGGGGGGACATAACAACCGACATCATGCGCCCTGTATGTATGCGGACTGATAGCTCATTGTTCAAATGGGGGACAGCTATGATCGACATCAAACGGATGTGGGCTCTGTGGGTAATTATCACAGTGATCGGTGGGCCAGGGATCGCCCTGGCCGTGCCGAAAGGTCCGGCTGGTCAGACATGCAAGTCATCCGGCACAACCACCGTAAACGGTACAGGAGAAGGTACCGGCAAAGCCATGAAGTGCACTGCCGACTACTGCAAGTACGATGAATGTGAAACCAGTGGCCCAAACATCGGCAAGTGCTACGAGAAGACCTCTTACTCCAACGTGAGGGACTGCAAGCCGGCCGCGATGAAAGCGCCGCAGTCAGACATCGTTCCGGGTCAGATGGCACCGTTGACCCAACAAGGTCAAACACCGCCGCCGCCTCAGCGCATGCCCCAGGTGCAAGGCGGGGGGATCATGAAAAGAGATGTCGAGGGCGAGAAGTCCCCTGAACCCCCCACGACTTCACCTGAACCGTCTGGCGGAGCCCAAACAAAGTAGAAGTTAACGCGGTGAATAGCCAGTGACAATGATCAGGGTCTTTCGTTCAGGAGTAGGAGGTGCACCATGCAGTTTGGTCGAGCACCCGCATTGTTGGGGGCAGCATTAATTGCGGTAAGCTTCGTCAGTTGTACGTCGCCAGAACGCCTCGCTCCTGACCGTGCAAATAAGGCCGACTCGGGGCTGGAAGTCCCCGTGATTCCCGATGAGGCTTCAGCAAGTCTGGAACCTGCGCCTGGATATGCTGCCGGCGACGTGCAAGAGCGCGGATTGAGTAAAATTGCACCCGGCGCGTTTGCTTCCGGTATGGCCGTGCAGGGTGTGCTTGTCACCCCTTCCGCGAGTGCCTACCCGGGCGAATTCGCCTTTCGCACGCAAAAAGGGTACTACCTCACAGCAATTAACGGCGGCGGCCGGAGCGGTGATCCGACCGTCATCACCAGCGCCACTTCGGCCGGTCCTTGGGAAAAATTCAAATTAGCCATCGCAACGCCTCCCTCGCCGCACGACAAGACAGTGCAAACGGCGGCCATGGGAAACTTTGTCACTGCGGTGAACGGCGGCGGGATGACCGCGAATGTGCTTCATACGGATGCGACGCAGGCCAAAGACTGGGAACGATTCCGCCTGCTCGATCTAGGGGTCGGCACCCCCGCCGCCCCTGCCTACTATGGCATACAGACTATAAAGGGCAATTATCTGACAGCCGTCGGGGCGGGCGGAAAATATCAGGACGCGCTCCACACGGATGCCACTCAGATTAAAGGATGGGAACAGTTCAGGATCGTGAAATGCGGCGACTTGGGATCGGGGCAGGAGTATGGGGTCATGGCCGCCAACGGCGAGTTCCTCTCCGCCCGGAGCGGTGGGGGGCAGACGACTGAAGCCATTTTGCTGGGTAATCCGACGAGCATGGAGACGAAGTTCAAATTTACCAATCAAGGGGACGGCACGTATGCGCTTCAGACGGCGAACGGCAGGAATTACGTGACGGCCACTGGCGGTGGTGGACAGGTTCAGAAATACCTTCCCCCGGATTGTGGGCTCTTCAGCGCTTGCATCGGCGGCTTCACCACCGTTTTCCATACCGATGCGACGCAGGTCAAAGCCTGGGAGAAATTCCGAGTCATCGATCAGGGGAATTGCACGTATGCAATTCAAACGACGAGCGGCTTCTTTGTCGGCATTTTCAAGGATCCGAACGGCTACATGTTGCTCACGACCCGCCGAGACGGAGCTGCGACAGCGAATGAGAAGTTTCAGTTGGTCGTGTACGGCTTGGCATCACCACCGGTTCTTCGATGAGTGAATCGCAGGTCGGAACCGCGGTTGCAAAGCGCACATTAGCTACCGCATCACCCGCACGCTGATGACGTTTGATCAATTCTGATCGGGGGTTTCGGATTGGCAGATTACATGCACGAGCTTGAAGGTAAGTGAGTTGCCACAGCGAGAGAGACGCGTCACGCTGCAATCTTTCGATGAAGGAGGATCATCATGTTACTTAGAACGCAACATGGCAGCCAGGGGGTTTGGAGATTCTTTCTGGTATTGACGGTCGGAGTCGGAGTGGGATTGACCATCGTCGCACCGGACGTCACTTACGCCAAACCTAAGGACCCGATTTACAACGAATGTGCCTGTGCCTGTTACACACCTGCGTCTGGTTTTGGAACGATCCTCGACATTAGGAACAGTGCAGGGGTCGCTTGTGGAATGTATAACAATCGACCATGTACGGGCACGGACGAAAACGGCGCCACGATATCTGGGACAACAAAGTATTGTGGAGCCTATAAGCCTGGTGGGACCAGGGCGATGCTCAGTACGATTCCGAACACCAACCTTTCGGTCATGAGCCGAGGGGTTGAGGGCGAGACCCAAACGCCTTCTGGCCAGGGGGATGAGTCAGCCGCACTGGCATCACAGCCTGGCAACGTGACGATGAGCTGTTCATGCGATGGCGGACAAGGAAGCTGCTCGGTCACGTCCAAAGACGGAAAGACCTCTACATGTCACAAAGGGGAGGGTGATACATGTACCGGCACCTGCGCGTACCCGAAAGGAACTATTTCAGGAAAGCAGTGAGTGGTCTTGCTGATCAGCTTCGTCACACGGTGTGAATCTGACGCTGACAAGTCGTTCGGTGGCGAAACAGATGGATCATGTCACGGAGACAACAAGCGGGAAAAGTTTTCTCTCGGGCAGACGGCTACTCCGCCGCCACCCCTGCCGCCTCAGGAGCCGGCCCTGTCTCAGCAGCAGATGCAAAGCATGGCTCGCACCACAACCGGGAGTTTCCTCATCTGCTCGTGTCGCGCTGGGCAGTGATGCTGGTGCAAAGGCGTCGATGCTAAAGCGGGATTCACATGATAGTGAAGAAACTTGTGGGCCGCCGAGGAAGTGCGAGGAAGGTCGTTCCGGCTTGGCGTCGCCCGTGATTCTGCAGTGACATTTCGAAAATGGTGAACCTTTCGGTCAGAGTGGGAGACTCACGAGCATACTAAGATCCAGATAGAAGCTGGAGACTATATGCAATTTCATCAAACCCCTTCGACCTCACGATTTTCCATGGCTTTCGCCCTCTGGATGATCGCCTCTGTTCTCACAGTGTCATTGAATTTCGCCGATGACCCACTATCCCCCACCGACAACCCAACCCCACCTACCGAGGGAACACCGCCTATAGAGACATCGAACGAGCCGCCCACTGGAGAGGTGCAAGAGCGAGGAGTTTCTCCCAGGGTTCTGCAACCAGGTCTCGAATTCAAACAACTGACCCCAAACGTCCCGCTAAACCCGCCTGCATTCGGAACATTGCCAGGCGAATTTGCCATCAAGGCCTACTTGCAAAACACTCCATTTACGGCTCGCGACGGGGGACACCATAGCATTGACGCTGTTATTACCTTGCCTTCAGTAATCGGACCGAATCAGAGGTTTAGGCTCGCGTCCGTCCAACCTGATTTCACAACGATCCAGACCAGCGGCGGATATTACATGAGCGCAGTCGGCGGTCTCGGGGGATTGCCGAACACGACGCAAGGGGTGCAAACCGAACTCACCACGCCTCAGAGAGACATTGCGCTTTTTCGAGTGGATGGTCCGAGCGCAGCGGGCACTTACACGATCAAGACATACGACGGGCACTATCTCACGGCGCTGGGCGGGGGAATAAGCCAAACGATGCGTTCCACACCGACGCGACGAAAGCTTCCACCTGGGAGTATTTCTATTTCCTGAAATGCGGTGACCTGGGATCAGGATATCAGTACGCGATCAGACCAACCGGGACAGGAAACATTCCGGGGAAGGGAGATTTCGTCAGTTACCTCACAGCGCTGGGTGGCGGAGGAAAGACAAGTCAGGCGATGACCGCCTTCAGCGGTCTGCAAGCCGGATCAAGATTCAAGCTGATCAAACAAAGCGACGGGACCTACGCTCTACAGACGTCCAGCGGAAATTATGTCACCGCCGTGAATGGTGGCGGACTTGCGAGCGGTGACAATCTCCACACGGACGCACAGCAAGTCCAAGCCTGGGAAAAATTCAAGATCGTAGAACAGCCACCAAACTGTTCCTACACGATTCAAACGGTCAGCGGTTTCTTTCTCGCCGTTGGTCCCGGATCCTCTACCATTTCGACACGCATCAGCGACCCCAATGCCGCTCCATCGATCGGCTACAACGCAAAATTCGAGCTCATCATGACCGGTTTATAACGTGCCAGTAACTATGGGTTCGTGTGGGATCCCGACCTCGAGAAGATTTGCGGTGGACAGCTTAAAGAATCAGACGAGAGGCATGCTCGAAGAGAGTGTGAATCAGAAGCGAACAATGTGTATCGAAGAAGGAGGTTCGTATGATGTTGATTGAACGTCAGAAGGCAAGGCCAGCGGTGTCTCTTTCCGCGGCGGCTATCCTGATCAGCGGCCTAGTCAGCGGATGTGTAGACAATCCGTCCCCGTCAGGTCCATCGGCGGGTGATCCCAACGCGGTCCAGGAACGTGCGGTGAACCGCGCTCAGCTGGATACGGGTGGTCAACTGCCGTCAAAAACGGCTCCGCCAACGGCACCGAGCTCTCCTACGCCGATCGTGTTGCCGCCGACAGGTGGTATTTTCGAACCCGACTACAGGTATCCCTGGGTCGTGAGCGTACAGTCGAGGCTGGGGTGCAGAGGCGTGCTGCTCGATCCGCGCTGGGTCTTGACCGCCGCGCATTGCGTGCAGATCAGCGGCGCTACAGTCACCTACACTCGGACCGATCCATACACCGGGCAGAGCCAAACAGAGACTCGCCAGACTGGTTCCGGCTCTGGCGGTATTTACGTACATGAGCAGTATTCGTCCAGCGACTCCAATCAGGCCAACGATATCGCGCTGATTAAGGTGACTCAGCCATTCACGATCAACCCCTATCTGCAGACTGTTGGCTTGCCAAGAGACTCGCGCCACTCAGGTGTGGTGGGAACCGTGGCCAACTACAGTCACAATCTCAATACACCGGCGGGACAGTTCGCCATTTTCCGAGCTCCTATTGGGCCAGACAGCTTCCCCCCGAAGTTCTACATCACTGCGGCGGCGGCCAAGGCGTCGTTGTGTCCGGGTGACAGCGGATCGGGATTCGTCACGGTCGAGTACGGTCGCGCGACGGTGCGGGGGATCGCCTCGCAAGGAACCATTAATGATTGTATGACCCCAAGCGGTGAAGCCACGTTCACGGATGTCTATGCGTTTCGAGGCTGGATTCTCCAGAAGATGGGGATGAATGATGCTTCCCTGACAGGGAACACCCGCCTGCGTTGGAGTGGTAGCTCCGCGCGCGGAACGATGGTGGTTGCCTGTTTCAACCCTAGCGGGGGGAATATCGTGGGCCCGCTCAACGTCGTCGGCGTCGAAGAAGGCGCTCTGTGCGAAGCCGGTCAAACCCAGACCGTCATGTGCACCCTCGATAAAAACCAAACCGCGTCAAGATTTGGACCACCCCAGCTCACCGGATTCACGATGAGGACCACAACGTCAAACGGCTCGCAGGTACAGTCACTTCCCATTTCTGGCAATCTCGCCAGTTTTTTTGGTTCGCTGCCAGCCGGTACGTCACGTGAATTTACCTGCCAAGTGTCGTCAGGTTTTGTTGCAGCGACAGGAGCTATTACCGGGGCCAACATGGCCGTCATGAGCCGGGGTGTTGAGGAGGGCAAGACAGAAGAGCCGGAGATTGTGCAACCGAGTCCATTTGATCCGTCGGAAGGCATGGCAACGGAGCAGTTAGAAAAGACCAGCGAGACCAAATAGCCGGTACGACAAACGACGGGGCCTTCACTGGAGAGCTGGTTTTCCCGTGACGAAGACCAGCTCAACGATCAGGCATCTTATTCGATGCTGATCGCAAATGGAGGACGAGCTGTGATGAATCTTTCCCGTATGAGGCTGCGTTGCAGTCTGGCCTTAGCCACGATGGTATGGCTCCTTTTTCCGGGATTGGTTCTCGCTGAAGAACTTGTGGTTCCGGAAACAACCCAACCGGCACACCCCCCTACCCACACGGATGCGCTGAAAGCCGTCCCGGCAATAGATCCAGTCGAAGTGCCCTCCCTTACTCTTGATCGGCGGGTTCATTTTCTGGCACCGGACGGCACGGATGTCGTCGTGGAGGTCGGCACGTATACGGCGGACACGTCTCAGAACTCCCAGATCACGCTGACCGCCCGCGGGCAGGCTTCGATTGCGCTCGAGGCCCAGACCGTGAAGCACGATGAAAGGATCGATCAACCGATCGCCCTTGCGGTGCCGGACGAGAACATGGATCTCGTCCACGTGGTGGTTGTGCTGCCGGAAGGACGGGCGTTGGATGCCGTGGGATCTCTTTCCGGAACCCGCGCACGCGGCGTGAACCCCGCTCTCCTTTCAGCCGCTCAGATTCAGTCCGCAGTCCTGCAGCAAGCGCCGGTTGTGGGCATTCGGGGACCGACCGATTTTGATCTCGCGTACCGTTACGCCCCCATTCATTACCAGGATACGGACAGCACGAATTCTCGGGCCGATTACATCACCCGGTTCGATTATGACGGGAACATGATCGCGACCGACAACTGGGAAAATCTCACCAGGTTTCCCTTGGCCGCCCACGCGTATTATTCCGTTGTGGAAACCTGCTCTCATTGGTTCATCGCTTATGGATTTTTTCATCCGCGCGATTGGACCGATTCCAGCTTCGACCAGGAACATGAGAATGACATGGAAGGGTTGTTAAGCATTGTCCGGAAGGACGGTACACCCTACGGGCGCCTTGAAGGGATGGTCACGGTATTCCACAACGATTTCTATTCGTTCGTCTCTCCCGGCAGTCAACTGCGGAACGGCCATGAAAACATCGATGGGACGCTGACGCTTCAACAACATGACGGCGCGTGGCATCCGTTGACCGTGCAGCAGGCCAAAGGACATGGGCTCAAAGCTTTTCCCTTCACCTCAGATTTCCACGGCAAGCCAAATGAGGACGGCATCATCTACTTTCCCTCCCGGAACAGGGCCAAGATCCCGGAGTCCGGAAACGATCGGCAGGTGGATTACATGCTGATCGACTTTTTTGCCCCCAACGGCCTGTGGCAGCGGCAGCTCAGCGAGGCTCTATTGTCGCGGGATCAGTCCCAAACCTTCGCCCGCTGGGGAGCCTTTAAGGGTGACAAGGGCGGTGGATGCGGCAACGGAGTCACCGTCGAGTGTTCGACCGATTCCCCGCATCCGCCATGGGGGTGGGACGATCAGGACGACGGGCCGTCGTATGTCGGAGAAATGGCCCTCGATCCCGCGCATCTGACGGCGCACTATTTCAGCAATCTTGGCAATTTCAGCACTAAATATCTTCGCAACCGCTACGCGTCCGATGCGAAAGCGCGCGGATACCGTCATGGAAACGTGCCTAGAGGCTGGTCCAAGGAAATCAAGTTGGCAACAGGCCAAACCGTGCTCGCCGACGATCGAACGGAGCGTATCAATCTCGATGAGCTTTACACCCGGTTGACGACAACCTGTCCATGACCTGTTCCGGCAGGAAACGCGGGACTCTGTGATAGGAGGCTCTTGATCGTAGCCGGATCAGGCACACAGGGAGACACTCGATAGTCGTCCTTGATCGCAATGAACCATTTCGGCCTTCCCACGAGCAATGACGCAAACCGCAGAACATTTCCGCCAAAGAACGGAGGCCAATCATGAGACGGTACATTCGTTACCACGGAAGCGCATTGAGTGGAATTCTGTCGTTGTGTCTCGTTCTACTGGGGTACGTGCTGATCGGATTCTCAGAGGAGCCTGCGCCTTCGACCGCGCCGACTGGAGACCCGACCGACGTTCAAGAACGAGCGGTCATCCGGGATTTTCGCACACAGCCGCAGATCACGCCGCTGCAAAAAGCCCCACCGACGTGAGCGTACCACCTCCTTCGGCACCGGCGCCCTCCAGCGGAGGCACCGGTCCCTTGCCTGTGGTTGCCGGTACAATGAGCCCGACTACAAATATCCCTGGGTCGTGCGGATGAACGGCTGCGGTACCGTGCTGATCGATCCACAATGGGTGTTGACCGCCGCCCATTGCGTGAAGCTCAACCCTGGGAGCAAATTCACTTATACCCGGACTGATTCGCACGGCAATGTCCAAACAGAAACGCGCCCTGCTGATCCCAATGCTGGGTCTCCGAGCAACCCTGGGGTATTCGTCCACCCGAACTATGCACCCAACCAGGATTATGCCAACGACATTGCATTGATCAAGCTGGCGCAACCGTTTTCGGTCAACTTCGTTCTCCAGACCGTCGGGTTGCCGAGAAGTCCACGTCAGCCAGGCATGATAGGAACTGTTGCCTCGATCAGGCATGATGGAACCTTGCCTGCTGGGCAAGCTGCAATCTTCCGCGGGCCCATCGCTGCACTCGCCTCTCCCACCAGGCTCTTCGTTGAGGCCAATGCCGCCGGCGCTTCGCTCTGTCCCGGCGACAGCGGTTCCGGGTTCGTGACGGTCGAAAATGGCCGCGCCATCGTGCGCGGTGTCGCTTCGCAAGGTAGCGTGTCAGACTGCATGACAGCGACCGGTGAGGCCGTCTTCACGGATGTGTTCGCTTTTCGCGATTGGATTCTCCAAACGATGGGGAGGACCGATGCCACCTTGTCCGGCAACACACGCGTCCGTTGGAGCGGTTTCGGAGCGAGTGGCAAGATGGTGATGGGCTGCAGCAACCCGAACACACCGTACTGGGGCCCACTCAACGTGGCCGGCGTCGAGGAAGGCGCCATGTGCGACGGTGGTCAGGCGCAGGGGATCATCTGCCAGCTTGATCCCAATCAAACCAGCACGAGATTCGGGCCGCCTCAGATCGTTGGCTTCACCATGAGGACGACCACGTCCAGCGGAAGTCAGGTGGTCCAGCTTCCATTCGTCAGCAATCTGGCGCAGTTTGCCGGTCCCTTGCCTCCAGGCGCTTCTCGTGAGTTCACGTGCCAGATCGGAGCTACCATGACAGCGGTGACGGGAGCGATCACGGCGAACACGGCCGTCATGACTCGAGGGATCGAGGAAGAACAAAAAGCAGAGGCAATCGTAGAACAGCCCAGTCCATTTGACGAGCCGTTGCCGTCCAGTGGAACAAAGAAGGGATCGGAGGAAAAGTAATCGCGCTGCTAACGGATCAGGTGATGACGCGACGAAGAATGTTCATGATGATCGCCGCGGGGATATTATTGGCAGGAGCTTGCTCGACGACACAGGATACACAACCACAATTCACGACCGTCACACTTGAAAAGCCGGTCCACTTTTCCGCGCCGGACGGAGCGGATGTCATGGCAGGAGCGGGGCGTTATTCGGTCGATTCGGTCGACTCGGTCGAAGCCGCTCGGCTCCGCTTGACTCCAACAGAGACGAGAAAGAAAACATCACCGCTCATCGTGATGGCCATGGTGCTGCCGCATGACGAACTGATCGAGTCAGGCGTCGCACTCTCCGTGCCCAATGGAGCTGATGAGCATCACGTCGTCCTGCTTTTGCCGATGGGAAAAGGGCTGGACGCAGGAGGCACATACAGCGGTGTACGATCGCGTGGCGGCAGTATCGGACGGATATCCATGGTGCAGGTACAGGCCGCCCTCGTCCAACGTCGGCCTGTGATCAGGGAGCCCGTGGCGCCATCCACAGGGGGTGACGATAGTCGTCCTTGAATGCAATGAACTATTTCGGCTTTACCACGACATACGCGCTAGTGGGAATGCGCATATCGAGGCGTCTTGGGAGACAACATCATGAAGTCTGCTGGTTCCGAACGAGTACATGCCACCGTCCATCTCATTGGAGGTTCACTGAGTCCCAGATTCGCTCGAATCGGCTGTGCGATATCAGCGACTCACATGAGAATTTGTTCAATCAAGGAGGACAACGATGAGCAATGAGGGCCGACCCCACTCAATCTTGATGCAGGATCCAGGCCCCTCTCGCCGGGACTTTTTGACCCGGGCAGGAATTATGGCCGGTGGCATGGCGGTTCTTGGAGCAACCGGATTCATACCGCACGCACTCGCTGCCACCACGGAACGTGCTTTCACGGCGGGCACCTTTCTCCTCGAGGTCGAAGGACAACCCGTCCCCGTCAGATCGGCCGAAGGCGGCTTTCCGAAAGCTGATGTGATTGCTGAGCCGACAGCACCTTTCGTCAAGAAGCACATCGGTCCGCCAAAATTCGAGGAGATCGCTGTCGAGTGCGATCCCGTCATGCCCAAATCGCTCTTCGATTGGGTCAACAGTGCGCTCAATATGACTCCGCTAAGAAAGAGCGGCGCAATTGTTACCGCGGACTTCAACCGCAAAGAGCAAAGCCGGTTGCAGTTCAACAATGCCGTGATCTCAGAAATCGCCTTTCCGGTCTTGGATGCCGGTTCGAGAGAGACCGGTTTTCTGACGGTAAAGTTCGCTCCGGAATTTACGACGCCGCTGGCGGGCAAAGGGACCGATGTATCCGGGGTGCTCGCTCAGAAAACAGCGAGTAAAGCCTGGCTCCCGGCAAATTTCAAATTGACCATTCCCGGGCTCGATTGCACCAGAGTCAGCAAGATTGACGCATTCGCGATCAAGCAGAAGGTCGTGCAGGACCCTCTCGGCCAAACACGTGACTTCGTCAAGGAACCCGGCAAGCTGGAGTTTCCTAACCTGGCCGTCTACCTTCCCGAAGCGTCAGCCGGGACGTTTTACGCCTGGTTTCAAGATATGGTGATGAAGGGCAATTCCGCAGAGCAAAACGAACGAGTCGGAACGCTGGAACTTTTGGATCCGACGCATGAAAGGTTCACTACTGACTGTGACCTTTCAGCACCTCGGAATTTTCGCATTCGCGCCGGAGAAAGCCGCGAGCGCCACCGACGCGATCAGGAGGGTCAAAGTCGAGATGTACTGCGAACAGATCACGCTGGCTCCTGGCAAAGGAGCGTAAAGGGAATTCAGGCAGTTCTGACCTGGTGACGGACGCAACGGGATCGCACGACAAGGATAGCCAATAGCGCAAGACAATCGGGCCCGTAGACACTCCACTCAGGAAGGATGGTGCTCATGCGACTGTTGCGGACCATCGCGATCTGCACGGCTTTGTGTATCCCCATCTCCCTAGGAGAAGCGGCGGACGAGGTGACTGAACGGGCAGTCCCTGGCGCTGCGGCAGGAGGGCTATCGGCGGGTGCGTCGGCCGGTAGCGCATTGGGAGGAACCGCATCCGGCGGAGCAGCCATGGGTGGCGCCACGGCAGGGACCGCTGCAGGCGGTGCAGCAGGAGCGGCCGCTTCAGGAGGGGCAGCGGCAGGGGGAGCACCAGGAACTGCTGCTGGCGGCGCGGCGGCCGGCGCTTCTGCTGGAGCAGGAGCCTTTCCAGGAGCAGCGGCTGGTGCAGCAGGTGGAGCGCCGGGAGCCGCAGCGGGCGCCGGTCCGGTAACGCCGTTCGAACAGAGAATCGCCTTCCTGGAGAAACAGGTTCAAGCGCTCACGGCGCAGGTCGCCGCTCTCCAGTCAGTGCTCAAAGTGACGCCGACAGGTGCCGTCCTGCAGGCTCCAACCTTGTCCCTCATGAGTATCGAGGCCATTACCCTTCGTTCCAGCAAAGTAGTGGCGATCGAAGCCGGTACCTCGATCGACATAAGGAGTTCAGGCGCGGCCGCGATCAAAGCAGGATCGACGGCATTGATTGAAGGTGCGGAGACGCTCGATCTCAGAGGCGGCGTGATCCGGCACAACGGCGGCGGAAAGCCTCTTGCCACTGTCGGTAGTCACGTCCAGATCCCAGGACAGCCGATCGGACAGGTGACGACAGGCAGCCAGACGGTACTCGGCAATTAGGATAAGACTGGGTGCCTTCAGCGCCTTCGGGTCAGTTCTGCGTGATCTTCGAACCTTTGAGAATGAGATCGCCGCTGGATTTCACGGCGGTTGTCCCGCTACCGACAATCGCCACATCCTTCCCAATGATGTTGATCGTCCCATCCTTCTTGCTCAGAAATGAGGCTTCGCCGACCTTGAACGTTCCCGTTTCTGCCGCGACAAATTGGAACATCGCTCCAGAATTCGTGACGAAAGATCTTGCGGTTTGAAAGACCGCGTCCTCCCCCACCGTAAACCGCGCCGACCGCCCACTTTGCAGGAGAAAGTTCTGTGCGGTGCGAATGCTCATGTCTTTACCGGTGTCCAGCACCGAGTTCCCTCCGACCGTCAGGACCGCATCGGCGCCCACCGTGGCTTTCAGGGCCGCCCCGGTCGTGAAATTCGTGCTTCCTGCCACCGTGACGACGGCGTCCCTCTGGCTGGTAACCGAAAGGGATTGACCTGTTTTCATCACCAGATCAGTCGCCGCATCCATCGACACCACGCGGCCGGCCTTCTGGACGACGTCCCCAGCCGAAGTGAGCAACGCGCTGGGAACTTGCGTGCCGCCTCCACTCGCGAGCGTCAGGGTCGTCGGACCAGACTGAATCAACAACCGTTCATTTCCTGGAGTACCGTCATAGACCAATTCCGTTCGGACGCCGTTGGCGGCCTGCTGCCGCAAGACTGAAAGATGCTTATTGGCAGGCAACGAGACCGGCGGCATATCCTTGGCGTTGTACACGCTCCCGACGACGACCGGACGGCGGGGATCGCCATGCTCAAAGGCAATCAACACTTCATCGCCGACATCCGGCAGCCACATGGCCGCGGAGCCGGCGCCGGCCGCAATTTGAGCGACTCGCACGAATCCGGCGTCGCCGTCGATTCCAGCGTTTCCCGCCGCTGCTCTCCAAGGAAAGCGCACTTTGACTCGACCGTATTTGTCCACGAATTTCGTCTCCCCTGCCGGGCCTGTGACGATCGCCGGCACGAGACCCGCGATGACCGGCACAGCGGTGACGGGAAGCGGCCGAAAGGCCACCTGGGTAGGCAGGCAGCGGAATGAATTGCGGTAGTCCTTACCCGTTCTCTGATGCTCGACCGCCGTGATGACATACTCCTGATTGAAATCGCCCCGCGGATGATTGGCCAAGACGACCCGGTGCCCGGCCTGGAGCTGCGGATATGTGGACTCTCCGACACAAGGCTGGGCATCGGCGATGCGCGCCCCGAGACGGAGATTGCTGACCGCCTGCGATTCGGTTCCCGTTTCGACGCCACCGGGAAATATTCCCTCGGTAAGATCAAGAAAGGCGGGGCCTTTGGCTGTGGACGTAAGATTTGTGTCGGGGGTCTGCCAATTGTAGTCGCCGACCTGGACCTGTCCCGAATGCAGTGAAACGCCACGCGTGAAAACGTTGACGGTCGGCGTGCCGTTGACAGCGAATGCGATTTTGCCGATGGGCGAAATCGGAAAGCCTGCATTGCCGTCGCTCAAGACCAATTTATCTCCTGCCGGCGTTGCCTCGACGTGATAGTGGATCCCTGCTGCTTCCATCAGCCGTGACACAAATTCAAAATCGGTTTCCTGATACTGCATGGTCATTTCTTCGGCTTGTTGCGAGGCGCCGATCCGAAACTCCACATTGGATTTTGGTATTCCGGCCTCGCTCAGGACCTGTGCGACGATGTCTCCCACGTTTCTTCCGTAAAACGTTCGGCTGGCGCTGCGATACTTCAATCGGTTCATGCTCGATACGATCCGCAGCCTGTAGAGGCCCTGGGCTCCAGCGCCGTCCATCTGCTCGATTCGCTCGATCATCCCTACGATGGTGCGTCCAGGAGCGGCGGCGAGTGCAATAGACTGCCCCAGCGCCAGCGCCATGTTGAGATTCTTGTCGCTGGTTGCCACCGTGACATCGAACTCGTACGCCTGGGACACAGCTTCCTTCCCGGAAAATTGCACGACGGTCCCGGCTGCCAACGCATCAACGATTGGATTTGCACCGGCAAGCGCGATGCCGGGAATCAACAACATAGACAAGCAGACATAGCTCAGAACTGGACGCATGAATGCCTCCTGTGATCGCAGTACCTCATATCAATGGGTGCTTTGCCCTTTCGTTAGCGGGGAGGATCGATCGGCTTTCCGCCGGGCATAATGAGATCCTTACTCTGTTTCGAAGGAAGCTTCTGTTGATTCTGGTCTGGTTTTGGCAATGTGCTGTCGAACTTCGACTGCTGCGATCCCGGTACGGACGGCGGAGTGATTTTCGATTGGTTGGATCGAAGCTGTTCCGGCGGATCGGCTGCCATCACCTGTTGTACATCGACCCCGACCGAAGCACTCAACGCTGTCAGTGCCGCCATTACGGCGAGTCCATGCACACGTCCTCGTTCATTTCCTTCTGCCATAGTCTTCCTCCTTGTGAGATTATGAATGGCCTATCCATTCCTCGATGGCCTGAAGATGCAGGTCCATTTTGTTCACTATGTCCTCCGGTACTGAGATCTGACGTGCTTCACAGAACCGCGCTACCGCCTGATCTAGATCGAGCCACGAAGGTACCTCGCTGGACTCCTGGTGAGACAAATCTTCAAGTAGTTGTTGCACATCCTCATGCAAGTTGGCGTTTTTAATAGCAGCCCGCATGCTCGTGGCCGTTCGGCTGATCAGCTCAACATAGCGCTCGACCGCATCGATGAAGGGCTGGGCTCCCTGCTGGTCCAGAAAGTCCTGAACCGTGCCGTTGCTTCCGTACTCTCCTTCGGATTGTGGGTGAGGATTCAGTTCGTGGAACGTCTCCGCTCCGTCCGCCGTCACTCTCCGTCCCAAGGGATACAGCCGACAGACCAGAGGCCGGTCCGCATGGACACCGCAGCCCTGTCCGGTCAAAAACACACAGGCGCCCTGCTCAGTGTGCTTCAAAGTCGCTCCGTTGGCCGTCGTGTAACGGGACAAGACCTCGGTGGTGCTCAGGTTGAGATTCTGCGCCAACCGTCCAACCTCATACGGATTGACGTGGATGATCTTGTCGTGGCAGCAGCGACGGCAGGCATGGCACGCATACGAAAAGGCGCTTTGCCGATCATACTCTTTGTCCTGAGGACGAGTCATTCACCGACTCCCAACTTGCTTGGATCCATTGTGCCCAACGGCCGATCTTGTGACTGCCGTACTTAATCCACATATCTACTGTGCAAGCCAGTTATCTGTGATCGTCGCCTTCCCCCTGTGATCCGTGATCTCAATCTGCTGAAAGACGAACTCGATTGTATCTGTTTGTGGTGCCTTGGTATTGACGTCGGCATCGGAGTGCGATCTGAAGCTCGCAACGGACGCGTTCGATAACTTGATGGTGTGATCAAGAACGACGAGGCCGCTTGGATCGCTGGAAAAGAAATCCATAGTGACGGTCAAGAGCTCGTTCTTCAGCAGAGCTGCGTATAGTTGCAGCGATGCAGGCCCCCAGGCCTTCGTGATTCGGAGAGGTTTGAACACCCGCTTGGCCATGGCTTGGCCGGTTGCGACGTCGCGCGGACTCACCGCTTCCTGGTCAAAGCTCAGGCCGACAAACTTGTTTTCAAACCCTTTCCGTGTGGATTCGCCTTTGAACTGTCCTTGAACCTTGCCACTGACTGATACGGCAAACTCAGGCGCCGCGTGAGCAACCGCTGCCGTAAGCGATGCCATGAGAATTGCCACACCAACTGTTTTCACCACCATTATTCCCTCCTTCATGGGCTCGTCTGATGCCTTCTATGGGTTCGACTTACTGCGCTGGTGCCTCGGTTTGCTCGCCAGGCTGCGAATGACCTGCCGAGCCACCTTTCTGTTTCTTCTTCTTCTTTTTGAACAGGCCGCGCGATTGTACGTCACCCTGATTAGACTTCTTGGCAGTCTTCTCCTTTGAAGCTGAACTCGCGGGTGTAGAACCGCTCTTTGGCCCTGACTCTTGACTCACCGCAGGTTGGTTGGTAACAGTTCCTGCCTCGCCGGCAATTGCGCCAGTAGCCAACCAGAAGATTGAAACCGCGAGGTAAAGTGACATTCCGTGGAATTGTTTCATCGTCTCCCTCCAACCCAATGGACCAATAATCCACAGCTACGGAATCACCACGCCGTCGGGAACGCCTTTGGGACCTTGAATAACGATGGATATCGCATAGTGCTGTACTTCATAAATGCCGTTCCTCAGCCAGAAGCCTACGTTCAGGTGCGGCCAATTGGTGCCGGTGTGACTTTCGACGAGGTAGGCGCCGCCACTTGTTGCATAGGCGGTCGGCAAATGGACAAAGGGCTGCTGGCTCACGATCCACCCGTTCTTCAGTCGGGTGTTCATGTAAATGTGGTCATTCCCATGCGGACTCCAGAAAAGATTTCCATGGGCACGACCCACAATATTACCGTAGTTGGCGGCAGCCACACCATTGATCTGCTGAAGAGTCGTATCCGACATGCGTGTAATCTGTCTCAATTTCGATCAGAGGGATGAAACGAAACGGCAGTAAGTTGCTTTTCACGCTGTCCGTTGTTCGCTTGATGTACACGGTGCCGTTAAACCCGAGCACGCCGACAGCATCCGGCACGGGAGCAAAGATTTGATTGTCGCTCCAAATCACGCTCCCCGCCGGCGTCTGGAGATCTTTCCCAGGCCCGATGACAAAATGCACCTCGCCACCCATTCCAAACCCACTCCCGTTAATCATGACCGGATCGCCCGGCTGTCCTTGCGCCACGCTGAGTGAGGCGATGGTCGGATTGGGCATCACCTGTTGAGGCGGTGGCCCCGACCCAGCGGCTTGCAGCGCCTGTTGGGAGGTCGCTGTCTGCGGCTCGACCGGCACTGTTTGCAATGGTCTCATGGACTGAGAGTCCTGAACGACGCCGGGTGACTTGAGCGCTCGAGTGCTGATCTCGTCCGCCGGGTCGTTCGCGGTGTTTCTATCTTCGCCGACTTCACCCTCAAGCCCTCGCGGTTGTGGTTGACCCCCAGCGGAGGAGCCAACGGCTGCTCCTCCACCCTTCGTCCAGGCTGGAGGCTGACCCGGCTGCCCGCCGACCCGGGAGCGCAATTGGGTTAACTGCGGTTGAATCTGTGCGTGAAGATTCGCGCGTAGTTGCTGCTGTTGTTGTTCGAATTGTGCTTTCTGCTGTTGGAACGTCTGCTCCATCTTGGCAGCCGCCTGGACTGCAGCCTGTTCTTCCTCTTGTGGAGAGTATTGTTTCTGCTGCGCGGTCATTGTCTGAACCGCCTGCTGAAGGGCTGTCTGATTCACGGGAGGATGCTGGACATTGATGCTGCCTTCGGCCAGTCCACCCATCTGCGGCGGCATCGGCTGCGCCAGACGGATGTGCACCACCCATAAGACACTGCGTTGTACGTCCTGTGGCGTCACGTTGTAACTCATTCGCAACCCGCCCGTTGCCGGCCGTGTGATTGGCTGACCGCCGGATGATTCCAAAGTCACCAGCAGCGGCGCACCCTGCGCCTGCACATCGACAGTGATTGGCCCGGGTTGGGTCACGGCAAAGCCGAACGAATCGATCTCCGGACCCTTCACTTCAAACTTCTGGGGAAAGGTTGGGGCTTGCGCGTTGGTCTGAACGGCCGTACCGGGTTGCTTCGTCATCCCCGGTTTTGTCGGCTGCTTTACCTGCGGTACACCACGGGAGCCTATTTCTCCGGAGTTGGTGTCCGCAATTGGCTCCGTCCCGCTGCATCCAGCGAGGAGGCTGATCAAGAACCATCCAATTACCTGTGTAGGCTGTCTCATGAGTCCTCCTCGTGCACGAGCAGAATGTAGTGACCTGTTTATCGTCTAACGCATGCTGCTAGTTCAAAGGTCCTCGACGTTCCCTATCTAGCTCATGGCACCACGACACCATCGGAAAGACCTTTAGGACCGATGAGGCGGAGCGAAAAATTGTACTTCACCGATGAAAATCCAAACGGAGGATCTGGGTTTAGCCACCATCTGACATTCACGTAGGGCCAGTCGGTGCCTGCCTTGGTTTCCCAAACGTATACCCCACCATTGCAACCCGTTGTACTGTCGTGTTTGCAAGTAACGAGTGCACTCTCCATGACCCACGCATTCTTAAGTCTTGTGTTGATGAACAGTTCGTCATTGTTCTTATCTCCAAAGAGATAGTTCGCCGACGATCTGCCATGGAACACTTCGTGGGGCGGAGAGTGTACAAAGGAGCGCCACACAGGGTCTGTTAGCACCCGATCATTGGTGCCTCTGACCTCGCGGATTTCTAGTGTCGGTTCGAATCGGAACGCGGCGAGATTACTTGTTTTCTGATCTGCGGCGCGCTTTATATACACAGTCCCGCTAAATCCCAACACACCCGTTTTATCGGGCACAGAGGTAAAAATTTGTGTATCGGTCCACACGGCTCCAGCTGGAGCCGTCAAATCCATACCAGGACCAATGACGAAATGGATTTCCCCTAGACCCGCTCCAAAATTACTCCCATTGATCATCACCGGATCGCCGGGTTGGCCTTGCGTCACGCTCAGCAAGGTAATCAGCGGGTTAGTTGACGCCGGTTGAGTCGCCGGCGGTTGCGTGGTCGTCGATGACGGAGGACTCGTCGTGGTGACGTTTGGCGGTTGATTGGCAGTTGCCGTTCCGGATGAGGTGGTACCAGACCCGGGAGCCGCCTGTACTGAACCAAACAGCAAGCCCGGAGCGATCATACCCATCGTCATCTGCGGCGGCTCGCTCGATGAGGAAGAGGCTGGAGGTGTAGAAGACGCTGTGGTAGCCGGCGGAGGAGTTCCCGGCGGCACGTTCGGCGTTAAAGGACCCGTGACCAAAATTCCGTCCGGCACACCACGAGGCCCGACGATCCAGAGTGAGAACCAATAGCGCGCTCCTACCAGGGCTTCGTGCCACCACCGCATATTAAAGTATGCCAAGGGTGTCCCGATTCGGCTATCCGCGACATAGGCTCCTCGACAGTCGGGGTAGGCGCAGGGATCGACTTTAGGCTTAATATCTTGCACCACCCAGCCGTTGCTCAGTTGTCTGGTGGGAAAGAAAATATCATTGCCCCTGGAACCGCTGAGTTGCATGAACGAAGTGTTCTGATGCTCGATTTTGTCCCAAGTGCTCGAGGTGACCGCGCCTGGTTGAGCAATGGAGATGTCGCCCTGAGTCGAATGAATTTCCCGCACCTCGGGAAATGGTATAAACTTGAACGGCACAGCGTTGCTGAGCGTCTGTCCCACCTTGATCGCGATCGTGCCCTGAAAGGGTAACAATCCTGACGCATCGGGGACGTCGACGACGACTACCGTGTCAGCCCAGGCTTCCACAATCCCCGTGCCGGTGATATTAGGACCGAGTTGAAAGAGGACTTCTCCTCCGGGACCGAGACTCGTTCCTTCGATGATCACCTGTGATTTCGGTTGACCTTCGTTCTTATTGATCCTCGTGATCGAAGGAGTGAGTCCGCGCGAACGGATCATTGCCCCCGCTTTCGGCAGCAGGCGGCTGATGAGCGCCTGATTCTGCACTCGCTCGGCCGCCAGCCGCTGCATCTGCTGCTGGTCAAAGTTGGCCTTGAATGCCTGAAACTCTGCTCGACTCTGTGTTTCCACATCCGCAGCCCTTCGTGCCTGCTGCGCCGCTTCCTGCTGGGCCAATGCCGCGATCTGAGCCTGAACGATGGCAGGATCCGCAGCCGGATGCTGAACCATCACAGTTCCGCTCGCCGGCGTGCCCGGCTGAACCGATTTGATCTTCACGACCCATAATGCGCTTTTCCCGACTTCTTCCGGAGTCACCGTATGGCTCACCCGGATTTGCCCGACGCCCTGCTGCGTCACTGGGGCGGAAGTGAGGTGCTGTAACATTACGCTAACCGGCGGCCCTTGACTGTCGACTGTCACTTCGATTGGCCCGGGCTGTGTCACGCCGAAGCCAAAGGAATCCGTCTCGGGGCCCTGCACTTGAAACTTCTGGGGAAACGTGGCCGATTGGCTAGTCGGCTGGCTCGGCGGGACGGACAGCGCCTGCATCCCTGGTGTTACCGGTCTTTCAATTTGCCTGAGCGCCCGAGTACCAATCTCTCCCCCATCATTTTGCGCTTCGCCCGGCGTGCCATCCGTCAGCCAGATGACATTTGGCGGGGGCAGGGATGAAATCGGATCGTCGGCTGTTGTCCCTGTCGCATCTTCCACTCCCCGTGTTTTCACCTGAGCGCCAGCCCGACTGCGCAATTGATCGAGTTGCGGTTGGATCCTCGCATAGAGATTGGCGCGCCGTTGCAGTTGTTGTTGCTCGAACTGCGCCTTGCGCTGCTGAAACGCTTGCTCCATCTGTGCGGCAGCCTGAGCCGTCGCTTGCTGATCCGGTTGTGGCGGTTGTTTTTGCTGCACGGTCATGCCCTGAATTGCCTGCTGTACGGCCGCTTGATTGACCGGCGGATGCTGGACCATCACTGTCCCAGTCGCGCGCGGCCTCTTACCAGCCTTCAAGCAATCGTCCTCACACCATGCACGAACCAGCACTGTCCAAAATAGGCTTCGTTGCACATCTTGCGGTGTCGCGTTGGAATTCACCCGCACCGTGCCTATCCCCTGCTGCGTAATAGGCTGGCCTCCGGGCGATTGTAGGGTGAGAACGATTGGCGCACCTTGCGCATTTGCCTCAACGACAATCGGGCCGGGCTGGGTTACTGCAAAGCCATAGGATGCGGATTCTGGGCCTTGCACGTCGAATTTCTGGGGGAACGTCGGGATCTTGGCAGTGGACTGGCCAGCGCCGCCTGGGATCGATGGACGCTGACCTGCTTGAGGGTCAGCTGACAAGGCAAATCCAGCCTGGAGGCTTACCGCCACGACAAGTCCACACACCAACACAATGCGAGTCCATGGATGTTGAGCTCGCTCTTTCATGGCATCTCCTTTCAGACCTGGTTACGACCGATTATCGTGTCCTTTGTCGTGTACAAGCGGGAACAGGTTCATTCGGTTCACCACTTCTCGCTCTGCACCTATCTTCCTTTCTATTGAAGCGTGTAGGCGATCCGGCAGCCTCGCAGATCGACGGGCGGGATAACACTCCGGTCCTGTATCGGGATGTTTTGGATATAGCGCGTAACTCGCACCCAGTAGACTGACCCGAAATTATCGACTCGATGCACTGGATAGGCCGGACCCCGCATCATCAGCAATCCGGTGGCCGCATCGGGCCCTTCGGCCTGTGCAAGGGATCGATACACCGGTCCCTTCGATTGATCTTCACCGGGCTCTTTGCCGAACACCTCTCGTTCGAGATTCGCCACCACTTTGAATTTCACCGGCTGATTCTGAAAGTTAAACGGAGAGACATTGACCACACAGCTCAACTCCTGCAACACGGCGCCTTCCGGAAATAGGACCGGCGCAAAGACTTCATTGCGTCCGACCGACCAACGCAACCCTCCATGCCACATGGACGTGGAAGCGGGATTTAACATCGGATTGACCGAAGGCCAGATCTGAAATGTCGAAGGCCCAATGGACAGGTATCGCCACCCGGGCGTCGGCGGAACAGACACCGTCCCGGATTGAGGAGGTGTCGCCGGCGGATTCGCAGGCTGAGAGGGGGCTTGCGTACGTCCACCTCCGAATGCACGAGCGCACATTTCAGGATTGGCGTCGCACTGTTCAACTGACGGAATAGCCAGAGACATCTCCGGGATTGCGAGGGTTGCGCTTACAACGGCGCAGACGAAAGACACGAATCGAAGAAAGCAACGAGTCCCTGTGCACATATGCCCTCCTCTGCTGTTTACAATGGGTCAACCCGGCTGCGATTGTGAGTTCCCTTCAGTTTACCCGTCTGTCGAGCCCCAACCTCGAAAGGTTCATTTCCGAACCTTTAATACACGACGAAATCGCTCCCGCCGGACGGTCGGGTGCTAGCCACCTTGAGTCAACTTGCGCACCTACTCGATCACATAGGCCTGCAACTCGCTCACGGCAATCACTCGGTCTTTGTTCGTGTCGGCCTGATGATTCTTCAGCCCGTTGAGCAGCGAGTACGTGAACAGGCCGTTCTTCCACTTGCGATCCCAGGCGCAAGTGCGAAGGGGCCTCACATCATGCTGCACTCCGATGTTCTGTCCATAGCTGAGAATGTCGCCGTATGCCATCTCACTCGCCGGCGTTGCAACGCCGGCGAAGATCGTCCACGGGCCCTTGAGCCCAGAGTTCTTCTTAGCGACCCTCAACAAAGTCGACAATCTGCTGCGCTAGGAAATTCGGGCGTTCATTGTGGATAGAGTGGCCGGTGGCCGTCAGAAAAAGTGCGCGGCCAGGGGTCATTTCCATATGTGGCGCAACGTTCCGTGTCTCTTCACAGAGTTGCGCGCCGGTATCTTCTATGCCACACATCAGCAGCATACGCTTCGTATTCCTCAGGTAGAGTGGTTGCTGAGGACTCGTCCCGGGGATGGGAATCTGTTGACTGAATAGCAGCTGCTCCATACCGAGGCGCCAGTGCCATAGACGGAAGTAGTGATCATAGGTTTCATATCGTTCGATCCTTGCAAGTTTGAGATGCGTCTGCTTACAGGGCCAATTGTTGCTATACCAAAACTCCGATTGGGGTTTCCCTCCACCCGCAGGGATGACGTAGGCCACTTTACTCTCCCAATCGAACCCACCATAAAAGAAGGATCTGCGGGACCCAGGTGTCTCCTGAGCCAAGTTTGGGTCGCCGCCCGCGAGGTACCAAGGCACTGCGAGTCCCACATGCTTGACCTCGGAATCTGCAATGGAAGGCCAGATGGCTGCCGGAGACCAGGGGACGACGCTTTTGATCCAGAGTGCGTCCGGCCGAGGCCGGCCCAGTCGGAATGCCATGTTGCCGCCCAAACTACCGCCAATTGGATAAATCTCGCGGCGGGTCACTCCCGTGGAGCGATCGAGCGTGTTCACGAAATTCACGATAAAGTTCTCATCGAAGTCCACGATGGGCACGACATATTTATTCGGCGCGAACCCCAGCCCATTGGCACGGCCAGCAGCTGCTAGCGGTGCGATTCGGTTGTAATCGATGTTATCCGCGTAGCCGCTGGTCGGGAGGTCCATAGAGATGACGGTATAGTTCTTATTACGCTGGCGTCCTAAAGCGTGAAGGGCATGCGCAATGTCCAGAGCCTCTTCGAGGCGCGAATCCATGCCGGGGATGTAAAGGAAAACAATGGCGTCTTGTGCGAGAACGGGGGCGAGGTCTGTCGGGAGAGTCCGAACTTGAGCTGGCAGGAACTTCTGCATGGTGCCGGGGGCAGGGCTCCCGGAAGGAGTCTGAACTTGTGCTGGTGCCAACTTTTGCATGGTGCCGGGGGCGGGGTCAACCTTACGAGTCTGAATTTGTGCTGGCGCCAACTTCTGCGCGGTGCCGGGAACGAGGTTCACAACATTCTGCATTCCCTGTGGGGGAAACGTATGTGCGATCATGTAGCGCGTGTGGAGCAGTATGGGGGCAGCATTCGGCACCGGAACTTGTACATCAAGGTCGTACTGTGGAAACTCTGCCGATGGCACATTCACAGGCCGATGGGGTTGGTCATCCTCTCCGGAAACCACAATGTACCCTAGCGGCTGGCGCTCGGGATTGACACCGGGTTTTGCCCAGCCACCCGTTCTGATGACCTTAGCGACCTGGTACGCACGATCGAGAGCACGAGTCGCTGCGAGTTGAAGCACATCTGTCGACATGGCCTTCGTGCGAGGGTTGTTCTGTAAACACGCGAGGATCTGTGCCTCTTGGGGCGGTTGCGCCCGAAAGGCCGCGTACGCACGGCGGCCAGTCACGCTCAGATCAGCGAAGGCGTTTCCGTCAGAGGCGTTGCCGAGCGAGAACGCCTCAGCAGACCTGCAAAGACTTTCTACCGGATTGCGGCGAGCCGCTGCATTGCGTAGATCCGCGCGTAGCCGACCTTCGTTTGCCCCAATGTTCGGCCTCACGTTGCGATCCGGGTTGGCCAATGCCGCGGGATTATAGTCAGGCCGCCTGGGAGCGTTGTCAGGCGGGTGATAGTTCGTTAGGGCATCCATAAATGGCGGAGCGGCTGTTTGGTCCCAATCAAGGAGTTCGGCCGGCGCGATGAAGTAACCCGAGGGCGTTGCATCGCATTGTTCCGCGGGGCCCATGGTCATGATCCTATAATTCGTCGCCACGCTCACTCCGCCCGTTGCCTGCGGTGGCTGCTGCTGAGCCGGTGGTACCGCCGCAACTACGCTGTGAAGCACATTTTGGATGTCATTTGCGATGTCGCGGGCCAACTTGGTCATGTCGACGCCCGCCTTGCAACCCTCAAAGCAGGGTCCAACCGCGGCGTCGAAGCGGAAAGGGTTATTAGGGTCCTTCCAGCTTTGGTTCCCATTACAATCCTGGGTGCAGTGCACATGCTTCGTGTGAAACTCATTATGCTTTGCACATTGGAAACAATCGGCGAGAATCGCCTTCTGCAAATTGGCTTGGAAGTTTGTCGCGTCGCCGCGGTTTGCTTGGGCCTGTAGCATGTTGAACAGATCTCGGCGGGATTGGATCGTGCAGATGTTTCCGGCCACGCACGTTGCCCCATTTCTGGGAGGCCCTATAGCATAGGAACTTGTTTTGCTCATGTCGTTCTCGTAGGTTTCAAGAATGCATCTCTGGTATTTTTGCAAGAGCCCTTTCAAGACGGGGACGAGCTGCGGATTATCCGCGTATGCCACGCTTGCGCTGACGAGCAACGAGCACATTGTCAGCTTCGGGACTAAAGACCATCCATATTTCATGATCCATCCCTCCTGATTACAAATTCGGTCTCGCCCGCTTTACAGAAAACACCCCGACTGAGTAGTACCGCATCGTTCCTTCGTGCCTGCTACGACGCTCGTCGGCCCCTTCGGGAGAGAGAAAATGAACAGGCCGTTCTGGCATGAAGGCTGACCGCTGAGGTGGTTGCTAAAGGTTCTCTTTCGCCAATCATGACAATCCTCTATCCACTTAACAGCTGCTTGTTGTGTTCCTGCAATAAACATTGGCCAGGCACCTGCGTACAGACGAGACCGTCGGGGTACGTTTCGGCCTGCCTAAGTAGGTCGTTCGATCCTCTAAGAAGGTTCACTTCACTTCGTACACGGCGAAATCGTATTCTAGGTTCTCATGGCGGACGGTGGGGTTCTGGCCCCCTTGGGTCAATTTCCGTACCTGCTCGATCACATAGGCCTGCAGCTCGCTCACGGTAATCACTCGGTCTTTGTTCGTGTCGGCCTGATGATTCTTCAACCCGTTGAGCAGCGAGTACGTGAACACGCCGTTCTTCCATTGTTCGCCTTCCAGGCTGTATTCATTACCGCTTGAGCTGGAGATGACGGCCGCACCAGTCCCGCGCCTAAGGTCGGCAAACCAGTCCTGTTGAAAGCGCAGCATTTCGGCCGACAAGCGCGGTGCACCTGCTGCTCCGCCGGCTGTGGCTGTGGGTTGGTCACCTCCAACGACGGACACCCCGCGCGCCGCTTTAAACGCTCGCATCTTCACCGTGCCTGAGGCACCGGTCTCGGCCTGCGTCACGACCATGGGTTGATCTTTTTCGATCTCGCCGGAGAAACACGTGTCGAGCAACAACACCTTTTGTAGGGCTGGAATGCCGTCGAGGAGATTTTCAAACTCATCATAGGGCAACCCTTGCGCGGCAGGCTGTTGCGGATTGATGTCATACGTGCCGAAGTAGTAATCGGATTTCTCGTCGGTCATGCCGTGCCCGGCGGCAAACACTACGACCAGATCATTCACTTTCGATTGCGCCAACCACCGTTTGGCGTTGATGATGCCCA
The DNA here is from genome assembly GCA_963824855.1 of uncultured Nitrospiraceae bacterium. Lineage (GTDB taxonomy): Bacteria > Nitrospirota > Nitrospiria > Nitrospirales > Nitrospiraceae > Nitrospira_C. The sequence continues at coordinate 139,873 of CAWGQP010000001.1, forward strand.
CCTTCGTGGCTTTCTCGTCGGTGAGGCTCAGGACATGGACTTTGCTCGTCGACCCCGGCCGTTGCTCGATCGACTTATAAGCGGCCAGCAGATCATTGGCGTCTTTGGCCGCGTACCGGAGGTTATAGGTCTTATCCTTGTATTCGCTGACCCCGATGCCGACCACGAAGACTTCCGGCCGCGTCGCCTGCGCCGTCGAGGACGTATAAACGGTCTGTTTCAGGGATTCGACACCCTGTTCATTGAGCACCGACACCTGCACCTTGTTCCGACCGCTGACCAGTGGAATGTGCAGGTCGTGCTCAACCGTCTGCAGTTGCTTGTTCGGCAGCGGCAAGCCGGCCGTACCGTAGATGGGAACGTCGTTTACGAAGACGTTCAGACGATCCAGCTTGTACTTGCTGTCGGTCGCCTTCACGCGCAGGTGAAGCGTTGAGATGTCCACTGATACCGGGACGTCGGTCGTCACCAACTCCAGTTCCGGCAGGTGAAAGTCGGTACCCAGCATCGTCTCCGTCAACTGCATCTTCTTCAGCCGCCGCTCGTACGCCGACCGATAACTTTCAACAAGTTCATTGCTGGCGCGCCCCAGACGGTTCAGGACGATGTCCGGTCGGTTGAGACGGAGATCAAATTGTTCAAAGGGATAGAGTTGGCCTTTCACTCGAAAGGACACACCTCTCAACCGGTGATTCGAAGCGCGATAATATTGATCCGGTGTCACAGTGACATAATCTTCGTTTCCCAACGCCACGAGCGATGCGATTTCCCGGCCTGTGGCACTGTCCCAAATTTTGAGGATGCCGTCTTCGCCTCCGCTGACGACAAGCCGGCCATCTGCGGTCATCGCCACTGCAGTTACATTGGCCGTGTGTCCCACGAGGTTCCTGATATCCCTATTGGCATCTGCATCCCACATTTTGACCAGGCGCCCATGTCCAATTGCTGCCAACTTGCCGTCCAAGCTTAGGGCTAATCCTCGATAGCCGAGTTCTCGTTTGAGGTCTCCACCCTTTGCTATCATCGGTTGACCGGTGAACATGAACTCTCCAATCCGTTTGAAGATGCCAGGATGAAGACCGTCCCACCGTCCCTTCCAGTTGGGCCCGACGCCCACCAGGGCCTCCCCGTCACCGCTGAACGCAAGATTGTGCACACTTGAGGCACTGTTCACTAACCGAAATTCTTCGTCCTCGGCTTTCGTCGTCCCTCCAAATCCAGCCCAAGCCACATTGCGTTCAGCTTTTCCTGTTTTTGCCGCCAGCAGGGTGATCCCTGAATCGGTGGACGTCGCAAGGTATTGACCGTCGGGGCTCAAGGATAAAGCTCTGATCCAATGCTGCCTTCGTATATTTTCACGTCCGTGTTGCATGAGCGTTTGTACATAGCTGAACGGACTCACGATGGGTTCCAATGCGTCCATAAAGCTTCCGAAGGACTGACGGTGAAGCTCCTTCCCACTCGCCACATCAAAAACACACAGTTGATTTCTAATTCCTACGGCCAGCAGACCGCCATCGGAGCTGAGACTGACTACAGTCCTATCCAGCACATCCTCATCGTCTCCCTTCGGCGCCTTGACCATAAGCCGCTTGCGCCCCGTCATGAACTCCCAAATCGTCACCGTGCCATCACCGGCGCCAGCCGTCGCAACAAGTCCATCGGTCCGGCTGACGGCGATCGAAGACTGGGCAGGTCCGGGAAGTGAACGAAGCAATTGACCTGTGGTGAGATCCCACACTTTGACCGTGCCGTCCTCCATCGCCGCCAACGCATTGCTCCCATCCGCCGTCACGGCCAGATCAACGATTCCCGTCGTCCCTCCAGACGAAAATTTGGTTTCTGTTTTCGTGACCAGATTCCGCAAAAGCGGGACGCCTTCCATATCACCGACGGCAAGGATCTTCCCGTCAGTCCCGAAATCGACAGCTGTGCCTCGATACGCGCTCGTTTCACGCCCGGTTTGAAGATCCCATAGCCGTATAAGATTTTCGGAGTCCGCCGTAGCAAGCGATCGGCTATCCGAACTAAAACGAAGGCCGGTGGTCCGACCTGTTGAAGAGAGGGTGAGGGAAAACTGCTGAAGGATTCGACCGGTTTCCGCGTCCTTCACGACGACAGCTCGCTCCACGGACTGGAGAGCGACAAGTCGCCCGTCCGGACTCAGTGCCGCCGCTCGGATTTGTCCCGAGTGGTCGATCTTCTTTACGGCTTTGCCGGCGGACAGGTCCCAGACGGTCACCGCGCCATACATGCCGGCGACACGACGTTGCGTCGCGAGGAAACGTCCGTCTGGACTAAATATCAGTGGAACCGCCAGGGCTCCGGCCGGATCTTCCGAGAGCTCTTTGCCGGTGGTCAGATCCCAAAGTTGGATCGTCGTCGCAACAGTTCCGCCTGCAGTCGCAAGTACACGGCCATCAGGACTCAGGGCGATCCCTTCAGTCTCACGGACAGAAAAGGATCGCACTTCTCGTCCGCTTGCTGCTTCATACACTCTGACACTTTGCCGGTCCCCGATGACCACCTGCCCTGCCGGCCCGAATGCGAGTAGATGAGGTCCATGGATCGCGAATCCGACAAAGTCTCGGATCATCCGGCTGCTGCTTACGTCCCATAACCGCGCGGTCTCATCCTCGCTTCCCGTCAGGACCATTCGTCCATCGGACCTCAACAGAATGGCGTGGATCATTTGGGAGTGCCCCTTTTGCAGGACCACTTGCACTCCGTCGTTCGCCGATTGAGTGCTTTGGATTTGCGCTTTCCCTGCCCGCTTGTCGAGATCTTTTTCTGAAAACAAGACGCATCCGGCACTGAGAAACCCGACGAGGACCACGATGGCGATTGACACGGCTCGCCCCTTCATTGCTATCGGCCTCTTCCGCGCGCATCAGTGCGCAGATAGCATGTGTCCGGTGTCAGCGGGTACGAAGGAGATCGCTTCACTGATCGGTTCATGTACGGCACATCTCATCCCTGCGTCCACAGCTCGACATCCACGGCACAAGGCGACAGGCCAGACCCTCAGAGCGGTTTCACGAACTATGATCCGTTAACGTACGGGACTGCAGCCAGCGACAGCGAGCACACAAACCATCACGATCAGAAGAGACCAGAGTCGCATCATGAAGCCCTCCTCGTGGTAGACAAACTGCAAACCGAACGGTTCTGTTCCTCTCTCAATACACGACGAAATCGGTCTCCAGATTTTCCCGGCGGACGGTGGGATTCTGGCCGCCTTCGGTCGATGTGAGCACCTGAGTTCTCCCCTGTTGTCATAGGCTTGATGGTGACTTGACTCCTTGATCAGCCCATCTTCATCGCGGCGGTAGCATGCCTGGAGCGCCAGGACCCTGCTTCGGAGGCCCGACAGGACTGAGCGACTTGACATCAGGTGAAAGTTCACTGGGCTCCATGGTGCTTGGCAACTTCTTCCGCTCGAGCGGAGCACGAAGCTGTTGTGAATTGACCATCGGGCAACAGGAATTCACGCCATCAAGTGAGACCTTCTGATTCTGGAAATCCGGGTACACTAGTTGTCCAACCTTCAACGCCCTAAGCAGTTGTGGATCCATGACTTGAAACTGGAAGGTTTGCTTGGATTTGAGATCCATGACTGTTACCACGCCCTTCTGGTCGATGTTCGTGATGGGATATGAAGTAGAAGAGGCGTACCCATTCTGATGGAACAACAGCACTGCCAACGCGGCGCACGCAACCAGACGGTACATCTGCCTCATGGTGTGACCTCCTTCACTTGACCGCATGGAATGAACAAGACCAGCTTGGCTACGTTTGTAAAAGTTCCGCTACTTGACCCATACCGTTCCAGGCATACCGGGCATCTTGTTGTCGGGATCGAACTTGTTGTAGGTAATGTACCTGCGGGGGATTTCGAAAAGCTCGTTCGACAGCACCTTGCTCTCAATGGCTGTCGCCTCCATTCGACCTCGCTCCTTTCCGTTCTTATCCTTTCGGATGACGATCAATGGGAAGATCCCCTGCTCTCTCAACGCGCGTACCCAGGGCGGTGCGCCCCCGGTGCGACCAAACATCGAGGAGGTCGGATGCAGTCCGATAAAAACTCCAAGTCCGGTTGTGCCCCAAATTTCGGTATCTTCTTCCTCCCCCTCATGAAACCATTGCTCGGCGCGATAGCCTAAGACAGTGTGGACGTTTCCAGTTTTCGTGAGCCCACCAGCGGCGCCACTCGAGGCTAACAGACTTGCAGTGTTCAAGTTCATTACCATTGCCAATCTCAAGTTGAGCAGGAGCATTGAGACCTTTTTGACCTTCAAATCCATAATAACGGCAGCCCGGCCATGTCTTGCACGTCGCGTTTCTATTCGAGTTCTCTCATCCTTACTGTAGTACTGAAACTCCGATTCCTCCCCCCAGTAGCTGCTCTTGAAGGAAATTACGCCCTCGAATGCCGACACCAACGACGGACTGCAGACAGACGCCACGATCACCGCTGCTGACAGGACTGTTCTGTACATAAATTGATTCACCCCAGTCCCTTCTACACGTGTCAGTGGATTGTTACGCCTGTTTCCTCTCATCGTCTGTCGAACCAGATTTCGAAATGTTCAATCGGTCGGGTTGAAATGCTGTTCAATACACAACAAAATCGCTCTCCAAATTCTCCCGCCGGACGGTGGGGTTCTGGCCGCCTTCAGTCAATTTGCGGACCTGGTCGATGACATAGGCTTGCAGCTCGCTCACGGTAATCACTCGATCGTTATTCGTGTCGGCCTGGCGATTCTTCAGCCCATTGAGGAGGGAATAGGTGAAGACGCCATTCTTCCATTGTTCCCCTTCCAGGCTGTACTCGTTGCCGCTCGAGCTGGAAATGACCGCCGCACCGGTCCCGCGCCGAAGGTCGGCAAACCAGTCCTGTTGAAAGCGCAGCATGTCACTCGACAATCGTGGGGTGGTCGCCCCCGAGCTTGATGGCGCTTGCGGCTCGTCGGTCACGACCGAAACGCCTCTGGCGGCTTTGAACGCCCGCATCTTCACCGTGCCGGAGGCGCCGCTTTCAGCTTGCGCGACGACGACTGGCTGATCCTTTTCAATTTCACCTGAAAAGCAAGTATCCAGGAGCAAAACTTTCTGCAGCGCTGGGATGCCGTCGAGCAGATTTTCGAATTCCTGATACGGCAATCCATTTTCGGCGGGATGTTTGGGATCGATGTCATAGGTTCCAAAGTAATAATCGGATTTCTCATCAGTCATCCCGTGCCCGGCGGCAAAGACCACCACTAGATCGTTCACTTTGGACTGTTTGAGCCACTCCCTCGCCTGCATGATGCCCGTCCTGGTCGCTTTCTGGTCTGTGAGGTTCAGCACATGGACTTTGCTTGACGTTCCCTCTCGATGTTCAATGGCTTTGTACGCGCCCACAAGATCGTTGGCGTCTTTCGCGGCGTAACGCAGGTTGTACGCCTTGTCTTTGTATTCGCTGACCCCGATGCCGACGACGTACACTTCGGGAGGCGCCAGTTGTGCGGTGGACGACGTGTAGACGGTCTGTTTCAAGGATTCGACACCCTGTTGGTTGAGCACGGAAACTTGAATCTTGTTGCGGCCCGTCACCAGGGGAACCCGGATTTCTTGTTCACGCACGTGAAGCTGTTGGTGCGCCACGGACAATCCAGCCGTTCCGTACACCGGTACGTCATTCACGAACACATTCAAACGATCCAAGGTGTATTTGCTGTCCATGGCCTTCACGCGGAGCTTCAAGCTCGGCGCTCCGACGGAGACCGGCACATCCATCGTCAGCAGTTCCAGTTCTGGCAAGTGAAATTCCCTGCCCAACATCTGTTCAGTCATTCCCATTTTGTTCAGCCGCCTGGCGTAAGCAAGCTGATAGCTTTGCACGACGTCTGGTGAGACCAAGCCTAGCCGAGCCATGACGATGTCGGGACGGTTGAACCGCAAATCGAACTGCTCGAAGGGATACAGCTGCTCCTTTACCCGGAACGACACGCCTTTGATGCGGCTTTTTGAGGCTCGATAGTATTGGTCCGGCAACACCGTCACGAAGTCTTCGTGGCCGAGTGCGATAAGCGCGGCTTGTTCTTTTCCGGTCTGAAGATTCCAGAGGCGTACGGCCCCGTCACTCCCGCCGCTGATCAACGAGCGGCCATCCGGCGAAAACTGAACGGTTTTCACGGCAGCGGTGTGCCCGACCAGTTCGAAGCGATCTTGTCCGCTGGCGACATCCCAGACCTTAATCACCTCTCCATGCCCTCGTGCAGCCAACCGGCCATCGGGGCTGAAGGCGACGCCCAGCCCGCCGATATTGATTTCCATGTCGGCCATCATGCTCATCGGATCGAATCTAGATGCCCGCGGTGGCTTCGGCAGACGAATCTTACGGCCGGTGGCGACATCCCACAGGTCCTTTCCTTTGACCCCATCACTGAGCAGCAAACGGCCATCGGGGCTGAAGGCCAAGCTCGTGCCGCCGTTGATTTCGCCGCCCATCTCTCCCATCAAATCCATCACGTCAGACGGATCATCCATCATCACGATCTCGCCAGACTCCATGGCCGGAGACCGAGAGGGCGCGCCGAGGCCGAAGGGCAACAACGATTTCATGCTGCTGGCCTCTTCAAGGTATCGCCTCTCCTCCGTCTGCTGTTTTTGGCGCCGCGCCATGGCCTCCTGCCGGCTCGTATCACGGAACTGGCGTACCAAAGTACCCGCTTGCAGATCCCACAAGCTGATTTCGTACGAACGCCCTACCGCGGCAATCTGTCCGTTTGGATGAAGAGCGATCGTTCGAATCCAGTGCGACGTCTCTTTCATCTTCTGGATCATGGCAGGATCCATCTGCGGCTGTTCCGGCATGCGATCCTTCATCCTGGTGCGGTACTCCGGAGGAAGTCCTTCGTATCCTGCTTCCGAATTCCCGATCATCTCCATCGATCTGGGAAGCTGGCCTCGCGGAATCGCAATGCGCCGGGGTTCCTTCCCTCCTGAGACATTCCAGACCACCAACTGATCACGCATTGTGACTACCGCTTTCCTGCCGTCCTGCGTCAAGCGCACGGTCGTGGGAAACCATTCTCCGGCAGGTAAAGCAGCTGAGAGACTGCGGAGTTGCCGGCCGCTTTTCACATCCCACAGCCAGGCCGACCCGTCCGCGCAACCAGTTGCAAGCAACGCTGTGGATTGGGCGAGGGCGACGGAGGTTGCTCCCGATCCACCTGGACATTCGAACGTCCGGATAATTTGACCGGTGGCCAGATCCCATAGCTTGGCGCTGCCCCCTTCCATGGCCGCCACGAAAGATCGGCCCTGCTGGTCCACCGCAAGTTCCGTGATGCCGCTGCCGCCGCCTGTCAGACGAGTTTCTTGTCCGCTCGTTGTGTCGCGCAAGAACGGCGCTCCACCGCCCTCCGATGCCAATACGAGTTGCTTGCCGTCCTGGCTGAAACCGATGGCGGTCGAGTGGAGCGTGGACTGCACACGTCCACTGGGGATCTCGATGAGCTTGGTCGTGCCATCGCTCGTAGCAAACGCTGCCAAGCGCCCGTCCGGACTAAATCCAAGACTGTTCGTCATCCCGCTCGTTGCGGAGGCTTCAGTCGAAATACTCTGGACTGGTTTTCCCGTCTCGAGGTCCGTCAGCAGGAGCCTTCTCGTCGCCATGTCTTCTCGAATGAGCCAGCGACCATCCGGCGAGATTTTCCCGCCTGCACCTTCGGCCATGTTCTTGACCGGCCAACTCTTGCGGAGTTTCTTCGCGGACACATCCCAAAGAAGGAGTTCCTGCTGAATGGTCGGTAGATCCGGCGTTCCAAAGCCGAACATGGATCCAATCGTCGAACCGATTGAGGTCGATGTCGTGGTATCCATTCGACTCGTCAACAAGATTTTTCCGTCTCCACTCAGCGCGATGGGTGATTGAGATTCCGAGTCTGGAAGCCTCCACACGGTCTGACCGCTCGTGAGTTGGATGACGGCAAGCGATCTATTCATCACATTCAGGAGGCGGTTGGCTCCTGCTTTTGCATCGCTGTCGTGCACGACGCCAAATCGTCCGTCGGCGCTCACGACCGCGCTGCTAGCCATCAAGGAACCTGCTGTCAGCACCTCACGGCCGGTGTTCACCTCGATCATTTTCAAGCCGGTTCCCATCTCCGTGGCAACGAGACGGGCACTGTCGGGTGTGAAGACGAGTGTATCGGCGCCCAACATCCCGTAGCCGGTGAGCGTCCGTACCTCCTGACCGCTGGCCACGTCCCAAATTTTAACTGTGGCATCTCCTCCGGAAGAGGCGATGTAGCGGCCGTTCGGACTGAGCGCCAGCGTACGAATGGTGCCGGCATGCCCGGTTTGAAACACCACTTGCACGCCGTCAGTGGTCACGGGCAGTTCGCGTTTCGGCGCCTTGCCCATCATGTGACTGGTCATTTTCTGGATGTCTTCGTCGGACGGCTGTCGATATTCAGGCACCGATGGACTTGAGAACATGTAGTACCAGCCGCAACCTGCAGATAACGCGACAGGGATCCATAACAAGAACAAGGCGGTGAAACGTCGGAAGATCGGAACCATGTGCCTGCCCTTTCAAATCAGTTGCATGGCACAGGACGAAAGCGGAGGGGCAGTATAGCATAGGGCTTTCCCATTACAGAAGGTCTGTCGAACGGCATAGCAGAGGGTTCAAGCAAATGCTTACTCAGTCACCAACACTCGTAGGCACTGTTATGCATAGCGTCATGATGATGGAAGAATCCCGCTGTCCGGGGAATCAAACAAACAGGCTGGAGTAACTAAATTAACGCTATCGAGGCTGGTAGACCGCGATGTAATCGGCGCCGCGGAATTCCGCTTGCAGAATCTCAACTTGGGCAGGGCTCATCGGATTGATACCGGCTTTCACGAGCAAATCCCCCGGATGAATTGAGCCACCTGCTGCTCGAACTGCATTCTTGTCTGCGGCTGGAGCAGAATCTCCCGCATGCCGTTTTCGAGGGCCGGTTGGACCTGGCGGAAGTATTCATTCGCGATTTTACAGACGTTGATGGGGAAGATAATGTCGAAGAAATGGGTGCATTTGTCCGGTTCTTTGACACCGCCGGTGATCGCGATACGGACCGAATGGTACGTTGGATACCGCCGCTGATCGATTGTCGGAGAGAGGAACACATCGACCAGCACCTTTTCGGCGACAAGATCGGTCAGCGCTGAATCGCCTTCTCCGGAATAGTCCTTGTAGTACGTTTTGAATTGAATGGTCGGAAATAAGAATTGATAGCGGACTTCGGGGCCTTCCACGGTCACAATTGGCGGATTCGACATGCCGGTCACATGCACAAAGGCCTTCTGTCCGTTGCCGGCCTCATAGGTGTATTTTTCCAAGGCGATGCGCCCCGTCAGTCCACGCCCGAGGGCAAAATTCGAGTCGAATGGGCTCCGCATATTGCCGAGCTGAATGAACGACTTGGTGGGATCGCCGAGAATGGAGACAAGAGGAATGCTCTTGGTCAACGTACCCGGGGGATTGGCCGGCGGTTGCGGCAAGGCAGCCGGACTGGGCGCTTGTGCCGGAGGGACCGGCGCTGGAAGAGGCGCGGGTTGTGGCTGTCGAGGGGGAAAGACTTGAGCCTGTGCGGTCGCCTGTACGAGGAGCGCAAGTCCAACGATTACCGCTAAGCGCCTCGGCGTCATCGTGGCCCCCCTTTTATTCATGCTTGAACCATCGCGTGACGGTGACATCCTGGCTCGATTGATCCGCCGAATATGAGAGCGGTGTCACCTGGATTGAAGCGCCGGTCTCATCCTTCACTGTCAGAATACCGCGCGTTTTCACGGAGGCCACGCCCCGCGGAATCACCGGTGCTTCTTCCACATGTGCGACGATCTTGGTTTCCGGCCGTTTTTCGGACCCGATTTGAGCGAAGCTCTCCTCGAGGTCGCTCCGGCGACTGGCGGACCCCACGACAAAGAACGATTCGATGCCCTTGATTTGATCCAAGGTGAACCAGCGCGGCCCTTCCGGAAACGCGTATTCCTGGTCTTTGCTGACCGGGTTGGGCGTCTTGCCGTCCTTCTTCGGAAACACCGGTTCGGCCCAGCCGGACCCATCGATGGACATGATGTAGAGGTAACAGTCGCAGTTCAGTCGAACGACTATCTTGAAGCGATCGCCGGCTTCCGGATTTGCTCCACCGTCCTTCAGAACTTCGCCGTCATTCATAATGACGACTTCTTTTCCTTTGGCAGTTTGTTTTTGCCGCACGAGCGCCACATCCACCGCGACGGGTTCGCCGCCGAGGCCGCGCGGGTAGATGCCTGCCGATCCATAGGGCTGCTGCCCTCCATACGAGGACGCACCGTAGGGCTGTGACCCGTACGCTTGGGGCGTCGACCCATAACCTCCGCCGTAAGGTTGCTGAGCCGGCTGGGCGCCATAGGGAGAAGTGGTGCCATAGCCTGGCTGCGCCTGCCCGTAAGGCTGTCCATACCCGGATTGGGCCTGATTGCTCCCATAGGGATTATTCGGATCGTACCCGGTGCTGCCGTAGGGGTTCGTTTGTCCATAGGGATTGACTTGATTGGTCTGTCCATATGGATTGGTCTGCCCGTATGGATTGGTCTGCCCGTATGGATTGGTCTGCCCGTATGGATTGGTCTGCCCGTATGGATTGGTCTGCCCGTATGGATTGGTCTGCCCGTATGGATTGGTCTGCCCGTATGGATTGGTCTGCCCGTATGGATTGGTCTGCCCATATGGATTGGTCTGCCCATATGGATTGGTCTGCCCATATGGCTCTGGATTGGTCTGCCCATATGGATTGGTCTGCCCATATGGATTGGTCTGCCCATATGGATTGGTCTGCCCATATGGATTGGTCTGCCCGTATGGGCTGGCCGATTGGCCATAGGGAGTAGATGCGCCGTAGGGATTCGTCTGCTGGCCGTAAGGATTTGACGATTGACCATAAGGATTCGTTGCCGCGGTCCCGTAAGGATTGTTTGGGTCGTACGGGTTCATCCCCGGCTGGGAAGAGTATCCCTGCGTCGTGCCATAAGAGTTTGTCGTGCCCCCGGGATAGGCGGCCGCGCCAGGAGACTGTGTCGCAGCAGGATTTGTTTGTGGCGGCACAGCGCCGTACGGATTGTTCGGATCGAATGTTCCCGGCTGGCCCGGGAAGGACCCTTGCGGAACTCCCGGTTGGCCAGGAAGGGGCGCCTGCGGAATTCCCGGTTGGCCCTGGAAGCCCGGTTGTCCAGGGATTGCCGATGGGCCAGCAAACCCCGGCATGCCCGGCCCGCCCATCTGCACGGGCGGAAGTCCCTGCATGTAAGGGCTTGAGAGTCGGTTGACGAGGTTGCTTAAATTGTCGCGGTGTTTGGAGCCATAGTTTTGCATGCCTGTCTGAAACAGATTTCTCGCGAATTCGAAGGCGATGGGCACCAGGAAGGGCGCGGCGGCGCAGGAACTGAGAAGGAGAGGGCCGAGAAGGAGAAGGAGAATAGGGTGCCCGGTGACCGCCGGTAGCCTCTGTGAACCTTGGATGATCATGATCCCGCCCTCCTTACTGTCCCGTACGTCGGGATGAGACAGTAAAAGGTTCAGCGACAAAGCATTGTAGAACGCCCGTCGCAGCCGGTCAATCAACGTCGTCTATTGAGGGGTTGGCCAAAATGTGCTACAGCAAGGCCGCTCAAAGGCTGTCGATTGGTCTTGAACTCAGGCCCCGATGGACGCGACCCACACAGCGGACCATGATCTTCTTGCTGCGGTGGCCCACGGTGATCGACCGGCATTCGAGTGCCTCTACCACTCCTACGAAAAGCGCGTATATCACTACGTGCGCACGCTCGTCACCGACGCGTCTTTGGCGGAAGAAATCGTCGGCGACACGATGCTCGCCGTCTGGCGGGGGGCCGGATCATTTGCGTACACGTCACGCGTCTCCACATGGATATTTGGGATCGCCCGGCATAAGGCTCTCGATGCCATCAGACGCTCGGGCCGCCGCCAGCGAGAAATCGAATTGGATGGCGCGGTCGATCTTCCTCATCCGCATGATCGTCCTGATGAAGGCGTGTTCCGCAATCAACTTGCGACGCTGACACAACGGGCCATGGCCACGCTGACGAGAGAGCACCGGGAAATCCTGCGGCTCGTGTTTTATGAGGAACAACCCTATGAAGAAATCTCCACCTTGCTCGGCATCCCGACCAATACGGTGAAGACGCGCGTGTACTATGCCAAGCAGCGGCTTAAAGAACAGCTTGCACACTTGGGTCAGACGGAGCCGATCCGATGAGCGATCCTGAAACCTTGCCGGCCGGCGTGCATCCGGAGGTCGAGCTACTGCCTTGGTATGCCACAGGTACGCTCGGAAAGGCTGATCAGCAGCGAGTCGCGCGACATCTCGAATCGTGCCATGACTGCAGCCGTGAATTGGAAGACCTGACCCACATCCGGCGAGCGCTGACAGAACTGTCGCACCAGGAAGCCCAGCCGTCTGTTAGTCTCGCCCAATCAGTAATGGCGCAGGTAGCGGCTGACAGTATTGACCGGGGCCGACCGCAGCAAGAAGGGTCATGGGCCGCAGCAATTGACCGCTGGTTCCAATCGCTGCTCATGCCGCAATGGGTACCGACCTTGGCCGCTGTCCTGCTGATCGCCCAAATGGGTCTGTTGATCTGGGTCACGCTACCACCGGTTGAGCGCAGTGAAGTGTCGACACGTTCCGTGGGTATACAGTCCAAGGCACAAAAGATCACGGTCGTGTTTCAGCCTTCCGCGACGGAGGAGAGTATCCGCTCGATGCTGCAACGCCTGCATGCCCGAGTTGTCGACGGTCCGACGGCAGAAGGGGTGTTTACAATCAGCTTGGAGGCCGGTGATCCAACTCCTGCACTTGCCCTATTGCACGGACAACGCGATGTCGTCCGCTCAGCCAAGCTGGTCCAACCGTGAACCGGAAGAGCGCTGTTGACGACCCACGGGCATCCATTGCGTTATTGGGAAAGAGGTGTGGTCGATGAGTGTACTTCACCGGTCTCGCCTGACATTCGTGGCATCGTGCTTCGCCTGCTTTGTTGCGTTTGTCCCACATCTTGTTGAATCTCAGGACAGCGCCAGCGTCAAGCGCGCCCTATTGATCGGCATCAACAAATATAAGAACGTCCCCAAGCTGCAGGGATCGCTCAACGATATCGAAACGATGCGGCAGATTCTGATTACCCGATGGGGCTTTGCTGACAGCCACATCACGATGGTCACGGACGAAGCCGCCACAAGAACCGGCATGCTGGCCGCGCTTGAGCAGCTGGTGAAAGATGCCGGCCCCAATGACACCGTCTATGTCCACTATTCTGGCCACGGCTCGCAGGTGGAAGATCTGAACGGCGACGAGCCGGACGATCATCTGGATGAAACGCTCGTGCCGCAAGACGGACGCTCTGGCGATGTGCGCGACATCACCGACGACGAATTGGACGCTCTATTCGCCCGCATGCGCGCCAAGACGGCCATGATTGTCCTGGACTCCTGCCATTCGGGCACCGCCACCCGGTCGCTCGATATTCGGACGCGTTCCATCCCCCGCGACACACGCGTCGATATTTATAGAAAGGCCGAGGACGCCAAGCCGAAAACCAGGGCAATCGTGCCGGTCATGACCTCCCGATATGTGGTTATGACCGGAGCAGCCTCCCACCAGGAGGCGCTCGACGGCCCGGTCGATGGCCGCTATCACGGTTTTTTTACCTACTCGCTGTCGAAAAGCTTGAGCCAGGCACAGGCGGGGGCCTCCCCTCGCGACGTGTTCTCCGGCGTGGAACGAGAGTTGAAGCGCATCCAGGCGCATTTTGGCCGCAGCTCCATGCCCGAGCCTCAGTTGGAAGCGCCTCCTCAGTTGATTGAAGCGGCTCTGCTTGGCGCGTCACCTGCCGGCGGTCAATCGAGCGGCCCACTCTCCGCCCGGCTGCCGTGGCTTGAGGTTCAACCCGGTTCGGGTGGAATGGTCACGTTGGTCAACGGCACGCTTCTGGGAGCCGCGCCTGGTTCCACGTGGTCTCTGTATCCACCTGGCGAAACGCGCTTTGCACCGGGTCGCGCCCTAGCAGTCGCCAGCGTGACCCAACTCAGTGGGAAAGACGCGGTGGCCAAGCTCCAATCATCTGCGGGCAAGATTCCTTCCGGTGCACGGGCCATCGCACTGCTTCCTGCTCCCACCGGTCAACGGATTCCGATTCGCATTCTTGATGTACCGGCGGACCGCCGAGGCCTGATCGAAGAGACGCTGCGCACGAATATTAAAGACGTCGATCTGGTTGGACCCGAGCAGCCGGCGAGGTTCGCCGTCGACATGGAGGGAGATACCGTGCGCCTCCTCGCAGCGGACGGACTCGAAGTGGTCGGGACATTTGGAGTGAGTGAGCCCTGGGGCGCCGGCGTCGCTACGGTCGTGTCGCGGTCTTCGAACGCCTCAGAACTCCTGACATTGGACAACCCATCTTCTCAGCTGAAGGTGGACGTCCGCGTGGCTTCCGCCGGCAAAGCCAAGAGTACCGTGAGTACACGCGGGATCAAGGTCGTAGCGGATACGCAGGCGGTGAAGTATCGCATCCGTAAGCAGGGAAAGCCCCGGACCGAACAGAATAGCCTACAGCTCGAAGTACGGGTCAGCGCCGATTCCTACATGACCATCGTCGACGTCGATTCCGAAGGGGGAGTCAATCTCTTGTTTCCAAATACCTATCAAAACCGGCAATACCACGGCGACGGTTTTCTCCGGGCCGGTGAGGCAGTCCGGATTCCTGATTCGCTCAAGCCAGGGAACCAGGCCGGCTTCTATTGGGACTACAGCCCTCCCAAAGGCACCGATACGATTCGCGTGTTTAGCAGTACCGACCTCCAGACGGCACAGATGATCCGCGACCGCATTACATCGCTGCAAGGCGCGTCTGAAAACGCCACGGTCGCGCTGAAGACCCGCGCGATCGTCAGCGGCATGCAGTCCCTGAGACAACAACTGACGTCGGTGGCGGCACGGGGGATCCTCACGGTTCCGGATAACTCTTCGCACGTGCCGGGAGGAAGCAATCCGTCGCCATCCGACCCAGGGAAGCCCCTCACCGGCCTGCCGGCTTCGGAGAACCCGGTGGCCCCGACCCCTGACACGATGACCGCGGCGCCGGCCGCGGCAGCGCCGGAGATTGCTTCCGTGCCATCGGCGCCGCCGGCCGATTGGACGGCCACTTCAATCACGATCGCAGTCGCGGAATAGGTCTCCCTTCGGATGGAGCAGAATGGCGGACGGCGGTGTGTCTCGAGAGCAAAGACCTCTGTTGGAACTAAGAGCCGGCTTCGATCGTGACTTCGGTGGTGACAGAATTGGCGATAAAGCATCCGCTGTGCGCCAGTTCATGCAACTCGGCAATCTCTTTTGGATTCGGCAACGTCGGACCGCTGAATTCGACCTGAGGGCGTAGAACGACGCGGGTAATGGCCAGCCTGCCGTTTTGGTGTTTTTCAAGAAATCCGACGGCGTGATCACTGTAGCGGTCCACGATGAAGCGCTTCTTCGCCGCGACTGCCAAAAACGTGAGCATGTGACAGCTGGATAACGCTGCGACGAGTCCTTCCTCCGGATTGACGAGTGCGGGATTCCCGCGGTAAGCAGGCGCGGCGGATGCCGGAACACGCGCACCGCCTTCAAATGTTACGACGTGGTCTCGATTGTACGTGTCGTACGTGAACCGTTCCGATTCTCTCTTCCATTCCAGCCCAACTTTGTGTTCCGACATGGCGACTCCTCCAGGAGGCACTCCCAGTAGATCAATCCCTACTCCTTGAACTGGTGATCGCGATAGGCAGCAAGACTGGACGCAAGATGTACCTTCAATTCCAGCCGTTTCGGCTTGCCGGTCGAGGTATACGGAACATCCTGACCGAACAGAATGACCTTTGGACATTTGGAAAACGGCAACAGGCGACGGCAATGCTTCAGCAACTCGATTTCGGTCGGCACAGAAACGCCGTCTCGCGGCACGACATAACAGGCGATTTCCTCCCCGTAATAGCGGTGATCGAAAGGAACGGCCATGGCGAACTGGACGAGCGGATGCGTTTTCACTGCGTCGTCGATCTCAAGGGGAGAGATATTGACGCCGCCTCGAATGATCAATTCTTTTAGCCGCCCGGAAATGAAGAAAAACGGCCTCCCCTGTCCGTCTCGCAGGTAAAAGCCCTCGTCGCCTGAGCGGAACCAGCCCCATTGGAACGCGTCATCATTCGCATCATCACGTTTGTAGTACCCGGCGCAGACGGTCCCTCCCCGGATGCAAATCTCTCCCCGTGACAGTTCCGGGAGCTGCTGACCTTCCTGGTCGAGGATTGCCATTTGATTGTGCCGTATGGGCACACCGATGGAGGGAAACTCAAAGTCCCTGATCCAGTGACGATGCTCATGGGGCAGCAAGTCATTCGGAAGAAAGCAGGAGTAACAGGTCGTTTCCGATAAGCCGTAGCCATGGCGGATCGGAAAACGGAACCTGTCCTCAAATCGTGCCGCCGTGTCTTTGAGCAGAGGTCCGGCGCCGCAAATAAAGCCCGCGAAGTCCTGCAACTGATACGCAGTGACGTCCTCGTTTGCGTCCAGGAGAAACTCCAGCAGTGTGGGAACGACGCTCACGCAGGTGATGCGTTCATCCTGTAACCTTCGCCAGAACGTGGCGCTTCTGAACTTGCGATTAAGCACCACACCTCCCTTGAAATAGAACGGCGTGATCAATGTCACCACTGTTCCATTCACATGATGAATGGGAAGCACGCACATCAGACGGTCGTTGACCCCGAACCCATGCCAGTCGGCGATCGCGTCTGCGTCGGTCAGAAGATTGGCGACCGTCAGCACCACCCCTTTGGGCGGGCCGGTCGTTCCAGACGTATAGACGATGAGGGCTTCGTCGTCCAATGAGCCAACGCGTGATAACGACCCGGAGGCGAACGAAGGGGATCGCGCCTTTTTGCTACCGGGCTCGCTCGTGTTGAGCAAACCCTCCTTGCTGACGGCAATCACCTGTCGCAGCGAGGGGAGGTCGCGCTGAAGCTCCTTCAGTTCCTCCACATCAGTGTGCCAGCAACAAACGGCGGCCGCCTCCGAATGCTCCAGAATAAAGCGCTTCTTCTCTTGGGCTTCTTCGACGTTGATCGGAACGACGGTGCATCCCGACAACCAGGCGGCAAAATACAGGATGACGGTCACGTCATGGTTGAACAGCACCGTCGCCAACCGGTCTCCTCGCCGGAGGCCGACATGATGATGGAGAAACGCGGCCGCCTCTTGCACGACCGTACCGAACTGCGCATAGGTATAGGTGTAGTGAGCAGAAGAGTCGTCATCGCAATAGGTCAAAAACGGTCGGTGAATCAATGTGCGATCATAGACGCGTGAGGTGAAGAAATCGGCAAACGAAGCCCACGGCAAGGGCGGGGTGCATCCTTCGATCCTCCTCGCCTGCGCGATATGGTCAGGTACGGCGATCAAGCGGGACATACTCCCTCTTGGAGGGCCCTGTATACAACGCACGCGGCCTCATGAGCCGGTTGTGGCTCTGCTGTTCGATGACATGTGCGCACCATCCGGTAATGCGTGAACAGACAAACACCGGGGTGTACAGCGTGCGCGGAATCGCCATCAAGAGATAGGCCGCTGCCGTATAGAAATCCAGGTTGGGGTATAGCCCCTTGTCATCCCGCATCACCTGCTCCACTGCAGTAGCAATCTCGTACCAACGGTGGTCGCCGCAGATCCGGCTCAAGGATGCCGCATGACGCTGGATGATGGCGGAGCGTGCATCCCCATTCTTGAGGACACGGTGACCGAAGCCCATGATCCGGCGCTTGCTCGCAAGCGACTCTCGCACCCATCGCTCGGCCTTTCCAGGGCTCCCGATTTCAAGAAACATCTGCGCCACAGCTTCGTTAGCTCCTCCATGCAGCGGTCCCTTGAGCGTACCGATCGCCGACGTAATCGCCGAGTGGAGATCCGTCATCGTCGAAGCGGTCACGCGGGCCGAGAATGTGGAGGCATTGAATTCATGCTCGGCATACAGGATGAGAGACACGTCGAGGACACGAGCCATGGCCTTCGCCCGATCGTCCCCCTTCTGGCCTGTCAACAGACAGAGCAGGTTTTCCGCGAAGCTGAGATCAGGGTGCCGAGGAAGCAGCGGGGCTCCGCGGGCGAATCGATCCGCCGCTGAAATCAATAAGGGGATCTGCGCCAGCAAGCGAACGGATTTACGGACATTCGCTTCCGCGGAACTGTCGCCCGCCTCCGGATCGGTCATACCGAGGATCGACATGCCGGTTCTCAGCACATCCATCGGATGCGAACCTTTTGGGACGACATCGAGAAACGCCTCGACCGGACGAGGCAACAATGATTGTTCCGTCATTTGCACTGCGAAGGCCTTCAGCTCCTGAGGCGTCGGCAGATGGCCAAAGAGGAGAAGATACGCCACCTCATCAAAGGTACTATGCTCCGCCAAATCGGCGATTCCGTAGCCGCGATAGAGGAGGCCGGCTTCTCCCTCATCCACGAGGCACAGCGCCGATTCTCCGGCGATCACGCCTTCGAGGCCAGGACTATAGGAATGATGCCCTGTGTCGCGTGCAGGAGGTTCGCTCATTGCCGTACCCGTACATCCTCAGCTTGTGATTCGAGAGATTCCGGATAACGGAGCAGTGTGTACAGTTCTTTCCGCGTCATCATGTGATGCAGCCAATCGCGCTGCGTGCCGAAGAGCTTCAACTCAGCGAGAAGCGCTTCGATGGCCCGCAATGCCGTCCGCAGAGCGGTGACAGGGAACAGCACGCCGCGATAGCCCAGAGACTCAAATTCAGCGCAGCTCAGCAGCGGAGTTTTTCCGAACTCGGTCATGTTGGCCACCAACGGCACCGTGACGCCTGCCCCCCGTATGTCTCGCGCAAAACGTTGAAATTCGTCTGCCGACTCCAAGGCCTCGGGAAAGAGCGCGTCGGCTCCGGCTTCAGCATAAGCTTTGGCCCGCCGTACAGCGCCCTCGATCCCCTCCACCGCGCGTGCGTCGGTACGGGCGATGATCATGAAATCCCGGTCTGTCTTTGCTCGCACGGCCGCCTCAATCTTCGACGCCATTTCACCGGTTGGTATGAGCCGTTTCCCCTCAAGGTGGCCGCACTTCTTGGCCGGCTCTTGATCCTCGATTTGCATGCCTGCAAGGCCGGCCTCTTCGAATGTCCTCACCGCTTCACGAACCACCGAAGGATCGCCGTATCCGGTGTCTGCATCAACGATCGTGGGGATGGAGACCGATCGCGCAATTCTGCCCGCCTCGTCTGCCACGTCGGCCAGTGTAAGGACCCCGATGTCCGGGACTCCGCGGCAGGCGGACAAGGCTGCCCCGGAAACATATACCGCCTCATAGCCGGCGCGCTCGATCTGCATGGCAATCAGCGCATTGAAGGCTCCCGGAATGCTGATCGTCCTCGTGTCCAGCAGTTCTCGCAACCGAGAGGCATTCGTCTGTTGGTCAGGTTTCATGGGTGTTCACGCGCTCATCCTTAGCAGTGGCATCAGCGTGCCGATATCTTTCATCTGCTCCAGCCTCCACACGAGCCGGATCAGATCCTCCGTGCGGGCGCGGCCCAGCCGCCGGTCCACCAACCGCCGGAATTTGCCTTCAAGTTCCTGATCCGACATCGGATTGCCGGGATGGCCCAATGGCAGGTCCTTTTGTTTCGTATAGGTCTTGCCCTCTCGAGTTCTCACGGTAATACGGGTCGGCATGGCGGCGGGGTAGCGGTCCACGAAGTCGGTGTCGCGCACGACCCGGACCTTCTTCATCAATTCACACACCGCTGAGTCTCGTAGTCGCTGTGGACCGAACGACTGCAGGGTGACCCGTCCGTCCAGCAAGGCGACGGCGACGCAATAGGGAAAACTGTGATCAGCGGTTTCTCTCGTCGTCGGTTGCCATTTTTCCGGCTCTCGCCCGATGATTTCGATGGCCACCTCATAGCTGCCGATCTCGATCTCGGACAGGTGGCGAATGGCGTCGCCTCCTTCGGCTTGCATGACTTCGGCTCGAAGCTCCAATGCCGCTTCCACTGCTGTCTGGGCGTGGTACTCCACCGGATAGTGTTTGATATACGTCTCCAAAATCTTGAACCCCGGTGCGTGGCTCCCGCCCATCTCGCGTGCCTGATCCGATTCACTGCCGAATGGCGCAACGTCGAGTGGTCCCGAGACGAGTTTCATGAAGCCTTTTTCACCCTCAAAAATCGGAGCGGGGCCCGTCATCCCCCGCTGCGCCAACATGGCGGCGAACACCCCGTTACGGGCCGCGTTCGAGAAGGCGCACGCCTTCCACATCGACAGATCCCCGACTCGAGTCTGTCTCAGGGCGACATTGGCAACGCCGGCGAGATTGACGGCATGCCGGGTCTTGGTTTCCGAAAGCTTCATGATGTTGGCCGCCGCGAGGGCTGAAGAAAACGGACCGTAGGTCACATGATCCCAGCCGCGAGGACGCAATGCCGCGGCATCGCACAATCGACACTGCACCTCATAGGCCAGCGCGATCGCTTGAATGACGCGTTTTCCGGATGCACCCATCGACTCGGCGACGGCAAGGACGGCAGGGATGTTGTCGGAAGGGTGCGCCGGTTCCTTGGCCAGGTAGGTATCGTTGAAATCGAAATACCTCACCAGCCCTCCATTGGCAAACGTCGCAAGTTCTGGAAGGGTTTTGTGCCCGGTTCCCCAGAGGGTCGCACCTCTCACGATCTTGACTCGTTGGGCAACTTGACGGGCGAAGCGGCAGGGCGGTGCATTCCAGGCACCGAGCGCGCAGCCTAAGCTGTCGAGCACCCGTCGTTTGACCTCATGGACGACGGTCTCCGGGAGATCGTTAAAGGTCAACGAGTGGCAGTATCGAGCGAGGCGCTCCGCAAGCATTCGGATACCCCTCCACCGGACGTGTCGTTACACGAAGCACTTACGCGTGAGTTGCCGACATTCTCGCCTGTCGCTTCTCGATAAAAGCCTGTATGGCCTTGCGTTTCTCAGGCGTCGCACACAGCTGACCGAATAATTCGGCTTCTCTCACAAGGCCTTCGGAGAGTGGAATGTCGAGCCCTCCCCGTATGGCATGCAAGACGGCCTGGACTGCGGCCGTTTCCCGTGCGGCGATCATTCCGACGATGGCTTCCGCTTGTGTCATCAATTCATGGCTGTGGACGACCCGGCTCACCAGGCCGATGTTGAGTGCGTCCTCTGCCGTGACACTTTCTCCAGTCAGAATCATTTCCGCCGCCTTGGATGTTCCCACGACCCTCGACAATCGTTGGGTGCCGCCAAATCCAGGTATGAGGCTCAGTTTTATCTCCGGCAAGCCCAGTGACACTCCGCTCGCAGCAATCCTCATGTGGCAGGCCAATGCCAGCTCAAGGCCGCCACCGACGCAGATGCCGTTGATGGCAGCCAACACCGGCTTGTCACAACGTTCGATATGATTGAACAGCGCTTGGCCCTGCAGGGCAAATTCGGTTCCCGCATGGCTGGTGTTCAAACGGGTCAATTCGTGAATATCCGCCCCGGCGCAGAAAAACCGCCCTGAGCCCGTGATGATGACCGCTCGCACGTACTCGTCCTGCTCGACTTCGCTCAGCATCTGTTCGAGCTCCTTGAGCACCGGACCGGTGATGCTGTTCGCCGGCGGATTGTGCAGCGTGATACGAGCGATTTGGTGAGAGATCGTGAGCAGCTGATGGGTCATGGTGTCCTCCATCCTGCACTGCCGTGATGTGCCGACTACTATTCGAATTGCTGATGAACGTCCGCCATCCCGCGCGTTCGTTGATGTGCGGCGATCGCAGCGAGCAGCTCCGACAACCCTTCTCCGGTCGTGGCCACGGTGGCGATGACCGTGGAGCACCATTCGCGCAGGTCCCGTACTGTCTGGTCGGCACCTGGGTGGTCCCCTTTATTGACCACGATAATGTGCGCGAGTTCCAGGAGACCCGCCTTCATCGCCTGAACTTCATCCCCGAGGCCCGGCGCGACGACTGCAATCACCGTGGGAGAGATATTCATGATGTCCGCTTCGTTCTGCCCCACGCCGACCGTCTCGATGAGCACCACGTCATAGCCCGCGGCCTCCAACACGAGTTTTGCGGCGTCTGTGGTACGTGCGAGCCCGCCGTGATTGCCGCGCGTGGCCATGCTTCTGATGTAGACGCCGGGATCGAGCGCATGCTCTTGCATTCTGATGCGGTCTCCCAGCAACGCCCCGCCCGTCATCGCGCTGCTGACGTCGACAGCCAGCACGGCCACCTTCCTCTTCTGCCGCCGATAGGCGCTGAGGAGTGCGTTGATCAGCGTGCTCTTCCCCGCCCCGGGATAGCCGGTCACTCCGATGACGATGCGTGGGCGTGTGTCCGGAGTCAGGAGGCGCAGCCCCTCGATGCCATCTGGATCCTGACTCTCCAACAATGTGATGAGACGGGAGACGGCGCGGACGTTCCCTGACCTCACTTGCTCGGCAAGAGTGACTGGCCCGTCCCGTGCTCTTGGTGGTCGTGACGACAGAACTTGTCACCTAACGGCCTCATAGGTCGTGTGACGCTGATACACGCTCGACAGTCGGGAAGACAGCGGGTGGTTCAGCACGGCTCCCACCTGCTGTGCCGCGTTCACGACAAGCCGTTCATCCACGGCGATGGAAGCACCGGAAGCTCTCAACGCATAGACGACATCTTCCGTCGCGACGTTGCCGGAGGCGCCCGGCGCGTAAGGACAGCCGCCCAGTCCCCCTGCGGACGTATCGAATGAGCCGATCCCATATTCCGTCCAGGCGGTCAACACATTGGCGACCGCCATCCCGTACGTATCGTGGAAATGAAGCGACACCGTTGCACGGCCGATGTGTGGCATGACTTCATCCAACAATCTTCTGATGTCCCACGGTGTGGCCTTTCCGATCGTGTCGCCCAGCGAGATCTCTTCGAGGCCAAGGTCGAGCAGATCCCGCATTACCTGTGCCACGCGTGACGGCAAGATGGGGCCCTCGAACGGACAATGAGTCGCCGTGGAGATATATCCCCGTACAGCCATGCCGGTCTGTCTCGCCTGCGACACGACGGGCCTGAAGCGCCCGATCGACTCGCGCACCGTGCAATGAATGTTTCGTTGGTTGAACGTGTCGGAGGCGGCCGTGAAAACCGCGATCTTATCGACCGCGGCCGCCCTTGCTCGTTCCAACCCCCGTTCGTTCGGCACCAACGCCGAATAGACCACGCCGGGCCGCCGCTCGATCCGTTGAAAGACTTCGTCCGAATCCGCCAATTGCGGGATGGCGCGAGGTGAAACGAACGATCCTACCTCGATCTCCGCCACGCCGCTCTGCGACAAGGCATTCACGAACGCAATCTTGGTCTCGGTCGAGACGATGCCTGGTTCATTTTGTAGTCCATCCCTGGGACCGACTTCGGTGATCCGGATGGGAGGTAGAACGTTTTTTTCCTGCCGATGCGACAACGCCATGCAATGGTCCTTTACTCGCCGCCGACTGAACTTGGCCAAACCGGTGCCCGACGTTCGCGGAAGGCGCGAAATCCTTCCTGCGCTTCCACCGATAGTCGCGCCCGGATGTTCGCACCCACGCAGATCTCCCAGGCTTCTTCCGCCGACACGCGGCCGAGCCGACGCAAGAGAGCCTTCGTGTCCCGCGCCGCCTGTGGTGCCGCCCGAGCGATTTGTTCCGCCAATGCGGTGACCTGGGCATCAAGGCCGGCCAGTTCGACCACCTCGTGGATGAGACCGGCCGCTTGCGCAGTTACCGCGGAAAACGGCTCCCCGGTGAGACAGAACCGGCGGGCGAACGATTCTCCGGCCTTCCGAAGAACGAATGGACTGATCACGCCCGCAACGAAACCCAAACGGACTTCGCTGAACGCAAGGGTGGCCTCTGCTGCGGCCACGGCAATATCCGACACAGCGATCAATCCCACCCCTCCACCATACGCGGCTCCCTGAATACGCACAATGACGGGACAGGGACATTCGTCGATAGTTTGGAACATCGTCAGTAAGTGCTCGGCATCCTGTCTGGCTTCCAACGCGGACACCGTTCGGTCCGGACCCATCCAGCGGAGATCGGCCCCTGCGCAAAACGTTTCGCCGGCACCGGCTAGGACAATGACGCGCACCGAGCGATCCTGTCCCAACGTGTCGAAGGCCCGGCGGATCTCTTCCACCATCGCGGCGTCGAACGCGTTGCGCCGGTCCGGCCGGTTCAACGTGACGCGCGCAAGACCCTTCTCCGATTCAACAAGGATCGACATCGGATGTCCTATTTTCCCCTCACATGCGAAACACCGGCGGATGGGACCGGCGCACCGGCATCGTCATCGCAATGTCCAAACACAGTCCGAGAATCGGCCTAGTGTCTACGGGATTGATAATGCCGTCATCCCAGAGCCGAGCCGTGCTGAATAGGGCGCTGCCTTCCCGGTCGTACTGGGCGATCGTCGAATCCATGATTCGACGTTGCTCATCTCCGGACACCGCCGCTTGTTCACGCGCTCGCTGCTGTTGCTTCACGGTGACAAGGACCTGGGCGGCCTGTTGCGCTCCCATCACCGATGTGCGTGCGTTGGGCCAGAGGAAGAGGAAGCGCGGACCATAGGCCCGTCCGCACATCGCATAGTTGCCGGCTCCGTGAGAGGCGCCAATGATGACGGTGAATTTCGGCACATCGGCGGTGGCCACGGCCTGCACCATTTTGGCGCCGTCCTTGATGATTCCCCGTGCTTCATAGTCCTTACCCACCATGAAGCCGGTGATGTTCTGAAGAAAGATCAGGGGCAGCCGCCGCTGAGCACAGAGCTGCACGAAATGCGCGCCTTTCAACGCGGCCTCTGAGAGGAGGACTCCATTGTTGGCGAGAATGCCGACGTCGTGGCCTGTCCAGCGGGCGAACCCGCATGTCAGAGTCCGTCCATAGCGCGCCTTGAACTCATGGAACCGGCTTCCGTCCACCAGACGGGCGATGACCTCTCGAGCCTCAAAGGTCACGCGCGGATTGCTCGGGATGAGTCCATAGAGGTCGCCGGCTGGATAAGCAGGCTCGTCAATCTCGCCCCGCCTGCGCAGGACTGGTCGCCGCGGCAGCGTCTCGATAATCGATCGGCAGATCTCCAGCGCGTCTCTATCGTCGTCCGCGAGGTGGTCGCTGACGCCGGACAATCTGGTATGAAGATCTGCGCCGCCCAGCTCCTCTGCAGTGACGTCTTCGCCGGTCGCGGCTTTGACAAGAGGCGGTCCCGCCAAATAGATGGTGCCGGTGCCCTTCACGATCACGTTCTCATCGCACATGGCCGGCACATAGGCCCCGCCCGCCGTGCACATGCCCATCACCACGGCAATTTGCGGAATGCCAAGTGCAGACATCCTGGCCTGGTTATAGAAGATGCGTCCAAAGTGCTCCCGGTCGGCAAACACCTCGGCCTGCATCGGCAGGAACACTCCGCCGGAGTCCACCAGGTAGATCGCCGGCAGCCGGTTTTCGAGGGCGATCTCCTGAGCTCGAAGATGTTTCTTGATCGTGATCGGAAAATAGGTGCCGCCTTTGACGGTCGCATCGTTGGCGGCAATCACGCAGGGTCGGCCCGACACATACCCGATGCCGGTGATAAGACCGGCGGAGGGGAGCTGATCCTCATACATGCCGGATGCGGCGAGGGGGCTGAGCTCCAGCCAGGGAGCGTTACGGTCGAGCAGAGCGGCAATCCGTTCGCGGGCCGTCAGCTTGCCTCGTTGTTTATGAAGTGCGACCGCTTCAGCGGACCCGCCGGCTTTGGCGAGGGCCAGATGCTTCTGGAGGTCGGCAAGGAGGCCTTCGTAATGTGCTCGGTTCGACCTGAATTCGTCCGATGTGGAGACGATCGCAGTCGTGAGAGTTCGCATCTTCCCCTCAATGCCGCGGTTCGATTCCCTTCACGAATGCGACGATCTCCTGCATGGGTGCTCCCGGTTTGAACAGCGCCTTCACCCCGGCCGCGTTGAGCGCGGGAATGTCTTGGTCGGGAATGATGCCGCCGCCGAACACAACGATATCCTCGGCACCCTGCTCCTTGAGCAACTCCAACACGCGACGGAACAGCGTATTGTGCGCCCCGGAGAGGATGCTCAGACCGATCGCGTCGACGTCCTCCTGAATGGCGGTGCTCACCACCTGTTCCGGCGTTTGATGCAGTCCGGTATAAATCACTTCCATGCCGGCGTCCCGCAACGCACGCGCGATCAGTTTCACTCCCCGGTCGTGACCGTCGAGCCCCACTTTGCCGATGAGGATGCGCATCGGTGCCGCTGTTACTGCCATGCTGTCTCCTCCCGAAGAAAATATTTGCCTTCCTCATCCTTCCGCACGTATCCGGCCTGGACGACCGGATCATGCTCAAAGAGCAGCAGCCACTGCTCCTCGAATGCGCGATCCAGCACCCAGCGTTTCGTCTCCAACGTCTGAATGGGGAAAAGGTCGTAGCCCATGATGTACGGGAGCGGGAGATGGGAGACGGTCGGGATCAAATCGCCGAGAAAGAAGGCGACCTTTCCTTCCGATTCAATTCTGACGCTTTGATGCCAGCGCGTGTGACCGGCGGTGACGATGGCCTTCACTCCGGGAACCAGTTCGGTATCGCCGTGAAGGAATTCCCACTGATTGAGGTGTGCGACCGGCGTAAAGTTGTCCCGCCGGTAACTGGCCCGCGTGCGTTCGTTGGCGCGGGCAGCGTCTTCAAATTCGCCATGCTGAACCACATAGCGCGCTTTTGGAAAGGCCGGACGCACGGTCCCGTCGTCCGCCGTCGTCGTATTACCTCCCGCGTGATCGAAATGGAGGTGCGTATTGATCACGAAGTCAATGTCTTCCGGGTATAGGCCGAGACGCTTCAGTGATTCCTGCAGCGTCGGCGTGCGTTCCACGGCAAACATGGTGTGAAATTTTTCGTTTTCTTTGGCCCCCAGCCCTGTATCGACCAGGATATGTTTGCCATGGGCCCTGATGAGAAGAGCGGTGAGACTCAGCGGAATTCGGTTCAACTCATCCGCCGGGCAGCATCGCCCCCAGATAACCTTCGGAACAACTCCGAACATGGCCCCACCGTCCAGCGCAAACCGGCCGTCGCTTACGGGATAAATGTCGAACGCCCCGAGCTTCATCGTATGGCCTCCGCCTCAGAGCACTACCGGTTCCCGATAGGCTCCATAGATTTCTTGAAGGGCCGAACAAATTTCGCCCAGCGTCGCCTTGGCCTTCACTGCCTCGATCAAATAGGGCATCACGTTCTCACCGCAGGACGCCGCTTCCTGCAGCTCTTCCACGGCGCCGGCCATTCTGAACGGGTCGCGGGTCTTTCGGAGATCCGACAGCCGCGCCACCTGTTCCTGCTCGACCTCCGCCCCGATTTTCAACGTCGGGATAGGATGCACCTCTTCCTCGACGTGCTGGTTGACGCCCACGATGATCCGTTGTCCCTGCTCCACTTCCCGCTGGTAGCGCTGTGAGGCATCGAGGATTTCCCGCTGTGGATAGCCCCGTTCGATCGCTTTGACCATTCCGCCCATGTCGTCCAGCTTCCGGAAATACTCGAGCGCCGCCTCTTCGAGTCGATTCGTGAACGTTTCGACCAAGTACGAACCGCCTAACGGATCCACGCTGTTCGCGACCTCGCTTTCGTGAGCGATGATTTGCTGCGTGCGCAACGCGAGCTTCACGGCCTGTTCAGTCGGCAGCGCGAGCGTTTCGTCCATTGAATTCGTGTGGAGCGATTGGGTTCCGCCCAAAACGGCTGCCAGGGCCTGAAGCGTCGTCCGCACCACATTGTTCATGGGCTGCTGGGCCGTAAGCGAGCACCCGGCCGTCTGCGCATGACAGCGGAGCTGAGCCGACCGCGGATCGTTGGGGCGATATCGACGCGTCATCTCCCGGGCCCAAAGCCTCCGGGCCGCTCTGAACTTGGCGACTTCTTCGAAGAAGTCATTGTGCACATTAAAAAAGAAGGACAGCTGCGGGGCGAAGCGATCCACAGGAAGACCGGCCTTGATCCCCTCCTCCACGTACGTCAGTCCATCATACAGGGTAAAGGCCAGCTCCTGGGCCGCGGTCGAACCGGCCTCCCGAATGTGGTAGCCGCTGATACTGATCGGATGCCATTTGGGTACGTGCGTCGTGCAGTACGCCACCGTGTCGGTGATGAGACGGAGCGAAGGTTCGGGCGGGAACAGCCATTCCTTCTGGGCGATATATTCTTTCAGGATGTCATTCTGTAACGTGCCGCCCAGCTGCTCGAGAGGAACGCCACGCCGTTGCGCGACCGCGAGGTACATGGCAAAAATGACGGCCGCCGGGCCATTGATCGTCATGGACGTCGTGACCCGATCGAGCGGAATTCCGGCGAACAAACGTTCCATATCATCCAGGGAAGACACCGCCACACCGCAGTGTCCGATTTCACCGTGAGCACGCGGATCATCCGCATCGATCCCCATCAGTGTCGGCATATCGAATGCGACGCTGAGACCGGTTTGCCCGTGCTCGAGTAAATATTTGAAGCGAAGGTTGGTGTCATCGGCTGAGCCGAAACCGGCGAATTGCCGCATCGTCCAGAGCCGGCCGCGATACATCGTGGGATAGACGCCGCGGGTGTAGGGGTATGAGCCTGGAGTGCCCAGATCCTCCCCGGCCGACCAATTCTTCAGATCGTCGCCGGTGTATAGGCTGTTGATCTCGAGTCCGGACAGTGTGTGAAATCGATCGCGCCGTTCTTGCATCGATCCATCCTCACATCTTATTGCTGGTCGCCTCTTGGCGCGCACCGCTTGCTTCGTAGAGATAGAATCCGCGTCCCGATTTGCGACCCAGCCAGCCGGCCTCGACGTAGCGGCGCAGCATTGGGCAGGGACGGAATTTGGGATCGGCCAGATCCTGATAGAGCACCTCGCAGATCGCGAGCACCGTGTCCAACCCAATGCGGTCCGCCAGAGCCAGCGGTCCAACGGGATGATTCGCTCCGGTGGTCATCGCCAGATCGATATCCTCTGCAGAGGCGACTCCCTCTTCTAATGCGAACACGGCTTCGTTGATCATCGGCATCAGTACGCGGTTCACGATAAAACCCGGAACATCTTTCGCCACGACCGGCACCTTCCCCAGTCTGCGCGAGAGCTCCAAGGCCATCTGCAAAGTATGTTGCGAGGTTTCGGGACCCTGCACAATCTCCACGAGCCCCATCACGGGAACCGGATTCATGAAGTGCACGCCGAGGACTCGATCGGGCCGGGCGGATGCGGCACCCAATTTGGTAATTGAAATCGATGAGGTGTTGCTGGCCAGAATCGCATGCGGCTGACAGTGCCGGTTCAATTCACCGAAGAGGGCCTGCTTGCGAGCCAGATCCTCGGGAATCGCCTCGATGACCAACTGTGCGTCGCGTAATCGATCCATCTGCACCACCGGTTGGATCCGTGCCAGTACCTCTTCGGTCTGGCACTGCACGCCACGTTCAATGGCGCGATCAAGGCTGGCGCGTATCTTCGAGACGGCTCCGGCTAACAGCGGCTCGGCGACGTCCACGAGCAGCACGTGATAGCCGGCCGTCGCGCAGACCTGCGCGATTCCACGGCCCATCTGGCCCGCGCCCACGACCCCGATGATCTTGATATCGTCGAACTGCATGATCGACCCGTCGCGCCATCCGGTTACCGCTCCACGATCATCGCCAACGCTTCTCCGCCGCCGATACAGAGGCTGGCCAATCCCCGCCTTGCGCCGCGCGCTTCCATGGCATGAAGCAGCGTCGTGAGGATTCGGGCGCCGGTCGCACCGATCGGATGCCCGAGTGCAACGGCCCCGCCGTTCACATTCACCTTCTTGTCGTCGAGGCCCAGTTCGCGGTTGATGGCGAGGGACACGGCCGAAAATGCTTCGTTGATTTCGAACAGATCGATGTCCCCGATCGTCAACCCTGTATTCTTGAGCACGCGTTTGATCGCCTCGATCGGCGCGATCGTGAACCACTCGGGCGCCAGCGCGGCTCCGGCATAACCGACGATGCGCGCCATCGGGGTAAGTCCAAGACGCGCAGCCTCTCCTTCAGCCATGATCAGTCAGCGCCGCGGCTCCATCGTTACAGGAAGGCGAATTGCCGACGGTCAAAATGCCGTTCTCCTGGAACGCCGGCTTCAAGTCGCGCATCTTGCGGAGATCGGCTCGATTGGGCTCCTCGTCGTCGGAAACCGTTACAGCCGGACCTTTGCGCTGCGGCACATCGACCGGCACGATCTCTCGTTTGAACGCGCCCGACGCCATGGCTTCACGCGCGCGCCGATAGCTTTCCAGGGCAAAGTCGTCGACCTGCTGTCGTGTCAGTCGGTATTTACTTGCGCACAACTCCCCGCCGTCGCCCATATGGAAATTGTTGTAGACATCCCATAATCCGTCTTTGATGAGGCTATCCACCAACTCTTTATGGCCAAGCTTGTAACCCTGACGCGCGTTCTCAAGAAGATAGGGAGCGCGAGTCATGTTCTCCATCCCGCCTGCCACCACGATCTTGGCCTCACCAAGTGCAACGACGTGCGAGGCCATGATGACGGTCTGGATGCTTGAGCCGCAGACCTTGTTGACCGTCACGGCGCCGACCGACTGCGGGATTCCCGCTCCAATCGATGCCTGTCTGGCGGGAGCCTGACCAAGACCGGCGCTGAGCACGCACCCCATATAGACGCCATCCACGCTCTCCGGCGACACGCGAACCCGCTGTAGCGCCCCGGCAATGGCGACGCTGCCCAATTTCGTCGCCGGTACGGAGCTAAAGACGCCGTTGAAACTGCCCATCGGAGTTCGCACGGCACTGACAATGACGGCATTTAATGATGGTTTCACAAGATCTGCTCCCAGTGACCGTCTTCAAGATAGTGTTTCACCTTTGCCATGAACTGATCCGCCGTTGCCCCATCGATGACCCGGTGGTCGAACGAGAGGCTCAGGTACCCCATCGGTCTGATCGCAATCGCCTCGTTGATGACGACAGCACGCTTCTGGACAGCACCCACCCCGAGGATGGCAATTTGCGGCTGGTGAATAATCGGGGTGCTGAACAAGCTGCCGAAGCCGCCATGGTTCGTAATCGTGAATGTCCCGCCCTGCACCTCATCGGGGCTGAGCTTCTTGGATCTCGCGCGTTCGGCCAGATCCGCGATTTCTTTCGCCAACTGCGTGAGACCCTTGCGATCGGCATGCCGCACCACCGGAACAAGCAATCCCTCTTCCAGCGCTGTGGCGATCCCGACATGAAGATCTTTCTTGATGACGATGCCTTGGTCTCCCCACGTCGAATTGACAATGGGCACATCGCGGAGGGCGCGCGTGACGGCACGGACGACAAATGGCAAATACGTCAGATCTCGGCCTGCCCGGAATGTCGCGATGCTGGAAAAGTCGGCTTCAAAAAACGTGCTGACGTGCGCGGAGGTCTGTCGGCTTTTGACCATCCGGTCCGCGATGGTTTTGCGCATCTGGCTGATGGGGAGAATCTCTTCCCCCATGGAGGGCTCCCCGTTCACCGCTGTCGCCTTACCAGGTGCTGAATTCCGCGCAACGAATTCGAGCACATCTTTCTTGCTGACCCGCCCGCCGGCCCCTGTCCCTTTCAGATGCGCAAGGTCCACACCATGTTCTTTCGCCAACTGCCGGACGGCAGGAGAATGATGCTCCTCACCTGCGGCCTCCGAGTCGACGGGACGAACCACGACACCGCCCACGCGGCTGATCACCTCCGCCGGAGGCGCACTGTCGATCCGTGCCAACAGCGTTCCGACGGCCACTGTTTCACCCTCTTTGACGAGGATCTCGTTCAGCACGCCGGTCGCCGGCGAGGGGACTTCGAGATCAACTTTTTCGGTTTCGACCTCCAACAAGGATTGGTCCTTTTCAATCGCGCCGCCAAGGGGAATGAGCCACTTCACCACGGTGCCCTCCGCGATGCTTTCCCCGAGTTGAGGCATGATGATATCGGTCGCCACAATCACACCAATGTGCGTTCAATATGCCGCCAGTGTGCGCGCCGCAGTCACGATGTCAGCCGTCTTCGGCAGAAAAAACTCCTCCAGCGGTGTACTGAACGGCACCGGCGTATCGGGCGCGGCAATGCGCACAATCGGGCCGTCCAAACTATCGAAGCATTCTTCCGCCAAGAGTGCAGCGATCTCGGCGCCGATGCCCCCGGTCTTATTGTCCTCATGCAAGACAATGGCCTTGCTCGTCTTCTGCACCGATGAGAAGATCGCCTCCTTGTCGAGAGGCGCCAGCGTGCGCAGATCCACGACTTCCAGGTCAATGCCTTCCTTAGCCAGCATCTGCGCCGCTTCGAGGGCCAGATGCACCATGGCGCCGTACGTGATGACCGAGATGTCGTTGCCCGGCCGCTTTACGTCGGCTTTGCCGATCGGGACGATGTAATCGTCCGTTGGCAGGGTCGCCTTGATACGCCGGTAAAGAAATTTGTGCTCGAAGTAAATGACCGGATTCGGGTCGCGGATCGCCGCTTTGAGCAAACCTTTCGCATCGTAGGGCGTTGACGGCGCGACAAGCTTGAGCCCGGGCGAGTGAAAGAACCAGCCTTCCGGGCATTCCGAATGGAACGGTCCACCGTGGATACCGCCGCCGAAGGGCGCACGGATGACCATCGGCACCGCAGCACCCCACCGGTAGTGATTCTTGGCCGCCACCTCGGTGATTTGATCGAAGGCGCAAGAAATGAAATCCGCAAACTGCATCTCGACGACCGGACGCAACCCCATCATCGCTGCGCCGATCGCTGCGCCGACAAATCCGGATTCGGCCAGCGGGGTATCGAGGATTCTCCATTCGCCGTACTTGTCTAGAAAGCCTTCGGTAATCCTGAATGCCCCCCCGTACTGCCCGATATCCTCCCCCATCAGGAAGACTCGCTCGTCTCGCATCATCTCCTCGTCCAGCGCTTGCGAAATGGCCTCCAGGTATGTGACCTCTCCAGTCGCGTGCGATATTGCAGTAGTCATGCGGCGCTCCTTGAATGGATGGCTTGGTGAGAGAGATCGGCGTCTGTGGCAAAGACTCCTTCCAGGGCTTCCGGTCCTTCCGGCAGCGGACTCTTCTCGGCAAATTCCAGGGCGGCTTCGATTTCTTTTTTCGCCCGCTCGCCGACCTCATGGAAGTAGGTTTCATCCCCATACCCCGACTCAATGAGCAGGCGCTCTGCTGCCAGAATCGGATCTCGTTTTTTCCATTCTTCAAGGAGCTCTGGGGGGACGTATTTGGCCGGGTCGTGCTCGGAGTGGCCGTGCATGCGCATGGTCTTGAACTCGAAGAAAGTTGGTCCCTCGCCGGCACGGGCTCTCGCGATCCCGCGCTTGGCCGCCAGATAGACGGCCGCGACGTCGTTCCCATCTACAATCTCCCCCGGCATCCCGTACGCCCTAGCCCGCTCAACAACGTCGGTAATCGCCATCTGTAAGCGGAGCGGCGTCGAATAGGCATACTGATTGTTGGTGCAGAAGAACACGACGGGAAGCTTCCGCACCGCCGCAAAATTCATGGCTTCGTGGAAATCTCCGCGGCTGGTTCCCCCGTCGCCGGTCCCGGCGACGACGATGCGCGACTCTCCTCTCATCTTGAAGGCCAAGGCCGCGCCGGTCGCCACCGGCAAATTATCTGCCAAGTGACTGACAAAGCCGATGATCCCGCGTTTGAGATCACCCATGTGCACGTTGCCGTCTTTGCCCTTCGTCGGCCCTGTCCGCTTTCCCAAGTACTGCGCGAGCACTTCGCCCGGCGTGATGCCTCGAATCAGGAAGGCTCCCATGTCGCGGTGGAAGGGGGCGATGACATCGTCACGCTCGAGTGCGGAGGCATACCCGACTGCGATGGCCTCCATGCCGTGGCTGGTGTAGCAGCCGCCGACGATCCGCCCCTGACGATAGAGCGCGGTGATGCGATCCTCCAGAGCTCTGGTGAGCCGGAGGTAGTAATACATGTGGAGCAGGTCGGCTCGTTTGATTTGGCTGGTCACGTCTGCCAGGTCCATGAGTCCCTCCTCGCAGAGTAATGGGCGTCAGAGTTCAGGCATGTCTTTCCATGACAACAGCGGCATGTTGTTCCGGCACAGAGGACACTGCGCCGGTTCCCACTGCGGCATCTCGAGGTCCGCGGCGTAATAAAAAGGGTATTGCGCGACCAAGTCCTTCATCAGGGGGAACTGGCCGCTGTCGCGCCTGGCGAAAACCATCATGCCGACGAGGCGGCCGCCGTTGTCGGTGATGACCTTTCCGAGCTTGCTCACACAATTGCCGCGTGTGGTGACGTCATTGAGCGCAAGAAAGCTTTCCTGGGCTGTGACGGCTCCAACCTTGATGTCGGTTCCGATTCGTCCGGTCTCGCAGCTGTAGGGAGTCAACGTCACGCGCAAAGGCTGAGCCTCCTGAAGCCGGTCTGCCACTCCCTGAGCCAAGGTTCGGGCCGCCGAGGCCGTTGCCAGCAGTCCGGCGACGGCTCCGTGTTGGAATGTTTGTTTGATCCAAGCCGCCATATCATCGGCGATCAGTCTGATCAAATCGGGATAACGGGCGATGGATTCGAATCTCAGGTAGGTGGCCGTGTGATGACCCGACACGACTTCGACATGGGTATCGAAAAAGACGGAGCGGGCCGA
Source organism: uncultured Nitrospiraceae bacterium (assembly GCA_963824855.1). Lineage (GTDB taxonomy): Bacteria > Nitrospirota > Nitrospiria > Nitrospirales > Nitrospiraceae > Nitrospira_C. Next base: position 174,653 of record CAWGQP010000001.1, read on the forward strand.
GCGCAAAATGTGCAGGATGTCCCCTTCGGTCAGGTTGGTGTGGGGTCCTGCCCGAACGATGCTGGCGAGTCTCGCATCAATCTCCGGCGTTGCGTAGAGGGCTCGATGGCGTTGCTCCAGTTCGACGAGGGCCTGCTCCACCGTCATTGTTGCCATGTGGCCTCCCGGTGCCTATGCGACGACCTGGGTCCTCAACACACCGATGGGCTGAATTTCCAACTCCACAATATCACCCGGCTTCAAATAGCGGTCCAACTCCAACCCACAGCCCCCTCCCACGGTTCCCGAACCGAACACATCACCGGGGTAGATCGTCTCTCCCCGCGAGACATGTGCGATCATTTGTGGAAAGGACCAATGGATGGTCCCAAAGCGGCCCCTGGACCACTCCTCTCCGTTTACTCTGGCAATCATGGTCAATGCATCGAGATCGACAATTTCTTCAGGAGTCATGAGACAGGGTCCGAGGGCTGTCGCGAAGTCTTTCCCTTTTGCCGGTCCAAGGCGGCAGGCCATTTCTTGAAACTGGATGTCGCGAGCGCTGAAGTCGTTCATAATAGTATAGCCGACGATATAGTCCTCGGCATTCCGTTCAGGAATGTCCCGTCCCTTCCGTCCGATGACGCAGGCAAGCTCTAATTCGTAGTCCAGCTTGGCTGTGTCCAGCGGCCACGGCAACGCTTCATCCGGCCCGATAATCGAGCGATGGTTCCCCTTGTAGTACACGGGGAACTTGTACCATTCCGGCGGAATTGGCTGGCCCCGCTTCTTCGACGTCGCGGCAATGTGGTCTTCAAACGCGATAAAGTCACGGAGGGAAGAAGGATTTGGAAGTGGCGCGGCGAGCCTCACCGTGTCCAGCGGATAAAAAAGCGTTTCCGCGTCTGGGCCTTGGGCTGAAGAACCGATGGCGACGACATAATCCAACGCGCGTCGCGCCGCTGCCATTGTCGATGGGCCTCCTTCCAGGAATGCCAACATGATCGATGGCACCTGGGCATCGGCCAACCGCTGTGGTTGCGCCTCCCCTTGATCTGACAACCATCGGACATAGGCCATGTTCAAGTCCACCACATGCTGGCCGTGCAACGCGCCCACGCGGCAAAAGGGGCCGAGTGGCGTGCCGATCTGAAACGTCACCAGTTTCATCGATGACTCCAGCTCAAGGCATAGTCCTTGATTTCCATCGCATCCATGCCTTTGTCCACCGTAAATGGACGCTTGGACTCGATCATCACTGCGACTTCGGTCGTGTGAGTCTTGGCCTTGCTGGCTTCCACCGCATTGGGTTGCGGCCCGTGATGAATGCCTTGTGGATGCAGGGTCAGCATGCCCGGCTGGATACCGGCGCGGCTGAAAAACTCTCCATCGTGGTAGAAGAGCACTTCATCATAGTCCATGTTCCGATGGTAAAAGGGGACCCGTAGTGCCTCGGGGTCGGTCTCGAGCGGTCGCGGCGCGAACGTGGAGATGAGACAGCCGCCCGCTTGAAACGTTCCGTGAACACTCGGTGGAAGATGGTAACGGGGGCTCGTGACCGGCCTGAAGTCGCGCACATTGAGTTTGGCGACCCAGAGATCACCTTTCCATCCGACGACATCCATTGGATAAAAGGGATAGACCACCCGTGTCCAGCTTCCTTGACGTTTAATGCGGACTTCCCACTCTGTTCCCTCCGGCTCGAAGCGCTCGGGCGTGGCCAATTCCGGCGCGACGAGGACTCCCTTGTCGAAGAGCGCATGCTGACCCAGCGGCCCTCGCTCCGCCAAGGCGATTGCCTCAGGTGTCTCGATAATGAGAAAGACCGCCGGACCCGCATCAACATGAATCCGGTATGTCGTTCCTTTGGGAATGGTGACGTAATCGCCGGGCTCGTAGGGCAGCGTTCCATAATCCGTCTCGAACCGCCCTGTTCCCCGATGGACAAAATAGACCGCATCCCCGTCCGAGTCGCGCACGAAATAGCGCATAGTTTCGGTCCGGTGCGAGAGATAGAGGCTGGCGTCAGGACTGTGCATCATGAGAACGGGCTCGGCGGAGGCCGGCAACTGACATATAAAGGCACGAGGCCTCAGCGGTCCGTCGATCCGAACCCATCCGGTCGGCGGATGGCTTCGGTAGAGATGGGACACGGGCCCGGCAAAGCCGTTTCGGCCGTGTTCCTCTTCGCAAAGGCCCTCGGGAATGCCGACATGCGCTTGTCGGGGAAATTTCCCTTTACTGTTGAGATACATGCGGACCTCCGCAATCAGGCGTGATCATGACGCCTTCTTCAACGGCGTAGGTGGCGTCCGAGGCTCTCTGGAGTCGTAATCGATGATCGTTCGTTGAGCTCCGGAGGCTTGGTCCCGTTCGATATCCTTGTACAATGACTCGACCGTGCTGCGGACAAAGGTCTTGGCCCTTTCCTCTCCGTGCTCTCTTTGAGTCAATTCAATGAACAGGCCGCTCCCCGGAAAGAGCGGATAAGTAAATCGTTGCTTGAGCGGCCCGAATCCATCGCGGCCTTCCTTCACCGCTCCACTGAATTTGACGCCGTGAGCTTCCCACTCACGACATACGGCCTCGATGTCATCCACTTCGAGCGCGACATGTTGCACCCCTTGGCCGTACCGCTCGATAAAGTCGGTAATTTGGGATTTCATGGCCTTGTCTCGGCCTTGCATGAGAGCAATTCTTGCGGCGCCGCACTGGACGACCACGGTATCCATCGACGATTTGTCGGTGCCGACGTCGCGCGCCGACCAAATCACTTCAAAACCTAGAATCTTTGTGAACAGGAATTCGGCCTCGTCCAGATTTTCCACGCAGAGCGTGATGTGATCGATGCTTCTTGGCTCAATCATGGTGAAGGTCCCTCCTCACCGCAAACGTTACTTAGGATGCATTCCGTCTGGCTGTCAGTCATCACAGCAATGCCCTTATTACATTGTCTGATAGGATACTACTATTATTGTGTTCACATGGCAACATGTTTTAGTAACAATACCACGCCGCAGAGCCTCCATATGACCATACAGGCCATGGGTTCTGGCCAACAGTCTCTTCTTGCATGGGTGATATAAAAGGTATATCATCGATCCATGTTGGCTAGTATGCGCGCCTCTCCCGGTCCACTCCTCGTTCTGGAGGTCTCATGACATTCCATCAAGACATGCGGCGCCTCGTGCTCCGGCATGGTGCGATCAACAATGCCTATCTCACCCGGTTTCGCGCGGGAAATGTTTCGGACCGGGAGTTTAGAGAATTCGCCATCGAGTTCTATAATTTCGCGCGGTTCTTTCCACGTATTCTCATCTCGCAGCTCGTGAATACCGAAGATGAACAGGTCGCTGACGAGCTGACCAAAGTTCTGTATTCCGAGTTGGGTGACGGCCAGAGCCGCCATCGGCACGAACTCCTCTATCGGGACTTTCTTCGATCAGCAGGAGTCGATATCCATGACGCCATGACGCGGCCCATGCTCCCTTCGACTCGAAGTTACATCGAGGGAATGGAACGGCTCTATAGCGACGGCAATCACACAAAGGCGCTTGGCGCATCCTTCGGCCTTGAAAATATGGCAATTACGATGTGGGACCACCTGATTCCGGGCCTCACTCAGTTGAAGAATACCCGCTATCCTCAGATGGATATCACCTACTTCACCTTTCATCGCGAACTCGAAAGTACTCATGAGGAAGCGATGGAGCATGCAGTGGAGGCAGTTCAAGGCGCCGCACAAGCCGGTCTGTCGGAACGCGACAAGGAAGACTTTCGGACTGGAGTGATTGCCGTGCTTGATTATCTGGAAGGATTTTGGATGGGTCTGGAGCAGCAAACGTTCCCTGATAAAACGAGTCCATCCCACGTATCATCACACGGCATGAGGATGTGTTGGCATCACGGGGATGTCGTCGTCATGAGGGAAGAGGAGTTCCATGTCTGAGATTTCGGCGTACCTTGAGGCGATCAAAGAACGGTATGACCTTGCCAGCGATTATGCGCTTGCCAAAAGGCTGGGGATTGCGCAACCGGATGCCAATTTGATCCGCCGCGGACTCAAGATTCCGAAGCCAGAAATCTGCATGAAGATTGCCAAGCTGCTGGATAAGAACCCCGTGGAACTTCTGCTCATCGCTCAGAAAGAGAAGGCCCCGAGCTCTGCCAAACAATATTGGACCCTGGCATTGACGGCGGTCGACGTCATGCTCCACGTGCCCAAGACGCCACGATACATCCCACGGAAGGTCGAAGCGATCGGGCGAGAACTGCGGCAGCTCGAGACCCAAACCTTGACCTACGAAGGCGCGGAGGCGAATGCCGAGGCGGTCCGCCTTGTTCAAACGGCCGACCGATCCATTGATGCGGTCATGGAGCGCTGGAACATCTGGAAGAAAGGCGAGGCACTGTATCCGAACTATCTCTTGGCAAACCAGGTCGCAGCAAAGCGTGGAGTCGTCATTCGCCGGCTATTGGTGCTGACCCGGGAGCAGATGCAACACGAGGCAGTCGTGGCCGATGCGGTGCAGGTCATGGACGATCAACACCGGGCCGGCATCAATATCTTCTATGCCTTCAGGGAGCAACTCGATCGCTCCCCGGCGTTCCGGCGATTTGAAGAGGATTATAGACGCCAAGGGGCCGCGACCGATCTCAACGCCGCGATGTTTGACCGCGAGATTCTCATCTTTTCTCAGTCATACGGCCAGATGGAACTCGGCGTGGTCGGGACACCGACTCCCATAACGATGATCAACCAATTGGAGATTACGTGGAAGCCGGAGCTCCTCAGGGATTTGGATCCCGCTCCTCTCTTCGATATGACGCGGTATGTGTTTGAGTATTCAGGTCCACAGGCTTTCAAGGCAGAACTGGCGCGGTTCAAAAGGTCATTGGCATGAAGTTTCCCTCCGAGCCGTTCAAGATCAAAGTCGTGGAGCCGATTCGGCGTACCACGCGCGCCGAACGTGACCGCCTGTTAAATGATGCCGGCTACAACCTCTTTCGAATCCCGGCCGAAAGCGTCTACGTCGACCTGTTGACCGACAGCGGCACCTCCGCCATGAGCGACTATCAATGGGCCGGCTTGATGATGGGAGACGAATCCTATGCCGGCAGCAAGAATTACTATCACTTCGAAGAGACGGTCCGCTCCATCTTTGGGTACAAACACGTCATTCCCACCCATCAAGGCCGCATGGCCGAGAACCTCCTGTTTTCCACCGTCGTGAAGCCTGACATGTGCGTTCCCAACAATATTCACTTTGATACGACGAGGGCCAACATCGAACATCAAGGCGCACAGGCGATCAATGCGGTGGTGAAAGAGGCCTACGACCCGCACAATGAATCGCCTTTCAAAGGGAATATGGATGTAATGCGGCTGGAAGAGACTCATCAACCGCGTCGGCCGGGACCGGATTCCATTGGTGTTACTGACGATTACGAACAACAGCGGCGGCGGGCAGCCGGTCTCGATGGAAAACATCAGACAGACCCGGGCGCTCCTGCATCGGCATGGCATTCCTCTCTTCTTCGACGCCTGCCGTTTCGCCGAAAATTGCTTCTTCATCAAGGAGCGTGAGCAAGCTTATGCCGACCGTTCCATTCTGGACATCGCTCAGGAGCTGTTCAGTTATGGCGACGGTTGCACCATGTCCGCCAAGAAGGACGGCCTCGTGAACATCGGCGGATTTCTCAGCCTCAATAACGAAGAATGGGCCCGGGAGATTACGAACATGCTCATTCTGGTCGAAGGGTTTCCGACTTACGGCGGGCTGGCGGGGCGCGACCTGGAAGCGATGGCCAGAGGACTCCGTGAAGTCCTCGACGAGGACTACCTCAGTTTCCGCATCGGGCAAGTCCGGTATCTGGGGGAGCTCCTCGATCAAGCCGGCGTGCCGATCCTCAAACCGATCGGCGGACATGCCGTCTATCTGAACGCCAAAGAATTTCTTCCACACATCCCGCAGGACCAATTTCCAGCCCAAGCGTTAGCCGTCGCGCTGTATCGGGACTATGGGATCCGAGGAGTCGAAATCGGTACCGTGATGTTCGGAAAGCGGGAGCCCGCGACCGGTCGCATCCTCCATCCGGAACTCGAAATGGTTCGGCTCGCTATCCCACGCCGGGTCTATACGAACATGCAGATCGCCTACGTGGCCGAATCGATCGTCGACTTATATCGCCGTCGAGAGAGCATTCATGGTCTCACGATGACCTACGAGGCGCCGGTGCTGCGACACTTTACGGCTCGATTCGAAGAATTGGACCACACAACTCCTGTACAGCAGATGATCTCCTAAGGAGGTTTTCGTGACCCAGCTCTTTAAAGGACTGGAGCGGATCGAAGAAGCGCGAGAACGACTCGCCGGGGATAGCTTCATGGCAGGTCTCTACGCCGGTCAACCAGATTTCTCTCTCCTTCTCACCCCGGATGAATCTGCCGAACAGAAAGCCGCATGGGAAGAGTTCCGGCCCCGACTGGAACACTTTCTCACTCACCACGTTGATCCGGATGAAATTGAGCGGAGCGCGAAGATCCCGGATTCCGTCATTAGTGGTCTGTTCTCGATTGGCGCGTTCGCCATGAAGATTCCCAGAGAGTACGGCGGTTTAGGCTTCTCGTACCAGAACTACGGCCGTGCCCTCGTGCTCATAGCGGGATGGAGCAATATTCTTGCCCTCACGGTGGCCGTTCCCCAATCGATCGGTATCGCGATGCCAGTGCTCCTGTTCGGGAGCGAAGAACAAAAGCGCCAGTATCTGCCGATCGTAGCCCGCGAAGCGGTCTCCGCTTTCGCGCTCACCGAACCCCTTACCGGATCGGATGCCGCCAATATCAGGACCCAAGCGGTTCTTGATGTCAACGGAAACTACGTCATCAATGGTGAGAAACTGTGGTGTACGAACGCTCCCATCGCCCGGTATCTCACGCTGATCGCTCGTGTGCCGGCGAGACGAGAGGAGCAAGGCGGCCACGGCCATCTGGACTCCTGTTCCAGAAGGGAAAGAAGCGGAGCAATCAGTTCATACCGCCTTTGTTCTTGATATGAAGACCCCGGGAGTGCTGATTCGGCAGCGCTGTCAATTCGAGGGATGCCGGGGCATCGAAAATGCGCACATCACGCTAAACGATGTCCGCATTCCCGCCTCATGTCTGATCGGCGAAGTCGGACGCGGACTCAAATACGCCCTGACGATCCTCAATGTCGGTCGCGCGGTCAGCATTCCGGCGATCTGTCTGGGCATGGCGAAACAAGCCTGGCAGCCGACGCTCGATCGAGCCAACAGCCGAGTCACGTTCCAAAGACCTCTCGCCGAGTCGCAGACTCAGCGAATGCGGGTTGGTCGGATGGCCGCACGCCTTTTCGCAATGGAGGCCCTAGCTTCTACGGTCTGGCGCATGGCGGACCACCACCGTTATGACGTCCGAATCGAGGCCGCAATTGCCAAACTGTTCTGTTCCGAAACCACCATCCATTTCCTAAAAGACGCTCAGACGATCTTCGGCGGCATGGGGTATGAGACCGCGGATTCGATGCGGGTTCGCGGTGAACCGGCTTTCGGTATTGAGCAGTTGGTCCGTGATGCTGAGATGTACCGCATCGGAGAAGGCGCAACCGATGTCTTGCGTCCGTTCGTGGCCCGCGAAGCACTCAACATGCACCTGGAGCGTGCACGGGATTATTTTGATGACAGGATGACCGCGGCCCGGCGGCTCACAGAAATCGCGCGCCTGATCAAATTCTACGTGCCCTGGTATGCCAGGCGATGGATGCCGGGGCGGTTGCCGACTGGGACGCTTTTTCGGGACCCACACGTACGGTCGCACCTTCTTTTTGTCGAGCGTGCGAGCCGCCGGCTCGCTCGCGCGGTGTTTTACATGATGCTTTGGCTGCGGCAGGCGCTTCGCGACGACCAGGGCCGCCAGAACCGCATTGAGGCGGTCGGCGAAGATCTCCTATTGATTGCGGTGACCAGCCTCTATGCAGAGGAGCAACAACGGACAGCGGGACAAACGGAAGTCTGGGATCTTGCCCAAGAAGTGTTTGGTCAGGCAAGATCGCGAGTGAAACAGCAGATTCGAGAGCTGATTTTCAACCACGACACGCCAGTCACGATCATCGGCAGAAAGGCACTCAGCGGTACCTATCCATCTCTCTCCAAGGGAATCATTGAACGCAACCTCGAAGATTATCGGGTGCGGGTAGACGCTCCTTCAAGTTCTGTGGAAAAGCAGGAGCAGGCCGTCGTCTGATGCAGCTGTGAGGCATGCGCGCGTTGGTATGCTCGCTATTCCAACTTCCTCTTGGCTAGGACACGTCGATGCGCGCATGGCTGATGGATTCCTATGAAGGAATTGAGGAGCTTCGGCTTGGCGAAGTATCTGATCCTCGTCCTGGTCCGGACGACGTGCTCTTGAACGTGCGATTCGCAGGACTTAATCCCGCGGATGCCTTTCTTGCTTCTGGGATGTATCCGGCCAAGCCACGGCTTCCCCACGTTCTCGGTCGCGATGGAGTCGGTGACGTGGCGGCGGTCGGAGCCAGCGTACGCGATGTCCGACCAGGAGAAACGGTCGGGATCCTACGTTGTGATGTCGGTGTCGATGTCTGGGGTACGTTGGCCGAGAAAGTCGTCGTCCCCGCCCACAGCGTAGCCCGTCCTCCGCAAGGCTGGTCACTCGAAGAGATGGCTGCCGCCCCATTGGTATTCTTAACTGCTTGGCAGGCGCTCACCCAATGGACCGATCCTCCAGCTCCTCCACCTGCGGGATCCAAGGTTCTTGTGACCGGCGCGTCAGGCGGCGTCGGAGTGGCGGCGGTGCTGCTCGGGAAATCGATGAACCTTACCCTGGTAGCGTTGTCACGCAGCGTGTACAAGCGAGCCAGGCTGAAGGAACTCGGAGCCGATTTCGTATTCGATCCGAACGAGCCTAATTTTGCAAAGGTGATCGTAGGCGCTGTTGCGCCGAAAAAACTTGACCTCGTGATCGACAGCGTCGGCGGTCCGCTATTTCCTCAGCTCGTAGGGCTACTCGACTATGGCGGTCGAATCAGCGTGGTTGGGAGAAGCGGAGGGCCTGTGCCTGAATTCAATACGGCCACTCTCTTGTTCCGCCGCATTCGCATCGGCGGTGTCTCGGTTGGTGACTACAGCGCCGAACAAGCTCAAGCCATATGGAAGGAGATCGTCGGTCGGCTGGATGCCATTGGACGACGCCCACAAATAGACAGCACTGTCCCCTTCGAAAAGGTGAAAGAAGGGTTCACCCGGTTGGCACAAGGGCCGATGGGCAAGGTGCTCGTACAGGTACTCGAAGGCAAGTAAGCTGTGAATCGCACACTCATCGATGACCTAACGGGATGTAGACATGGTCTCATTTAGTCTGCTCGACCTCACCCTGCCCTCCCCTCTAGAGAATCTTGCCCTCGACGAGGCCTTGCTTGACGACCTAGAAGAGAACCACAGCCACTCGATCCATCGGGAAGCCGAATGTGAGACTCTCGTTTCTCGATGGGTGCCAGAGGGCGACATCAGGAATGAACTCGAGTGCTTTCGCCTGGATTAAGCTGAAGAGCCTAAAGTTCGGTAAGAGCTACTGGTCATGGTCATCCAGCGGCCACAATGAAGAGAGAATGCGCCTGATGAGCCGCCGGCATAAAGAGGGTTGGTTTGGTCGGGGCGAGAGGATTTGAACCTCCGACATCCTGCTCCCAAAGCACATTAGATACATATACTGGGGAATACGGCGGAACACAGCCGAACACAGGAGGCCAATACTCCCATGTAGTTACAGCGACAGCAAGACACGGCACAGCACACGGAGACACGCGGGCAACCGTGACAGAAACCGGAAAGTTTTTCCCTGCCTCGGCCCACAGAAAGCCCCCGGCCATGAAGCGGCTGGCGGGTGACCCAAAATGGGTTCCCATGCCCTAGCCTGAAAGCGCGGAAATTGTTGAAGCATCGTCAGGACGAACTGGCCGCTGCTCGGCTGGGTATTCGACGGTTCCAAGGCCAGCCGCTTCTCGCAGGATACCAGGAATGCAATCTCTGTTAACATAGACCGGCGAGTGGCAAAGAAAGGATCCGATGCAACAAGAATGGATACGGAACATCGACGGCTACAATTGTGCCTGATTTTCACTTTTCTTGCTGCGTGCCCTGTAATAACCAGCGGGCAAGAACAAGTGACGACCATTGACCATGGCCGTATGGCCAAGGCTGATAAAGCACCAACCTCACAAGAGGATTCAGACCTTCATGGACAGATGCTTGCGGGAAAAAAGTTTAAAAAGGCTAAGTTGAAGGGGGCAAACCTTCACGGCGCGATGTTAGCCGGTGCTGACTTTCGCGGGGCAGATCTCCAGTATGCCGATCTAGGGGAAGCGATGCTGCTCGGGGCAAATCTGAGTGGCGCTAACTTGATGAATGCGAACTTTAAGGATGCCAATTTTTTAGGTGCCCAACTGGAAGGAGCACGAATTGAGGGCACCAATTTCCATCACACGGCATTTCTCACTCAAGACCAACTAGACGAAGCATGCGGGACACCCAGAGCTCTTCCTCAAGGACTAAAAGCACCAAAGGCGTGTTAGGGTAAAAGCAGAAAATGGCTGGATCGAACACTGCAGCCTACGAGTTATCTCGGCACAGCGCGTTAGTGCTGAAAACCTCGGAAATAAAGGGGATGGGTGGAGGGCCAGCGGGGTTACACATGCGACGTGAATAGAAAGTCTAAAGAAGCGTACACGACATACCGCGAGCACGACGGATATCGCGCCTTCAGTCTGGGTGATGCTCCGTTCTATTTGTTGAAACGCACAACAATGGCGCCCATGACATCTCCCTTCTTGAAGTCTCTCTTTGGGCTGGTGGGATGAGTATTATGGCAGGCGACGCAGGTATTCGTGATGGCGAGGTCTACTGCCAGCCCCTTGAACTGGTTCCCATCTTCAAAAGTGAGCATGCCGGATGCTGGATTGGCCATGAGTTTTTTCAGAGCATCTTCCTCTGCTTTGGTCTTCGGCAAGTTCTCCTTATAGACTGGTGTCAGCCCGATTAGGCTGAGCTCAAAGTCTTCTAGTTCCTCCCGGCCGCTTTGAGAAATTGGGCCGGAAGCATGATCGCATGATCATCCTTTGTCCAGTCCTCGTCTGGGTTGACATTAGCTCTAGCTGCCTGCGCCACAATTTGCTTGGCATAGACAGTCCGAAACGCTTTCGCAATTGCCAGAATATATCGAGCAGTATGCGGTTCAGCCAATACCATTACACTCTGCCCGGGGAGACAGACGGAAGAAGCTGTGGCCGTTCCAGGCGATCGTAAGCCCCACGCCGTTGCAAGTGCATGGCAGGTTAATTGGTGAATACCTTCCGACAAGTTTGTAAAGTCTTCCGTTGATTGTGCTTTTCCACTCCAATCTATTTCACCAGTCTCCGCATTCACTCCACGGACGAATAGCGAAGCTTTGTAGATCGTGGGTTGCCCCAAAAAAGATAACATCTCATCTCTCTGTGATTTGTATACATCGGCATCAACGAAAATAACTTGATTGGCTCCGAGGGTTTTTGCCAACTTCAGGACGTCGGGGCTTGAGATGGGTTGTTGCAAGCCCTTTTCGCTCGCAAGTTGGTTCAACTTAACGTCGTCGATCAGATTGATGCGTCGCTTTGGAAGCCATGTCTTAAGGCTCTTAACGGCTTCCGGTTCAGTCCCCCACACAAGTGCTTTAGTCGAGTTGTCAGGAAGTCTAAGATAGGAACCGTCAGTTGTCGCAGTGAGGGGAGTATTGTGGCTTTGGCAGCTGGCTAAAGTCACGAGCAACACTGCACTAGCTAACCGGATGGAAGAATTGAATCTCACTTTTTGTAACGCTCCGCTGCAAGCTTCGCACTTAAAAAGAAAATCTTCAGCTGGCGTGCTCCCTAGTCGGTTTCAATGTAATACAAACTCCTAGATGAACATCTTTTTCTGTCACCACCGCCCTCTTGGAGCATTATTTTCCGTTCCCTCTCATCCATCAGCACTTCAGGTTGTCCTTCGCCATAAAGCTAGCAATTCGTTCTTACGTTTCTCTTTCAAGAAATGGCAGAGTGAGTTGAAGGCTAGCTGTGACTTCCTTAGGAGCCTTTCTTCGAAAAGAGCCTCTTGACGCAACGTCTTGTTGCTGATTGCTAACCCGTCTATCAGTCGCTATGGTCATTCTGCGTGGCCACGGTTACGCGACTGTCCGTGTTGACATTCCTCAACCTATGTCCTTGGTTCAACAGCCACAGCCATTCGATGACTGGGATTGGATCTATGAAATCAAGCACGATGGATTTCGCGCCTTTAGCTCAGGTCTGCGGCGGGAATGTTGATGCTTTAGAGCAGAAAATAGCTGTCTTCCCAATTAGAGACATACGGAACTTTTGCAAGAGTATCGTTCTCCAAGGAGAACCTGTCAATTCCCAGAACGTCTTACAGTGTGTGTGAATTCATTGAAAGCATTTGTCCGACGGTTTCACGCGTACTCTCGGGGTCCTTCCCAGCGTGGTTTTAATGTGGGTCAGCGCCAGCGCATAATTCACTAGAGTCAGCGCGATGAAACTTCAGTTTCTTTAAGTGTTACTTGAAGTTATGACGACCTGGAGCACCGCACAACTGGCAGCAGCACTGAACCTCACTGTGCAGCGCGTGGGACAGCTGTGCAAGACCGGTATCCTGCCGCAGCCAGTACAGGGCAAGCATGATCCGTTCAAGGCAGTCCCGGCCTACATCAGGTTTATCAGCCAGCGCGTGGCGGGGGGGATCTGAAGGGTGCACGCATCCCCAAGTATGCCGTCGAAACGGCCTTGCGCGAATTGGAACTGAAGCAGCGAAGCGGCGAACTGGTCAGCCGCGACGCCGTCGAAAAAGAATGGTTCGGGCTGGCTCGCGTGGTGCGTGACGGGTTTCAAAACCTGCCCAGCCGCACCGCGGGCCTGGTCGCCGCTGAACGCAATCAGCAACGCTGCCACGACATTCTTGCGGAGGAAGTGCGGCAAATTTTGGCGGGCCTCTCGAATGGCTACGCTGACACGCCAGACAAATGTTGGAACCGGATAAGTAGGGGGCTCTGAACACCCTTTGCGGGTGCCGTAGCCCACCAGCTATCGGCAGGCTACGGAATCCGCCCGCGACGCCGTTCTCGGACCTTACAATCTCAGTTTTAGGGCGAGAACCTTCGCCACCTCGTCGGTGTAATCGGCCGCCAGCAGTATTTGTTCGTCAGAGAATGGCGTAGGGCTTTCTAGCGCAGCCGAAATAAGCGACTCGCTTGCCCGGAGGTAAGCTTCCACTTGTGGATTGAGAGAGAACAAATTAGCGTGTTCCATTAGTCTCAACCTCTCTCACACCGGACTTTGCGCCATTAGGTGAATAAAGCGTGAATGATAGGGCGCAATCCCTAACGGTTAGTAAGAAACACAAACTCGGCGATGCCCTAGAGGATAAACATGTAAGGCTAGAAGCTTATCCAACAGGCTCTGAACACCCTATGCGGTAGCCCCCAGCTCTGTGAGCTACGGCACCCGGTTGCGACGCCTTATTTGTTCTTACGCCGACGGATTATTTCAGCCGCACCTAATCCGGCAAAGCCGATTCCGAGCAACGCCAAGCTCAGGGGTTCTGGCACCGAAGGACAACCATACTCGCATCCTACCGGCCCAGCATAGGCTTGGGGTACGAACAAACCGGTCACAAATAACAGAGCGAGTGCAGATTCCTTAAAGAATTTCATAGCAGGCCTCCTAGATATACCGGACGTGGAAGCGATTCACTGCAGTACCCCTAGCGTTACCACGGTAAAGGACTTGCAGAGACGGCGTACGATTCAGGAATTCTTACAAGGAAGCAACGGGAGGATCAGTTTGCGAGGGACTCGATGTGTAACGGTGAATTTCTTGGGGTGGCATGTGAACCTGACAATTCTTACTTGTCCTTGCGCCGACGGATCATTTCAGCCGCACCTAATCCGGCAAAGCCGATTCCGAGCAACGCCAAGCTCAGGGGTTCTGGCACCGGAGTAGATTGGCTAGCAAAGGCCTGAACTGGCACGAGCAACCCAAATGCCACTGACAGAATGAAGAATTTCATCACAGGACCTCCATGACAGTTCACGGCTATACCCGCACGTTCTATGCCTTCGCCGAAGTCATTGAAAACAGGTTAATCCAAGAATGAGGCCACAGCGAACCGTCAAGGACGTTAACGGTAGGGCGTTGCTGCGTCGGTATGAATTATACGTATAAGGATACGTATAAGTACGTGAAACGATAGAACGGATGGAAAGGGTTCAATCGGTTTTCTCCGCGCTGTAAACAGAATTGACAGTGAAAGGACGCGTACCGCTTAATGGTTAGAGGCTGATGGCCCTAGGAGAGCATCTAAGGAATTTGACTTACTCTGAATAGGTAAGGGTTGTAGAGAGGGTCAGCCCGCTTTCATTCGTGCCCTTTCATGGGAATTCTGAATCGTGAAGTGCCTAAGCGTGCAGCAGAGTTAGGGAAATGCGTGTATTTTGTCGCAGAACGATTGAATCTTAAATAAGCCGGACAACTTCATATACAGCGTCCAGAGTACACAAGCGAACTCTGGATCAGTAAAAAAGGTTTCAGCATTCCTTTAGCGAATTCCATGATTTCCAGATACAGGACGTGTAGGAAACCCGTGCGGTTTGTGGCCAGAACCTTAAACGATTGCACGTCTGAGCCAGGATCGAGCACCTGAGTATTGAACCCGTCGCTTCCGATGTAGCGGCCAATAATTTTCCCGGATTCCCGATCCACGGTGAATTCTTTGCCGACGATCGGATCGTCAGGGCTACCCTTCAGGGTTCCCTCATCTGCGAGGCGACTCACCCCCTCCACTGTACAAACGTAACTGTTAGAACGGGCGTGGCCTTCACTAGCGCAGATAAAAACCGCTGCAAAGCCAAGGAGGATATGAAGAGAGTGCATCGTGGGTTTCCCACCGAGGGCACGCGCGGCGGTCATGGAGGTGAAATAGCTTTGCGGATGGGATCGGAGAAAGGCCGCGACGACAGCCGGTGGGTATGCGGGTGGCCTGGCCGCATTTTTCGTGTGACGGCGGGTCGAGTTTTTGGGATTAACGCCATGGATATTTTCAAAGACCCTTCTTATCGTGTGAAACCACACAGACGTTGCAAAACTGTTTACCAAATTCCATAACTCGCAATCCTTTGCGCTCTATAACTGACTTTAACTTCCCGGTCGAGTCGATTTCCTTCGTAATATGCAGGACTGTCGGATCGTTCTCCAGCGGCTCGTATAGACCTTTGGTAGTGTATTCATACAGCGCGGGAATTTCAGCCAGACCTAGGCGACACAAGTTATCGAGGTAAACAGGGGTGGAGTCGGGCAAATCGCAGCCAGCCTCTTTCCCAAGATGCGAGAAGTTAACGAGAACGTCCTTACCTCCCCGTTCGGTTTCAGTTACCTGCTTGTATTCCCAGCGTATGTTCAACAATGGGAAGGGGCGGTTTACTGGGAAAAGTCGGAGGAGCCGCGCTTCATCCGGGGTAATTTGACGGATCACTTCGACAAAGGACGGATGGGCGCTGCTTGCCGTGCGAGTATCCATGGAAGCAGCAAGTAGATTGGCATACATTTCACGGAGAGTCTCCTCATGGCCGGTGTACTTCAAAGCCTCCAGAGCCGGACCAGCCACGTTTGGTTTTGGTGTAGCGATATTTTCTGGCGGGACATCTTTTAATTTCTCTGCAATTCTTGTCGAAATAAAGTCCTTGATCTGATCATACCCCCACACGAGGGCGCTGACTGGCGCGAGAACGACATGAATGGTTTTGGCACTGTTTGTAGCCCAGTGCCAATTTCCTTCACTGCGGGTTGCAATGCATCTTGGTAAATCGGAACCGTCTCGACGAGGGCCCTCATTGCATCGGCCCATCACGAATTTTGTTTTCGTCTGACATGGTTTTGGGACCCTATACTGATATTGAATGGGGGGATCTCCTCCTTTTGTGACCCCGAATGCGACCCTGACGGCGCTTAGAGGATCACGAATTTTCGTTTTTGCCTGTAGACATTGGTCGGGGCGAGAGGATTTGAACCTCCGACATCCTGCTCCCAAAGCAGGCGCGCTACCGGGCTGCGCTACGCCCCGATCCAAATCTATTTTGCAGCAAATCGCGCACTTGTGCAAAGGCTTTCGCCCGATGGCTGATGCGATTCTTCTCTTCGCTCGAAAGTTCGGCCAAGGTCTTGCCCAATTCGGGCACGTAAAACACGGGATCGTAGCCAAACCCTCGAGCCCCGGCCGGCTCCTCTGCGATCAGTCCGTCAAGCCGACCGGTCGTTACCTCTACCACCTGGGAAGGCAGTGCCACCGCAGCCACCGTCACAAACCGGGCTGTCCTGCGATCGCGGGGCACCCCGGTCATCTCGTCCAGTAGCTTTCGCCAATTGTCTTCATACGTCGCCTGCAGGCCGGCATAGCGTGCCGCAAAGACGCCGGGTCGTCCCCCCAAGGCATCCACTTCCAATCCAGTGTCGTCGGCTACGGCCAACAGGCCGGTCGCTTGTGAGACCGCACGGGCCTTTTTGATCGCGTTGGCCTCGCAGGTGTCGCCGTCCTCGACGACGTCGGGCACCTCCGGAAATTCATCCATCGTGCGGATCCGAATGGGCAGGTCTGCGAGGAGCACAGCAAGCTCTGCTCCTTTGTGCCTGTTACGGGTGGCGAGAACGAGTTCCCGGTGCATTGGGGCTGATCCGAGAGAGGTTAATCCAAAGCCCCGATGAGATCACGCTGCAATGCGGTCAGTGTTTGAATGGCCCCCCACCCCTGTGCGAGAAATCCATCCATGTCCTGCTTGGAGAATGGGGTCTTTTCCGCCGTTCCCTGAATTTCGACAAACTGCCCCTTCCCGGTCATGACCAGATTCAGATCCACCTCAGCCGTCGAATCCTCGACATAGGCCAAGTCTACGAGGATTTCTCCGCCCACCTTGCCGACGCTGATCGCCGCGAGATAGTCAGTCAGCGGCCGCTTTTTAATGAGCCCGCGCGTTTTCAAGATGGCCATGGCATCGGCAAGGGCAATGAATGACCCCGTGATCGAAGCGGTCCGTGTGCCGCCGTCAGCCTGAATCACGTCGCAATCGATCCAGATGGACCGTTCTCCGAGCTGTGTCATATCGGTGACGGCCCGTAGCGAACGTCCCACGAGGCGTTGAATTTCCAACGTCCGTCCGCCCTGTTTACCCTTGACCGCTTCCCGCGGCGACCGGTCGTGCGTGGCCCGCGGCAACATGGCATATTCCGCCGTAACCCACCCCGTGCCCTTGCCTTTGAGAAAGGGAGGCACTTTTTCTTCGACGGACGCCGTGCAGATCACCTTCGTATCGCCCATTTCGATCAGCACAGATCCCTCGGCATGTTTGATGAAATTTCGCGTGATTTTGACGGGGCGGAGTTGATCCTTTCGCCGGCCATCTGCGCGTAGCAACCCCGCTCCTGCATTCATGAAATTTCTCCCAAAGAAATTGGGGCATTATAGTGAACCACCTCCCAAAGCGCAATGAAACGAGCCGGCGTCGCGCGGCATTGTACGTAAACGGCTCCGAATGCGATCGGTGTACAATCTCGTGGCACACGGTCGAATTCTGTACAGTGCCCCCTAGGATGCTTACCATCGGTTGCAGGCGCTCTTTTGGCTGTTCACACGAATACTTCGGACGCCAAAACCATCTCCTGATATGGATAATATTGCCGAGAGTGAAATAGACCGTCACTGCACTTTTTACGGCCCTGCAACTCAGCAGAAAATCATTAATTAGTGGCATAAAAGCTGCACCCCGTTTTAGAGTCTTCCAAGACGATCGAAGCCAAACCGACAACGCGCATCGAACCTCATTGAACCGATAGAGTCTTCGCCTATGACGTTGCTGCTCGATCGCCCAAGCCAGCAAGCTCTCCTGGAACTCAAACGGGTATTGATTGTCGATGACGAAGAGCCGATCCGCCGTCTGCTCGGCTATATGCTGCAGTCGCACGGCTATGAGGTAGTGCTTGCCGCAGATGCGAGGGAGGCCCGGCTGAGACTGGATGAAACGCCATTTGCGTTAGTGCTGTGCGACGTAAACATGCCCGGGGAATCTGGCATGGACTTGGTCCGCCACACCTTCCGGCAGCATCCCCATACCGCCGCCATCATGGTCACGGGCCTCGACAGTCCCCTGCTGGCCAACGCGGCGCTCGACATGGGCGCCTTCGGGTACATCATCAAGCCGTTCGAAGCCAATGAAGTCCTCATCAACGTCGCCAATGCCTTGCGTCGCCGCCGTCTCGAAATGGAAAGCCGCCTGCACCGCGACAACCTCGAAGACGTCGTCCGAACCAGAACAATGGCGTTGCAGCAGGCGTTGGAGTGGCTTGAACGGAGCGAGAAGGAGTTACGACTCTCACGGGAAGAAACGATACAACGGCTCGCCATTGCGGCGGAATACCGTGACAGCGCCACGGCCCAGCACATTCAACGCATGAGCCATTACTGTGAGCTGTTGGCCCGCCGCTATGGGCTCTCGAGCGAACGCTGCGATTTGATTCGGACGGCCAGCCCCATGCACGATATCGGCAAGATCGGCACGCCGGACCATGTGTTGCTGAAACCGGGAAAATTCACGCAGGACGAATTCAACGTGATCGCCCAGCATGCGGAAATCGGATACCGCATTCTGGCCGGATCAGATGCGGAAATTCTCAATGTGGCCGCGACCATTGCGCTCACCCATCATGAGCGTTGGGACGGCAGCGGCTATCCACGTAAGCTGAAAGGCGAAGCGATCCCGATCGAGGGCCGCATCGCCGCAATCGCGGACGCCTTCGATGCCCTCACAACCGCACGGGTGTACAAGCCGGCGTTCGACTTCAATCACGCCGTCGATTTGATGAGCAAGCATCGGGCAGAGCATTTCGATCCCGAGCTGCTCGACGTCTTCCTGGCCTCGCTTGGGGATATCAAGCGCATTCACGAGCAGTATGCCGACCGCATAAGTTCGGGCCTGCCCCGCCAAGTGTAGTCCTGCACTCACCGCCCCACACGACAGACGCCGCATCATTTGTTGCATTTCGTTGACTGTCCTCGGCCGGTCGCTATACTGCAATGAGTCGACAGAGGCGTCTCACCAGGAAGGCCGCCGCGCTCGCATTGAAAGGACCACGATCATGGCCAAAAAAGCCGCGCCCGTGAAGAAAGCGGGAATTACGAGAAACTGGATCGCCTATCTGTGCGAATCCCTCGTGACGTCCGGCGTGATGCCGACCTGGGAAGCTGCCACGTATCTCACAGAAAATCTCTTCGGCGAATCCCCGAATCCGCGTCTGCTCGGCACCAACAATGCGTATGAAGTCACATCGCAGTTCCTTCATCGCATGTACCAGCCGCTGGTCGAAGCAGCATCACGCGAAGTCACCCTGCCGCACGGCGCCATGCTGCACGTGTTCGCCGACATCAGCCTGACGGGAAAATCAGCGGTTCTCGTCGTGTATTTCCCTGCAGAAGGGCAACCGCATCAACTCCTAATGCTGGATGCCGCAAAAGCCTGGGATCTGGTCTTCCAGGACTCGGATACCTTTAACCGCTGGGCGGAGGACCGCTTTCGACTGTTAAAATCGGCGCTGACAGCGGCTATTGGAAAGCCGGCCAGTCAACCGCTTCTGGCGGAAGTTTCCTAACGGCGAATCACCGGGGCTCGTAGTTGAGGTTGGGCGAAAGCCAGCGTTCGATCGTTCGAAGGTCCATTCCCTTGCGGTGGGCATAGTCTTCCACTTGATCCCTGCCGATCTTTCCCACGGCAAAATACTTTGCCTCTGGGTGTGCAAAATACCATCCGCTCACGGCGGCGGCCGGCAGCATCGCGAAACTCTCGGTCAGGGTAATACCGGTATGCCGTTCAACCTGTAACAGGTCGAACAGCGTCCGCTTTTCGGTATGGTCCGGACAGGCCGGATAACCCGGCGCAGGGCGAATCCCCCGATACTTTTCTCGGATCAGATCCTCGTTGGTCAACCGCTCCAGCTTGCCGTACCTCCATTGCTCACGGACTCGTTTGTGGAGGTATTCGGCGAACGCCTCGGCCAATCGGTCTGCCAGCGCCTTGGCCATGATCGAATTGTAATCGTCGTGATCCTGATCGAACCGGCGGCAAAGCTCATCCAATCGAAGACCCGAGGTGACGGCAAAAGCGCCGACATGGTCCCTTCGTCCGGACGATTGAGGCGCGACGTAATCGGCCAGCGCTAGATTGGGTTGGCCTTGGGGTTTTTCTCCCTGCTGCCGCAACGTATGAATGGTCGCCTGGAGGGCCTTCCTCGACGCATCCGCATACACATCGATGTCGTCACCGATGCTGGAGGCGGCGAAGAGCCCATAGACCCCTTTGGCGATCAGCAACTTCTCTTCGACGATGCGGGCGAGCAGCTGCTGAGCATCGGCAAACAGTTCCTTCGCCTTCGCACCGATTGTCGGGTGCTCAAAAATTCCCGGATAGCGTCCCTTCAATTCCCACGTGTGGAAAAACGGAGACCAATCGATGTAGGGCAGCAGCTCGGCGAGCGGCTGATCGGCGATCACGTGAATCCCGAGGGCGTCTGGCTCAGGAATCTCGAGAGTCCTCCAGTCGGTAATCAACTGCCGGGCACGGGCTTCCGCCAGGGGGAGCACCGGTTTGGCTTCCCGATCCTGATGGGCCTGCCGTACACGATCGTAGTCCTCCCGTATCCCCTGCACGAAGGCGGCCTTCTGCTCTCGATTCATGAGATTGCCGACCACCCCGACGGCGCGTGAGGCGTCCAGCACATGGACGACAGATGGCGCATAGGAGGGCGCGATCTTGACGGCCGTATGTGCTTTGCTGGTCGTCGCGCCGCCGATCAGGAGGGGGACGTCGAAGCCTTCGCGCGTCATCTCCTTGGCCACATGCACCATTTCATCGAGCGACGGCGTAATGAGCCCGCTCAAGCCGACGATGTCCGCCTTCTGCTCGCGGGCAGCGGCCAGAATGTGCTCGCACGGCACCATCACGCCCAGATCGATGACCTCATAGTTGTTGCAGCCGAGCACGACGCCGACGATGTTCTTCCCGATATCGTGGACGTCTCCCTTTACCGTGGCGAGAAGGACCCTGCCTTGTGATTGGTACCCGCCCACCCGTTTCTTTTCTTCTTCCATGAACGGCAGCAAATGGGCGACGGCCTTCTTCATCACACGGGCGCTTTTCACGACCTGCGGCAGAAACATTTTGCCCGATCCGAACAGATCGCCCACGATGTTCATTCCTGCCATCAGCGGACCTTCGATCACCATGAGCGGCTTCGGATACTTTTGCCGCGCTTCTTCCGTGTCTTGGTCGATGTAGTCCGTAATGCCCTTGACCAAGGCGTGCGACAGCCGTTCTTCGACGGTCCCCTTGCGCCATTCATCGTCCTTGACGACGGTCTTGTCCTGACGTTTGACCGTTTCTGCGAAGGTGACCAGCCGTTCCGTGGCAGTCCGGCCGGCGGTTCAGCAGCACGTCCTCCACGAGTTCAAGCAGGTCTTTCGGGATCTCTTCATAGACGGCCAGCTGGCCGGCATTCACGATGCCCATGTCGAGACCGGCCTTGATGGCATGATAGAGAAAGGCCGAGTGCATCGCTTCGCGCACGACGTTGTTGCCGCGGAACGAGAACGAAATGTTGCTGATGCCGCCGCTGACCTTGGCGCCCGGCAAATGTTGCTTGATCCACCTCGTCGCCTCGATGAAATTCACCGCATAATCGTTGTGCTCCTCGATCCCGGTCGCCACCGTCAGGATGTTCGGATCGAAAATAATATCGGTCGGACTGAAGCCGACCTGTTCCGTGAGAATCTTGTACGACCTGGCGCAAATCTCCTTCTTGCGCTCGAGGTTGTCCGCCTGAC
Organism: uncultured Nitrospiraceae bacterium; assembly: GCA_963824855.1. GTDB lineage: Bacteria > Nitrospirota > Nitrospiria > Nitrospirales > Nitrospiraceae > Nitrospira_C. The sequence continues at coordinate 196,607 of CAWGQP010000001.1, forward strand.
CTTTTTCGTCGAACGCCATCACGACCACGGCCGCCCCATATCGCCGAACCAAGGTGGCCTGCTCGATGAATTTCCCCTCGCCTTCCTTCAGGCTGATGCTGTTGACGACCGCCTTGCCTTGGATGTACTTCAGCCCTGCCTCCAGCACCTCCCATTTGGAGCTGTCGACCATGATGGGGACCTTGCAGATATCCGGTTCGGCAGCGACGAGGCGAAGGAATTTCTCCATCGCAGCCTTCGAATCCAGCATGCCCTCATCCATGTTGATGTCGATGATCTGGGCGCCGCCTTCTACCTGTTGCCGCGCCACCGACAGGGCGTCATCATAATTGCCCTGGAGGATGAGCTTCGCAAACGCCGGCGAACCGGTCACATTGGTCCGCTCTCCGATGTTCACGAAATTGGCATCGGGACGGATCGTGAGCGCCTCGAGCCCGCTCAGGCGGGTATAAGGCTCCACGGCTCGGGATCATCCGCGGCCCTATGTCTCGAACCGCCTCGGCCAGAACCTTGATGTGCGCCGGCGTCGTGCCACAGCATCCGCCGACGATGTTGAGCCAGCCGTTCTGGGCCCATTCACGGAGCTGTGGCGCCAGAGTGTCCGGGGTTTCCGGGAAACCCGTCGGCAGCAGCGGATTCGGCAGCCCGGCGTTCGGATGCGCGCTCACATAAATCGGCGCGATCCTCGACAGCTCTTCGATGAGCGGCCGCATTTCTTTCGGGCCAAGAGCGCAATTCATACCGACGCTGAGCAGCGGGACGTGCGAGATTGAATTCCAGAAGGCTTCGACGGTCTGTCCCGTGACCCCGCGGTTGCTGCCGGCTTGAATGAACGTCACGGAGGCCATGATGGGAACACGTCGCGCGCCAGAGGCAAACAACTGTTGGATGGCAAAGAACGCTGCCTTGGCGTTGAGCGTGTCGAAAATGGTTTCCACGAGCAGCAGGTCGGCGCCGCCGTCCAACAGGCCCCGTGCCTGGTCGGCATACGCTGCGACCAATTCGTCGTAGTTCGTTCCACGGGCGCCGGGATTGTTCACATCCGTCGAGATCGACGAGGTTTTGGTCGTCGGACCGATGGCGCCCGCCACGAAACACCGGCGTCCCGGCTGGGCGGCCCGGACTGCCGCGACGGCACGCCGGGCACATTCAGCGCCGGCTTTCGAGAGCTCGTACCCCAGACTGTGCATCTGGTAGTCAGCGAGCGAAATCGCCTGGGAATTGAACGTGTTCGTCTCGATGATATCGGCGCCGGCCTCCAGATACTGGCGATGGATCTCCTCAATAATGGCGGGTTGAGTGAGATTCAGGAGATCGTTGTGGCCCTTGAGATCTTTCCGCCAATCCCGGAACCGCTCGCCTCTAAACGCGGCCTCGTCCAGCCGCCTCTGCTGGATCATGGTGCCCATGGCGCCATCAAGGATGACGATGCGTTCCTGAAGAAGTTGTTCGATCTGCATCCCGTCCTCACCGTCCTCTGGGAAACCCGAGTCGTGCCATCATACTGGTTCATCCGCCAACCGGCAACCAATCCACGCTGTCTTGACAGCAGCGAGGGCTGCCGATACGATGGCGCGACGGCCGGAGAGAAGCTCTTGCTGCAGCGAAATCACCTACAACGCTTGACCTTTAAAGGGCTTTGCGCCGCCGGCATCCTGTTCCTACTTCCCTTTTCAGTCCCTGCCGCGCCTTACTTCGAAGATGGCTTCCTGGGTCTGACACAGAAAGAATTGCACGACAAGATGGGCATGCCGCAGGCTGTCCGCGATCGCAAATCGGCGCTCCGCGTCTTTACTTATTATGCGATCACCGATTGGGACAAATATTTCAGGAAGCTCGTGTCGCCGGAGAACGGAGAAGATGTTTATACGTTCAAGCGCGATGGGATCGAGGTGCGTTATTCGTTTAGTTATGCCGTCGATCCGAATGACCAGAGCGAGAATCGGACGTTATATGTCCGCCTAGTCGACATCGAATTTTCTCCGGCAGTTCCGATCAGCCAAGTCCCTTCGCTTGTGCCGGAATTCAAGCCGCCGACCGATGCCGCTTCGCCTGCGTTCCGCTCGAACATTTGGGTGCTTCTCTTCAAGGGCCCTGCCTCGCCTCAGGCTCGATTCATCGTCAAAGAAGCCACCAAAGATTCACTCGATTGGACGCTCGCCTACCAGTTGTTCTCGCTGCAGGGGCTGCCGGATCCGCTCACGATCAAATCTCCCGTCGACCGTATGGAGATCAGTACGCAAAGCATGGATCTCGTGAAACGCCGCCAGAAGCACACTCACGAAGCCATGATGAACCCCTACTCACCAGAATTTTCCCAGCAGCAGACGGCTCCTCGGCCCTCCCAAGCGGCCAAGAAGGTTCCTGTCCCGAAATACGCCGACTGATGCGCGATTGAATTGTGGTCGGAGTGGACGACGCCGCTTATTGGGCGTGCGACAGGCGGTCTTGCTGCTTCTGTTGGATTTCCGCGGCTTTGTTTTTCATGACGGCCGCGGCGCCGTCGTCGGCGATGTAGACGAGCACCGGCGCACAGATGCCGATGAGGACGAGACACCAGAGCGCGAGCGCTCGAATGGCTTCGCTGCGGCTAAGATTCATAGCGACCAAACAGAGCAACCCAAACAGCGAGGCATAGGTAATGATTTTGGACTGCTGAAGCGACATGCCGGGCACCGCAACGACGAATCCCTTCGCGGACCCAACCAGTTCACCCACCCGCTCGATCTCCCCCACATATCCGTCTGCTTCCTGTTCCACGGTCGTAACTTTCGCTCGATAGGAAGGAGGAATCTTATTGTAGTCGTCCGTAATGATCCTCGTGCCCTTCTCATCCGCATAGGAGTAGAGAGGTTTTGCGTCCACGCCTGACCATGAGATCCAATTCGTGAGGATCACGAGCAGAGCGACAATCATGCCACGCCAGACCAAAGGAAGAGTCATACGATAAGTATAGCTCCATCTCCGATGTTATTGATAATACACTATTAATTCGGCCTGCGTGCCTTGACGCCCGGAGGGACCGATTGTTACCATGCGCAACGAGACACTGCTATGAAATCGCTCGAGCGCCATCGCCTCCTCTGCGGTTGACCACGAACCCGAGTCGTTCATTCGCCGGAAGCCCGTCCGCCTGGCCATCTATGCGGGATTGGCCCTCTTTGCGATGTTCATGATCATCATGCCGTTGGTCGCGAAGCTACGTGACCCCAATTTCGAAAAGCACATCGCGGAACATCGCGTGATGGTGGGGATGTCGAAAGAACAAGTCCTGCAAGCATGGGGAGGGCCACAAACCATCCACACCAACTTCACGAAGGACGGCATTCGGCAGGAAGAATGGATTTTCGAGGACTGGGAAAGCGCGGCGATCGTTAAGCACCGCTATCTGTACTTCGAGGAAGGTACCTTGATCGGCGGGTGGTTTCAAGGCTCCGGCGAGAGGCTGCCGACACAATCACCTTCTAACCCGCACATACCCAAGCAGAGCGGATAATTCATCCACCCATTTCACCGGGCACCTCACGCACGTCCAGTCTCAAGCGCTGAAGAATCTTTTCGGCGCGTGGATAATCCCGCTCCTCAACCATCACATGAGAAGTGAGACCGGGCAGACCCGGATACAGACTGCTGATATTGGCATGGCGAATCAGATACGCGATCCCGCTGCCTTCTAGCAGACTCTGCAGCAGAATCAGTTCTCCCACGTTGTACGGCTCGGCTAGACGAACGAGATTCATGTCATTCCATCCTTCGTGCGTTGTTCTTGCATGATGGACATCTCGCCGTTTCGTTGCTTTTTCAGCCTAATCCCCCTACACTCAGCGAGAGGCTACGGCGTCTCAGTAATCTGGACGCGCCGTTGTTTGCCAGGGCCTCCGGAGATGGTCAGCACACGCTTCCATTCGCGGACCTGATACACCGCCCAGGCCGGTGATTGTCCCTTAAAGTAGGCATCCGGATCTTCTCCGCTGGCGTTCAAGTAAATCGGCTCGGTAAATCCCTCGTCCAATACATAGTCGAGCAGGCATTCAGTGACGAAACCGGAGCCGCGGAGTGCGACTTCTGCGAGAAGCGAGAGAATGTCGTCGGGATTTTGAACGGTCACCTGCTGCATCCACACCTCTACTAGGGATTGTAACGAGGGCTCAATGAGGAAGGCAACCCGCATGACACGACCTTTGACGACAAACCGATTTCAGGAAGAGATGTTGCGCGTCATGGATCGCAAACATCATTGGGCATGGCCGACGTTTTCCGACGGGACGGCGACGGTCGTTCAGTTGAAACAGCATTTTCAGCAGGAATATGCTGTGTATGTGCGGGACTTTCCGGTGTTGTTGGCCCGGATTCACGGCCACAATCCTCCGCCGTCGGTGCGGCGCATGCTTGCAGAGAACATCTATGAGGAAGACACCGGTGGTTTGTCCTTGGGCAAGTCGCACCCGGAACTGTTTCTTCAAATGATGCGAGGACTCGGGTATCCGCCGCGGACGTTTGACGACGTGAGGCTCCTTCCTGGCGCACGCCGGTATCGTGCGTGGCTCGAACATGCGTCAAACCACCGGGATTGGGTGGTGGGAGCCGCCGTCATGACCGTTTTCGTCGAAGGCAGCATCAAGGACCGTAAGGAGCTGGCCGAACCGTCGAAGCCAAGAACACCGGAAGAGATTGAATCGATCGTCCAGCAACATCCACTGGTCAGGCATTATGGTCTTCCACCGGATGCCATGGACCTTATCCGCTCCCACCAGATGGTGGAAGCGGGTCACCGCCATGACGCCTATCACATGGTCGTCAATCATGCCAGGACGCCCAGTCAACAGGAGACAATCCTACGGTACCTGAACAGGTCGCTCAAATTGTGGACTGCCTACCGCGATGGAGTCGCGCGCGCCTGCGGCATCCGCAAGCGGTGACATTGTCCAGCCTCGTTGCACGCGTTCTCCTCTTCTGTGCTCTTACCGTAAGCCCAGCTGAAATGGCCCTCGCTTCCGGAAAACCAGACGACATGGTGCGCGTGCCCGCTGGCGAATTCCGGATGGGCGCTGCAGCGGGGAGCGGCGGTCTTCCGGACGAGCAACCGGAGCGATCCGTGCTGCTCTCGGCCTTCTACATCGACCGCTTCGAAGTCACCAACGAGGCCTATCGCCTCTTCGTCTCCATGACCGGCCACCGGATGCCGGAAAATTCCAATCCCGCGGCGACGCTCTGGAAGGATCGGAGACCGATGCCGGGCATCGAACGGCATCCCGTCGTAAATATCAGCTGGGCCGATGCTGACGCCTATTGCCGTTGGGCCGGTAAGCGGCTTCCAACAGAAGCCGAATGGGAAAAGGCGGCCAGAGGAACGGATGGGCGCCGATATCCCTGGGGCGACCAATGGGATCCGCTCTTGGCCAACAGCGCCAGTTATTGGGCCGGCCGCACGGTCCAATTCGACAGCGGGGCGGACTGGGAAGCGTTTTGGGTCAAGGGCGAGGGAGCGCACATCGCCAAACAGAAGGGCCTCAATGGAGAGGTCCTGACGATGCCGGTCGGCAGTTTCCCTGGCTCGGTAAGCGTCTATGGGCTCTTCGACATGGCCGGGAATGCGGCCGAGTGGGTACAAGATTGGTACGATCCCAACTATTATCCTTCCGGGCCGCTCACGAACCCAACGGGACCACCTCGGGGCGCGATCAAGTCGATGCGCGGAGGCTCTTGGCTGAAGCCGGCGGTGAGTCTACGGACGAGCGACCGCGATTGGGGCACGATCGACAGCCGCCCCAGCGGCACGCGGATTCCGCTGCGCGCAAGACGCCTACTAGTTCGTCGTCATGGTCTGAACATGACGCAATCCACGTGCTCGACCCGCACAAACGGCATGATCAGTCCAAGCCCCTCCTCGTCATGTGAGAAATCATAGACGATGGACTCTTCAGGAATGAGCCTTCCGGTCATGACGACATCGATTTCTACGGGCTGACCTTGCTCCAGCAGACGTTGAAGGAAAACCTGTTGAGATGTGTCTGTGGCGATACTGAGATTTCCCGGAGTCTCCTCCGGCTTGAACCGAACCATTCCCCACGTGGTTTTGATGAACTTCGGTCCAAGGGCGATCGGAAATCCGCCGATCACAGGATCGTAGCGAGACAGCACTCCGCTCCATGTAAACGCAAGCTGTTTGAGTAACGCCTGCTTGCCTTCGCGCTTCGCATCCCGTTCGCGGTTGAGGGCAAACAGCCGGTCGTCGTGTCCTGGATCGTGATGCCCATTACCATATACGGTACTCCAGTTCGGCGGCTCCCCGTCTAATTCGGTCAGAAATTCCTCGATTGAGGCTGGACGTGTCAGGACTGCGGTACCGGGAGGAAGGATGCTGTCGAGTTCATCGAGAGCCAGCTGTCTAAGCACACTAGAGCCGCCGAACTCTCCGCTCCTTCCCTCGCCCGTGAGGACCAAGGCAATGAGCAGAATCACCGTGCACACGCACCTGACTGAACCGAGTGAAAAGTTAGGCCGGTGCACGTGCGATCGCCTGCTGGAAATCGGCGAGCAATTCGCAGGCTGCAGCATGGTCGACAGGCAACAGGCCTTCCTGGGTCAAGAGGTCGAGACGAGGCGAGGGATCAATGCGACGGAGTGCTTGTTTGGTTAAACCGGGCGTGGCAACCGCTTTCCGGTAGGTGGCCACCCATGTGTCGGTGATGACCCGCAATCCTGGATCCGAACGGGTCATCCGGCCGAGCCGAACTTGCTCGAGAAGCTTGATCAGCGGGTCGGATTGCGAAATAACGGCGATGGTTCTATGGAGCAGGTGTTCGATGTCGTTCATGCTAATTCATGGAACAAGCCCCAGGCCCCCTGGGATCGCCGCAGCTGCCGCAGGCACCTCCACCGGAAGGCGCCCACCCTCCGGTGGCCCCTACGCCGAACGAGGAAAATTGTTTTTCCAGTGTCGTGGCCTGGCATTTCGGACACGCGGCTTGTGTCGACCCTTGGAGTAAGAGCTCGAAGCGATGATTGCATTCCCGGCAGACATATTCGAAGATAGGCATGATCGTCACTCCTGTGGACCTCCATTATAGAAGTGACGGGCAGCGGTTCGCAACGCACGAGGTTGAAGATGTATCAGGAAGAAAAAACATTCGTCCTGCGGTTCAGTTTAGAAGCGTCTTTCCCGGAGGAATATGACGGCGAAGACGACCATCTGGCCTGGGTTCAAGAATGGGAGTCTGATATCAAACCGGGGATGTTGAAGCAGGTATTTGAGGCGTTGCGCCGGCATCCGGCCTGGACGTCGCATGTCCGTAACCGGGGCCGCGCGTCCACGGACGAAATTGAGATCGTTCTGGCACGGGATTTTTCCAAACCAGCCCCATTCTCATTGAGACGATGAACGCCGCCTTTGGCCTGTACCTCCATATTCCGTTCTGCCGGCAGCGCTGTCATTTTTGCGCCTTCTATCTCGAACTCCACCGTGACGCGGCGGCCGAGAACTTCCTCCGCGCCCTTCACACCGAACTCCGCCTCTACGCGGCTGAGAAAATCACCACAGGAAGGCCCCTGCGATCCGTGTACTTCGGCGGCGGAACGCCGACCGTGCTCACGACCGCTCAACTGACCAGGATTCTTTCTGCCGTCCGGGAGTCCTTTGACGTGGATCGGGATTGTGAAATCACGGTGGAAGCCCATCCCGCCACAGTCGGAGTCACTGACCTCTCCGCCCTATGGCGAGCCGGCGTGACGCGTCTCAGCTTTGGCGCCGAATCTATGCACGATGATGAATTGATGCGCATCGGGCGCCCGGGCGCGACAGCCGACACCGTTGAAGCCGTCGTCGCCGCACGCACAGCAGGGTTTACGAATATCAACCTCGATCTAATGTACGGCCTTCCCGGTCAAACGCTAGAGAGCTGGCAGCGTACCCTGAGCGCCTGTTGTGACCTATCCCCGACGCATCTGTCCTGCTATGCCTTAACAGTGGAAGACGGAACACGCTTAGCCCATGACGTCGCGCCGGGAACCAAGCCAGGCTCCTGATGAGGTACTGCAAGTGGAGATGGATCAAGCGGCACGGCGGATGCTGACTGAGGTTGGGTATGCGCGGTACGAGATCTCCAATTATGCCAAGCCAGGCTTCGAATGCCGTCACAATCTCTTGTACTGGACCCAAGGTCACTATCTCGGCCTCGGACCCAGCGCGCAGTCGTTCGTTGACGGCGTTCGGTTCGGCAACATCGCGAATCTCACTGCCTACGAATCGGCGCTGGGCGAAGGCCGCTTGCCGGTCCAAGATCGGTCGGTGCTCACGGCCGAGGAGCAGCTGCGTGATGCCGTGATTTTCGGACTGCGGCTTGAACGTGGTATTCCGACATCGCATCTCAACCATCATGCCGTCAATTACGGCTATGAGAAGGTGGTCACGATCCTGCACGGCAGCAACTTGTTAGAAGAGGAAGACGAATGCACCCGCCTATCCGCCCAGGGTCAGCTTCACGCCGATAGCGTTGCAGAGAAATTGTTCTAGTTCCCGATTAGCGCCGGACCATCAGCACATGGAGAGCGGTGTCGGCCAGGATGCCAGCCCAAGCCGCGGCATTCAGCCACCGCAGCGCGCGATGTGGCGACCTCCAATGATGGATCAGGGCCAGCACCAGGCAGAGTTGGGTAGCCAGGGAAAAAGGCCGGTGAAGGTTCGCGGAGACTGCGCCACGCTCGCTGGCCACCGCTGAAACGGCGGCGAGGAGATAGCAGGTGAACGCTCCACCCTGCAGCCACCTGGCACGCGGATCGTGCCCGCCACGGACCGCCAGTACCAATGCCCACGTCAAACAGACGATAACGATCAGCAGGAGCAGAGGAAAGAGCGGCCACCAGACTTTGGCATCGAGCATGGGCGGCGACTGTAACAAAGGCTTCGACGGGAGGTCAATGCGGACTCTGGCGGACTCCGGTTGACATTCTGCTCTGGTAAACGAGAGACTAACGGCAGCGATTGGAGGACCAATGCCAGTCAACATGGATCCAGCAAAGAAGCATCGTCGACGGCCTGCCGATGCCCCGATTCAGTCGGGCGCGACCCAGGCGCCATCCGGCAGAAAACAGTTCGGAGAAGAAACGGACGAAGACCGGCATAAGGCGTTGGCGGACGCGGAAAAGAAAAATCTGTGGGATGCCACGGAAGTCATCGACATGGACACGTTTTAGGCGGGAACCAGTCGGCGCTCAGAGAGTGACACTATCCGTGCGGCGGCAGGAAGTAGAAGGCAATCGCGAGCATGGCATAGACTCCAACCAGCATCACCCCTTCCATCCAGTGTGATTCGCCGTCCATCGACACAAATCCGACGATCAAGACGGAGATCGTGACGGCAGCGACCTCAAAGGGCGTAAAGATCAAATCCAACGGTGTCCCGAACAGATAGCTGCAGAACACCAGGACCGGTGCGACGAGCAGTGCAATTTGCAGACTGGATCCCACTGCAATACTGAGTGCCAGGTCCATTTTGTTTTTCATGGCCACCATGACGGCCGTCGAATGCTCGGCCGCATTGCCGACCAGCGCCACCAGAATCACGCCAACGAATATCTGCGTGAGGCCCAACGTCGCCGCCGCATGCTCAAGCGCTCCAACGAGCAGTTCGCTCATCACAGCGACCAAGACCGTCGAGACGGTCAGGACGGCGATGGCGCGGCCGCGACTCCAGAGCTTTTCGCCCGAGGCGGACATCTCGTGCTCTCCTTGATACACGTGCCGATGGGTTCTCAAGGAGAAGACGAGGCTCATGATATAGATCGCAAATAACACAAGTGAAATCTCAAGGCTCAGTTCACGCTCAACCGCCACACCTCGGTCGGAGGCCGTAAGGTGGAATAAGGCCGGGATAATGAGTCCTACCGCGGAAAGCAGGAGCAGGCTGGCACCCAAACCGGCGGCGGTCTGATTGAACTTCTGACGCTCATACTTCACACCGCCAGCAATCATCGACGCGCCTAGTACGAGAAGGATGTTGCCAAGAATTGATCCGGTGAGAGAAGCCTTCACGACGTCGTGCAATCCTTCGCGCAGGGCAGCGAGCGCGATGATGAGTTCCGCCGCATTGCCTAACGATGCGTTCAACAGGCCCCCCACTCCAGCTCCAACATAAGCGGTCAGATGTTCCGTCGCCCGTCCCAAGAGGCCGGCGAGTGGAATGATCGCAAGCGCGGCACAAACGAAAACCCCGAGCTCGTTTCGCTGCACGAGTGCCAGCACGATCGTCACCGGGACAAAGATCAGCAGGAGATCGAGCCACGATGTCAGGACCGGTCGTGTCATGGCGGCGAACGTTAGCATGAGGTATCCGCTTTGTCGATGAACACGGGGGAGAACTGCGTTTCCCTTCGACGTGTCGCGGGCGTGGGCGAGATAAAAGCATTTCAATCGAGGCTGTACACTCTGTTAGAATCGCCCCCCATGGCCGACTCCCCCGCCCCTGTCGCGACACCGCTCGCGACTGAAACTCCCTCTACCGGAACTGGTGACGACCTCGAAGCCCGCGTCGTCGTGTACAACTGTGATTGTCATACGTATCAGCAAGTCATCGCACTGTTTTGTCAGTGCATACCGGGGATGACGCCGTCGAAAGCCTTTGAATTGGCCTGGAAAATCGACCACCAAGGCGAGGCGGTGGTCTTTACAGGAAGCTGGAAGCAATCGGAAGAGATTGCCGGGAAGCTGGCCGGGGGCGGATTACGTGTGACCGTCCAGTAAGTTCACTTTTTCCTGTGCAGTTTGCCAACCGGCTTGGCCTTGGAAGTGTGTTTTGGCTTCGCCTTGACCGGCGCGCCTGCAGACTTCTGAGACGATTTCCGCGAAAAGGCGCCTTTCGAGGCAGCCTTGGCCTGCGCCACCTCCGCTTGAAGCTTGTGGGTTCCCGCCGTGCGATTGAGCTTGACCACCATTTCGTTGTTGTACACGCGTACCTGATACAACTCGAAGAGCTTCGCGACCGCCTTTTGATCGCCCTTTTTGGCGGCGTTCAGAAGACGCCGGCGCTGATTCATCTCTTCTTCTTCAGTGTGAGATGCGGCCCGTCGTTCCATGCCAACCCCTTTGCCAAGTCTCGCTGCGCAATTCTCCGTTCCGTCAGTGGACGGTAGGAGAAAAATTGCCGAACTATATCAGAACCGGGGGCGATTTGAAAATGCCGCCTGTCTCGACGGGCCCCTGGTTTCTTCCGGTTGAGCGGCGGAAAACGCCACAGGTATAATTGGGCGTTGCTCTGACCTCTCATCATATGAAGGAGATTCATCATGAAGACACACACCCCCGATCAGGCGACCGTTGCCGATGACCCGAAAGCACGCGAAGCGCTTCGCCTCGCCTTCGAGAATACCGCCCGCTGGCCGCAGGGCTTCAAAGGCTTCACCGCCGAACTCACCATCAACCTCAATGGAAAGGAATTTCACGGCCCTGTGACGGTGAAAGGCCCTCGCGAGGTAGTCCGTTCAGCTGAGCGACGGTGAGGTACAGAAATGGGCGCAGGATCAGCTTGCCATGATCGCCGTTCACCGAGGGCCGCGCACGTTCGACGAATCAGACGGCAAGTACACACTCACGATGGAAGAGGACGGTCATCCACTGGGAGCCAGGCTGGACATTCACGGCTCACACTCGTTTTACCGCGTGAAAGACAACCGCATTACGCAGATCAATCGGACCATGTCGCATCCCAACATGGCGCCTTTTGCCTTTACGATCAACGTTGAGGAGAGCGCCCTCACGCAAGACAAGAAAAATCTCACGACGAAGTACACCGTATATTATTTTTCGCCCGAAGACGGGAAGTTGAAAAACGTCGAGAGCTTCACCGACACCCACGCGCGCGTCGGCGCCGCTGATCTTCCGGCCGCCCGGCGCATCATCGCGTTCGAGAACGGCAGCGTGGTCGTGAAAAGTTTCGCACTGAGCCGCCATCAATTGCTGTGAGATCCACCATGGATCTGCGCACACAGTTTCCGCGCAGCATGCGCACGACGCTGGCGGGCTACGCCCATTTGGCGCGCATGATCGATAAGTGCCGGGCCGTCCTGGCGGGTACGGAGGGAGAATACATTTACCCCTGTCCGATGGATGAGCGGTTGATGGATTTTGCCGGGATTACCAGTGAGCAATTCACTGCCGCCGTCAAAGACGCATCCGACCGATGAGGGAGTCGTAACCTGGTTCCGGAAGACTGCGCAGACCGCATGAATCAGCTGAACTGGACGCGTGGAATAAGCAGCTCTTGGCGCGTGGACCCAGTTCTCCGGAAAGCGCCAACCGATTCAAGAAATACCGCGACGCCGCCGATCCTTCGAGGACCGACATTACTGCATGGGCCGATCTTCAAGATCTAGAGGAAGGCCGCAGCGTACCGCGGCGTTAACTCAGCAGAAATTGCCGCCCGACCGCTATTGCCTGTGTGGGCGGCTGAAATGCGCTGAGGAACATCGTTGAGGGCCACAACTGGCATCGCGGGCTTGCTTGTTTATCGGTACCCTTCCCCGCTGGTGCTTCCGCCGAAGCCGCCCCAGTTTCCGCCGAATCCGCCCTGCCCTGTTCCCCAATACTCACCGCGCTGAATTCGACGATAGGGATGACGCAGGTCAGGTCGGCTGATCCACCAGAAGAAGGCGATGGCACCGATGCTGGTGAACAGCGTGATCCAGAATCCCGATGCCTTTATAATGCGTTCTCGAAGGACTTCCGACACGGACGTCCTGGCTGTGAGAAGCCAACGCGACCGCCGTGCGATACAGGCCTTCGCCGAAATGGCCGCGCTCAATCGAGGGGTGCAGGTATTCGCTGCCGATTTGGCTCATGACCGGCGGCGTGATGACCGGCAGCATCTGTCCGACCCAGTGTCAGAGCCGCTTGGCGCTCCTCCACCGCGAGCAGCACAAGGATACCGTGCTCTTGTTGCGCCGAACCGATGCCCCATTTCTCGTAGATGGCCGTCGCATAGTCATTGGCGGATCGAAACGGTTTTACGCTGGGCACGGTCACGACGACCATCTCCACCCCCGTCTTCCGTTCCAGATCCTGCGCCACAGAACGGATTCGCGCCCGCCAATCCTCTTCGAGGACCTTCGCGTGGTCACTGACGTAGCCCATGGGATCGGGCAGCTTGGCGGTAGGGCGCTCGTAGGGACTCGCCGTCGTCATCGACGGATTGACCGCCAGGACGCAGACCACTATGAGCGTCAGGTACCGACTCATCGGTGGAGGGCCTCCGAGAGCATGGTCGCCGCCTTCAAATAGCGATCAAATACGCGGGGAATTCCGAAGGCCCCGGCGAAATGATCCCGCGTTTCAGCATCAAGGCGTCGTGCAACCCCTGTAGGTCGATCTGCAAACGATCGGCGACGTCCTTGATGACGGCGTCCGATTGGGTGAGCACCGGCCATCCCCGCATTCGTTGTATGCCTCGCAGTAGCGGAACAGTCGACGTGACGGCAAGTGGAAGCAGAATCATGACAGCATCGTTGGCGCCGCCTGTTTCGGCAAACCGTTGCCGCAGTCTCAGCACATGGCCGGCCAGTCCCTGCATCACGGCATCTGCAACTCTGCTCGCGTCCACATGGAAACCGACGAACGGATCGCGCCCGCCCAACACACGGTGGTGTTCCTGAATTTCCAGAAATTCGAGAGGAAACAGCGCCGAAGATGTCCTGATCTCCTGGTCGGTGAGAAACAGCGGAATAATGATCCCTTCCTTGCTCCAACGCTTATGGACCGGCTCATAGCGCTTCAACATCGCCGCGTCGTAGCCGGTGACGACCAGCAGCAGATTGAGATTCGAGCGTCCAGGCATAAACTCTCCGCGGACGGCGCTTCCATAGAGAATCAGCCCTTCGAGTTGGTCGCCGAAAACGCCCTTCACGTCCTTGGAATAGGCTTGCAGGAGCTTCTGGGTCTCCTCCGGCAATCCTTCAATGATGCGTTCAGTCGCTGCCATGCGGCCTCGTGGTAGAGGATGCGCCCGCTGGGGTCGGCGTGAACAGGTCGGGCAGCAATCCTGCCGCAATCACGCGATCGATGAATGAAAACGGTGCCCTCTTGCGCAATCCGGCTGTCGTCGACAGCACTTGGTGGCGGAGACGAGCGTTTCGATCCAGCGTGTGAAAGACGCGATCCCTCAGCCAAGCAATAAGGGGATTTCCCGTGTTCCAATAGAAGACTTGTTGATCGGCTAGGCGCTGAAGCATCATCACTTGTTGTCGTCGCGCCGTTTCATAGACGCGTAATCGTGTCGCGGAGCAATCCCCGTCGGCCAGACATGCCGGGATGATCTCGGCCAACGTCATGGCATCCACCATGGCCTGCATGCGACCCTGGGAGGCATGGGGGTTCATCGCATGAGCCGCATCACCGATGAGTGCGGCTCCGTCGGCAACCCAGCGGGATGTCCGCACCCTCCCGGTTGGCATGTAGGCCGTCTGATTCCAATCGGCCAGATTGGAAAAGAGAGAGGCAAACCGCGGAGCGATCGCCGTCCAAGCCTGCGTCAAATCACGCATACCCTTCTGCTTCAGGCTCTCGTAGGATCCGCTCGGGATCATATAAAACAGATAGACTCTGTTACCGGTGGCAGGGAAGAGCCCCAGAATCTGTCTATGGCCGACGTAGTAAAACGATTCGGAGATGGGTTCCGCGGATTCAAGGATGGCGATCACATAGGCTTCCGGGTACAAGTGCACGTCGGCAGGAATCGCAAGCGCCTCCCGCACCTTTGAAAACGCACCGTCGGCACCGACCACGAGCCGGCTCTTGATGATGTATGGCCCCTCCGGTCCCTGAACCGTCAGACCGGCCACACGATCCCCTTCCCTCATCAAGCTGACAAACGACGTGCTGTACCGAAGCGCGGCGGTGCGTTGCCTGGCAACCGCATCGACGATGGCATGGTGCGCCACGTTCGGCATGGTCACGATCGCCCGATTGTACGGAGGCGGCAGATCGCCGTAATCGATCGAACACAGTCGCTCGCCCCCAGCCCGGTAGAAATGAAACTTACGGATTGCACGGGTCGCGTCCGACGGCAAGGCTCCGAGCACGCCCAATCGGTCGAGCACTTCTTGACCGTTCGGCTGGAGCAGTTCGCCACGCAGGCCTTTTGGGGGGCCCGGCGCCTGATCGAGGACCACCGTGCGGATGCCTTTCTGACCTAAGGCCAGAGCCAGCACTGCGCCACCCCCGCCGGCCCCGACGATCGCGACGTCGGTTTCTTCCGTTGTCATCTGATTGCCTGCCGCCGCATCGAGCGCTCTCCCTTCATTTCCATTCTGCAAAACGGGCACGGTCGTTCCACAGGGACAGGAATTGCTCACGCGCCTTCAGGGAAATGGCGCGATCGGTGATGATGTCCATGCGCTCATCGTTGTATGAATTACCGCTCGTCGTGTGGTTCATCGAGCCGGACGTATTGATTTCATCGTCGATGACGACCTGTTTGAGATGCATGAGCCCCTCATGCTGGTTGACGCGGATGGGAATCCCGGCAAGACGCAACGTCTCCAAGGCCGTGCGCTGCTTCACTTCCTGCGTGCGCTCTTGGTCGGTCAACATCCGAACATCCACGCCGCGTTTCTTCGCGGCAACCAGCGCTTGTACCGCCCGGGGATACGTTAATCCATATACCGAGACGTAGATATAACGCTTGGCTTGCTGATAGAGCGTCACCAGACGATCGAGCGGGGCATCGTTGGGAGCATAGAGCACTTCGACGTTGGCGCTGAACAGCCCTTGCGGCTGCAACAGAAAGCACACACAGAGCACAGCCGCCCTGACGTACATGGTGCCGCCGATGTTCACCGAGGCTCGGGAACCGGTCATTCCAACTCAAAAAGCATCTTGAAGTGTTCGTCGGTCGCTTCCCATGCCTGGGGCGCCGCCCGCGCCAGCCACGAACGCAGGTAGTCCTTTTGGCCTGGTGTGAGCAATTGCTTGATTTGATGGGTACGCCCTTGTAAAGGCTGGAGAAATCCGACCCGCTTCTGAAAATCTAGAGTGGCGGTCCGCACATACATGTTGGTGAAGGTCGCCGGCCGTTCATCATCGCCTTCGCCTTGAATCCAAACGGACAAAAACTTCTCTAACTGTAACCCGGCGCTGTCCAGGGCCGGATCGGTTTCATGGAACAATTCGTTCTCAGATTCATTTAACGGAGTAGCCTCCGTCGCCCTGAACATGAAATTGCGTTTCCACATGCCAAAGCGTCCTCCAAAAGAACGGCATAGTGGCGACGAGTGCGTGGCAAAGTCAAGCAACGGACCCTGCCGGTACGTTGCCTTGACAAGCTCGAAGACAGTTTGTTAACCTGTCGAAATTCCTTAATTATTGGGCCAAGTTAGGAGATTTCATGCAGCTGAAGATCAACGGCAAGTCTGAGGAGTTCCCCGGAGGCAGCGTCCTCGATCTCCTGAAGACCAAAAAGATCGAACCTCAGATGGTGGCCGTGGAGGTCAACGACAGCATGGTCGAACGGGAGCGACTGGCCACGACCGAGCTGAAGGAAGGCGATCGCTTGGAGTTTCTGTTTTACATGGGTGGCGGCTGATGAGCATGGTCATGCACAAGGAGATCACCGAGCTGATCGGCCGGACGCCGTTGGTCCGTCTCAATCGTCTGTCCAAACCCGGCAGCGCCACAATTTACGGAAAAGTCGAGTTTTTCAACCCCGGTGGGAGCGTCAAGGACCGCATCTGCCTGAACATGATCAATGAGGCGGAACGGCAGGGCAAGCTCAAGCCAGGGGGCACCATCGTCGAGCCGACCAGCGGCAACACGGGCATCGGTCTGGCCCTGATTTCGGCTGTGAGAGGCTATAAGCTCATTCTCGTGATGCCGGAGAGCATGAGCATGGAGCGCGCCAGCCTTCTTTCGTCTTATGGCGCTCAGCTCGTCTTGACGCCGGCCTGGGAAGGGATGAAAGGGGCGATCCGGGAAGCGGAAAGCCTGTTGGTGCAGAACCCGTCCTATTTCATGCCGGACCAATTCTCGAATCCGGCCAATCCGGCCATGCACAAGAAGACGACCGCGCCGGAAATCTGGGAAGCGCTGGACGGTAAGATAGACGCGTTCGTCGCGGCCGTCGGCACGGGCGGAACGATCACCGGCTGCGGCGAAGTCTTCAAGGAGCGGAATCCGAACGTCAAAGTGATCGCCGTTGAGCCGGCCGGCTCTCCGGTGCTTTCAGGCGGCGATCCGGGTCCGCACAAGATTCAAGGAATCGGCGCCGGGTTCATTCCGCAGGTCTTGAATCGTAAAATCCTCGATCGTGTGATCAAAGTAACCGATGACGAGGCGTACCAGACAGCCAAGCAGCTCTCGAAGATGGAAGGGCTGCTGGTCGGCATCTCTGCGGGAGCGAACGTGTTTGCCGCTCAGCAGGTGGCGGAGGAACTGGGTCCGGGGAAGAACGTCGTAACGGTCCTTTGTGACACAGGTGAACGCTATATCAGCATCGAGAAATACTTTAATATTTAACGGGTCACAATGGAATTTTCTGAAGATCAAATCTCCCGCTACAGCCGGCATATTCTCTTGCCAGAGGTCGGCGGCAAGGGACAGAAGAAAATTGCGAAAGCGAAAATTCTTCTCGTCGGCGCCGGCGGCTTAGGCTCGCCTGCGGCGCTGTACCTGGCGGCCGCCGGGGTCGGGCGCATTGGTTTGATCGACAGCGACGTCGTCGATCTGACCAACCTACAGCGGCAGATTCTTCACCACACGCCCGACGTGGGCCGCCCCAAGGTGCTGTCTGGAAAAGAGAAAATCCAAGCGCTCAATCCCGATGTCTCGGTGTCGATGTACGAAGAACGGCTGACGGCCGGCAACGCCCTCAAGTTGTTTTCAGACTACGACGTCGTCATCGACGGAGTCGACAACTTCACCGCCAAGTTTCTCATCAACGATGCCTGTTTCTTTGCCGATAAGCCGCTTGTCCACGGCGGCATCCTGCGCTTCGACGGCCGCGTGACGACCATCATTCCCAGGAAATCCGCCTGCTATCGCTGCGTGTTCAAGACGCCGCCGCCGCCCGGACTGGTCGCCTCATGCCAGGAGGCTGGAGTCATCGGGGTGCTTGCAGGTATCATCGGAACGATTCAAGCCACGGAAGCGCTCAAACTGGTGCTTGGAATCGGCCGGCCGTTGACCGACCGCCTGCTGGATTTCGACGCCCGCAAGACACTGTTCAGGGAAATCAAGGTCAAGCGCAATCCGCAATGCGCGCTCTGCGGCGAGCATCCGACGATTACCGAGCTCTTCGACGACGGCGACCCGTATGCGGGTTGTGCTGTGCGACCGTAACAAGAAAGATACAGCAAGTGCGTCTGTTCGTTTCATAATCAGGATGGTGCGACGATGGCCAAGATGAAAGCGCTCGTGTGCAGGGAATGCGGGAAGGAATATCCGACGAAGGCCATTCACGTGTGCGAAATGTGCTTCGGCCCGCTCGAGGTCAAGTACAATTACGCCGAAGTGAAGCAGCTCATTTCCCGTAAGAAGATTGAGGAGGGGCCGCGGAGCATGTGGCGGTATGCCGACCTGCTCCCGGTAGAAGGCACCAATTATCTCGGTCCACATGCCGGACTGACGCCGCTGGTCCGGGCGAAGAACTTGGGTGCCTACTTGGGCATCGACGAGTTGTACATCAAGAACGACACGGTCAACCATCCTACCTTGTCGTTCAAGGATCGCGTCGTCGCGGTGGCCTTGACCCGTGCCCGGGAACTCGGCTTCGAGACGGTGGCCTGCGCCTCGACCGGAAACCTGGCGAATTCTGTCGCCGCACACGCCGCGGCGGCCGGCATGCGCTGTTACGTGTTCATTCCCGGCGATTTGGAAGCCGCCAAGGTTCTCGGCAACCTGATTTACAAGCCCAACGTCGTGGAGGTCGAAGGCAATTACGACGACGTCAACCGCCTCTGCAGCGAAATCGCAGCCGAGCACGGATGGGCCTTCGTCAACATCAATGTGCGGCCGTATTATGCCGAAGGATCCAAGACCCTGGCCTTTGAGACCGTCGAGCAGCTCGGCTGGCGCACGCCGGACCAGGTGGTGATTCCCATGGCCTCCGGCTCCCTGCTCACCAAGATCTGGAAAGGCCTTCATGAAATGAAGGCTGTGGGCCTGATCAACGACGTGCGCACAAGAATTAACGGCGCGCAGGCGGAAGGCTGCTCCCCCATTTCGACCGCCTTCAAGGCCGGACGCGATTTCTTCAAGCCCGTGAAGCCCAAGACCATCGCGAAATCGCTGGCGATCGGCAATCCGGCCGACGGCTATTACGCGCTGAAGGCGACGGCAGAAAGCCAGGGGTCAATGGACATGGTAACGGACGATGAGGTGGTGGAATCCATCAAGCTGCTGGCGCAGACGGAAGGCATCTTTGCCGAAACCGCAGGCGGCGTGACCATCGGCGTTCTCCAGAAGCTGGTCAAAAACGGCACGATCAAGAAGGGCGACGTCACGGTCGCCTATGTGACGGGCAACGGCTTGAAGACCCAGGAAGCCGTCGTCGACGCGGTGGGCAGACCGTTCCGGATTCAGCCCAGCCTCGTTGCGTTCGAGAAAACGTTCAAGATGGGCAAGAACGGCGGCGGTGACGCATGATCAAGGTTCGAATTCCGACTCCACTGCGGCCGTTGACCAAGGGCCAAGGCGAGGTAGAGGTCGCCGCAGGCTCTATCCTCGACTTGATTGAGAATTTGAATGCCGCGCATCCGGGCATCAAAGCGCGTCTGTGCGACGACAGCGGAGAACTGCGCCGTTTCGTGAACATCTACGTCAATGAGGAAGACATCCGATTCTTAAAGGGAAAGGACACCTCGCTCAAAGCCGGCGATGAAGTGTCGATCGTTCCCGCCATTGCAGGAGGCCGATAATGGCACACCTCCGTTTCCATGTCAGGTTTCCGGAAGACAAGGTCAAGGAACCGATCATTTATCAAATCGGGAAGGAATACAACATCGTTACCAACGTGCGCCGCGCCGATGTTCGTGAGACGACCGGATGGGTCGACGTCGAACTCTCCGGCGAGACCACAGAGATCGAGCGCGCGCTTCAGGGACTCCGTCACAAAGGCTGCGTCGTGGATCCGATCGAATTGAACGTCGTGGAATAACGCATGGAACTGACCGAGCAACAGATCGAACGCTACAGCCGCCACATCATCCTGCAGGACGTCGGCGGCAAAGGCCAGCTCAAGCTGAGCAAGGCCAAAGTGCTGCTCATCGGCGCCGGCGGACTGGGATCGCCTGCCGGTCTCTATCTGGCCGCAGCCGGCATCGGCACCATCGGCCTGGTGGACGGGGACGTCGTCGACCTGTCCAACCTCCAGCGGCAGATCCTCCATACGACGGCGACGGTCGGACAGCCCAAAGTGGAATCGGGAAAGCGCACCTTGACGGCCATCAATCCCGAGATCACCGTCAATGCCTATCACCAGCTCGTCGATGCGGATAACATCCTCTCCTTGATCAGCGCCTATGACATCATTCTCGACGGCTCCGATAATTTCACCACGCGCTTTCTGGTCAACGACGCCTGCTTCTTTGCCCGGAAAACACTGATCTCAGCGAGCATGTTCCGTTTCGAAGGGCAATTGACCACGATCAAGCCGCATGCAGGCTACCCCTGCTATCGCTGCCTGTATCCCGAGCCTCCTCCGGCCGGGTTGGTGCCGAATTGTCAGGAAGCTGGCGTGCTGGGTGTGCTGGCCGGCACGATGGGTATTCTCCAAGCCTCGGAAGCCATCAAAGAGATTCTGGGCATCGGTGAAACGCTGGCGGACAAACTGCTGATCTACGACGCGCTCGAGATGAAATTTCGAAAGGTCGGCCGCCCCAAAGATCCGGCGTGCCCGCTCTGCGGTCCCAATCCGAGCATCAAAGACCTCTCGAGCGATTACACGGTCAGCTGCTCCATCTAACGTGTCCGACCTGAGCATCCCACAACAGATTCTTGACGACGTCGTCGCTCATGCGCGCGAGCTCGATCCGTTCGAATGTTGCGGATTCCTTGCGGGGACGAATAACACGGTCACACGGGTCTACCGTATCAAGAATGTGGTCAGCCTCGACGGCGCCGCGCAGGCCGCCTCCTTCGACGACGCCAAGGCCGAGCACCTCTCGCGCCTGTCGCCGGAAGAGCGGGCCGAAATCGCCTTCATCATGGATGCGCAGGAAATGTTTCAGGCCGTCAAAGACATGCGGAAACAGGGATTGACGCTGCAGGTCGTCTACCACTCGCATCCCCACGACCCCGCGAGACCGTCGATCACCGACATCAAGATTGCCACTGAGTGGGAAGAAAATTGGAGCCGGCTCAACCTCGCGCTGCCCATCTACATGCTGGTATCACTGATGGACAAAGCGCGTCCAGACGTGCGTGGGTATTGGATCAAGAACGGGTCGGTCGTTCCCGCCAGCATCTTTCCAATCTAGCGTTTGAAAACCCCGTAAGAAATAGCAGTTTCCTTCCTTTCGAGCGGTTGCGTATAATGACGCCATCTTTGAGCTTTTTAGGAAGGAGTGGTCGTTATGCCCTATTTGCGTACGATACTTCCCGCCTTTTGCCTGCTCTATTTCGTCGCTCTCGCCAGTGCCGAAGACAAGAGTTTTTACAGCCCTGTCATTCAAGTCGACAAAGACAACCACCGGGTGCTAATTTCGACGCTCGGCTCCGTGTTCTATATCGAGGTGCCGGAGGCCGGCCAGCCCCACATGGACAAACTTCCCGTCTCAGGCCTGGTCGATTTTGTCGTCGAGATGCGAGGCAACGGTCAACTGCCCCTGATCAAGACCTGGAAGGTCAAATCAGGAGAGTCGACCTGTATGTATTTCAACGGAAAAGAGTGCAAATAACGAGCGGGCTCGCTGTACCTTACTCGGAACTCCCCAACATATCATCGACGAGCGGTCGATTAATGTCTGTACACCCAGGACAAATCGTATCAAAGAGCGCTTCATAGTTTTGGACGAAATTCTTGTGGTCCGTGAGTTTCTCGGCCATGACCTGGTCATAGCAACTGTCGCAGAGCATCATCAGCCCCCGCATGACCGCCACGGTCTTCCGGCCTGCGCTGCTAGCCATCTTGTCTACACCGATCCTTTCTGTCGCGCGATCCAAAAATCGTCCGGCTCGAGGTCAACGCCGCATTCCGGACATTCGTACACGCTCTCGCCTGACGGCAATTGAATTTCGGTTCTGACAATCCGCCCACGGCAGACATGGTAGAACCGTCCACGCGCATCTTCATTATCCAGCGGATCGTTTTCGTAGATCAAGACCATAAAAGTCCCACACACCCCTAACGGGTGTTAGGTCTGGAATTGCGCCTCATACAAGCCGGCATACAGCCCGCCCCGCGCTATCAGCACCTCGTGCGGGCCGTCTTCGACCACGCGTCCATGATCCACCACAATGATGCGGTCCATGCCGTGCACGGTCGAAAGGCGGTGGGCAATCACAATCGTCGTCCTACCCTTCGTCAGCTCGTCTAACGCTTCCCTGATTTTGACTTCCGTTTCCGTATCGATGTTGGACGTCGCTTCGTCGAACATGACGATGGGCGGGTCTTTCAACAGCACACGGGCAATGGAGACCCGCTGACGCTGGCCGACCGATAGCTTCACCCCTCGCTCTCCGATCCACGTGTCATACCCTTCCGGCAGCTTGACAATGAACTCATGCGCACGCGCGGCTTTCGCAGCCGAGACAACGTCGTCGTGGCTGGCCGAGAGGTTGCCGTATAACAGGTTCTCACGCACGGTCCCATTGAAGAGGAAGGGTTCCTGTTGCACGAGCCCGATCTGGCTGCGGAGAAAAGCGACGGGCATGCGCCGGAGGTCATAGCCGTCGATGGTGATCTCGCCTCCCGTCACGTCGTAGAACCGCGTCAGGAGCTTCAGGGTCGTGCTCTTGCCGGCGCCGCTGGGGCCGACCAACGCCACCCGTTCACCGGCACGGACAACGAGCGACACATCGTTGAGAATGGGCGCCTCCAGCCGATAGTGAAAATGTACCTGCCGGAATTCGATTTCCCCAGTCAATCGGGTTGCCGGTGCCCGGACACCCGGCTCGTCCTTGACGTCGGGTACAATGTCGAGGACCTCGAAGACCCGCTCGCTCGCGGCAAGCGCGTGCTGCAGCATGTGATTGACCGAATGGATCTGATTGATGGGCACGTAAAACAGAGCGAGATAGGACATGAACATCACGAGCTCACCGACGGACAGATGCAGCCGAAGGACTTCCTGCGCCCCGTTCCACAGCACCAGCGCCCCGCCCAGGCTTCCAACGAGCATCATGCCAGGCGAGTAATACGACCATAGAAACATCGCCTTCAGCGTATCGCGGCGGCACTGGTCGCTCTTGCCGTCGAACCGGCCCTGTTCATAGACCTGCCGGTTGTATCCCATCGTCTCTCTGATGCCGGCCAGCGAATCCTGTAGCAAGGCGTTCAGCTCGGCGGAACCCTTCCGGATTTTCCGATAGTGCTTATGGATCCGCTTGGTGAAGGCGATGGCGCCGAGAATCAGCAACGGGATGGGGACAAGTGCCAGCAGCGCCAATTTCCAATTCAGCCAGAACAGCACGGCCATGATGCCGACCAGAGTCAAACCCGCCGTGATGATTTCCTCGAGGCCGTCCACAAAAATGCGCTGCATGTGCTCGGTGTCGTTCAAGACGCGCGACATGATTTCGCCCGTTGAGCGGTTCTCGAAGAAACTGATCGACAAGCGCTGAAGGGCGGCGAACACCTGCACGTGGAGATCATGCACGATCTGCTGCTCGAGGCTATTGTTCAGCTTGATTCGCGCCGATGAGCAGATATTCCGCAGCACATAGGCGGTGCAGAGACCCGCGAAGACGAATGAGAGCAGATGCGTCTTGCCCGCCTGGATCACGTCATCGATGAGGACTTTGATCAACCACGGTGGCACGAGCTCGAACGCGGTGGTCAGTCCGGCAAAAACAAACGTGCCGATGACCATCGAGCGATGGGGACGAAGATATTGAAGCACGCGCAATAAGGTTTCCACGATGATGACCGGAGCGGAAGGTTGTCCGAGAAATTACCTATACGGCATGGGGAGCAGCAAGTGTCCGGTGTCGGCCGCTCGCCCATTGCTCATTGCACATTTCCAATGCGAACGCGTCAAATGACCGGGGTGGGCTCTTTCCGCCAGAATTTTTCGAACTCGCTCAGCTGGGTCAGGGTGGACAGGTCCGTCATGCGATCGAGGAACACCTTGCCGATCAGATGATCCATTTCGTGCTGGATGCATACCGCATAGAGGCCATCGGCCTCGACATCGATGGATTTGCCGTCACGGTCGAGTGCTTGGACACGCACCACCGCCGGCCTGGTGACTTTTCCCCGGAAGCCATCCACGCTCAAACAGCCTTCCCAGTTCTCAACCTGCTGCGGGCCGTAATAGACGATCATCGGGTTGATCAGCGTCGTCGTGGGAAACCCGCCTTCCCCTTCGCAGCCCATGACCACGAGCTGAATCGACTGCGACACCTGAGGCGCCGCCAGGCCGATCCCAGGCTCTTCGAGCATGGTCTCGAACATGTCGTCGATGAGTTGCTGGAACTCCTTGGTCCGGATCTCGCGCAGATCCACCCGAGCGGCAATCTTCCGGAGCACCGGATTTCCGAGTTTTGCAATCGGCAGCACAGCCATGAGATCATCCTACAGGAATTGACCGGTCAAGACCGGCCATGACACGTATAACATACGGTTTTTTTGAGCCGCAAGGCGCCCATCAGCCTTGGATGTTTGAGGACCTCCGACGGGGCTCCGGAATCTGAAACGTCTCTTTCTCTCCGTTCCACCATTCCATCCACTCCGCCATCCACTCCTGCCGGTCGGCTTTCGTCGACGCGTCCCAGTCATGGAATTCCGTCTCGTGCAGCGTCAGGATCCAGAGTGATTGCACGGCCGACATGGCCACGAAGCGCTCGTCATCTGCGATCATTCCGATGAGAATCGGGACGACGGCCTTGTCGCGCACGTAACGGGAGCCAAAGGCAGCCGCCTTGCGGATGGACGAATTTTGGTCTTTCGCCATGGCTTGAATGGCCTCTGGCGTTTTTGAGGGATCCAGACGAATCGCGACCCGCAACGCATGCTCACGCACGCGGGGCAGTTCATTGGGGTCCTTCGCCGTATTGATCAACGCCGGAACCCCCGAGGCGGCATTCAGCATCGAGAGCGTCTCAATGGCGTTGTAGCGGATTCGCGGCCCTGGCATGCTCAAGGCCTTGACCAGCACAGGCACGCTGGATTCCCCGAGATGCACGAATTCGCCCATGGCCCAGAATTCCTGCTTACCTTCGAGTAAGGGAAGCAAGGCTTCGGCGCGTTGGAGCTCTTCCTGCGTGAGGGGTTTGGTATTCGGAGGAACCGTGACCGCCGGCGGGGTATCCTGGAACTGCGGCGGCATCTCATAGGGCATTTGTACCGGCACGGGCCGGCCCTGCAATGCTTGATCAGCCAATGCGAGCGATGCACCCAGGCCCAGGACGACTGTCGTGGTCAGCGTCCAAACACATAGTCTCGTACGCACGTTTCTCCTCTTTCGTTACTCGTGGTCCGTTCGGCGATGTACTAATTCATATAACACCGGCAACACCACCAGAATCAAGAAGGCGGCAGTCAGCATCCCGCCGACCACGACTCTGGCCAACGGCTTTTGGGCCTGCGATCCGATCCCGGTGGCCACCGCTGCAGGCAGGAGGCCGATGGCCGCACCGACGGTCGCCATGAGAATGGGCCGCATTTGTACGGCAGCGGCCTGCATGATCGCTTCACGAAGGTTCAACCCCGCCTGACGGCCGTCTTCGATCCGCGAAATCAGCAGGACTCCCCCCAAAATGGCCACGCCGAGGGTCGAAATAATGCCCACTGCCGCCGAAATGCTGAAGTTCGTGTGGGTCGCCACCAGCGCGATCACGCCGCCGATCAGCGCAAACGGGACGGCCGAAAGCACCAGCAGAGCATTCTTCAGCGAATCGAAGGTGATATAGAGCAGCAGAAGGATCAGCAACAGACTCATCGGGACGATCTTGGCGAGGCGTTTCTGCTCATCTTTGAGTTGATCGTACTGGCCGGCCCATTCCATACGGTACCGCTCGGGAAGCGTGATGGTCTTCGCGAGAAGCGCCTGTGCCTCTTCAACGGTGCTTTCCAGATCGCGATCGCGGACGCTGAACTTGATTGGGATATAGCGCTCATTGTTCTCGCGATAGATGATGAACGCCCCGGTCTGCGTGTTGATGGTGGCCAGCTGCTTCAGGGGGATTCTGGCGCCGTCCGGTGTACTGACCAGAATGTTGCTGATCGCCTCGACGTCCTGCCGGTATTCCGGCAGAAACCGGACGACGAGATCAAAGAGCCGTTCCCCTTCGTAGACCTGCGTCACCGCCTGGCCGCCGATGGCGGCCTGCACCACCGCATTCACATCGGAAACTTGCAGCCCATAGCGAGCGCTTGCCTGCCGGTCGACCTTGATCAAGAGATTGGGCTGACCGAGGAGCCGGAAAATGCCCAGGTCCTTGACGCCACGGATCTGGTGCATTTGCTTTTCGATCTGACCGGCGAGTGTTTCCATCGTTTTCAAGTCGGCGCCGAACAGTTTGATGGAATTTTCCCCTTTGACGCCCGACATGGCTTCTTCCACGTTATCCTGGATGACCTGTGAAAAATTGAAGATCACCCCGGGAATGGTCTTCAAGCGTTGCTCGATCTCTTCCACGAGATCGTCTTTGCTGAACCCTCGTCGCCATTCGGCCTGCGGTTTCAGGTTTGCCAAAAATTCGGCGTTGAAAAAACTCGTGGGATCGGTTCCGTCGTCCGGTCGGCCGAGCTGTGACACGACTGTCGTCACTTCTGGCGACTGCCTGAACATGCCCCGGATGTCGGTGGCCAGCCGCGCCGCTTGGTCGAATGAAATGTCGACGGGCATCGTGGCCCGCACCCAGAGATTGCCCTCTTCGAGCGCCGGCATGAACTCCCCTCCCAAAAACTGAAGGGCGACGAGGGCCACGATCAACAAGGCTGCGGCCAGCGCCACCACCACTTGGCGGTGATCCAGCGCCCAGTGGAGTGTGCTCTGATACAGCTTCCGAAGCGGCTTGACCAGGAATGTATCGTCTTCACTAATTGGTCCCGTGAGCAAAAAGGAGCAGAGGACGGGAGCCAGCGTAAAGGCCATGAGCAGCGCGCCCAATAAGGCGAATCCATAGGTGATCGACATTGGCGCAAAGATCTTTCCCGGTACGCCCGTCATCGTAAACAGCGGGAATGAAGGCCACCACGATGATTGCGGTCGAATAGAAAATCGGCTGGCCGACCTGGCGGGCAGCCCGGACGATCTGCTGGTGTACGGTCAGACCCGGCGTTTTCGCATGGGCCAGGTGAAAGAAAATGCTCTCCACCATGATCAGCGTGGCATCGACGATAATCCCGAAATCGATGGCCCCGAGCGAAATCAGATTGGCCGATTGCCCGATCAAGACCATCATGGCGAACGTAAACAAGAGCGACAGCGGAATCGTCAGTGCCACGATGCCGGCCGCCCGAAAGTTCCCCAGGAAGACGTAGAGCAGCACGAAGACGAGCACCATCCCGCTGAGCAAGATATCGGTGACCGTTTCGACCGTCGTATCGATCAGCGCGGTCCGGTCGTAAAATGTCCTGATCTTGATGCCGGACGGCAATTTCCAGGTGTTGAGCTCGTCCACTTTCTCCCGGACCTTGTCGAGCACCGGCATGGCCTTGTAGCCGCGCTGCAGCAGGACGACCCCTTCCACGACGTCGTCACGATCATCGATGCCGACCTTCCCGAGACGGATCCGGCTGCCGACGTTGACGTTGCCCAGCGTCTTCACATAGATCGGCGTGCCGTCCTTTTGGGCGACCATGACGTTCTCGATGTCCTCGATGCCATTGATCAGGCCGACCCCCCGCACGTTGTAATTCTGTGCGCCCAGGGCCAAGTAATTGCCGCCGACGTTCGCATTGCTGTTCTGCAGCGCAGTCATCGCCTGGGATAGATTGACGCCGTAGCTGATCAACCGACCGGGATCGATGTCGACGTGGTATTCCTTGGTCGTCCCGCCGAACGCAGTGACGTCGATCACGCCGGGAATGCGGCGGAACGCCCGGCGCACCTGCCAGTCCTGCACGGTTTTCAACTCCGTCAGGCTGACGCCCGGCTCGCCGGTGAGCTCATAGCGGTAAATCTCAGCG
The DNA here is from genome assembly GCA_963824855.1 of uncultured Nitrospiraceae bacterium. Classification (GTDB taxonomy): domain Bacteria; phylum Nitrospirota; class Nitrospiria; order Nitrospirales; family Nitrospiraceae; genus Nitrospira_C. The sequence goes on from CAWGQP010000001.1 coordinate 224,881, forward strand.
ATCGCCCACCACGGGGACAGCGACGGTTGGACGCCGGGCGGAAAGTCCACCGACGCCACGCGGTTGAGTACTTCCTGCCGGTCGCGAAAGATGTCGGTGCCGAAATCGAAATAGACCTTGATGTCGCTCAGGCCGAAAATCGAGAGCGAGCGGATGTCGCGTCAAGCCGGGCATGCCGGTCAGCGCCACCTCCATAGGGATGGTGATCTGCCGTTCGATTTCTTCGGCCGACCACCCGGGATTCTGGGTGATCAGCTCGACCATGGGAGGAGAAGGGTCCGGATAGGCGACGATGTCGAGCAGATGGAACGAGTAGAGTCCACCGAACAGCAGCGCGAGTCCCAATGCGCAGAACAGGATGCGCTGGACGAGGGATATCTCGACGAGACGGGCGATCATCTATATCAGTGAACCCGGGGAATCTGGGGAAACAGGAGGGTGCACCCGTTCAGCCGCCTTTGACTTCTTGGCCTTTGATCAACACTGCGCCCTTGGTCACGATTCGCTGGCCCGGCGTCAGCCCTTCAAGCACGCGCATTTGGTCGGTGGTGAAATTTGAAACTTTGACCTCGTGCCTGACGTAATGGTTGGGCTCTTCGACGACGAACACGAATTGTTTGCCGTCGGATTCCAACACCGCCTCTTTTGGGACGACGAGGATCTTCGTGGCATCGCCCACTTGAATATGCAGGCGGGCAAACATTTCGGGCTTCAGCCGATGGTCCTGATTGTTTACCCAGGCCCGCAGTTTGATCGTCCGGCTGGCCGGATCGACGACATCGCCCACCGAAGCCACGGTCGCGGGAAAATCAACCTCGGGATAGGCCTCAACCTTGACCTTGGCGAACTGCCCTTCCTTCACCAACGCCAGATCCCGCTCGTAGACGTCGGCGACGACTTGCAGCATATCGAGATCCGCCACCGTAAAGAGGACTTGGTTAGCGTCGCCGCCGACCGACTGTCCCGGCGTCACCATACGCTCGACCACGATGCCCGTCAGCGGACTCTTCATCTCAAATCGAGAGGTGATCTGCTGCTTATCAACAGGCTTGTTCAACTCTTCGGCAGGCACACGCAAGGACAACAGCCGTTCCTTGGCCCGCCGGAACTCCGCCCTGGCCTTCACCAATTCATTCTCCGCCTGCTTGAGGTCTTTGAGCGGCAGGGCCTTGTTGGAGTACAGATCTTTCGCCAGTTCATGGGAGCGGGTGGCGTACTGCAAGTCCGAGTCTTCCTTGACGTACTCTGAATAGGCTTGCGCGATATCCGGGCTATCGACGACCAGCAGGACCGCTCCGGCCTTGACCCGGTCGCCCAGATGCGCCCGGACCTCGACGACACGTCCTTGCAACGGAGAGGAGATCTTGGAGTAACGGTCTTCGCCGTAGGCCATCTTGCCGGCCAAACTGAGATCCTGCTGCATGCCGCCGTAGTCCACGACGCCGGTTTCGACGCGAGAAGCGGTGTCGTGAGGAAGGGTGCGGGTCTTCCCGTGCAGAGGTGTGGCGGCGTCCGAGTTGGCCGGTTGGTCTCCCTTCCCGCAGGCGGTGAGGCACAGCAACGACAGGACCACAACAGAGAAAAGGGACCGGTTAGCAGATGTCATCATGAGGCAATCTCTTGGCCGACCGCCGATTCCAGTTGCAGCACGTTCCGCTGGTAGTTGAACAGGGCTTCGATATAGTTCTGTTGAATCGTGCGCGAGGTTCGAGCGGCGTCGAGCAGATCGAGGATGGTGGCCCCTCCCCGTTCATACGCTCGTTCGACGATGGTGAAGGTGGCGCGCGCATCGTCCAGCACTCCGCCTACGTAGGCTTCCACCAACCGCCGGCTGTGCATGAGATTCCGGTAGGCGACTTCCACTTCATTCTCAACCACATTGAGGGCCTTATTCAAGTCCGCTTCGGCCGTCTGCACGGCAACCTCCGCCTGCCTGATCCCACCCTGATTGCGGTTGAAGAGCGGAACCGGCAGTCCGAAATTGAGCGCCCACTGTTGGGGGTTATCCGGTCCTAATGACCCTTGGATGGCGTATCCGGCGCCGACGGTGACGTCCGGCACTCGATAGGCTTGGGCCAGCCGCAGATCAGCTTCCCGCTGCGAGAACGTGAACCGTTTGGACCGCACGTCCGGCCGAGCATCCACCGCGACCAACCGCAATTTTCCGATCTCGGGATCGATGCGCCTGAACTCCAAATCCGTGGTCAGTTCCAGCGTGGTCGCCGGCGAGAGGCGGAGCAGTTGCCGCAGGTCCCCGCGGGCCGATTCTGCCTCCTGCAGGGATTGAATAACCTGCGAGTGGAAATCGACCATTTGCAGACGGATCCGGATGAGGTCGACTTCGGCGATATACCCCTTTTTGAAGCGGATCGTGTTGATGTCGAGAATCCGTGAGAACCGGTCGCGGTTCTCTTCGGCCAGGGCCAACCGCCGCTGTGCCAGCTGCACCCGGTAGTAACTGTCCTTGACGGTAAACCCCAGCTGACGAACGGCATCCTCAAATGCCGCCTCAGTAGACTGCGTCCCGAATCCCGCGCTTTCGATTCGATATCCGCGCTTGCCGGCCAGTTCAAACAGTTGTTGGGCTTGAAAGAAGAGTTGTCCGCCGGTAGACAGCGTTCTGCCTTGAGTATACGAACTCAGGGTACCGATCGACGCGACCGGATTGGGAAACAGTCTTCGCGGTGATTTGTTGTCCTTTGCTGTATTCGATGCCGTATTTGGCGATGAGGACGTCGAGATTCTGTTGCAGAAACAGAGCCAAGGCATCGGTCAGGCCGAGTCGCATGGAGCCTGAGCGTGCGCTGCTCAGCGGCCGGCGGAACTGGGGGCGTGGCGGACCAGGCTTGAGTCGATAAAACGAGCAAGCAGACCGGCAAGTAACGAAGTCGAATGGCCCGATCGCCTATCTTGCCGCAACACGTATGGTTCCTCGCAGACGACTAGTGCGCGTCGAGGCGATCATGGAACCCACCTCATAGGATCAGCTGCATTATACAGTGTCCGACAGACGATGCAAATAATCTGAGGATAAATCAGCACTTAGTTACTGAAAGTCCAGCAGCCGGCACATCGTGAAAGTGTTTACCAGAGGGGGGTAGGCGAAGAGCGGCGGGCAACTACAGATCCACACCGGCTTTGGAGTTGGACGCACGCAAGTGCTTGCGCACCCGCACCTGCTCATGATGCTTCCGCAACAGTTGCTGGCGGATCGCGTTGCGGTCCTCGGCGACGATCCGGACCAAGCGGTCGACATCTTCCGCATGGTCCCGAACCAGTTCGGAGAGTTTCTGCATTTGCGACTCAAGATGTTCGAGACGCCAGCGGAGGGCTTCCTGATCTTCTTCAGACGCCGACTTTTTTTTGGTAGTTGCGACGACTTTTTTCGCCAGGGACGACACCAGGACATCCTCTTTCATATCCACCCCTTCAGCCCACCGCTCCAATGAACAATCACGTCGTGGTTCGTAGTATCAACTGCCCCACCGCGGATGTCAACGGATTCGCTTTCTTTCTATTTGCTCAGGGTTCCTGCTACAATCGCCGCCATGCAGAATATCTTTACGATGGTGCTGGCCGGAGGACGCGGCGAACGGCTGCATCCGCTCACCGAACACCGGGCGAAGCCCGCCGTCCCGTTCGGAGGGAAATACCGCATCATCGACTTTACACTCAGCAACTGCCTGAACTCCGGACTGCGGAAAGTCGCCGTCTTGATTCAGTACAAGTCGCACTCCCTCGACCGCCACATTCGCACCGGCTGGGACGTGTATAACGCCGAGCTGGGTGAATTCATCGCGTCGATTCCTCCGCAGCAGCGGATCAGCGAAGAATGGTATCGCGGCACCGCTGATGCCGTGTATCAGAACCTGTTCTTGCTCGACACCGATCAGCCGGAATACGTGCTCGTGCTCGCCGGAGATCACATCTATAAGATGAACTACATGGAAATGTTCCATTGGCTCATCGCCAAGGACGCGGACGTGGTCGTCGGCGCCTTGGACATCCCGATCGAGGAATCCAAGCGGTTCGGCATCATGAGCGTCGACGAGGATTTCGCGGTCCAGGAATTCAATGAAAAACCGTCGAACGCGACGCACATTCCCGGCGATCCCTCCAAAGCCTTCGCCTCGATGGGCATCTACCTCTTCCGCGCGAAAAGCTTGCGGGAGGAGTTGATCGCCGATGCCCAGGAGAACACGCCGCACGATTTCGGCCGGAACATCATTCCGCGGATGATCGGCTCCCGCCGGGTCTATGCGTACAATTTCCAGGACGCCAATAAGAAGGCCGTTAAGTACTGGCGCGATATCGGGACGCTAGACGCCTACTGGGAAGCCAACCTCGATTTGGTCGCCGTCGATCCGCTGTTCAATCTGTACGACCAGCAGTGGCCTATCCGCACGTATCAAGGCCAATTCCCGCCCGCCAAGTTCGTGTTCGCGCAGGATTACCAGGGCGGCCGCATGGGCGTCGCCTTGGACTCTATTGTGTGTGGCGGGTGCATCATCGCCGGCGGCCGGGTCCAAACCTCGGTCCTCTCCCCCAACGTGCGTGTTCAGGACCACGCGGATGTCCGGGAGTCGGTGATCATGGAAAATGTGGTGATCGGCGAACAGTGCCGCATCAGGCGCGCCATCATCGACAAGGACGTGAGTATCCCGCCCAAGACCGAGATCGGATACGATCTCGCCGCCGATGCGCAACGCTTCAAAGTCACAGAATCCGGTCTTGTCGTCATTTCGAAGGGTATGAAGCTGAATGCCTCCCTCGATACATCCGGTTGACCTGATCGAAGCCCTCCGGCAGAAACACCTCACCCCCGCCATCGTGTTCCTGACGTCGAGACGCGCCTGCGATGAAGCGATGGAGTCCTTCGATCATACGCGCTCGTTCCTGCCTCCGGCCCGCCAGGAGGCAATTGCCAATGTCCTCACGCAGGTCATCGACCAATATCCGAGCATCGCTGAGCATCCGCTGATTCCGACGGTCCAGCGCATCGGTGTCGCAGCGCATCATGCCGGCCATCTGCCCTCCTGGAAAATCGCCGTCGAGGAGTTGATGCGCAACGGCTGTCTCGACGCGGTATTTGCCACGACAACCTTGGCGGCGGGCGTCGATTTTCCCGCGCGGACCGTCATCATTACCCAATCCAGCATCCGCAAAGCGCGCGATTTTACGGACCTCACGATCGGCGAAGTCCAACAGGTCGCCGGCCGCGCGGGTCGTCGCGGGAAAGATCTCGTGGGGTTTGCGATCGTCACACCCTCGCCGTACATCGACCTCGGCGTCATCACCAAGGGACTGACGGGGCATCCGGAAGCGATCAACAGCCAGTTCGTGATCAGCTATCCGATGGTGTTGAATCTCCTCAAGGCGCATCCGCTCGATCAGATGCAACCGATCCTCGCGAAGAGTTTTGCGCAATTCCAATTAAATCAGCGTGCCGAGGTGCTCGAACGAAAACTCGACGACATTCACCGGCAGATCGAGCCCTACGGCCCGCGCGTCTGCACCGACTGGATTTCCCAGTGGCAGCTGTTCGACCACGTCCGCCGTCAACGGTCGCACCGGACACCGGTCAGAAGACATGAGCCGCCTGAGGTAGCCGCGCGGTTTCACTTCCTCACAGCCGGACGCGTGGCTGGCCTCTCAAAAAGCCGCGGTGTCGTATTGAGGCAATATCGGAGCAAGGGACAGAAAAGTCCGATGGTGACGTTGCTGCGGCCGGGAGGCGCGATCACGGAATGTCCGGCGGCGATCGTCACCGAAGTGTTCGACCATGTGCTGGACTGCGTGGAAGCGCCGGTCTATCCCTGGTGCACGCCGGAAAGCATCGAACAGCTCCTCCGAGCATTGGAAGAACTGCCCCCTCGCCTGCCCGTCCTGCCGATCCTGGTTCCCAAAGAGGAGTTGATTCCCGACGCCATCGTGCAGACGTTAGGTGATTTTTCCTGCCCAACCTGTCCGTCGCGGTCCGCCTGTCAGAAAGATCACGCACATGCCTCAAAGCTCCGTCAGGAACAGCAGCGTCATATGAAAGCGATTCAGGCGCTCCGAACCAGTCTGTGGCACCGCTTTCAGGAAAAGATCGATGCCCTGCAGCACTTCGGCTACCTCTCGCCCACGGTGCAACTGACGGAAACCGGTGAATGGGCCAGGCTCATCCGCATCGACCATTCGCTCTTGATCACCGAGCTCGTCCGTGCGGAAGCCTTCTCGGGCGCTTCGCCGGCATTATTGGCAGCTGTCATGTCGAGTATTGCGCACGACGACGACCGTCCCGGCGCATTCCCCCGCATCAGCCCGGGGCTGGCCTCTCTGCTGGCGCAGGTGCGAAAATTGGCTGAAACGCTCTCGCCATTTGAAGATCCTCCGCTTCTCCGGGCCGACATTGCCGCGGTCACCGAACAGTGGATTGGCGATCCTACGCTCACGTGGATCGGACTGTGCAAGAAAACCACGATGGCGGAAGGCGACATCTATCGGTTACTCGCGCGGACCCTGGAGTTTCTCTCGCAGATGCATGGGTTGAGGGACACGCACCCGTCGCTGGCGGAGAGCGCATCCCAGGCGATTGCGACACTACGTCGGGGCGTGTTGGAAGAACTTCCATGACAAGGATCGAGTGCACCCGTGACCACTGAAGAACTCGAACGGATTCTCGCCGAACAACCGGTTGAGCTTCTCCATCGGCTCGCACGCGGCCGGGTGCATCGGCATTTTCGTGCAGGGAAGCGCCGGCTGATCGAGCTGTTGCTGCGACACTCGGCGGAAAACCGCCAAGGTTTCGAATCGGATTTGCTGGCGTTGATCGCCGACCGGCAGTCCCAGCCAGTTGGACCCGCCGCACGCCCCGCCGTTGAGCGGCCGAGAGCAGCAGCGCACGGTCGCCCTCATCCTGCCCATCACGAGCCGGAGCATCATGAACCTCCCGTTGCACTGGGTGCCTGGCTCGAAGGGATCGGCGTGCCTTCACCCCAACCGTTCGTTCCCGACCCCTGGCAGGAAGAGGCGCTGGTAAAGTTGCAACAGGGCGACGTGATCGTGAGCGTGCCGACGGGAAGCGGAAAAACCTATGTCGCCGTGGAGGCGGCGCGGCGCGCCATGGAGGAAAACCGCACGGTGATCTACACCTCGCCGCTCAAGGCGCTGTCGAACACGAAATACACGGAATTTTCTCGCATCTTCGGCGCAGAACGGGTCGGAATTCTGACGGGCGACCGGCGCGACAACGCACAGGCGCCGCTATTGATCATGACCACCGAGATCCTGCGCAATCTGCTCTACGACGCGGCCGGTGGAGAAATCGATTTGCGGCTCGACACCTTAGGGCTCGTGATCATGGACGAATCCCAGTACCTTGCGGATCCGGAGCGTGGCGTCGTCTGGGAAGAAACCATTATTTTCTGCCCGTCCCAAGCCAGGCTCTTGCTCCTCTCCGCCTCGATCGGTAATCCGCACGATATCGCCGACTGGCTGACGTCCATCCGAACTACCCCCTGTTACTTGATCAAACACAGCAAGCGGACGGTACCTTTACGGGCCGGCTACCTTCATCCGGACGGCAAGCTGACACCGCTTTTCCGGACAACCGGCATTCCCCACGGCCACCCAAACTACTTGCATCCCGAAGCCAGACGCCTGTTCGCCCGCTACGAGGACGAAACCATGCCTTCCGGCCGCCGCCGGTGAACCGTCCCATCATTCATTCATAGGCTGTTCAGAAAGGCACGTTGTTCACCCACCCACCCCGACGCGCCAAGGCGCATCGTTCCACGGTCGGCCGCAGCATGATGGGCGTCACGAAATGCAGCTTGGTGAAAGACGCGTCTTGGCGCGCCAGGGCGGGAGGTGATAATGCCGTCTTTATCAACAGACGTTTAAAAGGAATAGTTCAAGCCAAACGTGAGGCCGTGGCGGAACGTCTGAAGCTCCGTGAGCGAAAATTCATTCGAGGAGCCGTTCGAGTTGTGAAAGGTCACGTTGCCATCAAGCATCCGGTTCCACCAGATACGATAGCCGACGCTCGCAAAGAGATTTTTGATGATCATGAAGCGCGCACCGATGTCTGCATCGGCACCGATGCCATACCCCAACATCGAGAGACTCGGGTTTTGGCTCAAGTCGGAGCGCAGATGATGGATATCCTTATTGTCCACGATGCTGACTGGAATCAATGCCACAGTACTTTGCAGGCTTACCCGGCGCGTGAACCGGTATTCGATCGTTCCTCCCACCCGGATCGAGTGCCAATGCGTCGTATTGGTGATGACGGGAATGGTGCTGCTGACTGAGCTGTTCGGATTGCACAAAGGCTGATTGTCGGGCGTGCCAGGATCCAGATCCACGGTTTGCCCGGCGGTCGAGCAAGACACCTGCCCTAGCCCATTGGCCGTATAGCGCTGATACCAGTACTGGTAGCCGCCGAAGACGTCCAAGTAGCCTCGGGAGTGAGGGAACTCCACAATCCGCCTGCCGACGTCCGCATTGAGATACCACGTGTTGTCGCCCGTGATATCGCTGAACGTTCGCGAGGACGGAGCCCCGCCGTCGACGGCCAGGTAGTCGTCATCGGTTAAACGTCCTCCGCCAATCGCCCCAAATCCCCCGGTCAGCCGGCCGAACCACTTGGGAGTGACCCATAGCCTCGCCGTGAGTTCGAAAATGTTGGTCCCGACATCCTTGTAGGTGAGCTTCGAGGTCGGATCGCCAAGTCCAGGAATTGACGACGCGTTGTGCGCCCACTTGGTCTCTCCCTGGGTCATCACCCAGCCGCCAACACCGAGTTCTAGTCTGGACCGCCGTTCCTCCGCGTCTTGGGCGAACACCGCCTGGCTTTCGACGCCTGCCAGCATGAGCAGCGCGGCGACAGCGATTCGCAATTTCATCGTCGAGCGCCTCCTCGCTGGATCGTGACCGTGTCGACGCAGCGGTCCACGGCTTCAGGCATGACACGCTGACAGGCCGACCGGATGTCCTCGAGCGAAAAGGCGCGCTGCACCAGGGCAGCCCACCAGACAAGCCAGCTCCCCAGCGCGAAGGCTGCAAGGATGCCGATACACCATTGCAAGACCAGTTTGACCGGAAATACGGCCGGTCTTGGACTGGCAGCAGGCACAGCGACATCCGAAACGATATGGAGGTTTGGCATGTCCGACCGAGCTCCTGAAAACGCTGGGCCTATCCTACTGGAGTTTGGAGAATCTGAACATTATTTTATTGTTCTTGCATGACAACCGTCTCGGAATGCTCAAGGCTGCACAACAATGGTTGGTCGTCCCTACAGGGATTTCCTCCGAACGGTTCTTCCTGGTGATGATTTCAAAGAATTTCGTGCGGCGCTGGACAAGGTGTCCCTTCGTCGGAGTGGCATGTGCGTTGCTAGGTTCCACGCGACCAACAGGAGGCGGCAATGAATCACATCAACGCTGCGGCGCTTGTCACCACTCTCCGTACGGCATTGATCCTCCCCGTTTCGAGCGTGCTTGCAATGGCATCGGAAGGACTCGCATTCCCAGTCGTCCCAACGACCCTCTCCTACCCTGCATGAATCACGAGTCCCACACCGGCGTCTCAAACGGTAACGTTCAGCAACAAATCTCTGGTAGCACAGGCCTGGAACGCGTCGGGCGACAAGACCTGGATGACGATCAGCACTGCATCAGGAACGATCGCACGCGAGCAGGATCAGATTGTTGTTCAAGTCAACGCCACTGGGATGGTCGCGGGCACCTATAGCGGGACAATCCGCATCGCTATTAGCCGACAAGAATGACAGAAGACAAGTTACAGCGGTGCCGGTCAACTTAGTTGTACCGCGGGAACTCCCACCGGCGGAACTGCCACTGTCACGCCAAGCATTCTGCTCAATCCAACGAGTCTGAACTTTTCAGGCGTGGCGGGAGGTCCACCGCCGCTGTCCAAAGCGATTACGCTGTCGAATCCAACGGGCGGGACGTTGACGTGGACAATGACTGAACCGGCAGCATGGCTTGCCCTTAATATCTCGAGCGGCACGACGACGACCGAGACCGATAGCATCAGCGCAAGCGTGTCGACCACCGGTCTGGCCGCGGGATCGTACAGCACAGTGATCAACGTCAGCGCGTCAGGATCTTCCAATAGTCCTCAAGCGATCCCCGTGACCCTTACCGTGGCAATGCCGTCCAGCACTGGTACGGCGACCCTCAGCTGGGACGCCAATTCGGAGACCAATGTCGTGGGATACAAGGTTTACATGGGCACACAGTCAGGTGGCTATGGGACACCGATTGCGGTGGGGAACGCCACCACATATATCATCGGCAATCTCACAGGCGGGCGCACATATTACTTCTCGGTCACCGCGGTGGATAACGAAGGAACCGAGAGTCTCCACATTACAGAAGTCAGCAAAACAGTCTTTTAGAAGGATGTTCGACCTGCTCACCCTTGACCAGTCAACCTCTCGCCCTGTATAACCGCTGGCTGCTGCATCACAGCTCTGAGTGGTGAGTGCTGAGTTCAGTAGCAGGTCGCTGCGGTTTCCCGCCTACCCTTAGCGCCCTTCGAGCCGTTAACTCACAACTCATAACTCGGCAGCAACTCTCGACGCGCCCGTAGCTCAATGGATAGAGCACCAGACTACGGATCTGGGGGTTACAGGTTCAAGTCCTGTCGGGCG
>CAWGQP010000002.1:0-120518 GCA_963824855.1 uncultured Nitrospiraceae bacterium
TGCGCGGCATCTTCCGGCGAGCGCTAGCGGCACAAATCGAGTTCAGCTTTCACCCATACGGATGATAATGCACCAGTTCCCTGTCAACGACTGGCCGTCTGGCGACAATGTAAAAAATGTGCCCGAGGGCCACACGGCAAAGGGAGGGTGGCCATCCCGTGATAGCTCCACCTTCGTCGGCCTCGTGCCGGCCATCCCCACCGTGACACGGGCGGTACTTCCGTGTAACGGAAGATTCGGCCCTCCAGCGACCCCCAGACTCACCGCTGCAGCGGGTTGTGGCGAAGCGCTAGGGGGGTAATAGGTCAGGACATTGCTCGCGCCCGATTCGTTTAGTGCGAAGTCGTACGCAGTAATCACATAGTGTTGAACGACGGAGGGTGTTCCAACATTGAAACTCGTAACTTTCCCTAACGTAGCAAGCAGTGTCGCCGTCCCAAACGATTTCGAACAGGGTAGTTGACTGCACTGGTAGACACGGTACCCCGCTAGATCGGACGCACTATTGGCATCCCATGTCAGCGAGGCTCCCCATACAGTCGTAGACCACAAAACTAGAACCCCAGCGCCGGCGATTAGCCAGTTCATATGGATACTCCTCATGATGTTCTGCTCTCAGCGGACCCTCAGAAGGACGGTGAACGCGTGCATCCGATAAAACACGGCAACGAAGTAGACACACCCATAGCCTGATGAAGACCATCAGGCTTTCCTCAGTCCTATGTGGATGGTTGACGCAGTTGCCGCTCTACGTCCGGGTGCATTGCTGGTTGGTCGTGGTTGCTGACGAGGCGAAACGAAGCAATCGGTGTGCCATTTCTTGGATTAAGAGGCGGCATCTGTCGGAGGCGGGGAAACGATATCTCTCGAAAAGAGCTAATGAAAGATGCGTAAGCACCATGTAAAAATTTAGATCAACGGTAAACCGATTGTCCTGCACCTCCTTGAATGCCCTGTATCACTGTATGAATTGTCCTCATGCCATCGTGCAAGTATGTCCGCAGAGACGAATTATTCTACGGTCAACGTCACTTCATTGGAGGTCGTACCGTCCTTGGCACCATGGACCTTGACGCCTCGTTTTCCCGGAGTCGCAATATCATTGGCCTCGAGTCCTGCCTCTAGCACCGATGGACTGACAAACTTCGTAGTGGGATTCGCACCATCGATCAGAACAACGCTGTCCTTCGTAAAGTGTGACCCTGTGAGTATGATTGTGACAGCGGTATTCCGCGTGACTGTGCGAGGATCGAGATCAGTGATTTCTGGATCGACGATCGAGACGCGCTCTACGGTAGCCGGACATTTGACAGGCATCGGCACAAGCGCTTTTGTGTCACTCGCGTGTGACTGATCTTGGTAGAAAACAGTCCCTACCGCCTCCGTCTGTTTCACCTCGACCACGGCCCTCACGACGGGCGAGGAATGCGGCGGGCCGGACGGGAATTGCCATTCTTTTACACCGTAGAGACCATTCGAGAGGGCATACACCTGAACATGGGAAGCGTCTTTGGCCATCGGCCCGTCCCCCTCTCCCTCTTGGATGTTGGGGTTGAGCTGTATCACCCGCCGTTTACCTTCTGATACCCAGGAATATTCCAAACACCCTGTTCCCTTATACAGGTCTCGTTTGAAAACCATATTGCTTCGAGGTGGAGGTGGTGTTGTCTCAGCAATATCCCTGCATCCTACTGAAGTGCTGACGAACGTGCTCAAGGCAAGAGATACGACCACATGAGCGAGCCTCATAGTCCCTCCCGGTATCTTCACGACTTCTTTCGATACACGTTGAGGCCGACTTTTTCCTCGCGATTCGGAATCGTCACATTTCCCTCCGTCGACGCAATGATGATCGTTTTTCCCGACGCAGAGGGCCCGAACTCTTTGGAGAGATCCACCTTGATCGTCAGCATGGTTCCCTCGACAGTCATCTCAACGTTCTTCATGATGGTATCCTCCCCACCGGTTCGACTCGGTGAACCGCCACAGCGCATAGGTCTGCGTTCAATAGGAACGGCTGAGGCAGATTACATCGGCTCGCTTATTATTGATAGCAGCCGTTACGGCGAGTGCGTTGAATCAAGCGAAAACATTGTCCCCTTTTTGAGGTGTCCACGAAAGTGGGGCTAGCTCAGGCTGTCCCCTTTTCATCACTCGCAGAAAGTGAAGGGGCTTTAATTAAACACCTGTTTCACCGGTAAGTTTTGCGCTAAGTGAGTAAACGAGCCAGCATTCATCCACATTGCCCGGTTGCCAATGACGTAAATTCTCCGCTTGGCTCGTGTTACAGCCACATTCAGCAGATTTGGGGGGTGACCAGCCCATTGCCGTGCTCCTGATGAAAAATCCATTGGTGCTCCAAGAACTATAACAACGGCTTCCGCTTCTCTACCTTGAAACGTGTGAATGGTCCCCACCCTATTTGACGTCCAGCTCCAGGGATTCTCAGGCAGTCGGCCAGCCATTCGTGAATCGCGCCGGAATGACTCCCTCAGCTTCTGCGAAACGATTCTAAACGGAGTAATAAAGAAGATATCGGGATCACGCATCCCTGAATCTAATATGCGACTGAGTAAGGCCAGAGCTACCTCTCCTTCGGCAGGACTCCATTTTCCTTCGGCTTCTCCACCTACATCGATCCAAGCGCTAGGTCCTAAGATCTCCCCAATCGCTGATTGCTCTCGGGATGTCCCGTAAACCATTAGACCGTCATAAGCAATGTAGTTCGAGATTGAGAACATTGGTTCCTCACACCGGCGATGCACACGTAACGGTGATCCGACCCAAACATCCCCGTCATTCGTATGGATATTGGTACCAAACCAAGAAACACGATCGGCCAAAGTCTGAGCCGACACATATGGTGCTGCCCACTCCTCCGATGAAATACCAAACTCATCAAAAATTGCGTTAATAAGTTTGGGCGGCACAGTAACGACTGGCTCGATCTGCAACGGGTCGCCAAGCTCCTCTGCTTCGACCGGCACGAGCGCGCTGGTCGAGACCACCGTCAGATAGGCCGCCCACGAGAATTCCAGCCACAAGCCGATGCCCTCCGCCAGCAACAGCGCTGCATAGCCGAGGAAGGTGCGAGACATGACTCAGCGATGCCGATGGGTCGGCACGCTGCCGACATGACGACAGAGATCCCTTCGTCACCCCTGTCTTCCCCGCCATAAAAGTCAGGTGGTTTTCACCAACAACGTGTTTGCTTTCATCACTTTAGCTTGCCTTTGACGAGCGTCATTCGCTGGGCACGATCTCTGCGATAGAGGACAGACAATTGGATGAAGAAGAAGGATGAGTACTTCAAGGTCGGGCGAAAGGGAGCTGACACCATGTCGTCTTGGATCATGATCATTTTGGCTTACGTCATCATCGGCGTTGCCGTGTTCAACATGGTTGGTTCCGGCAACCATCCGTTGTTGTTTTGAAATCCAGGAGTTGGAATGGAGGAAGACAAGATGAGACAGAATGACTCTTTTCATGATGATTGCCGTGGGAGTGTTCGCATTCGCCGAAGGTTGGAATCTGAATGCCCAGCTAACCGCGGGGCCTCACGTCGTCGACCTCGTCGAGTCGGGCAGTCGCGTCTCGTGCTCGCCAACAGGGGAACGCGCCAGCAGAAGGAGGCGCGCCAGCAGAATGAGGGTTGTCAGCTAATCCCGAATGGTGACCTCAGCCAACAAAAGACCAACGAACAAGACAGTTCAATTATGAAGGGATTGGTTTTGAGGGCGAAGGGGCGTACGGGCTGGTTGATCTCCTTGCTCGCCGAACGCGCAGCGGGCGACGTTACCTAAGGAAAGGAAACAGCATCTTGATGAACGATTGGAACGGACCTTGTAACTGCGTCTCGCCATCTCCGCCTGGATGGAAAAGGGACTCTTCGCCCAGGGTTGGCCATCGAGTGTCGACCGCAGCGACAGGGTCACGCACTCCTCGCAAGTCGCAGGTCACGACGATCCGCCTTATGCGGGGCATGGAAAGGAGGAGGGCGGTGCTCGTCCAAGCGCGCAGTAGGAGATCAATCCAGCCCCGCCCCGAAGGGACACGAGCGAGCTTGGAAGGACCATTGTAGCTAGCTCCGCCGTAACGTGTGCTGCTTCAATTGCTTGACGAGGTAGAGGACGATGACCAGGTTGACAGCGGACAAGGAAAGGGGACAGGAAGGGTTTCGGTATTCGATCAGCCCTTTGGTCGGGTGTCGCGCAGGTCGCACATCTGTTGCGAAGGAATGTAGAGATCGCCGGGCTCGCGGAATCCCCATGCCGTGGCGAGCGCCTGGCAAGTCAATTTCATGCTGGGATCTCCCGGTTCTTTGATTCTCATATCCCGGTAGTGAGCGCTTCCCGTCCATCCGATCTTTCCGCTTTCCAGATCCACTGCTCGAATGGACACTGCCGACGAGGTCGTGTCGATAAAAATGATTTGGGAGGCTCCTGCGAGACGCCCGACGTGAAGCAGCATGGCTTCATCATCCGAGGAGCGCACAAGGCGGAGTTGTTGTTCCGCGAGGATTTGGTCTAACTGGCTGCGTTCAAGAACCGACAGCCCCCGCTTCTGTAACCAAATGGTGGCCGCACTGTTGGCGCTGTTGTTGTTTCCGACAATGACGATCGTCTCGTTTCCATTCGACATGCGCGAGTGGAATCCATCTGTGACGGGGACGCCATTTCTATAACGATTGATCCGCCGTTCACTGGCTCCGAAGGTCGGGATGAGGAGGATTCCTCTCGCAATGACCTTTCCCGTCGTCGTCACGGTGCTATCCGCGGGGTTGAGTACGAGGTGATTACAAGCGGTCAAGAATGTCAGGTCGAAGAGGAGAACGACGAGATAGAGGCGAGAAAGGCGGCGCATGGGCACCTCGCGCGCTGGCCCATTGTAAGGAGGAACACTGAGGAGGCGCAAGCGCGGAGGCCTCGGGGTTGGGAGCACCGCCTCATAAATGCCCCCTCCAAGCTTCGCTCGTTCTCCCTCCTGATGAAGGTGGATGGTGGCTTCACGCGACTTGCGAGGGGTGCATGCCTACCGCTGCGGTCGATGTTCTCACCCGCCCAACCCCCCGGTCGGGCCTTTTCCACCCACCGACCCACCGATTGCTTTGCAATCGATTACCCGGGACGCGCCCTTTTCCCAGGCGGCGATGGCGAGCCTATGATGCTCCCTCCAAGCTCGCTTGTTCTCTGTCAGGGTGAGGGCTGATTGATCTCCTACTGCGCGCTTATAAATGATCCTTCCAAGCTTGTTCGTTTCCCTTTTCTGAGACGTGGATGGCCGACTGATTGCGACTTGCGATGGGTGCAGGGCTTTGTCGCTGCGGTCGACATTCTCACCCGCCCAACCCTGGGCGCGCCAAGACGCGCCCTTTTCCCAGGCGGCGATGGCGAGACGCTCTGTTCGAAGGTCCGTTCGGACGAAGTCCAGGACGGACCAAGTTGGCGGAGCCAAGCAGTGACAAGGCAATGCGGTTTTACCCATCGCTGAGCAAGAAGCGGCCATCCACGTCTGCCTTCTTTCTGGTGTGCGCGTTGCGCGAGCACAAGATACGAAGGGACCAGCCGCACTATTTTGCTACTTAAAATACCGTTCCAGCACTTGCGATTCCACGTCAGTGCGCTTCTGTTCGATCTTTCGCCGGTTGCTTCTCAATTCCTCTATGGTTTTCATGTATTGCACCCGTCGCTCCGACCATTGGTCGCCGATGGCGGCCCTGTCCTGCGGAGCCGCTTGGGCCTGTTGAATGGAGTCCAGCGAGGACACGAGATTATCGCGTTGGAGCATCCATTGCTGAAGGTGAAGTTCCCAACTTGCGAGATCTAACCCCTGCAGCTCTTGCACTCGTGGATCGGAGTCGATCGGCATCTGTTTGAGGTCGGCGATGTGGTGTTGGAGCTCTTCGATATTCCCGTTCAGCTCGATCACTCCCTGGTGCAGCATAGTGATGACCGTATCGGACTTTGGTCCGCGTGGCTCTTTCACGACGGCCCCGCCGTCGCAGGCAGTGGCGGTCAACAAGGCCAGACTGACGATCATTGCGTGGTGAGTCTTCATACTCCCCTCCTCCGAACTGACTGCCATCCGCGATACCGCGTCAGCTGTAGTGAATGGCCGTGCCTTTCACGGTTGTGATGCGTACCGAATACGGCACTGGGACCGTTTGCTGATAGCCCCACGTCGGTCCCCATGGTCCGTAGCGATAGCCCCACGGCCCCCAATAGCCATAGGGACCCGGGCCATAATAGCGGCGATAGTATCCCCATGGGCTATAGACCGGCTGATACGCCACACGTTGCTCCGTGCGCGTAATCGGCGTCGAGAACACGACCGCGTCGGCTCCGAGCTCAGCCGCCTTGTTGAGCAGATGTCTTTGGAGTTTCTCGATATTGTCCGATGACGATGTCTCGCTAAGTTCGGCGATCTTTTCATACTCGAGGCTGGGAAACCGGCTGAGGATGGCGACGTCCTCCACCTCACGTGAGGGAAAGGTCTCTGAAGTCAGCCGTAGTACTTGCACGTTCGTGCAGCCGGCGGCGACCCAGAGGAGCAGCAGGCCCATGGCGAGTGGCACCGTTCTCGCGGTCATGGCACGCGTTCTCCTTCACTCTCAGCCGATTTTATCAGGTTGCGGTGCGCACGTGGGAGATGAGAGATGGAGTGGCAGCCATGCTGCTCCTACTGCGCCCGTGGAGGGAGCACCTCCCTTGATTTCACAATCTGGTTGATCCCGCGTGCGCACTCCGGGAGCACAGGAGCGATATGAGTGTCGTTCTTCCCTCTGGAGCAGGAGGACCCCGTCTTCGCAGATCGCCTAGCCTAAATCATTCACAGAGTAGAAGGACCGGTCTGGCCAGGAGATAGAGCAGGTGAGAGAAACGACGCGCTGAGTGCCATTGCCATCACGATGCTGTCATGCAATTGCTCGACGGCAGCTTCCTTCGTGATCAAATCAACAGCACCGGCTTTTATGATGGCCTCGCGGTGCTCTTTGGTGGCATTGAACGACAAGCCCACAACGATCGTGTCCGGATACTCCTGTTTGATAAATGCCGTCGCCTCGATCCCATCCATGGCAGGCATATTTATATCCATCACGACGAGATGCGGCCTTAAGGTTCTAACTGCTTCGATGGCTTGCCTACCATCACCAGCTTCGGCTACGACATGCACATCCGAATAGTTTTCCAGGATGGCTCTCAGCCCTTGCCTGACCATGGCATGGTCATCCACTAAAAGGACCTGAATGACACCATTTAAAGTCTTTCGGTCATATTCCTCGCGTGCCTGCATCTACGTGACCTCCAGAGCCTTATCGGCTTCGATATTGCTCTTCTAGCACCGACCGCACGGCCATAACCGTTGCGGGTGCCTGACTCGCTAACAAGTTGATGATCTCAGCAGGGTCTGAGGCAACAGCGTTTGCCCAACCACTAATCCCCTGTTGCCAATGCTGAAGTTGGAAGTGAGAGCAATCTATCTCTCTCACTTGGCTCTAGCGGGGTTTGACACGAATCAATGGACCATTCGATTTTTCGATACTCGCTTCCTTTCGTGGAGAGTTCGAATTCCTTCATAAGATGCAGAAAACAATGCTTGCGGAATCTGTGCGAATTTTGCACTTTGCACACAGGTGCCACAGTCGCGGTCACGCTACTCAAGAGTAGTGCCAACACCAGCGAAAGCAAAGTCGTTGTTAATCAATGAACTGAACTGACATTGAAATCGTGCGCGTCGCCAAGTGAGGCAATTTGGACCTCATCACTGCGAATTTGGCCACATGTCTAAGATCTTAGACACCTTTGAAGTCACATGATTCTCCTGATCAGCTATTAAGTTGGTTCTGCTATCGTCATCCAGTTCAATCTCTATAGATGCTCCTCGGTCCTGGAAGATCAGGAAATGGCGATCGGAAAAGCCAACCGCAGGTCAGCGTTTCAAAGGCTAGCCCGAATGGTCGCTAACGTGTGCGCGTTCCGGAGTAGAATCGTGGCGCTCCAAGAGCTTTCACACAGGAGACGACCACGATGATCGTGACGCCGGAGGGCAATCGTCGGAATCAGCGGCAGGCGCTGATGGCCGGTGGGCTGGTGGCCTGGCGGCGGGATTGTTGGGCTGGCTCTCCCCTGCTCTATGGATTCTGCTCGGGGTGAGTCCGTTCACATACTGGTGGCTGCGGCGGCGGTGTCTCCGGCGGATGGCGGTGATGCAGCAGCCGTTTCCGCGACCAGTGGGAGCAGATTCTTCGCACCCACGTGACGTTCTTCGAGGCGCTTGACGAGGCGGGGAAGGCGCGGTTTCGGCAGTTGGTGCAGATCTTTCTCGACGAGGTCCGGATCACGGGCATTCGCACGGAGGTGGATGAGACGATTCGGGTGCTGGTGGCGGCGAGTGCGGTGATTCCCATCTTCGGGTTCCACGACTGGGAATACCATCGGCTGCGCGAAGTGCTGATCTATCCGGACGCCTTCGACGACGCGTATCAGAGCCGTGGACGGTCCGATGAAACGATTCTTGGGATGGTCGGCCTGCACCATTTGAGCGGAGTGATGATTCTCTCCAAGCCGGCGCTTCTGGCGGGATTCAACCATCAATCAGGCAAGCACAATGTGGGGGTGCATGAGTTTGCGCATCTGGTCGAGAAGGAAGAGAACGAGTACGGGCTCCCTCCGGAAGTGCCCTGGATGGCGGTGCGGCAGTGGGTGCGGTACGTGGCCCGGGAACTGGACCATCCGTCGAGGCGTGGCGCCCGCGTCGGCGCCTATGCCTACACGAACGAACATGAATTCTTCGCGGTGCTGGCCGAATATTTCTTCACGTCGCCCGAGTCGTTGAAGCGTCGCGATCCCGCCTTGTACGCGATGCTGCGGGATATGTTTCACCAGGACACGGAGTCGCTGCTCCCGCTGGTGCCCGGGCGGCGCCAGGGAATCGGCCGCAACGCGCCCTGCCCCTGCGGCAGCGGCAAGAAATACAAGCACTGTTGTCTGTTGAAGGCCGACGCCACCGCAGGCAGTCGAGTTCGCTGATGGCAAAACGAGAAGGCGAAGGGATGAGGGCCGATTGATCTCCCGCTGCGCGCTTGGACAACCAGTTATAAATGCTCCCTCCAATCTCGCTCGCTTTCCCTTCCCCACGGTGGAGGTGGATAGTGGCCTACACGACCTGCGAGTGGTGCCTGGTCCGCAAGGTCTGTTGTTTCAATTGCTTGACGAGGTAGAGGACGATGACCAGGTTGACGGCGAGTAGGATGATCCTTGGCAACGTCGCCCGCTCAATAAGCTCATAGACTTCGAACGGCACGAGCGCGCTGGTCGAGACCACCGTCAGATAGGCCGCCCACGAGACTTCCAGCCACAAGCCGATTCCCTCCGCCAGCAACAGCGCCGCGTAGCCGAGGCTGACCAGTCCCGCCATCAGCACGGCTATGAGGCTGCAGCGCATCCACCTTGAGCACCAGCGCATGCATCAGGCGAGTATCGGCATTGATGTGGAGGAACTCAAGGAGCCGCGAAAACACGGTCGCAATGTCGGCGTGCATCAATTCGAGCAGCCCGAACCCGACGAGCAGCAACAGCGCTCCCTTGAACAGCTTGAACACCGCGATGGCGGCCATCCCGGTATGGTGCCGGCTCGCACGTCCCATGCCGGGAAGTATCTCTATCACAAAATGATTAGAAGGGTAGAAGGTGGATGGCCGCCTCTTGCTCAGCGATGGGTAAAACCGCATCGCCTTGTCAACTGCTTGGCTCCGCAACTGGGGTGCTGGAGGTGGATGGGCGCCTTTCTGCTTAAGCGATGGATGAACCGCAGGGCCTTACCGCGGCTTGGCTCGCAAACTTGGTCCGTTCGAGACGTTGTCTGAACGGACCTTCGGCACAGTGCGTCTCGCCATCGCTACAGGCGACCACCGGGATGAGGCCCTGCATCCATCGCAAATCGCATCAGGCGACCCGTCCACCTTCCTTCCTTACGCCCTTCGTTTCTTTATTGCCTTACGCGTATCAGGATTCTGGGTGCTGATGAGGAATTAGGAAGGAAAAAGCCAGCAGGTGGCGAAGCTCAAAACGGAAAGGCTGAAAAGATCTATTTGACGGCGAGCAGGCTCTCGATTCGAGATGTCTTTATCCACTGATTCCCAGTGAATGCCTATTCCACCTCCGATCAAGCGCCAATTGCACCGCTGTTCGGGGGTGGCATTGAGCAAGCGTGGGAACCACGCTAAGGGAGAACGAGACTATGATCTTCCTTCCAAGCTCGCTCGCCTCTCTTCAGGGCGTGGGCTGAATTGATCTTCTACTGCGCGCTTATAAATGCTCCTTCCAAGCTCGCTCGTTTTCCTCTCTGATGGAGGTGGATGGTAGCCCAGAATCCTCTGACCGGAACACTCGCTTATGTCAGACCCGACATGTGCGCTATCGGGCACTTCCAGTACACACTGGTAGAAATGCCAGGCGAAGTTGACAGTGTAATTGTGGGATCATCACTTCCTCTGGTTTGCCTCGAAAGGGTTTCAAAGCAAATCAATACCCTGTGAAAGAAGGACGGTCATGCCATACGTGTAGGTCGGAAAAGAGAATTCCGCGGAAGTCACTTCCGGGCTGGTGGGCTTCCTCGGCGAACAGCGCACATCCATGCGTGAGGTGGCGTAGGTCACGGCGGGACCGATTTCAAACGCAAATCCCAAATGAAATTAAAATCTTATGTCACAACCGACACGAACGCTCCGCGTAAAGACGCCGGACGGAGTGAACATCGCTGCGCAGGAGTGGGGCAATCGGAAAGGCCCAGATATTCTCTTCGTCCATGGCTTCTCGCAGACTCATCTCTCGTGGACGAAACAGGTGGTGAGCGATCTCGCGGACACCTTTCATATGGTCACCTACGATCTACGGGGACATGGACAATCGGATAAGCCGCCCCATGCGGTGTTCTATACCGAATCAGATCGATGGGCGGATGAAGTCATGGCGATCATCGACGCCACGGCTCTGCGCAGGCCCGTGCTGGTTGGCTGGTCCTATGGCGGCAGGATCGTCACCGATTACCTGATGAAGTATGGCCATGAAGGCCTTGCTGGTGTTGACTATGTCTGCGCGAATACGAATCGCGAGCTCAATGCCAGCTCGCCCGCGTTGAAGGCAATGGCCGGAATGGCTTCTGAGAGCCTCACCACAAATCTAGAAAATACGAGGGCTTTCTTACGACTCTGTTTTGCCCGGGCTCCAACGCAAGACGAGTTTGAGACCATGGTGAAATTCAACATGCTGACCCCCTCAACAGTCCGGGGATACATGGGAAACCGGGCCACGCCTTATGAGGCCACGTTGAAACAGCTTCGGGTACCAGTCCTCGTGACGCATGGAGAGGAGGATAAGGTTGTCCTTCCCGCCGTAGGCCGCTACACACTGAAGACGGTGCCCGGCGCAAAGGGTTCATTTTACCGGGGCATCGGACACTCCCCATTTTGGGAAGATGCCAAACGCTTCAATAAAGAGCTCACGGAGTTCGTGAAGTTCGCGAACATCCCCTAGCCCGTTCCGAATTAAGGGGCAAAGAAAAGGGGACAGGCTACTTTTCCCACGGGCGTTGGGTCGCCACAGTACGAGCGATGTCGCGAAGCAGCAGGCCGCCTGCCGCACTTTCCTGCTACGGCGTCAGCCTTTTGGTTGGCTCCTTGGCACCGTGATGGGCGCCCGGCGTATAGGCTTCTTCGCCCTTGGCATTAAGTTGCATTTCGATCCGGCTGCGCCATTTTTCGCGCTGCTCTGGTGTCAACACAGCGGTGACGGCTCGCAACGTCTTGACGCCTCCCTGTCTCAGTAGCGTGCGTGCGGCCTCGGATTTCTTCAATGCATTTTCGATGGCGCCCATCTCAGATTTCTCATCATGCACGAGGCTCTCGACATCCAGCTCGGCAACGTCCAGGTCCGCCTCAACACGAATGCTGTGTTTCTCATAATCGGTTGCTAGGACCTTGATGTTCCGCACCTGCACATCTGAGAGTCCAAGGCCCTTGTCTTCCAGCGTGCGTGATTCGACACAGTAATAAGGGAAATCGCCGCCACAGACTATGAGTGTGCCATCTGGAAGAAGACATGCGTATGCGCCACCGAGACCAGGCGGAAAATACTGTCCTCCGTATGTATTACAGTACCCATAAAGCTGATCGGGGCTAAACATACGGCCATTGATTGATTTTCGTGCATGTGCATCTTGGGACACCAATAGCAACACGAAGGCGCTGATGACGGCAACGAACATTGTTCTCCTCATCAAGATTCCCCCCTTTTTCGATCTTATCTGAAAGAAGTCGGACTTTTTGAGAGAAGCGATCCAAGTAGATCATCGCACGCTACGCCTTTCAAAAGCGCGGCTCAATACCGCATTGGCGGTAAGCCAATTTCCGGCGAGCAAAACACAGCTGTTGAGGATGGAGAAGCAGATCCTTCATTGACAGACGCGTGAAGCACGGCATAGCATCCCCGCTCATTCGATCTATTTCACTACACAGATGCCCACACAACACATCATCACTGGAGGTGGCGGACTGCGATTGGCTGTACACCAATACGGCTCGCCCGAAGGCAAGCCGATTGTCTTGATTCACGGCATAAACGTATGTTCGCTCGTCTGGCATAAGCAATACAGAAGTTCGTTGGCAGAAGAATTCCGGCTCGTGTGCCTCGATCTTCGTGGTCATGGAATGTCTGAAAAACCAACGGCCCCGGACTATTACAACCAGGCCACCCTTTGGGCCGATGATATCCAGGCAGTCCTCACTGCGCTTTCGCTGCGCAAGCCTATCCTCGTGGGCTGGTCGTACGGCGGTTACGTCATCAATGATTATCTCGCGCAGTATGGAGATGGAGCAGTCGGCGGCATCAATTACGTCTGTGCTGGTGTGGTCATGGGTGGAGAGAAAGCCACCAATATGCTCGGTAGCGATTTCCTCAATACCGTGCCTGGTTTATGTTCTGACAATCTCGAAGACAACATCCAAGCCGTGCGGAAGGTCTTACGAGTCCTTTTTCAAAAACAACCCTCGTCGGAAGATTTTGAAGTCCTCGTCGCCTGCAGTATGGTCGTGCCACCAACCACACGTCTCGGGATGTTCTCCCGCACCGTCGACCGCGATACTGTCATGAAAGGACTCAAGGTCCCCGTCCTGGTCACGAAGGGCGAGAAGGACGCCGTCGTCACATCTGCTCACACTGCGCATCTATTGACCTGTGTTCCACATGCCGAAGAATCGGTGTACGAGGGCATTGGACATAGCCCGCACTTGGAAGATTCTGAGCGATTCAATCGCGAGCTCACGAGGTTTGCCCGGCAGTACGCGGGCTAGGCAGGCGTCGGCGCGGTCGTGAATCCTAAATGCTCCTTCCGAGCGTGCCCTCGTTTTTCCTTCCTCATGGAGGTGGATGGTGGCCTCACGCGACTTGCGAGGTGTCGCATTTATTCTCCTTCTCCTCCCAAACGATGGCGGAGACGGTGTCTTGTCTGCGACTTGCTGCAGGCTCGGGCAACACACTATAAATAGTCCTTCCAAGCTCGCTCGTTGTTCTTCACGAAATGGCACGCATATCGCTCCTAGCTGCGACTTGCGAGGGATGCATGACTCTGCCGTTGCGGTCGAATGTGGCGATGGCGAGCATTGTTCGAAGGTCCGTTCGGACGAAGTCCAGGACGGAACAAGTTGCGGAGCCAAGCAGCGGCAGAGCCATGCGTGCTTGACCTCGCTGAAGCACTGGAGCGATGTGCGTGTCATTGACACTGTGCTTCCCAGTCAGACCCCTTCCCTACGTTTCCGATGATGGTGACTTCCTGTCCTGCCTGGAGACTACAAGTAACTCGCAGCGGCGATGTGGATGCCCAGATGACCGGCAACTCTTCGTCTCGTCGCACCGACCGGTGACGGCGGCGCGCCCAGCACTGATCCCGACCTGATCATGGGCGTATCTATTCTCGGCGCCAGTTGCTTGGCACTGAGCTCCAGCTTGTGGTCACCCGGCAGCAGTGCGAAATCCGCGCAGACCGTTCGTGATGTCTTTGTCGTCGATCCGCACGATCATGATCGTCAGCCCTGGCCCCGTCTTACATGCGCTGCGCACGATGCCGACTTGCTCCTTGGGGAGCGACGCGCCTTCATACATCTGTACCGGGCTCGCCCTGAGGCGCGCAGCCCGCTAAAGAGCCCCACCACGATGAGACACCCACCGCATAGTTGCCATGACGACGCCCTGGGATTTCGCATGAGTTTTCTTTCAGATCGCTCCTGAGGAGGACACGAAGCAGCGCAGATGTCAGCTGAGAAATGCCATCTGCGTTGCGTTCTCCCCGAATTGCGCGCGCAACGAAGCCGCACGCGATTTGAGGCTTAGGCGGCGTGCGAAGCGGCTCTTTCCAAGAGCTCGTGAATGAGCGTCTGATACGGCTTGCCTTGCTTGGCCGCCATCTTCCGTAGCTGATCCAACAGACGCGGGGACAGCCGGATCGCGATCAATTGTTTGGCCATCCCGCTTGCCGGCCTGCCCACCCGACGCGCGCGCCGAAGTTCGCCTTCCGTTGACTCCGGAATGTCTGAGAAATCAATCTGTGAGTCGGGTATATGCCTGACGTTCCTTCCGACTCGCTTGCCGAGCACTGATGATCCGAATCGTTTCCTTTTCATGCTCCCTCCGTATCGTATACACCACCAGCAACACCCGCCTGTTCACCGACAAGCCCAGTCGTTTAAGCCGCGGCTCCTGGTGCGAATGCGCAACATCCTCCCAGTCCAAAGCATTCGAATCACCAAAGACCGTCGCAGCCTTCTCGACACGTTTTCGTATATACACTAATTCGTATTTGCCTGGCAAATGAGGGGTGGGTTGGCTAGGGATGGGATAGTGTGGTCGGGATCAGTCCCAACGTGCACGCGTGCCTTACAAATGATCCCTCCAAGCTCGCTCGCTTTCCTTCCTCATGGAGGTGGATGGGTGGCTTCAGGCGACTTTGCGGTGGGTGCAGGGCCCTGTCGCTGCGGTCGACAGTCTCACCCGCCCAACCCCCCGGTCGGGCCTTTTCCACCCACCGACCCACCGATTGCTTTGCAATCGATTACCCGTGACGCGCCCTTTCCCCCAGGCGGCGATGGCGAGCCTATGATGCTCCTTCCAAGCTCGCTCGTGTCCCCCCCCTGAAGGGGTGGCCTGGATCAGGTCTAGAGTGCGCGCCGTTTCGAAATGGATGGTGGAACTGGCTTCGACTTGCGAGAGTTCCCTTATTCTTCTCGTCCTCTCAAACGATGGCGGAGACGGTGTCTTTGCCTGCGACTTGCTGCAGGCTCGGGCACCACACTTGTCGAGCAAGTGCGCCCAGCCCTTGGCTGGCGATGCCGATGTTCGCTGTTCCATTCCCGCGAAGCGAGGAACGGAACGAGTTTCGGTGTCGAGCACTTGAGAGACGTAGTGTGGTCGAGCCGAAGCTCGAGCAGAGAGACACCGTCTCCGGTATCCAATGCTTTACCTCTCGCCGGAGCAGCAGTCCACCATCCGTTGCTCCCTTGAGCACAGGGCTGACCAGGCAACTTCCCCCTTCCCTACCCTGGGGACAAGCCCAGCCGGTATTTTCTCCGCAGAGAATATAATGGAGAGGAATGAGCGGAGACTTATCGACGCCGGGCATCGCCCTAGTCACGGGAGCCAATAAAGGCATCGGGCTGGAGGTCGTTCGACAGTTGGCGACGCGCGGATGGCGCGTGTTTCTGACCGGGCGCTCGCTGGCCTCGGTGCGGAAAGCGGCCTCCCCGCTTGGCCCCTCGGTCACCCCGGTCCCCCTCGACATCACCAGCCGGATCAGCGTCGAAGCCGCCTTTCATGTCGCCTCGGAGACCGTGAATCATCTGGACGTCCTGATCAACAATGCTGGGATTCTGGACCACGACGAAAAGTCCATTTTTGAATTGCCCGCCGAGCGGCTCCGGCGAATGTTCGAGACGAATACGATCGGGGCGCTGCTCGTGAGCCAAACGTTCTTGCCACTGCTGCGCAAGAGTCAGTCCGGCCGGATCATCAACGTTTCGAGCGGAGCCGGTCAACTTTCCGACATGGGTACCTGGGCGCCGGCCTACAGCATTTCGAAGACGGCGCTCAACGGCGTGACCGGCCAATTCGCGGCCGCGCTGGCCGACTCAAACATCGCCGTCAACTCCGTCTGCCCCGGGTGGGTCAAGACCGACATGGGAGGCCATGAGGCGCCCCTTTCGGTCGAGCAAGGCGCAGACACGATCGTGTGGCTCGCCACCGAGGCGCCGCAGTCCATGACCGGCTTGCTCATCCGCGACCGCAAACCCATCCCCTGGTAACCTGCACTCAGCGGCAGCTCTAAAGTGCTCTTTGGGGAACCATGGGAATCACTGATTCGTCACAAGCAGCGTGGCTCGCCCCAGCGCGGCGGAGTAGAATGGCCGTATGAATGTCGTCGTGACCGGAGGGACAGGGTTCATTGGACGAGCCCTGTGTGAGGTATTGTCTCGAAAGGGCCATGGGGTGACGGTCCTGACGAGAAAGGGAGGAGCTGCTTCACAACTGTTTGGGCCTTCAGTCACGACGGTTGAGTGGAATGGCCGTGATCCAGGCGTCTGGGAGGAGACTCTTGAAGGCACTGATGCGGTGA
This sequence comes from uncultured Nitrospiraceae bacterium, assembly GCA_963824855.1. GTDB lineage: Bacteria > Nitrospirota > Nitrospiria > Nitrospirales > Nitrospiraceae > Nitrospira_C. The sequence continues at coordinate 16,660 of CAWGQP010000002.1, forward strand.
TAAACCTGGCAGGGGCGCCGATTGCCGATGCACGCTGGACCGATGCGCGAAAACGACTCCTGACCGATAGCCGAGTGCACCTCACGCGACGTCTGGTTGAAGCCATATCGCATCGGGCTGCGAAACCGAGCGTCCTCATCAGTGCCTCCGGCATCGGGTACTACGGCCCAAGCGATGATCGTGTGCTCAGCGAAGCGGCACCACAGGGCAAAGGGTTTCTTGCCGACCTCTGTGTCGCATGGGAAGAGGAAGCCCGACGGGCTACCGAGTTTGGCACTCGTGTGGTGCTGTTACGCACCGGGATGGTACTCGAACGAGACGGCGGGGCGTTGCCGAAGATGCTTCTTCCCTTTCGTCTGTATCTGGGCGGCCCGATCATGCCAGGGACACAGTGGGTGTCGTGGATCCATAGGAGGGATCACGTTGGACTGATCGAATGGGCATTGACGACGCCGAGTGTCTCGGGCCCCATTAATGCGGTCGCGCCAGAGCCGGAGAGGATGCAGGCGTTTTGCGCGACACTCGGACGTGTGCTTCGTCGGCCTTCCTGGATTCCAGTTCCGGAAACGGTCTTATCCGTCGCACTCGGTGAGTTGGGCACGGTCATGACGACCGGTCAACGAGTGAGCCCTCAGAAGGCGCTCGCGGGTGGATACGTCTTTCAGTATCCGGCGCTCGAGCCGGCCTTACGGGCCATTCTCAAAAGGGCATAAAAGCACTCCTCTTCGTCATTCCCCAGAAAAGGGCGGCTAAAAGATGTGGATAACCACTTTACACTTGAAGCTGAACGGCACGGGCTACGTAGATTGCCTCAAGGCGAACTATTGTCACACTCGCGCTGATTTACTAATTGTATTCTTCACTTGCTGGGAAAATCCTCCACACCATATATAGTAGTGAGAAGGTGCAGGGCTTCTATGCCTAACAAATAGGCAATCTGGTACCCAGTTGCCACCGGACAGCTTAAAAAAGATGTAAAAAGTTTGCTGTACACAGATTTATCCACAGAAGGTGTGGACCAACAAATCACTACGTCGTTCGGATCAAGCACGAAGCGCGATCTCACATCTCAAATCTCAGCGAAGCGCCATTGCAGATCCATGTGGCAGGTGTCCCCGATCAGCGGGATCCAATCGAACAGGACGCTTCGCTGATCGTGCGACCGTTCAGATGTGACGTTCAATTATCTAAAGGGGGTAATACTTTGAGCTACAACGGAAGAGGATCGATTCGCCGCGAACATCAGCCAATCATATCTGGGGCACATAGTGGACCGATGGGACCAACACGGCTAACGGGCAAGAGCAGGACCGCGCGTCTCGGGCCGTTGTTAAGTGACGCCTGCGCCGCAATCAGACCCTTCTCGTTAATGGCAAGTGCCCCGATGAGCCGCCAACCCGCGGCACCCGAGAGCCGCGTGTTCAGGTCAATCATCGTGGTGCCGTTGTACAGGAAGGCGGTGATTTCTGCGCCAATTTGGGCGACACCCACCACGTGAGCGGACGCGTTGATCGCGTATGCGACGCTGAACCATTCCGGATGCGCCGGATCGATCGTCCCCAGATCCTGCGTGGGCTCAAAGTGATTCCGCGAGAGAAACGCATGAGGTGTCGTGCTGCCGATGGTGCCTGTCACGTGACCATTGGCATTGATCGCCCGAGGCTGCATGACACGGTCGAAGTCGGGAAGCTGCGGATGCGGGGAGGCTGGGCGAATCTGATACCAGTGGTCCAGATTCGGGAAGAACTTCATCCCCTGTATCGGCCCTCCGGAAGCTCCTAGCGGCCCTGTGACCTCACCTGAATCACTGATACCGATCGCCTTGTTCACGTATGCGGTCCCAAAAAATGGGAAGGGGACGGCTTGGCCGTTGGTGTATGACACCGCATCTTCAGTGGAAAGCGCCGGCACGGATTCAAACCCGACGATCTTCCCGCCCTTGTTCACCGCAAGCGCATGGTGGTTCAGCCGGTCATCTCCGCCTAGATCCCGGAGCATGCCCTGATAAAACGAAAAGGCTCGTACCCTGCCGTCAGAGCGCAGGAAGGAGCCCACGACCATGGCCGAGTCGTTGATGGCCGTCGCTGCCGATGAGGCTTGCTGCGGTACCGCGGCACCAATGTCGATCAGCTGGCAGTGCGGCGTATCGTAGAAAAACGCGCGCCGGGATGGCTCGGTGTTCCTTGACGAGAAACCAGAAACCTGTCCCACGCTGTTGATTCCCGTGGGCTCGGAACTCTCAAATCCCGGGTGTACGCCAAGGTCGATCACTTGATAGGTCCCGGTTCCGACGATCGCTGGTTTGGTCGGGGCGCACGAACCAACCACCACTGACAGTGCAACAGCCAGAACAATCATCCAATTCATAACAATCTCCTTCGCGTTCTCCCTGCCCCCCTTTTTTCTCTCCCATGCAGCTTGCGGCGTTTTCCGCGGCCTGCTTTAAGGTCACAATTTGTGACCTTAAAGATGCTGCCTCTTCTGCCGTCAGTTGGACCCCCCTTGGTTCAGCGCTTTTGCGCGCTTATAAATAATCCTTCCGAGCTCGCTGGTTTGTCTATGCTGAAAGGTGGATGGTCGCCTCCTGCGACTTGCGCTGGGTGCATTATTCTTCTAGCACTCTCAACCTATGGCGGAGACGGTGTCTTATTTGCGCGATGGCGAGCACCACCCTATGGTCCTTCCAAGCTCGCTCGTTCCACTCCATTAGCGTTCCGGTCTTGCTGATCAAACTGCTTCGCATCAAAGCTCCTGTCACGTTTGCTTATACCCTCCGGGAATAGGGTTGCCAGTTGCGGGTGGCGTCAAGCTGGGCGCCCAACCGCCTGGAGCGGGGTCCCTACACCGGGCGGGGTGCGAAGCCTGTTGGGCGCTGGACGACAGGACCCGCAATTTAAGTTTGATCTTTACGTGCCGGACCGTCGATCGAGAGGGTGATATGGAACGCCGTCCCCTCCCCTTCCTTGCTTTCCACCGTGATCGTCCCTCCATGGGCATCCACGACGTCTTTCACAATCTTCGTGCCGAGTCCCGTGCCTCCGACTTTCCGGCTGATCGCCCGGTAGGAGAAGAGACTGTCACGGACTTCCGGTGACATGCCCTTGCCCGTGTCGATCACCGACAGCACCACGTGCTGACCCGATTCGTCCCGGCGTCCCCGAACCGTGACCGATCCGCCCGCCGGAACTTCTGGAATCGCATTGTTGACCAGATTATAGATGGCATTGAAGAGCCGGCTTTCATCAGCCCGGATGACCGGGAGCGTGTCGAGTCCCTCCGCCCGGAGGTCCACGTGCCGTTCATTGGCCAGGAGGCGAAGGGTCTGGTACACGTTCGACACGACGTCGGCCAGGCGGCAGGGCGCAAACTGCGGAGGCCGCGTCAGGCCTTTGACCGAATCGGCGATCTCTTTGACCCGGTCGTTGATGCGCCGCGAGTTTTGCCTGATCATCTCGGTCAGTTCATGGGTCCTCTCTCGCGCGGGCTTGGCGGCCGTCGATGCAGACTCCGGCAATTCTGCAAAACATTCGCTCAGTTCTTCCTCGAGCAACTGGGCACCGCCAGTGATGGGCATGAGCATATTTTTGAGGTCATGCCCGATGTCGCCCAACACCCGCGCCACTTCAGCGAGCCGTTGCTCCTCGACGAGACGGGCTTCGGTGTGCCGGAGCTCCTCTTCAGTCCATTTGCGATCGACGAACAGGCCGACTTTGATTCCGAGATCCGCCACCATCTCGAGGACATCACGATCCGGCTCACGACTCGTGCGGCTGAAGCAGTCGATGACGCCATATAACCGCTCCCCCTTGCTGACGGGAAACGCAAAGGCGCCATGCAAGCCGGCCCTCGCAGCCATTTGCGTGCGGCGGAACGTGGGATCGGCACAGACGTCCGAAATCCACATCGGCTTCCCGGTGTCCCAGACCGACCGACGAGCCCTTCCCCGCGTTGAAAGGTCCGGTCTTTGCTATCTCGGATGAATTCAGCGGCCTCCACGTCCGGCGCATGCCAGAGGTCAATGAACCGGAGAGCATTGTCCTGCTGTTCCAGCCCCCAGAACATCCCGATCTCCCAGTCGAGCGTCTCCCCCACGACGCGCAGCACGCCCTGCGTCGCATCTTTAATGGTGGCCGACTCGGCCAGCACCCTCGTCAGGGCATATTCCGCGGACAGGCGCCGTGCTGACCGCGTCGCCTCAACCAGGGCCTTTCGTGTTTCGCTGACCATCCGCACGTAGCCGCGGCTGATATAGGTGAGCGCGATCACGTACGCGGCGACTCGCACGAGGTGCCACGTCCACCAGGTGCTGTCCCAGGGAGCGGAAAACAGAAACATCGTTTCGGCCAACCCGAACAGAATCGCCAGCGTTGCCAACAGCTGATGCTCCGGCCTGCCGGTCCGTCCGGCCTCCCTCCAAAATCCCACCGCACCGGCGAGGAACAGGCCGGCGGCGCATCCGTTCATCGCCAGGGCCGCAGGCGCGAACCGGTCCTGCGCAATGAATGAAGGCAGTCGGTCTGGGAAGCCGACGGCGAGCACTCCGAAGGCGGCCGTCCCGCCTGCGACGAGGTAGGGCATCACATCTCTGGCGCGCTTCCCGATCGTGCCTGATGGAAGCCACGCAAACGAGAAGGCCACACCCCCGAGGAGGCTGGCCGCGCTGCGCAACAGCACGAACCCCTGATCGGGAGCGGAGACCGCATGAAACCCTTCCAGCACCCCCATCCCGAGGAGGCCACTCGCCACCCCGTGGAGCCGCTCGTCTTCCCATTCCACTTTCCGCACGAGAAGCACCAGCCCCATGAGGACGGCCGCCAGCCCGCCCAGCGCCTCCAGGGTGGAGTGGAGCGTCAGATTGACCCACGTGTGACTTGGCCAAAGAAGGTGGGAGATCAGGCCGTACAGCCACGCGGCGGCGACCAGACCGATCAGAACGAGTGGTTGAACCATGGAACAGCCCGCACAAGGATGAGGCGAGGACATTACGACGGGGTGGAACGACGGGTCAAGCGGAGGGGATAGCGAAGACGGTGTCTCCCTGCTCCGAGCTTCGGCTCGACCACACTGACGCTTCCATCTGCTCGACACCGAAACTCGTTCCATGTCCTCGCTTCGCGTCGAACGGAACAGCGGACATCGGTATCGCCAGCCGAGAGGCTGGTCGCATCTGATCAGCAAGTGTGGTGCCCGAGCCTGCAGCAAGTCGCAGATAAGACACACCGTCTTCGCTATCTTAGGGGGGCGAGGAAGACTGCTCGCCATCGCCGCCTGGGAAAAGGGCGCGTCCCCGGGGAAAACGATTGCAAAGCAATCGGTGGGTAGGCGGGTGGAAAAGGACCGACCGGGGTTGGGTGGGTGAGAACGGCCGCGCAGCGACAGGGCCCTGCACCCATCGCAGGTCGCAATCAGTCGGCCATCCACATCTCAGAAAAAGGAAAGGAGCCAGCAAGGACCGCCGCAGGGTGGGAGGCTGAGAAGGTCGCGTACGTTTGGACGGACCAGGCTGCTCCTAGAAGAAAATAAACAAGCAAGCTTGGAAGGATCATTTATAAGCGTGCATTGGAGACGAATCGGGGTTGAGGAGGTGGTCACAGTTTGTGACCACCTCAAGCTTCTGCTTCTACGTCAGGTGGAAAGATGCGTGCGCTGCACAGATCACAATTGGTGATCTTGAACGGATAGCCTCTCTTCAAGGTGCCACATTGGCGCCTTTGAGAGCTGCCTGATCAGACGGCCTTGGCTTTTACGCGAAGTTTGACACCCGCTTTCTTCTGTAGCGCACTGACGATTCCGAAAAAGTGTTCTGTGTTTGGATTACCATGTGGCGCCAGCATGCGGTGCAAGCTCTTACTCGGCTTCTTGAGGACATGCGCTAATTCTTCAAATCCGATTGTTGCATTGACAAGGTCGCGCAACATCGCCTTCCCTGTCTTTGTGTCACCACCCAGATACGCATTCATGGCTTCAGTAAAGAGTGCTTCTCTAAATCGCGGATCGCGTTGAACCCTTGCCACGATTGTGTCTTTGAATTCACGTGTGAGGGCCATCTTGCTCCCTTCGAAGAACTTTCCTCCGTCGATAGTCCAACCAGCGCTCCCGTGCCGATTCAATGGCTTGCTGTTGGCGTTGCTTGGTACTTCCGCCAAGAAGAATTACGAGGCTCTCTACTTCTTTGCCGAAATAGATCCGGTAACCTGGGCCGAAGTCAATTTTCCGTTCAAAGACACCCCCACCGACCCCTTTGGTATTCCCCCAGTTCCCTGCGGCAATCTGATATAGCGCAGTAGTAATCCGGGCCGCAGCCTCGGCACTGAGTCCTTCAAACCATGCAGCGAAAGGTGATCGTCCTCGCTGGTCAAGGTACTCAATAATGCGGAGGGCCATTATTATTTATGGTAACGTTTATGTTACTACATGGCGGCTTTTCGTCGCAAGATAGATACCCGTTTTCATTGCGCCAAAGCAAACGGCGATGAGCTGAAATGGTTGTATTTATGCGGTGTTGCGCGTCAGGAAGGCAGAGATTCGTCCCAGATTACATTGCCCCGAGAAAAGAAAAGGGACAGGCTGAGCTGTCCCCTTTCTAACTCCAGGCTGGCCTTACTGACGATTAAGAGAGTGGAATCCGGCTTTTGTTTTGGGCCAACCACGTATCAAAATTTTGAAGCGACGGATTGAGGGCACGGGCCACGGACGGGTTGCGCGGACCACAGAAGACCTCCTGGAAATCGCGCTTGAACTGGAACATGTTGCCCATATCCTCGGCACCTGGGAAGCCGAACTTCCGATACTCGTCCGGCGACACATCGTTGTAGCGTACCTCTTGGCCCAAGGCCTTCGTGAGCGCGGCCGCCATCTGTGCCCCCGTCAGATGCTCGCCGGCGATCGCGACGGTCTTCCCGATAAATTCTTTGCCCTTCTTGAAAATCGCCAATGCGCTCTTGCCGATATCGTCGACGGCGATGCCGGGGAGCTTCTTGTCGCCCATGGGATAGGTCAGCGCGAGCTTGCCGTCCGGCCCTTTCTTAGGCCCCGCGCCGAAGTAAATCAGGTTCTCCCAGTAGAACGAGGTCAGCAAAAACGTCGTCGGGACTCCGAGCTCGGTAAAGAGGTGATCCGCCTCGCCTTTGGCGTCAAAGTGCTCCACCTTGTACTTGCCCTTCAGCGTCGGCATCCGGTTATCGCTAAGCGGCACCCACCGCCTGGTGTCCTCGAGCGTGGACCAGATGACGTGTTGGACGCCGGCATGCTTTGCCGCTTGGGCCATGTTCTTCGCCTGGGCGAACTCCTTCTCCCCTGAGAAATGCTCCCAGAAGTTGGTGAGCAAAAACGCGCCATGTGCGCCTGCAAACGCCCGCTTTAACGATTCGACATCATCCAGATCGGCCGCGACCACCTCGGCGCCGAGCTTCTTCAGCTCCTTGCCCTTGTCAGAATCCACTTTGCGCGTCAGCGCACGCACCGCGAATCCACTGCTTGGATCGTTCAGGATGGCACGCACCAACCCGCCGCCCTGCGCTCCGGTTGCCCCAACGACGGCAATGATTTTTTTCTCACTCATGGCTGATCCCTCCCCTATTTCGGATTTGAAACCTCAACTCGCAAATTGCAAATTCAATAATGCTCCTTCCAAGCTCGCTCGTCTCTCCTCCTCAAATGAGGTGGGATGGTGGCCTTGCTACGACTTGCGATGGATGCTTGGCCCTATCAATGGTGAGCCAAGGGCGGCAGGCCGATTGGTGCATGGTCATGGGCTTCCGACTGTCCGCTCGTATGCGCGGGAAGCATGACCTTTCTCTTCACGAAATACCATATCGAGGAGAGAAGGAGGCCGACATTTCCCAGCACAAAGGCCCAAGATCCCACATACAGCGCCAAAATCACGAAGGCGGCATCGAAGGATCCTAGCGTCTCCACGACCAGGATATTCAGTCCCCCACCCATGACCACCAGGGCAGTGGCTATTTCCATGGTTCGCAGGATGTTCTTTTGTGTTTGAGTGTTCATGGGAGCCTCCTTCTACCGGCACATCAGTCTTAAAACTCGTTGGCGTCCCGCCGATCTCGGTCCTCTGTATATACGATCCTTTCAGCATAACGCGTTCCACAGGAACGATGGGCAGGTCAGAGTCAGCGATGTCGTTGAAACTGGAGGGGTTCGGCGATTTTAGTCGTAGAGTTAGCAGAGGAAGGAAATCAGCCAGTGACGAAGAGAATCTGCCGATCTAACGGCGCGCTGCCGATAGATCGGCGGCGGTGCGATGGCGGGCGGTGGATGGTGGGATTGCTGCGACTCGCGAGGGGTGAAACCGCAGGGCCTTATCGCAGCGGTCGCCTATGGCGATGGTGAGACGCACTGTCCGAAGGTCCGTTCCAATCGTCCTTCCAAGCTTGCTTGTACGTCCCTCCTCAGAGGTGGGCTAGGTTGCTTCCAACTGCGCGCCTCGACGAGCACCGCCTATCTAAAAATACGATGGGTCTGGTGTGCGCGTTGGGCGAGCAAAGGAAGCTGCCTAGCCCACCCATTCCCTAGTCTCCCCTGCGCAGCTGCTCTAGGTAGGTAGCCGTCTCGTCATCCTTCAATCGCAACTCTCGATACGACTGTATGTTCGTAATCTGCATCTCAAGGATATGTAATTGAGATCTCGCCAGCTGCAAGTCAAGGTCGGTGAGACCTTCACTATCTTCGTGCAACAGATGAAACAATTGTTGGCTGCGATGGAGAAAGTCGGTAAGAGCCTTCCGTGTACTCATAATGAGGCCTGAAGGTACCCTTGGTCGTCGCCCCACTGCACTCGGAAAACCCCTAATTGAGTGTTACATCGAGATTAAGAAAGTGAGCTCTTGTGGAAACGGTAGAGGGGACAGGCTATTTTTCTGGGGCACGCCGACATCTGACCAGCGACGACAAGCATATGGACAAGGGTCAGGAAGAAGACAGACTGTCAGAACTGACAGGCGAACTTTGAAGTTCAGCTGTGGGATCATCGTTCCTCTAATTGAACGTCCGACAACCCGATCAGCCGCAAGAACTCGATGCGGATCATTCCACGGATCTGGAACGAAACAGAGGTGACAAGATGAAAGCGACACAATTGCTACACAATCTCGGCCAGAGTCTCTGGCTCGACAACATTACCCGTGATCTGCTGACCAGCGGCACCCTGAAATCCTACATCGACGACCTGTCGGTGACCGGGCTCACCTCGAATCCCACGATCTTCGACCATGCCATTAAAAACAGCGCCGCCTATGACGCGGCGATCAGTGAAAAGGTGCGCAAGGGCAAATCGGGAGAGACACTGTTTTACGAGTTGGCGTTGGACGACATCACCCAGGCGGCAGATCTGTTTCGACCGGTCTACGATCAAACAGATGGCGTAGATGGATGGGTATCGTTGGAAGTCTCGCCATTACTCGCCCACGACACCGCAAGGACACTCGCTGCAGCCAAAGAACTTCACGCACGGGCGGGACGACCTAACTTGTTCATCAAGATCCCTGGAACGAAGGAGGGCTTGCCTGCCATCGAGGAGGCGATTTTTGCCGGCATTCCGATCAATGTCACGCTCCTCTTCTCCCGCGAGCAGTATTTGGCGGCTGCGGACGCATTTCTACGCGGCATCGAGCGCCGCATAGAGGCGGGACTCAACCCCAGCGTCCCCTCTGTGGCATCGCTTTTCATCAGCCGCTGGGATGCCGCGGTCGCTGAGAAAGTACCAGCCCCCTTGCGCAATCAGCTTGGCATCGCGATCGCGAAGCGTACATACAGGGCATATCGTGAGTTACTCGCCTCGAGCCGATGGCAGCGCACGTTCAACATGGGCGCGCGCCCGCAACGGCTCCTTTGGGCCAGCACAGGAACCAAAGATCCCAAGGCGTCCGATGTCCTGTACATCAAGTCCCTGGCTGCGCCGTTTACGGTGAACACCATGCCGGAGGGTACCTTGAAAGCCCTCGCCGACCACGGCCAGATAGACACGATCCTGTCGGTGGATGGTGGGGACAGCGAAGATATCTTAGCCCGGTTCACAAGCGCGGGAATCGATGTCGACGCCTTGGCCGCCCAGCTTCAAGATGAAGGGGCAAAGTCTTTCGTGAAGTCATGGGATGAGCTCCTGGCGGTGATCTCGTCCAAGAGTTCAGTCCTCAAGAAGGCCAGCTAAACAAGCGTCATGAACACTTTCAGGTCTCGAACAATCAGGAACGCCATGGTCATCAGTCGCGCGTGACAACAAAGGAGTCATTATGCAAATCGGCATGATCGGTCTTGGAAGGATGGGTGCCAATATGGTGCGGCGGCTGGTGCGGGGGGGCCAACAATGCGTGGTGTTCGACAGGTCCCCGAACGTCGTTGGGGAGTTGGTCCGAGAGAAGGCCATTGGAGCCACCTCTCTGGCGGACTTGGTGAAGCAGCTCGAGAAACCTCGGGCAGTCTGGTTGATGGTCCCGGCAGCAGCCGTGGACACGATGATCGCCGACCTTCTGCCCCATCTTGAGGCAGAAGACATTCTCATCGATGGGGGAAACTCCTATTACGTGGATGATATTCGGCGCGCGAAGGAACTCGCCGCGAAGCGCATTGCCTACGTGGACGTCGGGACGAGCGGTGGTGTGTGGGGGCTGGAACGTGGGTACTGCATGATGATTGGCGGTCCCCAGCAGGTGGTTCAGCGTCTCGATCCGATTTTCTCAACGCTGGCGCCCGGCGCAGGTGAGGTGCCGCGCACGCCTGGACGAGAGAATCTGGGCGGCACCGCCGAACAAGGATATCTCCACTGCGGTCCGGCCGGCGCCGGCCATTTTGTGAAGATGGTCCACAACGGGATTGAGTACGGTCTGATGGCGGCGTATGCCGAGGGATTGGGCATCTTGCGTGATGCCAATATCGGGAAGCAACAACATCGGATCGATGCCGAGACCACACCGCTGCGAAACCCGGAACATTATCAATATGATTTCAATTTGAGGGATGTTGCCGAGGTGTGGCGACGCGGAAGCGTGATCGCATCGTGGTTGCTGGATTTGACGGCAGCCAGCCTGGCGAAAGATCCCGATCTCTCCCGGTTTTCCGGCCGTGTATCGGACTCAGGCGAGGGCCGATGGACCGTCAAGGCGGCGATTGACGAGGCCGTGCCGATCCCCGTGCTCTCTGCCGCGCTGTATCAGCGCTTCACTTCCCGTGGTGAGGCGGAATATCAAGATCGGCTCCTGTCGGCCATGCGCTACGGTTTCGGCGGGCATGTGGAAGTCACCGGTACATGAGATGCGAGGACAAGGAGACTAGCCATGAGCGAATCCCATTCCGACGCTCTCGTCTTCTTTGGAGCCACCGGCGATCTGGCCTACAAGAAAATCTTCCCGTCCCTGCAAAACCTGGTCAAACGCGGCCGCCTCGACGTGCCGGTCATCGGTGTCGCCAAAGCCGGCTGGACTCTCGAACAGCTGCGCGCGAGGGCCCGCGATAGCGTCGAGAAACATGGAGGCGTCGATGCGGCGGCGTTCGAGAAGCTGAGTGCGTTGCTGCGTTACGTGGATGGCGACTATCGAGATCCCGCCACCTTTCAGGCGATCCGCAAGGCACTCAACGGGGCATCACGGCCGACTCATTACCTCGCGATCCCGCCGCTCCTGTTCGAGACGGTGATCGAGCAGTTGGCGGAGTCGGGCTCGGCTCATGGCGCTCGGGTCATCATCGAAAAACCTTTCGGGACCGATCTGAACTCTGCGAAGGAGCTCAACGGCATCCTGCTGAAGAATTTCGATGAAGCGGCGATCTTCCGCATCGATCATTACCTGGGCAAGCGGCCGGTGCACAACATGCTCTTCTTCCGCTTCTCGAACACGTTTTTGGAGGCGTTCTGGAACCGTCACCTCGTGGAGAGCGTGCAGATCACCATGGCTGAAAGCTTCGGCATCCAGGGCCGAGGCGCCTTTTATGACGGCACCGGCACCATTCGGGACGTCGTTCAGAATCATCTGTTCCAGGTCTTGGCCTATTTGACCATGGAGCCTCCTGTCAGAACGGATAGCGAGTCGATCAGGGATGAAAAAGTTAAGATACTCCGGGCGATTCCCACGCTTGAACCGGTGGACATCGTCCGCGGACAGTTTCGCGGGTATCGTCAAGAGAAAGGCGTCGCTTCAGGCTCGCAAATGGAAACCTTCGTCGCACTGCGTCTGCATATCAATTCCTGGCGCTGGCACGGCGTTCCATTTTATATCCGCGCCGGGAAGTGTCTGCCCGTGACGGGCACGGAAATCATCGTCCGCTTGCGACGGCCTCCGGCCGTGTTTCCCATGTGCTGTCCCGCGCCGAACTATTTCCGTTTTCGAATCAGCCCGGAGGTGACGATTGCGTTCGGCACAACGGTAATGGACGCCGACGAGAAGATGATCGGTCAAACCGTGGAAATGGTGGCGAGCCACTGGCCTGGCACGGAGGATACGGACGCCTACGCGCGAGTACTCGGAGACGCGATGGCCGGCGATCCCACGCTGTTCGCTCGGGAGGACTATGTGGAGGAAGCGTGGCGCATCGTGGATCCTGTCCTGAAGGAGCGCACACCCGTCTACGAATATGACCCGAATACATGGGGACCGCATGAAGCAAACCACTTGGTGTCACCGATCGGAGGCTGGCAGGATCCTGTCATGACCAGCTGATGTGGAACGAAGATGGTCGTTTCTTCGTTCATCTTCGGGATGCCGGTTGTTGATGGTTCGTCCCCAAATTGATCTTCCGAAGGTCCTCTTCAAAAGCTATGAACACCTGTTCGAGGCCTTGATTCCAAGCCAGCGTGAGCCCATCAGGAGAAGTGTCGGTCACCTCCACCATTTGATGATAGTCGCGTTGAAACAGAATGGCCGTCCGGGTCGGGTTATCTTCGATCAAGACCATGCGGATCCCGACGACCGCTTTCCGCCTGTCGTTTTGACGGTAGTCCCCGTAGAGGTCCGTCACCGTTCCCTCCAACCGATGGCTCGCCTCGATGTAGCTGGACGCCGCCACGACATGTTCGAAGAGCTGGGCATTGATGAGCCAGTTCTGCGCCTGTTGGGTTAGCATCGTGCTGGGTGGCACAAACCACTGATTGTAGAAATCGGATTCGTACCGTGTGTCGTCCGTCCGATAGACGAGCTCTTGTCCTTGAAACGCAGGTGACACCGCAAATCGCCGCACTTCCAGGACGGTCCCGGTCGCAGGTGCACCGGCACCCGCTTGCCTGGTCACATCCAGCGCATAGTACTGTCTCTCAGGATTGCTTTTGGCTAAGTTGACACAACTGCTCAGCACCAGGAGCCCCAGAAGAAGCACCCCGTTCACTGAGACGAGGAATCTGCGGGACCTACCGCCTTCCGGATTTCGCATGAGATGGTGGTTCACCCAAGATCACTTGAGATGGATATCGCTTGGCATTCGTCATCAATTCCCTGAGGTCTGCTGACACGACGCGAAGATTCGCGAGAATTTCGTCGATGTCTTGGCTTTTGCCGGCAATGAGATGGTCCACCCGCCGGACCGTACTATCCAGTCGCATTACAGTGCCGGGCAATTGCTTCGACGCGAGTGACAGTTCTGAGGCTGTTGCCGCCGCATCGGACAGGATCTTCTGGATGTTGGGGTTGCTCAGGAGACTCCGAGCTTGGTGGAGTGCCCCCTGCACCTCAGCCATCGCCTGTCCGGCCTGGGCACTCAGCTGCTTCATATCTGTGTCATCCGCCACTCTAGTCAGTGACAAGATCAGCCTGTCCAAATCAGCCGTGACCTTATGGACCTGTGCCTGCTCTAAGTCCTTGGCAATCTTGTTCAAGGCTACGCCGAGGACGGTGACGGTGCTGCGTCCGGAAGGCACGTAGAGTGTTTTGGGCGTCCATGCGATGTCGAGGGGCGGATAGTCTTTGGGATCATAGTAATCGGCTTCCAGGAAGACCACGCCGGTCACCCCTTGTGACGTCAGCCGAACCCTGAGACCATTCTCAACCCGCCGCACGAGTTCTGTCCGCCTTTCCTCTTCCGACCGCCCCGGAAACAGGTCTTTGATGCCAACTCGCACCAGAATATAGGTTCCGTAGCGAAATCGGTCTTCTTCGCTGAGGTTGTTGTACTCATTTCTCAGGAATCCGATATGCTCGACGCTTCCGATCGTCACACCCCGAAATCTGAGCGGAGCGCCGATGCTAAGTCCCTGCACGGATTCATCGAAATAGCTTTCAACCCATATTTTCTCTTCGAAGAGCGAACCGACACCGAGGACAATCACCGCAAGCACCGCAAGAAGGATGCCGACGACTGTAAACACGCCGATCTTGAAGTAGTGAGCTTTGGCGCTCATGGGTGTGTTCCTTTAACAGTTTCGCCCGTGGCCTTGCCCGTTCCCGTCGATGCTTCGCGGTTAAAGAATTGCGTCACCCACGGATTCGTCGAGTGTTCGCGCAGTTCCTGAGGCCGTCCCGTCGCCACGATCTTTTTGACCCGCTTGTCCAACATGATCGCCCGATCGGCAATGGTGTAAATGCTCGCCAACTCATGCGTCACCACCACAAACGTCACCGCGAGATTGCGGGCAAGGCCGAGAATCAACTGGTCCAAGTCCGCCGAGGTGATCGGATCGAGGCCGGCGGATGGCTCATCGAGAAAGAGAATCGCCGGTTCCAGCGCCATGGCCCGCGCGATCGCCGCCCGCTTTTGCATGCCTCCGCTGATCTCGGAGGGCATGTAGTCCGTGAAGCCTTCCAACCCCACCAATTTCAACTTCATCAGCGCGATGAGATTCATCGCCTCGAGCGGAAGATCGGTGAACTCCTCTAACGGCAAACGGACATTTTCCAGGAGGGTCATGGACCCGAAGAGCGCGCCCATTTGATACATGACGCCGATGTTCCTGAGGATCTTGGTGCGTTGCTCTCCCTCGGCCGTGACGATGTCCTCGTCTTGAATCAGAATGCGGCCCGTGACCGGCTGATGGAGGCCGATCATATGTTTCAGCAACGTGCTTTTCCCGGATCCAGACCCGCCCAGAATGACGAACACTTCGCCACGATAGACCTCAAAAGAAATGTCGTCGATCACCACCGAGCCCTCGAACCCCGCGGTCATGTGCTGGACCCTGATGATGGGATCCTGTGTGGTCTGCATGTCGTTCACGGGCATCACACACCCAATGCATAGTAGAGGACAGCAAACATCCCATCGACGATCGCGATCAGCACGATGCCGCTCACGACGGCACTGGTGGTGGATTGGCCCACCCCGCTGGCGTCCGACGTCGTCTGAAGGCCGCGCAAGCAGCCGATGCCGGCCACCACGATGCCGTACACCAAGGACTTGACCAGCCCGCCGAGGAAGTCCCCTACGGTCACCGCCGAGAGGATCTGGTTGACATAGGTGATCAGCGGAAACCCCATCGACACCATCACCAGTGCCCCTCCAATCAAACCAAACAGATTCGCGAACACGCTCAGGATGGGGGTCATGCTTACCGCCGCCAGGACGCGAGGCACCACGAGAAATCGAACCGGTTCAAGCCCCATCGTGACGAGGGCATCGATCTCTTCCCTCACCTTCATGGTGCCGAGCTCGGCGGCGAATGCCGACCCCGACCGGCCGGCCAGCACAATGGCGGTGATCAGGGGACCCATCTCTCGAAGCATCGAGACGCCAACGAGGTTCGCGACGAAGATCTCCGCCCCGAAGCGGCGCATCGGAATCGCCGACTGAAACGCCAGGATGAGTCCGAGCAGAAACCCAACCAACGCAATGATGGGGAGTGCGTCAACGCCAGCCCGTTCCGCACTGAGCCAGGCATCCGACCATCGAACCAGGCGTGGATGCCGAGCGGCACGCAACAGCATCGCCATCAACTCACCGACGAAGGTCAACAGGACCTGAACGTCTTGCCAGATCCCGATCGTAAAGTGGCCAATTTGTTCAACGAGCGAGAGCGACTCGCGCTGTTTTCCGGTCGTCCTCTCGATTGGGATGTGTCCATAGAGATCAAGGAGACGGCGGAACTCCTCTTTGAGCCCCCGAATCGTCACCTGCCCCCCGATTCCAGCCTGGTGCTGCTGAAGTTTGACGAAGAAGGCGACACCAGCCCCGTCACAGTAGTTCACAGCCGAGGCATCGATGACGACCTGGACCGGTTTGGACTGCTCGAGGACGTGCAGGGCTTGCCTCCACAACCGGCCGGTGGAATTCGTATCTATGTCTCCAGTGATGAGGAGTGTCAGGGTCGTTCGATCGGGCGAGAGCCGAGTCTCAAGCGAGCCGGTTGGATGAACAGCAGCGACACGGGTCATGACAGCAGACCATATTGATAGGACGAACTAGCTTTCCATCACCACAGAACGCGCCCCTTATTTCATCTTCGTCATCTCAACATAATAATGATTGCCATCATTGAGTGCGGCTTCGAGCACCAACACCGACTTGCCGGCCTTATCATGAAGCGTCATGGTGCCGGTCCCTCTGCCACTGGTTCCCGAAACTTGGCCGTTAAGAATCGTGAGGATGCCGGTCCCTAAGAATAATCCCGATCCCGATCCTTGATCGCTGATGAAGTTAAAGTGGCCGTTCTCATTGATGATCATCAGGACTTGCGCATGGTCCCGCATATCCGGCATCCGTTTGCTCAATCCTTCCCATTTGCCGGCCACCTGCGTAAACGTGGTAATGGGAACGATCTTCGATTCAGACCGGGTCTGCATAGTCCCGCAGCCGAAGACCACTGCGGCACACAATGCCAGCGTGAAGATCATCAGTCCTTTCATCACATTCACCATTGTCATTCTATTGAGCGCCAGTTGGGCCATACATCGCTGTTTTCTCCGTGGCCGGCGTCGGCGACCATCCTCCGCCCAGGGCTTTGTAGAGTTGGACGACCGACACGAGATGCAGTCGGCGCGTGGAGGCCAGCGAGAGTTCGGCGTCGAAGAGGTTGCGCTGCGCAATGAGCACGTCCAGATAATTGGCAATCCCCCCGGTGTAGCGCAGATTCGCCACATGCAGCGCGGACTGCAGCGCCTTGACTTGCTTTCCTTGTGCCGTCACCTGTTCAACGGCAGTCGTCACCGCCACCAACGCATCTTCCACTTCTCTAAAGGCAGTGAGGATCGTCTGCTCATATTGTGCGACCGCCTGGCCCGTTTGGGCTTCCGACGCCTCCTGTTGAAACCCCAACACCTGCGCATTGAAGAGCGGACCGGCCACGCTGGCCCCTGCCACCCCGAAGAAGGTTTCGTTGTTCACAAGTTTGTTCAACTGGGGACTGGCAATACCCAGAATGCCGGTGATGCTGAGCTTGGGAAACCGGTCGGCCTTGGCCTGTCCAATCCTCGCGGTGGCGGCGGCCAACTGTTGCTCCGCTTGGATGACATCCGGACGGCGTTGGAGCAGCTCGGAGGGAAGACCAGCTGGGATGAGCGGCGGCATCACCTGTTCGGTCAGGGCACGCCCTCTGGTGATGTGCGTGGGATTTCTCCCGAGCAAGACGCTGATCTCGTTTTCCTTCTGGACCATCTGGCGCTTCAACTCGGCGATCCGAGCCGCAGCGTTCGCCTGCTCGGCTTCGAACTGATCGACATCCAGTTGGTTGATGTAGCCCACGCGGAAGCGCGCCTTTGCGAGCTTCACGGACTCATCCCACGCCCGCAGCGTCCGCGTGGCGATTTCGAGCTGCATGTCGAACTGACGGAGTTCGAAATAAGCTTGCGCCACTCCGCCCACGATTTGGAGGATAATCGCTCTGCGATTCTCTTCCCGGGCGAGCAAGTCCCCGAGTGCGGCCTCATTGGATCGGCGGATCCGTCCCCAGATATCGAGTTCCCAGGCGAGATTGCCCTGAATATAATAGTTGAACGGGTTGGGGAACCCTGGGAACTGGACATTTCTGGTGTTGCCGAAGCCCGGCGCGTTGACCGTCGCGTTCATCTGCGGCAAAAAATCGGTCTTGGCGACGAGCATCCGCGCGGCAAATTCGTCCACGCTCGCCACCGCCCGTTTGAGATCTTTGTTTTCGTCCAGCGCGATGCGAATCAATCGTTGGAGTTCTTCATCACGATAGAGTTCCCACCACGGCACATTGGCCAGAGACTGCACGTCTTTTTGTTCCTCGGCCATACGGAATGCGTCGGACACGGGAATGTCTGGGCGGGCATAGTCGGGCCCCAAGCGACAGGAAATGAGCACCAACAGCAGCCCCGACAGCAGTAAGCGGTGGATGATGGAAGACATATTCCTCACCTCCCGGTTCGCCCCAGAGGGAAGAATCGGTCAGACGGTCTTCTCGGCGACAGGCCTCTCGGGGGGCACTGCCGGCGGCTCGACCACCGCCACGCCGGTGACCCACTGGTTCATTTTTCCGATGAGCACAAAGAACAGGGGCACGAAAAAGATGGCGAGGAATGTCGCCGCCAGCATGCCGCCCAGCACCCCGGTGCCAATCGATCGGCGACTGGCGGCGCCCGCACCGCTGGCGATCACCAGCGGCAGGACGCCGAGAATGAAGGCCATCGAGGTCATGATAATGGGACGGAAGCGCAGCCGGGCGGCCTCGATGGCGGACTCGATCAGCGGGCGGCCCTGGTGGTATTGCTGGCTCGCAAATTCGACGATCAGAATCGCATTCTTCGCCGACAGTCCGATCAGCGTGACGAGCCCGATCTGGAAGTAGATGTCGTTATTCATGCCGCGCAACCACACCGCCGACAAGGCGCCAAAGACCCCGAAGGGCACCGCGAGGATCACGCCAAAGGGCACCGTCCAACTTTCGTACTGCGCCGCGAGGACCAGAAATACCATCAGGAGACCAAACGCGAATGCGAGAACCGATTGGGTGCCCGCCTTCCGTTCCTGGAAAGAAATCCCGCTCCAGTCAATTCGATACCCCTGCGGCACCAATACCTCCTCTGCCACCCGCTGAAGCGCGTCCAGCGTTTGTCCCGAACTGGAGCCCGGACTCGAGGCGCCGAGGACCAGGGCCGTATTGAATCCATTGAAATGCGTCACCGGATCGGGGCCGCTCGTCGATTCGGTGCTCACCACCGTGTCGAGCGGAATCATCGCATGGCCTTGGCCCTGACCATTCGTCGCTCGGACATAAATTTTGGAAATGTCCTGCGGCGCCGAGCGATATTGGGCTTCCGCTTCGGTTTGCACCCGATACACACGCCCAAATTTCACGAAGTCGTTGATATAGAAATTCCCGAAGTAGGCTTGCATCGTATCGAAGACTTCCGAGATCGGGACCCCGAGGGCTTTGGCACGGTCGCGGTTGATCGTGGCGTACAGTCGAGGTGCGGTCACCCGAAAGCTGGTGCTGATGCCGCCGATCGCCGGGTCTTGCTTGGCCTTGGCCACGAACTCCTTGGTTACGGCTGCAAATTTCTTGAAATCCCCGCCGCTCGGATCCTGGATCTGGACGGAGAACCCGCCCGTCGCTCCGAGTCCGCGAATAGACGGAGGGTTGAAGGCCAACACGACCGCGTCGCGGAATTTTCCGAATTCTTTGAAGGCCCCAGCAATCAGCGCCTTCGCATGCAGTTGCGGGTCCTTCCGTTCATCCCATGGCATCAGCGGCACGAAGGTCGTCGCCATGTAGGTCCCCCGGGTATTGAAGACGAAATTCTGACCGACCAGTGCATTTGTGCCGTATACGGCCGGACTCGAGAGAAAAAATCCTTCGACTTTGTCCATCACGGCGAGGGTCCGTTTCTTCGAGGCCCCATCAGGAAGCTGAGCGACCGCGATGATATAACCTTGGTCCTCGTCAGGCAAAAAACCCGAGGGGGTGACACGGAACAGCGTCAGTGCCAGAAACCCGACAATGCCGAACAAGGCGAGAGAGAGGATCGAGCGGGCGATCGTGTGGCCGACGGCCCCGGCGTAGCGCGTTTGGGCCCACACGAAGAATCGATTGAAGTACGCAAAAAATCCTTTCCTCGAGCTATGACGCGGTTTGAGAATCAAGGCGCACAGGGCCGGGCTCAGCGTCAACGCCACGAAGCCGGAGATCATGACGGAGATCGCGATGGTGATCGCGAATTGCTTGTACAGCTGGCCGGTAATGCCGCCTAAGAATCCCACCGGGACAAAGACCGCGCAGAGGACCAGCACGATGGCAATCACCGGGCCGGTCACTTCCTCCATGGCCTTTTTCGCGGCTTCCTTGGGCGACAGGCCGTCTTCGATGTGACGCTCGACGTTCTCGACCACGACGATGGCGTCGTCCACCACGATGCCGATCGCCAGAATCATGCCGAACAGCGTCAGCGTATTAATGGAGAAGCCCAGCGCAGACATGCCGGCAAATGTCCCGATGAGCGAGACGGGCACTGCCACCGCCGGGATCAGCGTCGCACGCCAGGACTGTAAAAAAAGATACACGACGAGGATGACCAGGATCATCGCATCGCGCAAGGTCTTGATCACCTCTTCAATCGATACCTCGATAAATCGCGTCGTGTCATAGGGGACGTCGTACGAGACCCCCGGTGGGAAGGTCTTCGAGAGTTCATCCATCCGCTGGCGCACTTGTCTGATGGTGTCGAGGGCGTTAAACCCCGGCGCCAGAAACGTCACGAGCAGGGCCGTGGGTTTTCCCTTGTACCGCCCCTCCAAGTCGTACGATTGCGCGCCGAGTTCAATCCTGGCCACATCTTTCAGACGAATCATCGACCCGTTCGGGAGCGCCCGGACGATCATCTCCTCGAAGTCCTTCACCTCCGTCAGACGGCCACGCGTAATGATCGGAATCGTGAGCTCGTTCTGTTGCGGCGTGGGCTCCCGCCCGATCAAGCCTGCCGGAAAGTCCCGGTTCTGTTCCCGGACGACGTTGACGATGTCGCTGGGAGTGAGATTGAGTTGCGCCATGCGCACCGAGTCGAGGACCACCCGCATGCTGTAGTTCTGCTGTCCGAAGATATAGGCGTCGCCCACGCCAGGGATACGCTTGATGTCGTCGACGAGACGGACCGTCGCATAGTTGGCGAGAAAAAACGCATCGTACTTGGGATCGGTCGATTGCAAGATCAAGACGCCCAAGAGATCGGTGGAGAGTTTCTTCACCGTGACGCCCTGACGAATGACTTCCGGCGGGAGTTGAGGCTCTGCCAGCTTCTCCCGGTTCTGGGCCTGGACCTGCGCGATGTCGATGTTGGTGCTGATCTCGAACGTCAGCCGGAGGGTCATGTGGCCGTCATTGGTGCTGGTCGAGTCGTAGTAGAGGAGATTGTCGATGCCGGGAATCTGCAGCTCAATGACGCGGGCAACGGAATCGGCCACGGTCTCAGCGCTGGCACCGGGGTAATCGGCGTCGATCTGGACGACAGGAGGCGTTATCTGGGGAAACTGCGCGATGGGCAGGGTCACCATTGCCACGAGGCCGATCACCACGATCACGATCGAGAGGACCGAGGCAAAGATCGGCCGGTCGATGAAAAACCGCGGGCTCATTTGGACGCTTCGGTCTTCTTCGGCTCTGGGGCTTGAGTCCCTGATCGTTCGACCTCAACCGGGACCGGCTTCACGGTCGAATCAGGGATGATGCGCTGCAGACTATCGACGACCACCTGTTCCCCTGAGGCCAAACCTTCTTCGACGAGCCATAGGTTTCCTTGCCAGACGGTCGCTTTGACGTCTCGGATCTCCACCTTATTGTCGGCACTTACGACATACACGATCGGGCCTTTCGGCCCTTGCAGCACGGCTCGTTGTGGAATGAGCATCACGCTGCTCCTCGAGACCCCATGAAAGCGGACCGTCACGAACTGACCGGGAATGATGATGCCGTCACGATTGGGGAACGTGACACGACCCGACCGTTCGCCGGTGTCGCTGCGCAGTCCCACATCGAGCAGATCCAGAGTGCCTTCCTCCGCATACTTGCTGCCATTGAGAAAAATGAGCGTGCCCGTCAGTTTGTAGATGCCGGGATGCTGGATCTTCTTGGAGGCAATATCCTCCCGCCGCTTGATCAAAAACGCCTCCGGCGCATTGACGACGACATACATCGGATCAATCTGGTGGATGATCGTCAGCAAATCCGTCTGCGCGGAGACCAAGCGGCCTTCATACACGCGTGTTCGCTCGACCAATCCTGTAATCGGCGCCACGATGACCGTATTGTTGAGATCAAACTTGGCTTTGATCAAATCTCCCTTGGCTGTGTCCAGGGCGGCCTTCGCTGACAGCTCTTCCGCCACCGCATCGTCGTAGTCCTTTTGACTGACGGCATGCTCTGCCAAGAGCGGCTTCACGCGCGCCAGGTTTTGCCTGGCTTGCACCAGGCGCGCCTCGGACTGGGACACGCGGCCCGTGCCGCTGGTCACCGCTGCGCGGAATGGCACTTCATCGATTCGATAGAGCCGATCGCCCTTCTTGATCTCTCTCCCCTCCTGGAAGTACCGCTCTTGGATGATGCCCGTCACCTGCGATCGAATTTCGACAATGCGCGACGCTTCGGCTTGACCGATGAACTCCGGCTCGTCGGGGACTGAGGTGGGTGTAACCGTCATCACCCCGATTTCCGGCACCGGCGGGGCGGGTGAGGACTGGACTTCTCCTTTACAGCCCAAGAGATAGAGGGAGGCCCAGAACGCCAACGTCCACAGGGCCAAAGATTGAAGGGTGTGCACGCGTGTTTGATTGCGGTTCACCTTGTGGCCCCGCAAGAGCGCAGACCGCCTGAAATCATTGACCTGAACTGAAGGAGTTCCGCGAAGGGCCGTGATATGGCCGGTAATGACGGGAAAGACCGATGGGGAAGGGTGACTGACCCTGTGGCGTCTGCCATACACGAGCCGCCTCCAGTCACGGGATGATCAGTATTGCATAACAAACGAGGCAACTGCCCCTGTCAATTCTGACAGGTCGCTACAACGGAACCGCGAGAAGTTTTGCTGCCTCACTGGCGACGACCTGTCGGCGCGCCGCCGAGCGGTCGGCAGATGATGTGCTGTCTGGCCCTGACAGGGCCGACGGAGTCTTATTCAAAGCCTGCGTTTCGTAATGGTTTTTCTGTTTGTCGAGCATCGGTCGATAGAGGAATGATCGTTGCCTTTCTCTGTACATAAAACATCGGATCGCACACACGAATGGAGGACGCCATGAGATGGCCACTGTTTACCTGGATTCTCGCAGGAGGGATCTTCAGTATGTTGTGGTTTGTGTATCTTTCGATTGAGCAAAACGCGAAGTACTGGAAGCCGGTCGCCCAATACTTCAGACGACATCGGAGCCATCGTCACCGAGACCGCACTATTGCAAACGCGTGATCGTTAGGAGGACAGTGTAAAGGCTCTCTGGGATGTGGCACGTATGAATCCAAGTGAATTACAAAAACTTCCATTGTTCGCCGGCCTCTCGCCGGAAGAGAGTGGCTGCCTCCAACAGGGCGAGGAGATCGCCGTGGCCGCCGGCGAGATCATCGCAAGAGAAGGCGATCCCGCCAACTATTTTTACGTGATTCTCGAAGGAGAGATCCGCGTCAGTAAGACGTATGGGAACCAAAAGGTCGTGATGGCCGTCCATACAGCCGGGAAGTTCTTCGGTGAAGTGCCATTGCTGCTGGACATGCCCTATTTCGTCGATGGGCAAGCGCGGACTCCCTGCCGGCTGTTGCGGTATTCCAAGGACCAGTTCTGGTCCCTCATGAGCATGTGCCCGTCTGCGGCGAAAGAGATTTTGCGAACCATGGCGGCAAGGCTGCGCGGATTGGAGGGCTTTTCTCAACGACGCGAAAAACTCGTCTCGCTCGGCACGATGGCGGCCGGCCTCGCCCATGAACTGAACAATCCCGCAGCCGCGGCACGCCGTGCGGCTGATGAGTTGCTCACCGTCGCAAGCGGCCTGCCCTTCCTTGCCTGTCGTCTGAATAAACAGCAACTGTCCACCGCCGAATCCGATATGGTCGCGCAGCTTCAGCGTGAGCTTGCTTCCCGTCCTCGTCCGACGCCCCTCGATCCGCTGACCCGGGCCGATCAAGAAGAAGAGGTGCTCGCCTGGCTTGAACGGCAGCGCATCACAGATGCATGGAAACTCGCCAGCATCCTGGTGAACGCCGGGCTCGATCGGGACTGGCTGGAAAAGATTGGCAAGCATTTTCCTCAGGAGGCGATCGGCGATGTGCTGGGATGGATGACGGGCACCCTGTCGTTACAGGAATTGACCCGACAGGTTGAACGGAGCACCGGCCGCATTGCGGAATTGGTCACTGCGGTGAAGTCCTATTCATACGAGGGCCGCGCACCGGTGCAGGAGATCGACATCCACGAAGGCCTCGAGAGCACGCTCACCATGCTGTCCCATAAACTCAAAGGGGTCACGCTGATCCGCGACTATGATCGGTCGCTCCCGCCGATTCCCGCCTACGGGACGGAGCTCAATCAGGTGTGGACGAATCTCATCGATAATGCGACCGATGCGGTGAACGGTCAGGGAGAGGTCCGAATCCGCACGCGACGTGAGGATGATCAACTGCTCGTGGAGATCCACGATAACGGACCGGGCATCCCGGAGGACGTTCGCGCTCATCTCTTTGAGCCGTTTTTTACCACCAAGGGGGTTGGGAAGGGGACGGGACTCGGGTTGATCATCAGCTATCGCATCGTGGGTGATCGCCACCACGGAGAGCTGGAGTTTGAATCGCAGCCGGGGCACACCGTGTTCATTGCCCGCTTGCCAATGACGCGCAAAGCGCTGGAGCCGTCGGCCGTGGCCAACGAGCCGCCCGAGGAGATTGTTTGAAACCCTTTCTGGTCACGGTGGATGACGATCCGGAAGTCTCGCGCGCCGTCGAGCGGGATCTCCGCCGCAAATACGGAGGAGAGTACCGGATCCTCAGGGCGGAGTCTGGGTCAGAGGCGCTCTCCTCGCTGGAACAGCTCAAGCTACGCAATGACACGGTCGCCCTGTTCCTGGCGGACCAGCGGATGCCCCAGATGACCGGCGTGGAATTTTTAGAGCGCGCCATTGGTCTCTATCCCGGCGCGAAACGAGCCTTGCTGACGGCGTATGCCGACACGGATGCGGCCATCCGCGCCATTAATGACGCGCAGGTTGACTACTATTTATTGAAGCCCTGGCACCCCCCTGAAGAGCGCTTGTACCCGGTCATCGACGACCTCTTAGACGACTGGCATGCCTCCTTTAAGATGCCGTTTCAGGGCATCCGGGTGCTGGGTCACCGCTGGTCGCCCCAGACGCACCAGATCAAAGAATTCCTCGGCAGAAACCAAGTGCCCTATCAATGGCTCGACATTGAGAAAGATGCCGAGACGCGTTCCCTGCTCCAGTCTGCGCATGCCGATGAAGGGCAGCTGCCCGTGGTCGTATTTCCAGACGGCACGTCCCTGATTCAACCGACCACGTTCCAAGTGGCGGAAAAAGTCGGCTTTCGCATGAAGGCCGAACAGCCGTTCTATGACCTCATCGTCATTGGCGCTGGACCAGCCGGCTTGGCCGCTGCCGTCTACGGCGGATCTGAAGGGCTCAAGACCGTGTTGATCGAACGTGAAGCACCGGGTGGACAAGCCGGGATGAGCTCCAGGATTGAGAACTATCTGGGGTTTCCGGCTGGTCTCAGCGGCCAGGATCTCGCTCGACGTGCCCTGACGCAAGCGCAGCGATTCGGGGTCGAACTCTTGAATCCTCAGGAGGCCGTGAGTCTTCGTGTGGCCGGCCCCGCGCGCGTCGTGACACTGTCGGATGGCAGTGAACTCAGCGGAAAAACGGTGCTCATTACGACGGGAGTGTCCTATCGGACGCTAAACATGCCTGGAGTCCAACCATTGACCGGCGCGGGGGTCTACTATGGCGCCGGGATGGCCGAGGCCGTCGCGTGCAAGGGCGAGGATGTCTTTGTCGTGGGCGGAGCCAATTCTGCCGGGCAGGCGGCCGTCTATTTTGCGCGGTACGCCCGGCAAGTGACGATGCTCGTTCGCGGCGACTCCCTCACGCAAACCATGTCGTATTATTTGATCGAACGTCTCAAACAAACTCCGAATATCGTCGTCGAGACCAGCGTGGAAGTGGCCGAGGCCCACGGCACGTCGCGACTGGAGTCTCTGGTGCTCCAAGACACCAAAACGAATCAGCGCCGGACAGTGATCGCACAGTCGTTGTTCATTCTCATCGGCGCGCTGCCGCATACTGACTGGCTCGGTGAAACCGTCCTTCGGGATGAGCATGGGTTTCTCGTCTCCGGTCCCGATTTACTGCGAGACGGCTGCTTACCGTCAAGCTGGCCGCTCGCTCGAGCGCCGTACTTGTTCGAAACGAGCGTCCCGGGCGTCTTTGTGGCCGGCGATGCGCGACATGGCTCGATCAAACGAGTGGCATCCGGCGTCGGTGAGGGCACGATTGCCGAAAAGATGATCGAACGCTATCTGGATGAAGTGTAGAAAGAACGACGATGGCCGAGCGACGTGGTCGTGAGCCCGAACTCGTAATTTCCGATCACGATCACGGGCAGGGAGCCCCTGCAGCTCCAGTCACGTTGGTGGAGTACGGCGATTTTGAATGCCCCTACTCACGCGAGGCGGTCAAGACGATTCAGGTCTTGCAGCGTGAGTTCGGCGGTGATCTTCGATTTGTGTTCCGGCATTTTCCTCTCGCGGAGAAACATCCGCATGCCATACAGGCGTCGGAAGCGGCCGAAGCAGCCGCCGCACAGGGAGATTTTTGGGCGATGTATGACATGTTATTTGCCCATCAATGGGAACTTGAATACAGCAAACTGATGGATTATGCGGGGCGGCTTGAGCTGGATAAGGCGACTTTCGGCGAGGCGCTCAAGACGCACAAGTATTTCGATCGCGTCAGGGCCGATGTGGCAACAGGCCGTCAACATGGCGTGACCGGGACGCCGACGTTTTTTGTCAACGGCCATCGGCAGGATGGCGATGATGACGTACGTGCATTAACGAGCGCGATCCGGAAGGCACTCAGTTTGTAGCCGCAAAGACGGATAACGCTATGGAACAGGCGCTGGAGTTTCTTCTCCGTCACATCGAGCTGGTGTTATTCCTGACCGTCCTCGCAGAGCAGATCGGCCTTCCCATTCCGGCGGTTCCGTTGCTGCTGGCCGCGGGAGCCGTCGCGGGCGATGGACAAGCAAGTCTGATCGTGCTCACCGCACTCTCCGTCGCCGCATGCACGTTGGGTGACATGGTGTGGTTTGAGCTAGGGCGTCATCGGGGGCGACAAACGCTCACCCTGTTGTGCCGGATTGCTCTGGAGCCCGACGCCTGTGTCAGACGCACGGAGAACTTCTTCCTGATCCATGGGGTCCGAGCGCTGATCCTCGCCAAGTTCATCCCCGGGTTGAGCACACTCGCGCCGGCATTGGCCGGTCTCTTCAAAATTTCGATCGGACGATTCTTGCTGTTCAATGGCGCCGGCGCGCTCATTTGGAGCTTTTCCTTCATTTTGCTCGGCTATGTCTTCAGCGATCAGATCGGTTATGTGGCCGAACTGGCGGTGCATTTCGGAAAGACGGCGACGGCGGTCATCGCCATGGGCCTGGTTGGGTATGTGCTCTATAAATATCTGCACAGGCAAAAACTGTTGAGGGAGCTTCGAGTGGCTCGGATCAGTCCGACCGAGCTCAAGCAACTGATGGACGATGGCCATCAATCGGTGGTGGTCGATTTGCGCGGCACGTTGGACCATGTCGCCGACCCCTATACGATCCCGGGCGCCCTGCGTATCTCCGCCGAAGAGCTCGAGCAGCGCCATCACGATATTCCCCGAGACCGTGACGTCATTTTGTTCTGTGCCTGCCCAAACGAAGCCACCGCGGCGCGGATGGCGTTGATGCTGAAACGGAGAGGGATTACCCGTGTCCGACCGCTCGCCGGCGGCATCGACGCGTGGCGCGAACTGGCCTATCCGCTAGAACTGGTGGTCTCTAAAGAAGCTGCCGTCGTGGCTGCCGAGCTACAGACGTGATAGCTCAGGCGGCGTGCGAAGCGGCTCTTTCTAAAAGCTCGTGAATGAGCGTCTGGTAGGGTTTGCCCTGCTTGGCCGCCATCTTCCGTAGCTGATCCAACAACCGCGGCGAAAGCCGAATCGCTATCAATTGTTTGGCCATCCCGCTTGCCGGCCTACCGACCCGACGCGCGCGCCGAAGTTCCTCGTCAGTTGATTCCGGAGTGTCCGAGAAATCAATCTGTGAGTCGGGTATATGCCTGACGTTCCTTCCGACTCGCTTGCCGAGCGCTGATGATCCGGATCGTTTCCTTTTCATGCTCCCTCCGTATCGTATATACCACCAGCAATAACCGTCTGTTCACCGACAAGCCCAGTCGTTTGAACCGCGGCTCCTGATGCGAATGCTCAACATCCTCCCAGTCCAAACCGTTCGAATCACCCAAGACCGTTGCAGCCTCCTCGAATGGCACCCCATGTTTCTCAAAGTTGGCGATCGCCTTGGCGATATCCCAGTGGAACACGTTTGTGTATATACACTAAGTCGCATTGCATGGCAAACGTGGTAGCTCAGGAGGAGATGTGCGCGCGACTTGTGTCTGCTGCCGAGAGAGCATCGCATATAAATGATCCCTCCAAGCTCGCTCGTTTCACCCACCCTGCCCCGCCGCGCCAAGACGCGGCTTATCCGCAAGCTACTGAGCGATGCGTGGCGAGCACCCTCTTCAGGATGAGGCTGATTTGAAGGTGGATGGTGGTCTCACGCGACTTGCGAGGGGTGCACGGCCCGATTGCTGCGGCGTTGTTCCCACCCGCCCAACCCCGGTCGCGCCAAGACGCGCCTTTTCCCAGGCGGCGATGGCGAGACGCACTGTCCGAAGGTCCATTCCAATCATCCTTCCAAGCTTGCTTGTACGTCCCTCTTCAAGGGTAGGCTAGGTTGCTTCCAACTGCGCGCGACATCTCACCCGCCCAGACCCTGGCGGTCTTTTTCCACCCACCGACCCACCGATTGCTTTGCAATCGATTACCCGGGACGTGCGCTTTGCCGCAAGGAGCACCGCCTTATTAATGCTCCCTCCAAGCTTCGCTTGTTCCTTCTCCTAAGGAGCAGCCTGGATCAGTCCAAACGTGCGCGCGTGAAGGAGCACCGCCTATCTGAAAATACGATTGGTCTGGTGTGCCGCCTTCCGCGAGCACAAGGACTGACCAGGCTGATCCATCCCCTTTCTTGTGTGCGCGTTGGGCGAGAAAAGGAGACGAAGGATTCCGCCCGGCGAGTCTGCGAGGATCGCTCCGGGAGGTCTCGTGAGCGAGAACGCAAAAGGCACCCCGTTTTATTTTTTTGCTATGGGACAGCCCCATGGGTAATATGAGGGCAACATCACGAGGGCGATATGAACGACGACGATCGCACTCCTCGACCCCAGTCCGATACCGATCCCGAAGAAACCCGCGAGTGGCTGGATTCGCTCGAGTACGTGCTCAAGGCCAAGGGCGCCGACCGGGCTACCTATCTCTTTGAGCGCCTCCGCGACCGGCTCGGCGCCAGCGGCGCCCAGGTCTCCGCGCCACTCAATACCCCCTACATCAACAGCATCCCGGCCGCCCAGGAACCGCCCTACCCCGGTAATCTGGAAATCGAACGGCGGATCCGGAGCCATATCCGCTGGAACGCCATGGCAATGGTGGTCAAGGGCAACAAGCAGCATCAGGGCATCGGCGGCCATATTTCGACCTTCGCCTCGGCGGCCACCCTCTATGAAGTCGCCTTCAACCATTTTCTGCATGGTAAAGACGCCCCGCAGGGCGGCGACCAGGTTTACTTCCAGGGCCATGGAGCGCCGGGGGTCTATGCGCGCAGCTATGTGGAAGGCCGTCTGCCGGAGGAGGCCTTGCATCACTTCCGCCGCGAAGTGAGCGGTGGACAAGGCCTATCCTCCTATCCCCATCCGTGGCTCTTGCCCGACTACTGGGAATTTCCCACCGTATCGATGGGACTTGCCCCCATCATGTCGATCTACCAGGCTCGCTTTAATCGGTATCTCCACGACCGCGGGCTCAAAGATACGAGTGCGCAGCGGGTGTGGGCCTTCGTCGGAGACGGCGAAACTGACGAGCCGGAAAGTCTCGGCGCGATTACGCTGGCCTCCCGCGAGCGGCTCGACAATTTGATCTGGGTCGTCAACTGCAACCTGCAGCGCCTCGACGGACCTGTCCGCGGGAACGGCAAGATCATTCAGGAACTGGAAGCCATCTTCCGCGGGGCCGGTTGGAACGTCATCAAAGTGATCTGGGGCGGCGACTGGGATGCGTTGCTGGCGCAGGACGACGAAGGCCTGCTGGTGAAGCGTATGGGCGAGGTGGTGGACGGCTGGTATCAGAAGTACACGGTGGAAGGCGGCGGGTTCGCACGGACGCACTTCTTCGGCGCCGATCCGCGCCTGCTGAAGCTGGTGGAGACCTATTCCGATGAGCAGATCCACAAGATGCTGCGCGGAGGCCATGACCCGCGCAAAGTCTATGCAGCGTACAAGGCTGCAATTGAGCACAAGGGCCAGCCCACCGTGATCCTGGCGAAGACCATTAAGGGCTACGGCTTGGGTGAAGCGGGCGAAGGCCGCAACATCACCCATCAGCAAAAGAAGATGAATGAGCATGAACTGCGCGAGTTCCGCACGCGGTTCGGCGTTCCGGTGTCGGACGATCAGCTCGGCTCCACCCCGTTCTTCCGCCCTCCGGCCGGCAGTCCGGAGGCTGCCTACCTCGTCGAGCGGCGCAAGGCCATGGGCGGTCCGCTCCCGGAACGGCGGGTGAAGGTCGAATCGCTCGAGACGCCGGCGCTCGAGGCGTTTAAGGAATTCATCGAAGGCTCGGGAGAGCGCGCGGTTTCGACGACGATGGGATTTGCCCGCATGCTGGGACGCCTGCTCGGCATGAAAGACTTCGGGAAACACCTCGTGCCGATCATTCCCGACGAAGCCCGGACGTTCGGCCTCGAGGCGCTGTTCCGACAGTATGGCATCTATTCGCACATTGGCCAGCTCTATGAACCGGTCGACAAGAGTTCGCTGCTTTATTACTTTGAAGCAAAAAACGGCCAGATCTTGGAAGAAGGCATCACCGAAGCGGGCGCGCTATCGTCGTTCATTGCCGCTGGGTCGGCCTATGCGACGCACGCGCTCAACACGATCCCCTTCTACATTTTTTACTCGATGTTCGGGTTTCAGCGCGTCGGCGATCTGATCTGGGCCGCCTCCGACATGAGAGTCCGCGGCTTTCTCTTAGGGGCGACGGCCGGGCGGACGACCTTGGAAGGCGAAGGCCTGCAGCACCAGGACGGACACAGTCATCTGCTGGCGAGCGCCTTTCCCACCATAGCCGCCTACGATCCGGCCTTTATGTTCGAGCTCGCGATCATTCTGCAGGACGGACTGAAGCGTATGTATCAGGATCAAGAAGAGCTGTCCTATTACATCACGCTCTACAATGAATCTTATCCAATGCCCGCGATGCCGGCGAATGCGGAAGAAGGGATCCGTGAAGGAATGTACCGTTTCCGGCCTGCGCCGGAGAAGGGCAAGCACCGCGCGCATCTCCTGGCGAGCGGCCCGCTCGTCAATGAGGCGCTCAAGGCGCAGGAGCTGCTGCTGCAGCGCTACGGCGTGGCGGCGGACGTGTGGAGCGTAACGAGTTACAAAACGCTGCGGGTCAAGACGCTCGAGGCCGAGCGCTGGAACCTATGGCATCCGGATGAGCCGCCGCGCGTCAGCTATCTCCAGAAGATCGTGCAGCGGTTCGACGGCCCCTGTGTGGCGGTGAGCGATTACGTCCGGCTGGTCAGCCAGCAGATCAGTCCGTGGATACCGGGCGGCTTGCTCGCACTAGGAACCGATGGATTCGGCCGGAGCGATACGCGCAAGGCGCTGCGCCGGTTTTTCGAAATCGATGCCGAGCATCTGGCCGTTGCGACGTTGTATGCGCTGCATCAGCAGGGCGCGAAGATCACGGCAAAGACCGTGCGGCAGGCTGCGCAGGATCTGGGACTGGCGCCGGACGACCAGGCGCCTTGGCAGCATTAACGGCTTGCTGAAAAAGACCGCCAGCGGCGTTCTCGCGTCGCTTAGAGTCTCAACGTACGGCCCGGGACGGAGCTGCGGCAGCTCGAGGAAGGCGGGTGAAAATGAGGTTACGCATCGCCTCTTCGTCGTTCTCACCCGCCCAACCCCAGCGCGCCGAGACGCGCTGTTCCGCGGGCGGCCGCAGTTTGAGAGTATCCGGACTTCGCGAAGGATGAATAGCCATGAGAGTGGAACTGCCGTTTCTGGCTGAAGGCGTCGAAGGCGGTGACGTCGTCCAAGTCCTGGTCAAAGAAGGCGATCAGGTGACGGAAGGACAGGCGCTGATCGAGCTGGAAACCGATAAAGCCACCGTGCCGGTGCCGGCACCGTCCGCCGGCACGGTCACACACCTGCTCGTGAAAAAAGGCGACCATCTGAAGGTTGGGCAGGCGCTGGTGGAGCTGAACGGCGAGGGCGAAGCGGCTCCTCAAAAAGCAGCGGCGCCGAAGACCGCAGGCGACAGCAAGCCTGCAGCCGAGAAGTCGCCGGACAAGAAGTCCACCCAAGCGTCCTGGCACGAGCAACCGGCTGCCACACCTGCTCCGCAGTCATCCTCTGATCCGCAGTCCGCCCCGGCCCCGCAGCCGCCGCCTGCCGTCGAGGCCGCGCATGCTAAATCTGTCGAGGAGCGTGAGAAGCCGCCGGCACAATCGTCCTCTTCACCTGCATCTTCTGCGTCGGGAACGAAAACGGCATCGCCGGCTCACGCCGGCTCGTCAGAATCCCCGTCCACAGGCGCGGGCGTTGCTGCGCCACCGTCCGTACGACGGCTGGCACGCGAACTCGGCGTGGATCTCGGTCATGTGAAAGGCTCCGAAGCGGGCGGACGGATCACGGCAGAAGACGTCAAGGCGTACGTGCGCGAGCGGACGCGGCGCGCGGGTGCGCCGTCGAGCCAGGCCGGCCACGAAAAAGGCGGCACTGTCTTTTCCACGACGTACGGCAGCGAACGGCGGGAAGCGATACCATCGCTCAGGCGAAAAATCGCCGCGACGGTCACCCAGGCCTGGACCACGATCCCACACGTCCATCAGTTTCAGGAGGCCGATATCACCGACCTCCTTGGCCTGCACAAGCGCTATGCACCGCAATTCAAAGAGAAAGGCGCGACGTTGACGCTGACCAGCCTGTTCCTCAAGACCGTCACGCATGCGCTCAAACTTTACCCGCAGTTCAACGCAACGCTCGACCTGACCAACGGCGAAGTGATCTACAAGGAGTACTACAACATCGGGGTGGCGGTGGAGACGCCGGATGGGTTGATCGTGCCGGTCGTCCATCATGTCGATCAGAAAGATCTGCTGCAGATTTCCCTGGAGCTGGCCGATCTGGCCGAACGCACCCGCACGCGGAAAGTCACGCTCGAAGAGCTGCGCGGCGCCACGTTCACCGTGAGCAACATGGGCGGGCTGGGCGCCGGCCCCTTCATGCCCATCGTCTATCCGCCGCAGGTCGCGATCCTGGGCGTTGGGAAGGGCCAGCGGAAGGCGGTCTATCGCGACGGCCAATTTATTCCTCGCATGATGCTGCCGCTCTGCGTGGCCTACGACCACCGGCTGATCGACGGCGCGGACGGCGCGCGCTTCTCCAACGAGATCGTCAAGGTCCTGGAAGACTTCCAAGCGATGTTCCTTGGATTGTAACTGAGCAAGACATCTATGGCGGATTCGCACTATGACGTGGCGGTGATCGGCGGAGGGCCGGGCGGGTATGCCGCGGCCTTCCAGGCGGCGGATATCGGATTGCGCACCGCCTTGATCGATCAGGACGCGCAACTGGGCGGCGTCTGCCTCCTGCGCGGCTGTATTCCCTCGAAGGCGTTGCTGCACGCGGCCCGCCTGATCACCGACGCGGAAGACGCGCAGGGCTGGGGCATTCAATTTGACAAGCCGAAGGTCGATCTCGAGTCCTTGCGCCGCCGGACGCAGACGATCATTGGCAAGCTGACCAAAGGTGTGCAAACTCTGGCGGCCAGCCGCAAGGTGGACGTTATCAAAGCGCGCGCGACGTTCAAGAACGGCACAACGCTCACGCTGTCGGGTGACGGACCGCGCGAAATCTCGTTCGCCCATGCGATCCTCGCCACCGGCTCGCGGCCAGCGATGCCGCCCTCGCTCAAAGTGGACGACCCTCGCGTGATGGATTCGACGGGTGCGCTGGACCTACCGCAGATTCCCGGACGCCTCTTGGTCGTCGGCGGCGGCTACATCGGCCTGGAATTGGGCACCGTCTATCAGGCACTTGGCTCCGAGGTGACGTTGGTCGAAGCCCTGCCGCATCTGCTCAACGGGGCGGACCCCGATCTGGTGCGGCCGCTGCAACTGCGCATGCAGCGGCGGTTCAAGGCCATCCAGCTCACCACGAAAGTCGAAAAACTCGAGCCCCGCAAGGACGGTATCGTCGTGACCTGCACGGGGCCTGATGGCAGTGCCAAGGACGTGTTTGACCGCGTGCTCATCGCCGTCGGACGGAAGCCCAACACAGAGCAGTTGGGGCTGGAGCAGACGAAGATCGGATTATCCAAGCAGGGCTTCATCCAGGTCGATCGGCAGATGCGGACGGCCGAACCGAGCATCTTCGCGATCGGTGATGTGGTCGGCGAGCCGATGCTCGCGCATAAAGCCTCACATGAAGGCCTGGTCGCCGCGCGAGTGATCGCCGGTCAACAAGCGGCGTTCGATGCGACGATTCCAGCCGTCATCTTTACCGATCCTGAAATAGCTTGGTGCGGACTCACGGAAGAGGCGGCCAAGGCTTCGGGACAAGCCGTGACGATCGCGCGGTTCCCGTGGGCAGCCTCAGGCCGCGCCACCACGTTGGGACGCAACGACGGCCTGACGAAATTGGTGCTGGACGCGGAGTCGGGCCGAGTCCTCGGCGTGGGGATCTGCGGCGTCGGCGCAGGCGAGCTGATCGCCGAAGGCGTGCTGGCGGTCGAAATGGGCGCGGTGGCCGAAGACGTCGCCGCGGCGATTCACCCGCATCCGACCTTGAGCGAGACGGTTATGGAAGCGGCCGAAGCGTTCCACGGCCAACCCACCCATCTCTACCTCTCGAAGACCTCAAAGCGATAACGCCGTGCGTGCACTCCGTCTGCTCGACCTGACCCTGCCCTCTCCGGTGGAAAATCTCCCCCTGGACGACGCCTTGATAGAAGAACCCGATGAGAGCGGCGGCGATTCGATCCTGCGCTTTTGGGAAAGCGACCGCCACTTCCTGAACTACCACTCTGTTGCTGAGGAGGAATCATGAAGAAGCTCGATTCCCGGAGCCGTGTGACGAAGAAACCAGCGGCTGCGTCAAAGGTGCGCGATAACACTGCCGATTTACGTCAGCAGTTGGAGGATTTGTCCGAGAAGATCGATCTCGTGCTGCCGGAAGTCACGGCTCGTGTCGCCGCGCTCGAGCATCTCCTCCGTGAAAAGCAGCTCGTCACCAGGCAAGATCTGGTTTCGGCCAGAAGCTTCGTCCGTCTGCAAGAAGAATGAGTACGCTGCGGGCATGGTCGTCCACTGCTCCGGCGATGGGTGAAACCGCAGGGCCCTCTCGCTGCTTGGCTCCGCAACTTGGTCCGTCCTGAACTTCGTCCGAACGGACCTTCGAACAGTGCGTCTCGCCATCGCTAAAGACGACCGCAGCGACAGGCCCCTGCACCCCATCGCAAGTCGCACGCGACGACCATCGACCGCAGCGGGAGAAGAAAGAGCGAGCAAGCTTGGAGGGATCAATAAAGGCGCGCACGTTTTGAGACCAATTGCGTCTTCCCGACGGATGTGTCAGCGTGCTCGCGAGTGCGATGTGCCGCTACCCGCGCAATCTCGCACATACCGCGGGGGTATTTCACGGCATCCGCCGCTGTCGGTGATCAGTGATGAGTGACCAAGTGCGGGCACAGACATCGCTCAAGAAGCGCCTCGAGCGTTGGGTGAAGTTTTCGTTGTTGCCGCCAGTCGGCGCCGCGCTGGTGTGGGCCATCGCGGCGACCATGCGCACCAAGACACGCGGGCATGAAGAGGTCGACGCCGTGTATCGGAGCGGAGGCCACATTATCCTCGCCTTCTGGCATGCCCAGCAACTCATGATTCCGGCGGGGTATCGCGGAACGGGGGCCAATGTTCTGATCAGTCAGCACGGCGATGGCGAGATCATTGCCCGCATCATTGCCCACTTCGGTCATGAGGCGGTTCGAGGCTCGAGCACCCGAGGCGGAGCTGGTGCGCTCCGAACGCTAATCAAGCTGGGACGTGCCGGCAAGGATCTGGTCGTAACCCCCGATGGGCCGAAAGGGCCACGACAGGTGGCAAAGCTGGGCATTGTGCAACTGGCGAAGGCCACCGGACTGCCGATTGTCCCCTTAGCCTTTGCCTGCTCAAGAAAGCAACTCTTCTCGAGCTGGGATCACTTTATGGTCCCCTATCCCTTCTCAAGGGGTTTGTTTCTCTATGGAAAGCCGATGTTCGTGTCGCGGGAAGGCGACGATCTCGCGCTCGAAGCCGACCGCCTTGTGCTCGAGACGGAACTCAATCGGCTGACGGACGAGGCTGAACTAGCGGTGAGCGTGAAGCACCTTTACTCTAAGTGATCCCTCCAAGCTTGCTTATTTCCTGTCATCACATCGAGGGTGGATGGTGGAGCTAGCTGCGACTTGCGAGGGCGACCTTACTCTTTCCTCTCACTTACTATTCCAGATTCAACCTTTGACGTCCCGTTACGCCGCTGCCCACCGCTTGTCGAAGTAATGGGCCTCGGGCGGCGTCGGCTGTACGACCGTGGCCTGGGGGCCTTTTTCGCCCGGTTCGACGTTCAGGCTCACTTCCATGCCGTCCATTTGCTCGAAGGCGGCATCACGCACCGCATTCTTGTGAAAGTACACCTCAGTCCCATCCTCGAGCGTAATGAAGCCGTAGTCTTGTCCGGGAAACAGCTTCGTCACAATCCCCCGCTCGGGCGGCTCGCTGACATGGACCTCATGTGATGTCCGCTTTTCGTGGATTCTGTCCAGCTCGAGCCCCAGCGCTTCGAACGTCAGGCGGATGGCTTCATCGAACGTCTCATGGTGCTTCGCGGCCGTGATCGTATGCCCAGGAATCTGCACGACGAGGAGCACGCTGTGAGAATCGGCCGGCTTGCGGTGATCGTGCTTTGTGAGTGTGACGCGGATATGCGTGATCTCAGGATTTCGATGTAAATCAGCTACCCGCGATTCGATGTCGGAACGCCACTCGGGTCTAAGAGCGGTTTGCCGTCCTTCGATTTCCAGATCCATGGTGGGTTCCTCTCCTACAAATAAATAAAATAGTCGCCGGAGCATCCGCCATTAACGCACCCACCTCTGAATAAAGAAAACTAGCATCATCCCTGGCAGGAATCGTGACGCCCCTAGCGTGAGGAGCCGTGAGAAAAGGATTTGTTGTGAGAGGATAGGGAGGCGCCCGTTAGTCAAGAGTCTTGAGGAGTCCGAGCATCCTCGTTCTCTCTCACCCTATGAGGCGGATGGTGGACCTAGCTGCGACTTGCGAGGGTGCAGGGCACTGTCGCTGCGGTCGCTTCAGCAATGGCAAGGACTCAATGATCCATCCAAGCTCGCTCGTTCTCTCCTTTGGGCAAGGGCTGATTGGTCTCCTACTGCGCGCGACATCTCACCCGCCCGACCCAGGGCGCGCCGGGACGCGCCCATTGCCGCAAGGAGCACCGCCTAAAATGATTATTCCAAGCTAGCTTGTTCCTTCTCATAAGGAGCAGCTGGTCAAACGTGCGCCGAGAAGACCGCCTACCTGCTCGTTTTTTCCATAGAGATGATTCGAAGCTGACGGTGCAGGGCCCGCACTGCGTCGCACGCGATGGCGGACGCATGTTCGAAGGTCCGTCGATCTAGACGATCGGAGCCAAGATGAGGCCGTACGTCCATCGCCGAAGCAGAAGCGACCATCCTCTCGCAGTTTTCTGGTGTGCCGCCTTCCGCGAGCACAAGGACTGACCAGGCTGATCCATCCCATTCTGGTGTGCGCGTTGGGCGAGCAAAGGAGACCAACAGCCCTTACGCCCCTTCTCTTGCGGAGCCAAGCCGACAGGGCCATGCGGTTTCACCCTCGCTGGAGCAAGCGGTCCACCGCGTCACATCTTCACCCTATCTCCACGCTTCACTATCCCGCCCTGAATCACCTTCGCATAGACCCCGACATTTCCCTCGCTCTGCTGGACGGCTGTCCGGAGGATGCCGTTGTCTTTGGGCAGATCGCCCTGGGCCAGCGTCGTCATGACGCAGCGGCCGCAAGGGCCGGTGATGGTGAGCCGCACGTCGCCGACCTTGATCGTCTTGCCGACCCACGACTGCTCGACGAAGCCGTTCGTCCCTTCCGGTGTGTCGACCAGAATGTTGGGACGAAAGCGTTGCGGCTCGAAGCGGCCCTTCGGATAGGCGTTGTGCAATTTGATCAGGGTGGCGATCGTGATCAGGTGAATCGTCGCGCCGTCGAAAAACGTACCCCGAGGGAGCGTGAAGTCCGTCACCGCGTCCCGATAGTCGAGGCCATCTATATCGGGCCAATATTGCTCGGCCTTGCCGGCCCATGCGGCAGGCAGCGTCGCATGGACGCCGCTCATCCAGCCGCGGTCGGCCACCGCGAGGATTACCGTCCGCTTCAAGGCCTTGGAGAGAACCTGGTGACAGTCGCGCGCGGTGCTTTCCGTATTGGAGCCGTCGTGCAGCGCGATGCGGACGGCCGGAGGCGCGGCGCCATTTTTCGGCGGCTCGGCGAAGGCCGCCCTGCAGCCAAAGAGCGTCGGCCATTTGACCGGGTTCTTTGCAGACGCGGCCTTGCCTTCGGCTACGTCGATCAGCGCATAGACCCGATCACCCAGCAGGCCGTGCTGGGTCGCCTCGGCTTCCGATAGCTCCTCGCCCTGCATAGACTTGACCGGATACCGCCACAGCGAGGCGACTTTACCCAGTTCGGCCGTCATGTAGCTCTCCTAAATGAAATTCCGCGATCATAGCACGGAGGACCTTTCTGGAACAGACGCAGGGTCGTCTGATGCCTGCTTGCTTTCCAATTCATGAAGGAGGATGGCCACCAGCATGTCGCTCATCACGTTTACGCCCGAGCGCACGCGCGCAAGGATCCAATCAACCGACATGATCAGCGGAATGGCGGCGGCGATGACCTGGTTCGGAAGGCCCGCGGCCGAAAGCACGAGCGGCAGGACAATCAGTCCGGCCTCAGGAATGCCCGCCACGCCGATGCCCGCCATGATGGAGGCGAGGACGATCAGGAACTGATGTCCGATCGAGAGTTCATAGCCCAGCGCCTGCGCGAGAAAAAGGGCGGCCATCGCTTCATAGAGGGTGACCCCGTCGTTGTTGAGGTTAGTGCCTACGCAGGCGGCGAGCCGTGCCGATTGCGGCGACACGCCCATGCGGTCCAGGCAGCGGAGCGTGACCGGCACGGTGGCGAGACTGCTGTTGCAGGAAATGGCCGTCATAATCGCGTCGACCCCGCGGCCGATATAGATGCGGGGCGGTTTCTTGCCGACCAACCAGGCAACGAGCGGGTAGTAGACGAACGCGTGCAGCGACAGACCCAGCAGAATGGCCACGAGAAAAATCCAGAGCGCGGAAAACACCCCCAATCCGACCCTGCCCACAATAGAGGCCAACACGCCGAACACGGCGAACGGCACAAGCTGGATGATCCACCACAGCATACGGACGAGCCAGCGGTAGATACTTCCAACCGCATGGACCACCGGTTCCATCGATCCGCGATAGTCATCCTCGGCGCCACGCAGACGCCGCAGCAACGCGCCAAGCACCAGGGCCAGGATCACGACGCCGATGACGTTGTTGGTCGTGAAGGGCTGAAGCATCGTGCGCGGGATGTACGAAGCGATTTCCTCGAGCGGATGACCGGTGGCAGTCACTCCACCAGCGGGGGATGACGCGGAGCCTGGCGTAAGATTGAGCAATTCGTCGACGTGGCCCCGCCAGGTGAGGCCCGGCTGCCAGCTGTTCATGATGACAAGGCCGATCCCCATGGCAACCGAGACGTTGATCAAGCAGATGAGGATCAGCCGCGTGCCCTGCCGCAGCGGGAGGACCGTCGTGAGAAAAGCATCGAGGACGGCAAAGAAGATGAGAGGGATCGCAAGCGTCTTGAGCAACAGGATGACGAACATCCCCAATTGGCCCAGCTGTTCGTTGCGCAGACCACCTGCATAGGGCTCCTGGCCGAACAGGGCGCCGACGATGGTGCCGCAGATAACGGCGATCACCACCTGGGTGTAGAGAGGCAGGCGGAAGAGAAACAATGCGGCCCCGGCGTCGGGGGAAGTGGCTGGCGGCTGCGGCTGATCGGGAGTGCTCACGTGCGGGGCCGCATCATACCAGATTTCTGTCCATGTTTATCTGTGGCGAGCCTGGTTGTTCAGATTTTTGGGATGCGGAGAGTTTTGCTAATCATGAGGCTGCCGGAGAGAACAAAAAGCAAAGACAATGGGTGCAGTTCCCAGGGACCAAGCATCCAGACGCCCCCATAGACTTCATCGCCCAGCCTCCCCTGCCAGCCGGCCAGCGCCAGGACGATCGTCAGCAGAAAGGTCGTTGGAATCGGCGTGCCTTCGAAATAGGCGACCTTGTCGCTGCCTTCAGAAAGACGCTCGGCAGTGACGTTGTAGCGCGCGAGCCGACTCACGCCGCAGCAGACAAAATAGATCAACGCCAGCCAATCCCACGCTCCCCGAAGGCCTGCGGCAAAGCCGAGCGTCGCCGGCGCTAGACCGAACGAGATGATGTCGGCGAGCGAATCCAGCTCCCGGCCCAGGGCCGAATGCGTGTGCCGCCAGCGCGCGACACGGCCGTCCAGCCAGTCGAAGACGAGGGCCGCCGGCGTGAGCGCCGCAGCGGTGAGGTAGTGGGCCGACGAGTGGCTGCCCATATAGAGCATGGCGCACAGAACCGCCGCCACTCCGCATGCTGCATTGGCCAGCGTGAGCACATCGGCCAGATGAAACTCACGGAGCATGGAGAAGTGTTTGGCGGCCACGGAACGAAAATCTACGCGGGACGGCGGGGATTGTCTAGTGAGGGGCGGGATAGAAAGTGGATGGAGGGCTCTGCTCCGGCGATGGGTGAAAACGCCTGGATAGCGAAGACGGTGTCTCCCTGTTCCGGGCTTCGGCTCGACCACACTAAGAACAGACGGCAAAGGTGGATGGTGCCATTTGCTCAAGCGATGGGTAAACCGCAGGGCCCTATCGCGGCTTGGCTCCGCAACTTGGTCCGTCCTGGACTTCGTCCGAACGGACCTTCGAACAGTGCGTCTCGCCATCGCCGCCTGGGAAAAGGGCGCGTCTTGGCGCGACCGGGGTTGGGCGGGTGAGAACAACCGCGCCGCGATAGGCCCATGCACCCATCGCAAGTCGCGCGTAAAGCCACCATCCACCTTCATGAGAAGGGAGAACGAGCGAAACTTAGAGGGAGCGGAGCTAGCGTCTAGTGGCGCTACGATGAAGCTGAAACGGCGGAAACCCTGTGCCTTGACCGCCTCGGAGCAGCAAACTGGACCGGACGGAAAGACAAGTCGTACACGAACCTACCATGAGGGTGATAAGACATCCAGACGCTCGGATAAGACTCCCAGTACTTGATTCCCCTATAGTCCGCGGCATGTCATCGCACCGGCGATGTGAAACCCTGTCCGATCGAGATCACGCTCGATCCGGCATCACGAGGAGGCCCGTCATGCTACCGCTCAGATTCTTGCTGGTCGCTCTTGGTTTGTTGGTCTTGTGGGCATCGCCCGCATCGGCCGAACTGCTGGCCCTGTTGAACTATGAGAGCAAACCGGGTCAACCGGTCAGGCGCGAAGGGATCGCCATCATGGAGATCGATCCCGAATCACCGGACTTCGGAAAAATCCTGATGGATATTCCGCTCCCGTCCGATGTCGTCGCCCATCACATCTTTTTCAACCGCGACAAGAGCAAGGCGTACATCACGTCCTTGGGGAAGAGCATTCTGCTTGTCGTAGATCTCACCAAGTTCCCGTATCGTCTGCGCACGATTGATGTCCCGGATTGCCAGGTCAACGAGGATCTCGTTGTCTCGGAAGATAACAAGACCTGGTTCCTCACCTGCATGGGTTCGAGCAATGTTGTGATGGGGGATGCACAAACTGATAAGCCGATCAAGACGATCAGCTCGTCCGAAGCGGCCGCGTTCATCCTGTATCCGCACGGCATTGCGATTCACAACGGCATCGATCGGGTGCTCGTCACCAGCACGGTCAAGCCGGATATGTCGGATCAGGGTGACACGGTGACCGTGCTGGAGGCGAAGAGCGGGAAGGTACTGTCGACGCATAAGGTGGCATCGAAGCCATCTCCCGCAAAATCCGCCCCCGTCGAAGTCATGTTTTCGCCGAATTCGAACCCGCCGGTGGTGCACATTACCAATATGCTTGAAGGCACCCTGTGGGCCGGGGTCTGGGATCCGAAGACGAAGGCCTTCACGTTCAATCAGGTCGACGACTTCGGCGCGAAGGAACAGGGGATGCCGTTGGAGATGCTCTACAACAAGAAGGGGGACCGCCTCTTCGTCACCACGGCCAAGACGGGGTTCGTGAATCTTTATGATAATAGCGATCCGCGTCAGCCGAAGTTCATCAAAGCCATTCCCTCAGCACCCGGTGCCCATCACAGCGTGCTCTCGCCGGATGAGCGGTATCTGTTCGTTCAGAATAGCTTTCTCAATCTGGAAGGTATGAGCGACGGGTCCATTACGGTGATCGATCTGAAGAATGACAAAGTGCTGGGCAACATCGATACCTTGAAATCTGCCGGGTACAATCCCAATTGCATCATGCTGCTGCCGAATCACTTTCAGAACAGCGGATTGCGGGCGAACGTTCATCTCCATTAGCGCGCCGGAGGGGAAGGAAGCGCTGGCCGCCGGTCGGCGGCCAGCTGCGATCAGTTAATTCACGGTCTGACAACGAGGTGGCCGCGCCGGTTCTGCTGATAGCAGGCCTCGCTGCGGTCATTACAAAACGGGCGCTCCTTGCCGTAGGACACGCCGACCAGGCGTTCGCGCTTGATGCCGAGATCGGTCAGGTAGTTGAGGATCACCTTGGACCGCTTCTCGGCGAGCACGAAATTGTAGGTCGCGCTGCCGCGCTCGTCGCAATGCCCTTCCACCTTCAACTGGATGGCCGGGTGGCTGCGCAGCCATTCGGCGTTGCGGCTCAGGACCTGTCGGCCTTCCTCGCTGATCGTCCAACTGTCGTATCCGAAGTAGACATCGCGGAGACCCGCGGCCGCGGTCGCGGCCTGCTCTGCCCGCACTTCGTCCATCTGACGTCTGGCGGTCGCCGGGTCGTTCTTGGCCACCGCAAAGCCTGAACTCAG
Source organism: uncultured Nitrospiraceae bacterium (assembly GCA_963824855.1). Taxonomy (GTDB): domain Bacteria; phylum Nitrospirota; class Nitrospiria; order Nitrospirales; family Nitrospiraceae; genus Nitrospira_C. The sequence continues at coordinate 60,111 of CAWGQP010000002.1, forward strand.
CCGCTCGGTACCGGACGGATCGTCGAGGGACAAGTTAGGAAGTGGCTCTGGCGCGCGCGAGGCGCTTGTCGTGCGCCCATCCGATTGGACCGTTTTTTTCGAACACCCCGCAGTCCACAAGGCCAGACACCCCACCAGCAACAGACAGATTATTCGACGAGTCATACTCCCTCCTTTGTGAACATCACGAAACGGGTCCGCCCCAATGCCCACGGGTCTTTTCGTTCCGTGCCGGCCGGAGTGTATCAATTTAGGCGCATCTGGGCAATACGCTAAGCAATGTTTGTTAAGAATTGGTGAAGTCACCCGTCTCCATTACTTCTGCGTCCGGGCAAACATCCGTTTGGGCACATCAAATGCGAACCGCAATTGGACCGCCCAGTACTCCTGGATGAGCGTGCCACGTTGATCTGTGGAGAGATCCTGCTCGCGATAGACACTTATTTCATAGTTGTCTTTGAAACGATAGGCGAGACCGACAATCCAATCCAATTCAGTGGGTCTCAGCTTGTTGTTCAATTCACGGTCGGTAAAAAAATTCACGTCGCCGTAGAGCACGAACATGTTCTTGTACAAATCGAAGTCAGCATGAGCCACATACCGAAACAGCGCCCTTCCGGTATTGTCCGGTCGAGCGAAATAGCTGCTGTTATGAAACAACCAGCCGAATCCAGCATACGCATTCAAATTTTGGTGAGGGAAGTACTTGCGCCACCAGGAAAAATCCTCGGCGGCGTGAAGGTTACCGGTCCCTAGTACATCGGCATACGCTTGCTTGAGGCCGCTCTTGTCGATGGGAGCATCGCGTTCATACTGAATGCGCCACCCCCACCGATCGACCAGGCCGGTCAAGGCATACGCCATATCCCACTCGCTCAGTATGATCCACCCGTTCGTGCGATCAGAAAAGAAGTTTTGATCTGTGTAGAACGTGAGGTACTGCTTGTAGAGGTCGACCTCAAGATGGGCCATATAGCGCATCCCGACGAGGCCGGTGTTGTCCGGACGAGCGGCAAACGTTGGATTCGATACAAAAGGCGCAGCGAGGAGGTAGCCACCGAATAAGGTTTCCTCGGCCTCGCGCGCCTCCTCGCCTTGTTTCTCCATCGAGGGCAGCGGGCGCCCGTATTTTTCTAACCCATAGGCAGATGACAGCCCAGCACACCAGGAAAGGACTACGAAGCAGAGGATTCTGCCAAGACCGGATCGATGTGATGAAACAGTCGCGAGCATCATGGCTGCGTCCTTTAGCCCATCCGCATGGACTGGGCCGGTGGCAGCCATCATGTTATCTGTTCACACCATGAAGGGGACAGCTGCCGAAGACACACAGCAAGGCGGAGCACTGGTTGCATTGAAGGGGCTACCGTCGGGATCCATTCCATTCATCCGTAAATTAAGAAGAATTTAGTGATACCGATGGCGTGTACCGGATTTGTTACAGGTTGTCAATGAGGAAGTTCTGATTGCAGGCAACCCACAAAGATGTCCTCGCAGTGATCGTATTCAGTTCCGTCGGGCACGGGCCGAAATTCCACCCCCGTGACCTGATCTTTTTCGAGAAGAAGACTGGCCCAACATCCATGGTGTTCCTGGGCAATGCTGCCCTTTAAAAATGGGTGGGACTCCTCGAAGATGGGCGCCTCCTTATAATAGCGGAAGACGACACTGTGCCCGTAGAGCTCTTCTCGCAGGGGCGTGTCAGCGCATTGAAGAAGCTCCGCTCGAGTTTTCCCAACGAGGCGTTTCGCTGTTGGATTATCGGTTTTCGTCTCGAGGGGACCTGAGGCGCATCCACTTAAGAGAACAACGATGACGGCAGCTGCAGGCAGCACGAACATAGGACCTTGGTTCCTGCCGATAGTTCGTAGAGTCGCTAGAGTAAGCTAAATGCAGTGGCGACACAAACCATAGATTTCGCAGTGACTTCAACGCAGCGGCCACGGCCTGCAGTCCCAGACCGAACAGCCATGGGACCCGGGGACCAGACCTGTAGGCCTGCCTAGTCATGCCGAAGAATACCCTAGGAAAATCTGAATGAAAAGTCGTAATCAGGGGGCCGTTGTTTGCGGTAGGGGGAAGAACTTTGCTATAGTCCGCGCCGGAGCGACAGGCGATGGGATTAGAGCCAAACTACATCGTGGTGGACGGCCAGACCTTCACCAAGGCCAAACTCGCTCTCGACAATCACGTCTACAAAAATTGCCACATAGACGACTGCGATCTGTATTATAGCGGCGGACAGTACGAGCTGCTCGATACCCACATCACCAATTCACGGCTGATCCTTAACCATCCCGCCAAGGGCATCTATAACGCGCTGCAGATCTTTAGGATGAAGTCGCCGGGCTCGCGGATTGTCTACGAATAGGCCTGGCTAGGACGCCCCCCGATTGCCGGCCACCGCAAGCGCCCAAACTTCGGCCGCTGCCCTGAGACCGCTTTCCACCGCTCCATTCATATAGCCCTGCCACTTGATGCTCGTGTGCTCCCCCGCGAACAGCAGGCGGCCATGCGGACGGGCCAGCCAGGGCCGCCAGACGGGATCGAACGAAGGGTCGAAATAGGCGTAGCCGCCTTGGGCCCACGAGTCGTGCTCCCACGTGACGTGGTGACTGTGGAGGAGTGCAGCCTCGTCCGGCTTCAGCCAGTTGAGGGCATGCACCAATCCCTGCACGCCTTCCTGCGCCAGAATCTTTTGGGTATCTTCGCTCGCCTGGCCGCCCGCCATGAGCGTCAGAATGCCCGCCGAGCCGCGCTGTTCCTCATTGGCGTCCCAGATGGCGCCGGTCGGCGCATCGGTGCCGTACGCAGGCGAGCGGCCCTTGCGCTTCCAGAAGCGCCGGTCGAACTGCAAAAGACTCTTCGTGACCCGGCCGTACCTCAACCGTTCAAATACTTTCGCCTGCTCGAGCGGCAGGTCCGGTGTGATCTCGATGGTGCGCAGCGTGGTCACCGGCACGGCCAGGATCACATAGTCCGCGTCTATCTGCGTCCGATCGCCGCCGGGCCGCTCGACTGTGACACGCACCGACGTCTGGTCGTCATGGACCGCGCGCGCTGACGTATTGAGATGCACCGCCTCGCCCAGTTCCACGGCCATGGCCTTCGGCAGCCGGTCGTTGCCGCCTTCGATGCGCCCTGCCGGTTCCGCTCCAGGCGCCTCTGAGGCGAGTTGTTCGATCAGGACCAGCAGGGAAAGGTCTTCTGGATCGGCGAGAAAGAAGCCGCGCAGGCCGCGGACCATCGCGCGCATGTTCCCGTCGGCGTGGATCTCATCGAGCCATTGCGCGACCGATCGCTGGGCCATGCTCCTGACGACGGCGCTTTCCCAACGCTGCTCCGCCCGCCGATAGGCTTCGATCCAAGGCTCCGCGCGGTCGGCGATCGGCTTCCAGGCCCGCTCACCTTTCATCGGACGGCCGTGGATTTGCCCTCTGCCTTTGTCGCGCACGAACGAAAACCCCTGCCGCAAAATCGTGCGCACGGGCAGACCGTACTGGTCGGCGAGCCGCCGGATGTCTTCCTGCGCGTGGTCAATGAAGTCGCCACCGGCCTCTGCATGCTGGCCTTTGGCAAAGCCATCGCGAATCGTCAGCACTCGTCCGCCGACGCGGTCTTGCGCCTCCACGACCGTCACGCGTGCGCCGTCCTTCCTGAGACGGACGGCGGCGGAGAGTCCAGCGAGTCCGGCGCCGACGACGAGAACGGATGTGCCGCTGAGACGCATGGGGATAGCCTACTCCGCAGTCTCACGGTCCGCCAGAGCCTGATTCCCTAGGTGCTCAATCGCGGACCGAAGCGTCCCGGGTAATCGATTGCGAAGCAATCGGTGGGTCGGGTGGGTGGGAAAGAGTCGACCGCGGTTGGTGGCTGAAAAAGACGACTTTGGGGCAGCCTGGCCCCAAAATGCGCTTGTTCGGTAAAGACAAAATCTTTGAGGAGTGGAGGGACCGGCGCAACAGCTACTTCACGACCGGGATGTTCTCGGACTTCTTCACGATGTCGATCGGCTGGAAGACGGGATCGGATGCGCCTTTGGAGGACTCAGCCTCGATGCGTTGGAGGAACGCCGCAGGACCGGCGATCGGCGCATAGCTCAACGTGGCCTCGACATCGAAGGTCCGCGTGTCCTTCGGTGTCGGGAAGGTGAAGGTTTCGACGCGCAATTCTTCCGGCTTCAACACCGTATCCTCGACGACCTTCACGGCTTCGAAGTCGAACATGGTGTTCTGGCCCTTCGCGTCCTGAAAGACCCTGCCGTAGACACGCTTCTCCGCAAAGACCGTCCTGAGATTCTTGCCCTTGATGTCCAGCTGCAGTACGACGCTCGCCCAGGCCGGGTGGGTCGTCGGAAGATTGTGGGGTACGAGGCTCTGCACTTTGACCGCCACGGTCGTTTTATCGCCCTCGATCTTCGTCTCGATGTCGAGCTTGGCCGCTTCCTGCCGTAACTTGCCGATGCGTCCGGGGAACGTGTGATTGGCGACGGTCCGTTTCTTTTCCCCATTCGCCGATTCTCCGGTCTGCTCCGGCATGTGGCAGGACTGGCACTCCTTCCCCGACTTGATGGCTTTGCTTTGATCCCAATTGCCGAGCAGGTCGTTCGTTTTGCCGAGATTGGCCCCGGCCGGCACCGCCTGGTGGCAGTTCAAGCAGAGATCGGATTTGTGAAACAGTCCCAGCTCCATCGACTGATGGGCGAGGTTCTGGGCGAAATCCTTGTAGGGGCCATACAGCGTCTTGCTGCCCGCAGGTTCATATTTCGGCTCCGGCGGCTGCTTCGTGCGGTCCACCTGCTTGATGAGGTGGCACTGCGAACACGCGACGCCGTCCATCTGCGGATCTCCCGACTTGGCCTGATCGATGAAGAACTGGACCTTATCGGGGAATTCGCGCACATGCGGCGCATGGCAGCGGAAGCACAGCGCCTTGTCCTTGCCGGCAGGGGACGCCAAAAACGCGTCGAGCGAGGCGCGGAATGCAGGCGAATGGATCGACCGCGACAAGGGAGAGGTCTCCCACTCTTCGAAGACGCGCTCATGGCAGCGTTTGCACTTGTTGGAATTCGGGAAGGCCTTGTCCATCGTGATGGGCGCTTTGCCGTCCTGCTGTGCAAACAGCCGGTCGCCCCACAGATGCGAGGCCGCGCCGCCGAGCAGCACGACGCTGGCCACAACAATTGACAGACCTGCCTTTTGCAGCACGCTTCGCATTTCCCGTTGTGCCTTCAGAGAGTCTTCGCCCGGTAGGTCAGCATACGAGGCTGCGTGTACTCGTCGAAAATCTTCTTGGCGGTCTCTCGCTCTTTGTCATCCTTCAGCGTGGCAAGATATTTGTCTTTCAGAGCCGGCTCCGCCGTTGGGATCAACTGTAGCTCAACACCGCCTCCACGGAGGCGGGGGTCGCGCCGGCCGGAACCGCGAACGAGAACGGCACCTTTCTCGTGTTCCCGCCTTTGATGAACGGATCCGGAATCGGCCCGCGAAGAATCTTGTCGTAGGGCAGCCCGAAGTGCTTCGTCTCCTGCGCCAGCACCTTGCCCTGCGCATCCTTGACCGTAATGGCCAAATCGAATTGTTTGAGCACCGGATCGCCGTCCGGGAAGCTGTGCGGCAGGCTGCCGACCTTGACCAGCGCCGTGCCTTCGACTTTCTCGGCGGACTTGCTGCTGTCGATGTCGATGCGGGGCATCCACTCGGCCTGAAGGTTGCGGTTCTTGAGCAGGATGCCCGGGATCACGACACCCCGGAAATAATGGCGGCCGATCGAACGCGTCATGGCTCCGCGCTTCGAAGTCGAACTGCCCGTGGACTGCTCCATGTGGCAATCCTGACAAATCGTGCCCTGCAGGATTTCTCCCGGCAGATCCTTTTGCGTGACGTCTTTCACCTTGTCGAAATGGCAGGAGGCGCAGTAATTTGCGCCGCGGAACAACGGCACCTGCACCGCCTCATGAACGAGATTCTCCTCCGGATCGGCATAGGGGCCGTGCATGGTCTTGCCCGGCTCGATCTTGAACGTGGGCGGCGGGCCATTGGTGCTTTCCTTGATCAGATGACAGGACGCGCAGCCGATGCCTTCGACCTGCGGCTTCCCGGAGAGGACCTGTGCGGCGATTTTTTCGGCGTACTGCGGGAACACCGTCGTCGACGGAACATGGCAGGAGAGGCAGCGCTTGCGTTCGTCCGCCGTGGGATTGGTCTGCAGCCACACGCCCAGCACGGTGCGAAACACCGGCGACTCCAGCGACGTGCCGTGCAGCAAGGCAGCGTCCACGCGGCCGAAGGTCTTGAGGTCGGGGGTCTGCTCCCTCGCGCCTTTCCATTCTTCATAGTGCCGGTCGTGACACTGCTTGCATTCCTCGGAACGGATGAAGACCTGCTCGATCTCATCGACCCACTTTTCCGGGCTCTGGCCGTTGGCCTTCTGCGCCACCGCCCCATCTTGGTAGAAGACCATGACGCCAAGCAGGAGCAGGGCTATGCACGTTGCGACTATGTGTCGTCTTGTCAACATCGAATGTGATGGCTTATGCGGTGTTCAAAAAATCCATTGTCTTCACCCACTCATCCCCGAAGCGCCGAGACGCTTCATTCCTCGTCGGCCGCAGCAATGAAGCGATGCGAGAACAAAGCCTGGTGAAAAGCGTGTTTCGGCACGCTGGGCTGGGCGGGTGAGAAGGGTGCTTTTTTTCAACACCCTAATCTCGCTTACAGCCTACAAAGTGAAAATTGACACCCCAGCCGACGGGGTCGCCCGGGTCGGCCGGCTCGTAGGTGCCGACCGTGAAGTTGCATTCGTTCATGGCTTTCTTGATGTGCCGTCCGAAATCGAGCATGGTTTTGACTTCCTTCTTGTCGATTTCCTTGATGACGGACCGCACCTTGATCCCCGCGTAGTCGGCGCGAGAATTGCCGATGACTTCGAACACTGCCACGCCTTGTGGGCGCTGCAATTTCAGTTCTTTTTGAATCTCTTCGTCGACCTCGCCGACGACGACGCCGAAGTCTTCCCCAAGCTTGGCCGCCTCGTCGACCGTCATACCGTCGGCCCCATCGTTCGCCGTTTGTCCCGGAAGCGGGCTGCCCAGCAGACCGAAGAATACCCCACACACAACAAGGGCCCTTCCCCAACGAAGGGCCCTCGTGGTGCCGTGCACGAAACTCTTGCGATGTTCCCCCAAGGTCGGCGCCTCGCGATGCCCGATCACCCGCGCGATGGTTTCTCGTTCATCACACCATGAAACCTAGATTTTCGCAATCGGATCAATGACCAACTGAAACCATGGCGCCACCGCTTTTTGACCATTCCGCTCCTTGTTTTCCCCGTTCCAGACGGCGAAGGAGACGGTTTGCACGCGCCCGGGAATGAGTTTGGCCTCGTTGTCCTGTTCCTCGGCGCCGAGTGGCCGGCGCATCACCACATGCCAGACCCCGTCCTTCCATGTCGCCTTGCCCTGCACCCGCCCCTGCTTCTCCTTCGTCGTCAGCGTGCTGAATCCGCCGCCGATCAGGTCTTCCACCGAGGACACGCGGCGCGGGATCACCTCGAAGGTCCGTACGCCCTCCCGCTGCTTGTCGGTGCTTCGGGCGGCCCGGCGATCGATGTCGCTCTGCCAATCGGCCTTCCAGTGCCAGATATTGATGTAGTGGTCGAGTTGACCCATGCAAAAGAAGGCCGGCGCATCGCCGAGCGGAAGCCCGATGGCCACGCCGTCGCGGAACGTGCCGGGCGTCAACCGGTCATTCTTCGTGTTGTCCTGCCATTCCAACAGAAACGCGATATCGGTCCCGTTGTGAATGGAGCGGACGCTCAAGGCGCGCGCGGTTGGCTCCGGCCAGACAGGCCTGGTGATCACCTGGCCGCTCAACGGCAGCGTCATCGGCGGGACTTTCGCCCAGGTAGGATCCTCGGGGGTCGTCGGCAGATCGCCCTCGATCAGATGGGCGCGGATCACCATGCCTTCGGAGCTCACGAGCGGAATGCCCATGCCGCCCAAGACCGCGGCCGACACAAGAATGCAGAAGAAGAGGAAGAGCAGAGAACGGGGAGGTTTCTTGGTCGTCTTGCGCAGCATGCTCATGTCCTGGTTGACCAAGCCGAGAGCCGGCGGAAACAGCCTGCGGACCGTCCAGCGGCGGCCGCGGATGTCACCATACCACAAAACACTTGAGCGACCAATGAACGCGGATTCGGGTTTCTACCAAAGACGCACGCGCCGGATCTTGTTCTCGCCGCGCTCGCAGATGTAGAGGTGCCCGACGGAATCCAACGCAAGCCCGACCGGCGAATTGACGACCGCCTCGACGCCCAGCAGGCCGTCGCCGTGCTTGAGCGTGCCGGCGGATTCCTTGGCGACGAACCGGGCCGCGCCGCAGCCGCCCATGTTCTTGTCATCGTAGCCGCTGTCGCCGTTCCCCGCCACGGTGGTGATGATGCCGGTGGCCGCATCGACTCGGCGCACGCGATGGTTCATCGTGTCGGACACGTAAAGATTGTCCTGTGCGTCGAAGACCACGGCCTCTGGCGCGTGAAGCATCGCGCGGGTGGCCGGCTTGTCGTCGCCATCGTAGCCGTAGCGGCAGACGCCGGCGAGCGTGGAAATCACGCCCGTCTTCCGATCGATCTTGCGAACGCGGTTGCTGCCCTTGTCGACGATCACGACGTCGCCCTTCCCGTCCACGGCGATGCCGACGACGTCGTAGAGGCGGGCCTCCATCGCGGGCTTGCCGTCATCCAGATACATCGACATGTCGAGGCCGTCCGAGCAGACCGGCATGAGCCAGCCGTGATCGTCGCTGAAATCGATGCCGATGGCGTCGCCCGAGAGGACCACGAGGTTGCGGGCCACGAGCGGCTGCTCGCGCGCATCGTCTTCGGCGGACCAGGCGCCGGCAATCGTCGTCACGAGGCCCGTGCGGGGATCGTAGCAGCGGATCTTGTGGGCCTGCGTATCGGCGATGTACAGCACATCGTCTTTGTCGAAGGCCATGGCCGCGGGCCACGTGAGATTGACCTCGAGCGCCGGACCATCGCCGTTAAAGCCATGCTGGCCGGTGCCGACGATCGTGGTGATCACGCCGGTGTCGCGGTCGACTTTGCGGATGCGGTTGCTGCCGGAGTCGCAGATGTAGAGATGGTTCTGGGAATCGAAGGCGACGTCGAGCGGCAGATAGAGCCCCGCTTCGCCGCAGGGCCCTTCGTCGCCGCTGTAGCAGGTTTCACCGATGCCGGCGAAATTGTGCAGCGTGCCCTCTTGAAGGTCGACGCGCCGGATGCGGTCTGACCCGGACTCGGCAAAATAGAACCAGCGCTCGTGCTTGTCGAGCGCAGCATGGTGCGGCAGCGGAATGCCGGCCTTGACCGCGCGTTTGCCGTCTCCGGTGCTGCGCGCCTTGCCGTTTCCCGCAAAGGTCTCGATGTACCCGAGGGCGAGCTGAAGTTCTGTGTCCATGTGCGTCCTGATCCGTCGCGCCGCTTAGGAAGCGCGGCGTCGCCGGCTGCGGACCGCGGCCGGCTGTTCCACGGCCGGCGCCGGGGCCGACTGGATGGATGCCTGAGGCGCCGCCATCTGCTGCTGGGCCGCGGCTTCGGCCTCGGCTTCGATAGCGTCCGCTTCATGCACCGACTTCTTGAAGCCCTTGATGGCCTTCCCGAGTCCTTCTCCCAGCTGCGGCAGCTTGCCCGCGCCGAAAATGATCAAAACGATGAAGAGGATCAGGATCAGCTCTGTAAATCCCATACTCCCAAACATGGTGTGTTCCTCCGGTAAGAGTGAATCAGGATGCGCTCGTTTTACTCCGTTTGGCAAAGCGTTCTTTCAACCGCTGACGCGCCTGCTCGGCCTGTTCGAACATTTTGCACTTGTCGTAGACGCTGATCAGATTGTAGTAGGCCAGCGGCTCGTCCGCATTGTGCTCGACGGCGTCTTCCATGACCTTGATCGCCAGATCCGATTTCTTGTGATTGAGGGCCAGCTCCATCAGCTTGAAACTGCCTTCCAGATGCTTCGGGATCCAGCTCGAGCGTGCGGAGATAGCACTGGATCGCCGCATCGATCGTGTTGTAGTCGGAGACCTGGGGATTGTCGAGCTCGACGTAGATGCCCGCGAGATTGTACCAGGCCATCGGATCGTCCGGCGTGATCTCGACCAGCCGTTCATAAAAGCCCTTCGGCGTCCATGATACTTTTTCTTGTCGGCGCAGAGCCGGCCCAGATTGAAGAGCGCCAGCACGTCGTGCGGGAACACGTCCAGCGCGCGCTTGAACTCGGCCTCGGCTTCATCCGCCATGCTCTTGGTCGCGTAGATCGTGCCGAGATTCGAGTAGTACATGGCGAGCGAGCGGTTCATTTCCGCGCGGATACCTTCGGCCATTTCAATCGATTTCTTCACTTCGACCAAGGCGTCGTCCAACCGGCCCTTGCTGAAATACAGCTCACCCAGTCGGCAACGGGCTTGAAAATCGTCCGGCTCGGCGGCCAGCAGCTTTTCAATTTCGATGATTTCCTCATCCGGGTTCAACGGCTGATCGCCCGGATCCACCGCTGCCCTGCTCTGTTCCGAAGACGTGGTTTCGTCCATGACAAGCCCCTATGGCAAAAGATTACACAGATTACACATGTCCGCCGACCAACGAGTCAGACGTTCTCATCACCGCCTGGTCCGCCACGGAGTCGGACGCATCGCGCCGGTAGCGGTCCATCGTCAACAACATGACACCCAAGACGACCATCAGCGTCAGATTCGAGTACAAGAGCGCATAGCCCGCGATAAACATGAGCCCCAGGCCGTAGCCCGCCAGCCGTCCCATGGTCAGCAGCTTGATCACGGTATAGGACCAGCACAAAAGGCCGGCCATATACAGCGCGAACGGAAGATAAAAGGTGTATCCCATCCCGAACTGGAAAATCCACCCGATGCCGTCCGCCGCCTTGCGGATGTTACTGGCAAGCGCCGGATTGTATTGATTGAGCAGATAATCCAAGAAGAACATCGAGACGAAGATTGCGGCGGCCGTGCTCCAGAACCAGATGGCCCGGTGCCGCTGGCGCTGGTTGCGCGACCGGAACGACACGCCCCGCCCGTAGGCCCAGAAGACCAGAATGCTGGCAAGCACCATGCAGGCTTCACCGGCCCGGTGCGCCTCGTACACCATCGGCGGCGCGACCACGGTCCCTGCGAAACTGAAGAAGGTGGAGACGATCTGGTAATAGAGCCACCCGCCGATGCCCAAGAGATACGTGATGCCAAGGAGCCGGTGTGACCGGTCGTGATGCGTCGACAGATATTCGCTCATCAGCAGGACGATCGCCGAGAGGGCCGCGGTGTTGTAGATGGCCGAGCCGAGCATGGACGGCGGCACGAACAGAAATCCGATCGTCAGCAGCAGCAACAGCGCAATGCAGGGCGCGATGAAGCGGGTCAATCCGGTAAACCCGCGGGCGGCCAGCCGATTGGCCATACCGACCGTCAGGCCGAGGAACAATAGAATCGCGACGACATTCAGGAGCCACTGGCCGACTTCGGTCAGAGCCGTAAAGGTCGGGATGATCCACTGATGATCGGCGGCCAGCTTGCTCAAGTGCATGCCGAGCCGGGACACCAGCCGGTAGAGGATCAGCTCGAGGAACGCGACCAACAGCACGAGCTTGATCGTGTACTGGAAGAGAAGCGGCTGATCGCTCAGCCTTCCGGTGATGCGTTCGATGGTGGTTGCAGTTGCCGGCACGAATGCTCCGACGATGGTTGTAAATTATACCGACCGGCAAAAAAACCGGTCAACACTGCCCGCCTTCAGTTACGACTGTCGCGGCGGAGACCGCGCGCCGCTCTTCCGCCTTGGCCCGTGCGATATACAGCAGCCCGTCCGCCATCGAGTAGTTGAACGGCAGCTCGCACACCACTTCACTGATTTTTTCGTACACATGCTGATAGAGCCGCTCGGCCTCGTCGGGCGTCATGCCTTCCTGCACTTCATAGAAGAACCCGAGGCTCAGATCTTCCGCCGACGGCCGCATGATCCGCCGGATGCCGTAGCCGCCCGGATCGCTCATGATCGGCGCTTCCTTCTCGAGATCGAACAGGCAGGGCTGGCAGGAGAAGCCGTAGGACTCGTTCAGCTTCTTGTTCTCGACGATGAAGTTCATCGTCTCCAGCGCTTCCTCTTCCTTCTCGGTCGGGAAGCCGACGATGATGTAGCAGTGCACGGCGATGCCGAGATCGACGCAATCGCTCTGCGATCCGCCGCACCCACTCCTGCTGGATGCCCTTCTTCATGAAATCCATGATCCGCTGATTGAACGACTCCAGCCCGAACACGATTTTCAGACAGCCGGCGTCCCGCATGGAGGCGAGCAGTTCGCGCGTCAGATGCTTCTCGAAGCGCATCTCGCAGGTCCATTTCACGTCGAGCCGGCGGTCGATCATCTGCTGGCAAAGCCGCTTGGTCGGCGACAGCGCGAAGCATTCATCGGTAAAGAAGAAGTTTCGCACGCCATAGCGCTGCTTGAGCCATTCCAGTTCCTCGATCGTGCGGCCCGGCTCCTTCTGCCGGAAATTCTGGTGGTCCAGCGTCAAGGCGCAGAACGCGCAATCCTTGTAGTAACAGCCGCGGGAGAACTGCACGGGCAGCACCGGCTCGGGCGAGAGATAGCGGTCCGAGCGGAAAGCCGTCGTAGTTCGGCGCCGGCAATTGATTGACGTTCTCCGAGTAGAACGGCTGGTTGACCGTGATCTTGCCGTTCTGGCGATAGATCAGATTGGGGACTTTGCTGAAATCCTTCTTTCCCGCCATCTGGTTCACCAGCTCAAGCAAGGCGGTCTCCCCTTCGAACACCACGAAGTCGTCGGTGATGTCGAAGAGACTGGGACAGCGGCGGAGATTGTCGACCAGTCGCGTGAAGATGCTGCCGCCGATCGTCAGATGGATGTCGGGCGCCGTTTCTTTGATCAGCCGGCAGAGCGTGAGGCCCGGAATGATCTGCGAGGTGGCCGTGATGGAGACGCCGATCAGTTCCGGACGGTCGGCGATGATCGAGGGGAGGAAGCGTTCGCGGAAGAGCTTGATGTAGGGATTCTGCTGCTCGTCGCGGATGACCTTCATCAAGTCCTTGGACGAGTAAATGGAATACGTGCTGAATTGATTGTCGACCACCGTGAGCCGGGTCGGGAAATAGAGCGTGGACAGCACTTCGAGCCACTTGTCGATCAGAAAGAGGCTTTCCCGGTAGGCTTCCATGTCGTAGAAGCCCTCGCTCGCGAAGCGTATCCTTCGCCAGTTCAATGCGGTCGATCAGATAGGGAAACCGGTCGAGCGATTCGATGACTCTCGCCAGATGCTCGGCACTGCCTGGGCCCGTTTCACCGGTCCGCTCCCGCTCAAGGCCGTGCTTTTTGTCGAGCAATTCCTGATAGAGCCCGGCGCCATAGGATTGGGTGACGACCTCGTCGAGCAGCTCGATCCCCAGATCGCGCTGAGTCACATTGGTCACGCCGGCCTGGGCGAGAAAGCCTGTTAGCGAAGGTAGGCTGAGATAGGGTTGAGACGGATGCCAGGTCGGAGGAAAAAGCAGCGAGACTTTCATGCCAAATCTCTACCGAGAGAATTGAAAAATAAGATAAATCTCGAAAGATATGGACCTATGTTTTATACACTCCGCCCCCGCTCAAATGCAACCCTCTCGCGCGCCGGTCAAAATCGCAGCTCCCATAAATAGAAAAGCCCCAGCTCGGAGAACTGGGGCTTTTCATCGGACTGTCTGCTCCACCCCTGAAGGGATGGAACATGGTCACTCAGACCCGTTCAGCTCACGGAAGCTTGAGCGTGAACCAGGTGGAGAGCGCCTTCATGCCGTTACGCTCGATGTTGTTGCCGTCCCACACCGCGAACGCGATGGGCACGGACATTCCTGCCTTGAACTGCGTGTCGTTCGCATCGCCTGTTTCCATCGTACGCTTCACGACTATGCGCCAGGTCGGGCCGCTATAGCCGCCGCCCTTGACGGAACCGGCCGGCTCCCACACGCCGTTGCCGATGACATCCTGATGGGCTTGGGTCGTCAGGGTGCTGAAGCCGTTGGCATTCAGATCCTCAACGGAGCTCACACGCAGGGTCGGATCTGACATGATGTTGCCTGACCAAATGCCGGGATTGAAGGGTCCAAGGCTGCGGCCGATCCGGTCCGGATAGGTCACGCCGCCGGCAGGCTCTTCAAAGTAGTAATCCCAGAAAATGCCAGGATATTGATCGTCCACATCCCAGAGGCCCGCGCTGTCCTTGCCGAGGTCCTTCTGCCACTCCGCGTTCCACCGCCAGATGTTGGTGGTCCCGCCAGATTGGCCCATGCACTGGAACGGCGGGGCACCGGACGTATTCACCGGGAACATGATCGCGGCCTGGTCACGGAAGTCCTGTGGACCGATCGTCGTGTCGTTCTTGGTCTGATCGCTCCACTCAACGCGCAACCCAACTTCCTTGCCGTTGCTCATGGCCTTCACGAACACCGACTTCACCGAGATGTTCGGGTGCATCGGCGTCGTGATCAATTGGCCGCTCAATGGCACGATGACACCGGGAACGCTCTCCCATACAGGGTTCGCCCCATCCATCGGGATGGGCCCCTTGACCGCCTTCGCCGGGATGGTCACCGGTTGGCTGACGGCCAACGGCACCTGCCCAATCGTCAACATCACGCCAACGATCAGGGCAGAGAGAAGAATGCCAAACACCACAGACTTGTTGTGTGTCTGCACTACTCTCATGGACTATGCCCTCCTCTCGATTAAATGATTAAGATTGACCCAAAATTGCTGACATAAAAAGCGAACACCGACTCAACACAAGAGCGCTAGGCGGTCCCGACCGGCCCCCCTTCCTCCTTGTCCTTGTCCTTTTGATCCATGAAATTCTGCGCGCCTGTTTCGTTCAACAAGAGATTCAATTCGTTGCCTTGGTCCTGCGCACCGCACTCATAGGTCTGTCCTTCCGGCGCATTGAACGTGGCCGGACGATAATCAGTTTCTGAATAGGTCTGCGGAGTCACACCGAGGAACGCCGCTTCAAAATCCATCCAGTCGCGACATCAGATCCGCCACATGCTTGAAGAGACCCGGAGTCCGCCTTCTTGATCAGCATCCGACAGAACAGAGGCACCCAGCGCCCGATATGATTCTTCACGAATTTCTTTTGGGCATCGACGACGATTTGGGTTTTTTCCGCGCCGTCATGGCAGCGCGAATAGGATTCTTTATAGGCCAGGAAGTGCATGAACTCGAATTCGACACTCAGATGATCGAGCCGCTCGTGGATATCTTTGGAGAGCTCGACCCCGAACGCCTTATAGAAGCCGGCGATGTCGCCCATGACATGGGATTGCGCAAAGACGTGATCGTTACCGAACAGCGTTTCGTAGGGAGGACAGTCGAGCGTAATGACGTTGCTGAACACGCGCCGGTGTTCGGCCTGCAGTTCGCTCAATTGCCAGTTCACACACTCGGAGGCGATCAGTTTTTCGATCTGGTCGAACTGCTTGCGCATCAATGCCAGCTTTTGCTTGGCCCGGTCCCCTCCGATCCCGTCGAGCGCCGTCTCCAAGGCATCGAGCGCCGCGCGCCCGTCTTCCACGAATTCGCCGCACTGCAAGTAGTCGAGGAACTCGTCGTCTTCGGGGTAAAGCAGGCTCCAAGAAACGAGGAGATAGAGCTTGCTGCGATTGAGTGCACGTTCGACTGCGGGGGAATCTTTAATCGGGGGATTCGGAATGACAGCGGCTGCGGATTGCGTAGAGCCTTGTACCGACTGCTTACTCGTCATGAGAATATGCTCCTCACTTTGACCCCGTTGCCGTGAAACATTTCTTCGGCAACTTCGGTCAAACCAGTGGCGAAAGCCTGGGTATGATAGGTAAAGGTTAAAGAGTTGTCAAGCACCGATTCTGACTCTTCCATCACCCATTAATTCGGACTGCTTCTTTTCAGAAAATCGTCCGTTGATGTGTACGCGGCTGCTTACGGTTTTGGCTGATTTCCACCAGTGATCTGCTAACGGCGAAGCCGGCTCCATCGAACGAAAGGGCGTTACTTTGATGGCGATGTGATCGTTAACCGTGCGGCAGACGTGCTCGCACATGCCGCATCCTACACAACGTTCAACCGCCACTACAAGCCGTTGTGTATCAAAATCCATGGCCAGCGCATCCGTGGGACATTTCGACACACAGGCATGACACCCCTGCCCCGCCGTGCAGAGTCGATGGTTCACGACGGCCACCCCCATCCGGACGTCCTGCGTTCCTGCGACCGGCAGCAAGGCTTCGGTCGCACAGGCGGCGATGCAGGGCACGTCGTCGCAGAGGTAGCAAGGCATCTGGTCGGGGAAAATCACGGGAGTGCCGTCGGGATGCAACACAATCGAGTCATGTGGGCAGGCTTTCACGCAGTCGCTGCACTTGGTGCACCGCTCGAAAAACAGCGCTTCGCCGACCGCGCCAGGCGGCCGCAGCCAATCCGTCCGCATGGGAGGCGCCGGCTTCTCGGGCGCCGCGTCCACATGGGCGGCATATTCCTTCGCCGCCTTCGCGACCGAGAGGACGGAATCCTTGAAAAAGTCGCGCCGTCCGTATTTCGGATCAGTTGCCATCAGATGGCAAATCTCAGATGAGAGATCTCAAATCTCACACCGGCCATTTGAAATATTGAGATCTGAGATATGAGATTTCCATTTCTCAGGATTACATCACGCCGTCCGCGCGAAGCTTGTACACCTCGACACAGCGGTCGCAGGCGCCGAACTCGACGTCCCAGCCCGGATGATTTTCGCGGATGAAATCCAGCACATAGGATTCGATCTTGTTCCCCATGTCCTCGACCCAGGAATAGGTCGGGAAGCGGCACAGCGGGCACGGGAAAGCCCGGCATCAGCATGACCTTGTTTTCGGTCTCCGGCACTTCGCCGCCTTCGACGTCGACGGCGCGGTCCATGACCCGCAAGGTGTCCGTCGCCATTTCGATCAATTCTGCGTGCGTGAAGAAGCTCGTCTGCCACAAGCCTTCGAAGACGGATTTGAGCTGCAGAGCGGGAATTTTCCGGTACCACGACCGAAATTCCTTGAACCGGTCTTCTTTCCGGAGCATCGGTTCCTTGCCGGCGGCCGTCAACCGGCTATCGACGCTCAAGCTCCAGAGGATGCGGTAGCGGTGGAGGATGAGGGTTTCTTCGCCGGGGTTCAGCCCGACCTTGGTATCGGGATCGTAGCCAAAGACCGGATCCAGCATGTCTGAAATGTGCATGAGCTCATGCCGGCAATACCGTGTCAGCGCCGGATCATAAAATCGCCGGGGGATGAGCTTGATCCCGATGCCCTTCAGGCCCTTCTCTTCGAACTGCCTGGCCAGATCGTGCTCGACCGATCCCCATTTGCGCAGGATGTCGACGCCTTCCTGATCTTCTTTGAGCACGCCTTTGACGAGCACGATGCCGACCTTATCTTTGACGAGCGGATACTCGTTGAATGCATCGCGGATAATGTCGGAGAACCCCCAGGTGCCGAAGAGATACTGGTAGAGCTTCTTGAACTCGCTTTCCCGATCGTCGAGCGTGAACTTTTCGTAGATCGGATCCGCCAGTTCGTGGAACTCCTTATAGTAGGTGGGGTCCCCTTCCCGTTCGGTTTTTTCCACGAACGAGTCGATCACTTCCTGCAGCAAAGCAGGCTGAAAACGCAGTTCCATATCAGCCTCGGTATTCCGGTTTCGGGGCCGCTTTCCCCAGTCGTGGTGCGGTGTGGACGGCGCTCTCGAGCGGCTTGACTTGGCGCCGTAGCTTCTCTTACGATCTCCAAATCGACCGCAAATTATACTGGCTAGAAACGGCGATTTGCAATCAAGCCCGTCGTCGCCGGCCGGTTGACCAATAAGGATTCGGCAAGGTACCACCCATGACACAACCAAGCGCCTCCTCGACCGTTCCCGCACAGCCTTCAGCTCCAGCCGCCGCTCCGACGAGTCCGATTGACTCGCTCGAATATTGGACAGCGGGCGCCCGCGAAGTCCGAACATTCCGCGGACATTCGCACGGCGTCTGGTCCGTCGCGTTTGCGCCGGACGGCTTGACGCTCGCCAGCGCCGGCGTCGACCGTCTCGTCCGGATCTGGGACATTGAGACCGGCCGGCTGCTTCGATCGCTGCGCGGCCATACCCACGATATCCGCGCCGTCGTCTATACGCCGGACGGTCAGTCGTTGGCCACGGGCAGCGAAGACCGGACAATCCGCTTGTGGAATCCCAAGACCGGCGAACCGTTGAAACTGCTCTTCACCCGCTACGATCACAACATCTGCAGCCTCTCGCTGTCTCCCGACGGCTTGATGCTGGCGCGAGGCAGCCACAACAAGGACATCAAGATCTGGGAAGTCACGACCGGAACCGAGTTGATGACCTTCCTGGGCAAAGACCAGTACGATCACCATTGGTCGGTCTGCGTGGCGTTCTCACCCGACGGCCGCCATCTGGCCAGCGGCATGGACATCGGCAAGATCAAGATCTGGGAAGTCCTGCCCAGCGGCGAAGAGAAGGTTCTGCACAACGGACACTGGCAGGAAACCGAGGAAGACTCGACCGAGACGCGCGGGTATTTCATCGAGGACGACGGCGGATTCCAAAAGCCGATGGACTATTGGATCGGGGCCATGACCTTCACGCCTGACGCCAAGTACCTCATCACCGGCAGCCGCGATCAGACGATCAAAATATTCGAAATGCCGGAGGCGCTCGAGCAGCGAACGTTGAAGGGCCACGGAGGCTGGGTCCGCTCGCTGATCGTCACGGCAGACGGCAAAGTCCTCATCAGCGCCGGCGACGACAACACCATCCGGTTCTGGGATCTGAAATCCGGCCGCTGCTTCCGCACGCTCAAGGGCCACACAGGCGGCGTGCGGGGCGTGGCGCTGTCCGCGGACGGCCTCCGCCTCGCAAGTGCGTCATGGGACCGGACGGTGAAATTGTGGGAAGGCGGGGCTGAGCCAGCGGAGTAAGATGCGGGCCGGTCGCGGCTAGCCTGCTCCACGCGCGCTCGGGTGAGAACCGCACTGCGCCGGCGCGGCTGCTCGGCTGCCGCAACTCGTTCCGTTCGAAGACCTACGTCTAGAACGGAACATCGGACAGTGCGTCTCGCCATCGCCTGTTCGGATCTGACCATCACGCGTCAGGTGCATGCGACCCATCGCAAGTCGCAGCTAGCTCCACCATCCTCACCCATCAGCTTCACCTGAAGGAATGAAGAAAGGCGACAAGCCGCTTCAAGGCCGCTCGCCGCCATTTTCGAGAGCTGAAGCGAACTCTCGATTCGCACTCGCTTCATCTTGGCCTCGTCGTCTTCGCGGTTCGTCTTTGGCGGACGGGATGCCGTAGCGCTTGCACTTCTCCCACAGCGCTTTTCGGGAGAGCCCCAGTATCTTTGACGCGGTCGTGCGGCTGCCTTCCACTTTTTCCAGCACCGAAAGGATGTACTCCTTCTCGAACTCCTCCCGCGCCGCCATGAGCGAATTCAATGGGCGCTCCGCCCGCTTCTGTCCCGTCAAACCTTCGCTACAAAATCCACACGTGTCTTGGGGGACGCCGCCGGTGAAGGGACAGGTCTGAAACCCGCACAAGTCCTGTGGCTGCACCGGTTCGCGGTCGCGTCCCAGCGCCACGGCCCGCTCGACCATGTTCTCGAGTTCCCGCACGTTGCCTGGGAACGAATAGCGCAGCAGCAGCTCCCGTGAGACCGGCGAAAAGCCTTTCAGCTTCTTGTTCATCTTGACCGAACAGCTCTGCAGCACGTGGTCGGCGATGACCATGATGTCTTCCTGCCGCTTTCTCAACGGTGGAATCACGACCTGGACGACGTTCAAGCGGTAGAACAAATCCTCTCGGAACCGTCCCATCGACACTTCCTTGCGCAAATCCTTTTGCGTGGCGCACACCAGGCGGACATCGACGTCGATCGTCTCGTTGCCCCCGACCCGCTCGAATTTGCGTTCCTGCAGCACCCGCAACAGTTTGACCTGAACGACCGGGGAAATCTCACCGATTTCGTCGAGAAACAGCGTGCCGCGATGGGCCAACTCGAACCGCCCTCGCCGCTGCCGCAAGGCGCCGGTGAACGCGCCCTTCTCATGGCCGAACAACTCCGCTTCCAGCAGCGTCTCCGGCAACGCCGCACAACTCACCTTGATGAGCGGATGCTGGCTGCGGGCGCTGTTCTGATGAATGGCATTGGCGACCAGCTCTTTTCCCGTGCCGCTCTCGCCCAGGATCAGGATCGTCGAATCGGTGCCCGCCACGGTCTTGATCTTGTCCAGCACGCCGCGCATCTGGCTGTTCGTGCCGAGAATGCCGTTGAAGCAAAACTTGCTCTCCAACGTTTCCTTCAGGTCCTGGTTTTCACGGCGCAACGCGATAACGCGGCCGACCCGCTCGACGATCAAGAGGAGCTCGTCCATCTGGAAAGGCTTCGTGATGTAGTCAAAGGCGCCCAGCTTCATGGCACCGACCGCGGATTCCACCGACCCGTGGGCCGTGATCATGACGACCTCGGTCTCGGGCGACTTGTCTTTCGTGGCCTTGAGAACCGTGAGCCCATCCGCGCCTGGCAGCCGCAGATCGGTGATGACCAGATCGAACGGTCTTCTGGCGCAGCACGTCGAGGCCTTCCGTGCCCGACGCCGCGGCATGGACGTCGTAGCCGACCGCTTCCAGGGCATCGACCATCGACAGCCGCATGAGGGGCTCGTCGTCGACCAACAGGATGGCCATCCCCTTCATGACACTCTTTCCACCAATGACCGCTCTCTCGACAACGGTAGACATAAGGTAAATGTGGTTCCTTTCCCGACTTCGCTCTCCACCAGAATCTTACCACCATGCCGCTCTGCAATGCCGAGACTCACCGAGAGCCCCAGCCCCGTCCCCTCGCCTTCGTTCTTCGTCGTGAAAAACGGATCGAAGATGCGCGGCAGCACTGTCGGCGGAATGCCGGAGCCGGTATCGCTGACCTCGACCCGGCATACGCCCTCAGCGACCGTCGTCCGGATCGTCAGCACCCCGCCGCCTTTCATGGCTTGCACGGCGTTCAGAATCAGATTCATCAAGACCTGCTCGATCATGTGCCGATCGACCATGAGGCTCGGCAAGGCGGGCCCCAGCAGCGTCTCGAGCCGGATAAGATTCGGCGCGAACAAGTGGTTCGTCAGCACGAGCACGCGGTCGACGATCTGATTGATGTCGGTGGAGCTGAACTCGGGCTCGTGCTGCTGCGAAAAATCGAGCAGCTGCCGCACGATCTTCTGGACGCGCCGGACACCGTCCTCCATCGACACCCAGTATTCTTCTTGACGCGCCGGGGACAGGGTGCCTTTGCGCAGGTTATAGAGACAGTTCAGGATACCGGCGAGCGGGTTGTTGATTTCATGCGCGACGCCGGCGGCCAGTTTCCCGACGGATGCCAGCTTCTCGGAATTCCTGAATCTGCTGCTCCAGTTTCTTGGTGTCGGTCATGTCGCGGGCGATGCCGAGCACGCCCAGAATTTCTCCCTCGGCGCCGTGCAGCGGAGACACGCTGACCATCACCGTGCGGGGTTCTCCCATCCGCGTCACCACTTCCACCTCGTAAACCTGCTTGGCACCGATGTCGAGCGTGTTCTTGAGGCGGCGGCCCCGATGGCGGCGAGACAACAACGAGAGATAGGGACGGCCGAGCAGGTCGTCCTTGCGATAGCCCCAGACATTCACCTTGCTGTTGACGTAGGTGAACCGTTGCTCGGTGTCGAGAGTGTAGATCACGTCATTCGCGTTCTCGAGCAGATTTTCCAGATATTGCTTGGTTTCCTCGATTTCCCGCGTCCGCTCCCGGACTTTGATTTCGAGCTCTTCTCGGTAGGTTTGGAGCTGCCGTTCCAGTCTTTTGCGGTCGGTAATGTCGCGCATCTGCACCATCACCAGGACCTGCCCAGCGCCGGCCACGCGAATCAAATCCATTTCAACGGGCGTCTCGTGTCCCTCGGCGTTGTGGACCGTGATTTCCTGCGTCGGCACCTGCCGTTGCCCGGTCCCGATCTCGGCCAGCCATCCGGCGAGAGCCTCCCGATGCGACGGCACGACGACGTCGTACATGCTGCCTCCGACCACCTTCGACTCGGCATAGCCGAGCGCCTGCTCTTCGCGCTTATTGACCGCGACGACCGTGCCCGCCGCGTCGACCATGAATACGGAATCGGCGACCAGATCGAAGAGCGCTTTGTAGCGGGCCTGGGAGGCGACCAGTTCCTGCGTGCGTTCGGAGACGGCCTGTTCCAACCCCGACGTGTAATGCTGCAGTTCCTGCTCGAGCCGATGGCGCTCGGTCACGTCGCGCACGAACGCACGGGAATGCACGAGGCCGCCGCGCTCCTGATCGAAGAGCGCCGTCGCGTGAATCTCCACATCAATGGGGCGCCCGTCCTTGGCGAGCAGGACGGTTTCCATCGTGCTCTGCCCTTGAGAGACGAGCCGCTCGAGGTATTGCAGCACCCGAGACTCCTGCCCTCGCGGCACCACATCCCACAGCTTCATCATGAGCATCTCTGTCAGCTGATAGCCCAGCTTGTCGAGACCAGTCTTGTTCACGTGGACAAATCGGCCGCTGCGGTCCAGCTGGTAAATCATCTCGGGAGAATGCTCGATCAGATCGCGATATTTCTCTTCGAGGGCCCGGACTTCTCCCATCCGCTGTTCGATCTGCCCGAAAGACCGCTGAAGATTCGAGGCCATTTGATTGAAGGCGTCGGCCAAGTGCCTCGATTTCGTCGCCGGTCTTGAGTTCCAACCTCCGTTCCAGACGGCCGCTGCCGATTTCCTGCACGCCGCCGTGCAGCAACTGAATCGGCCGGGCGATCCGTCGCGCTGCCAAGAGACCCGTTCCCCAGAGCACGGCCAGGACCGCGAGCCCATACAGCAGCACTTTCGCCACGAGATCGGCTCAGCGGCGCAAACGTTTCCTTGGGGTCCTGGCGGACGACCGTCACCCAGTGCTTGCCGCCAATGCTGCCGGGAGCCAACGGCTGACTGAACCGCACAGGCGCAAATCCGAGCAGTGAGTCCTTGCTGCCGTGCGAATCGTCGGCAGCGACGGTCCAGCCGGACTTGAGCGTCGCCGAGCACGCTGATCAACTCCGGCTTCACCGAATGTTCTTCAGGCGCCAGGATCGGACAGATGACCGGGGTGCCGTCAGAGGTGAAGAGCATGGCGTGACCGGTCGATCCGATCGTGACGTCCGCGATCGAATGGAATAGCGTATCCCGCCGGAGCAGAACCGTCACCGCACCAATCACCGATTTCTGTAGATCGTCGAGAATCGGCGCGGCAACCACCACGACGTGGGTGCCAAATGACGGGTCGAACATGATCTCGCTGACGTACGGCTGTTGGCTGCTGCCCTTGACCACCGCCTGCCACCAGGGCGCCTTGCCATAGAAATACTCCACCTGGGGAATCGAGCTGACGACGAGCGCCCCTTGCTGATCGGTCACCAAGATGCCGACGTAATCCGATTTCCTGATGTCGTGCCAGCGGATCAGATAGTTGGTCACGATGCGGTTGATGAACAGGGGAAACTCACTGCGCTTGTCCCGCTGCTTCCAGCGTTGCTGCCAGTCCTTGATCATCTCCTGGATGCTGTGAGGATCTTTGTCTTCGTAGGTCCGGTTGGCTTCGGTGACGGCGGTGCGCAGAAAGGGCGTGGTGGCGAGTTGCTGCCCCTCGTTCATGACGCGGGTGACGTGCATTTCGATCCGGCGGGCGGCATCGACCGCGACTTCTTTGAAGCTCGTGCCGGTCGTCTCCCGCAAGGCGCGGCGTTCTTCGAGATAGGTCAGAGCGAGGAGGAACGTGAGCGGCAGGAGCCCGACCATCACGATCGCCATGATGATCTTGCGCTGGAGACTGTGAGAACGACTCCAGAATGCCATGACAGTCCGCCTAGACCAGAAAGCGTAGTTCCATTCGCGACTATTCGGTGTCAAAAAGCGCGTAATTCCCGCGCCATGCGACGCCGGGACGTGCGCTGTACCCAACTCACCCGCCAGCCGGCGCACATTCCACCCGCCCAACCCACCGATTGCTTCGCATCGTTTCCCCGAGCGCGCCTTTCCACAGGCGCGGCCGCGCCTTTTTCAACACCATGTCATGCCCGCTTCAAGAGGCGTCCGGCCCCACCGGGCCACAACAACAGCAACGGGCTCGCCACAAACACGGACGAATAGGTGCCGAAAATGACCCCCCAGAGCAGCGCCAGCGAGAAGTCATGGAGCACCTCTCCCCCGGCCAGGGTCAACGGAATGAGGACCAGCACGACGGTCAAACTCGTGACGATCGTGCGGCTCAGCACCTGATTGATCGCATTATTGATCATGGTCTCTTCCTGCTCGCGGCGCCGGAGACGCAGGTTTTCCCTGATGCGGTCGAAGACGACGACCGTATCCGTGAGCGAATAGCCCGCCAGCGTCAGGAGCGCCGTCACCACGAGCAGGGTGATTTCCTTGTCGAGAATATAGAAGGCGCCCAGCACGGCGAGCACGTCGTGAAAGGTCGCCAGTGCCGCGGCCACGCCGAACCGCAATTCAAATCGCGCCGCGATGTACAGGATGATGCCCGCAAACGAGATCACGATGGCCACCAGCGCATCGGATTGGAGCTTCTTGCCGATCGTGGGACCGATCTCCGTACTGGATTCCACCACGAACTTGTTGCTTGGAAATTCCTTGGAGAAGATGGACACGACCTTTTCCGCGGTTTTCTCCTCAATGGTCGTCGACGCCTTCACCCGGATCAGCAGCTTGTTCTCCTGACCGAATTCTTGGAGCTCGGCATCGGCCAGGCCGTTGGACTCAAGCGCCTTTCTGGCGTCTTCGATCCGGATGGACTGATCGAACTTCAACTGCACCGCCGTCCCGCCCGCAAAGTCGATGCCGAGGTTGGCCTGCCCACGGGCGATCTGAATCAATGCGATGATGCCCAGCACCACCATGATGCCGGAAAACAGAAACGCATAGCGGCGCTTGCCCATGAAATCAATATTGGTCTTCCCGAGAATTTCTAACATGCCGGCTCCTTCAAGTTCGGCGCCCAGCGCCGAGATCACAAAATCCCAAATCTCAGATCCCAAAGACTCGTAACGAGTGACCCTAGATGCTCAACTGCTCGACTTTATGGCGTTGGTTGATGATGTCGAAAATGACCTTGGTGCCGACCAGGGCCGTAAACAGATTGATCGCGATGCCGAGACACAGCGTGACGGCAAATCCCTTGATCGGCCCGGTCCCGAACAGAAAGAGCGCGACGCCCGTAATCAGCGTCGTCACGTGCGAATCGACGATGGTGTAGCAAGGCCTTGTCGTAGCCTCCGTCCACCGCCAGCCGGACGCCCTTTCCGCTTCGCAGTTCTTCACGGATCCGCTCGAAAATCAGCACGTTCGAATCGACGCCCATGCCGATGGTCAGCACGATGCCGGCGATGCCCGGCAAGGTGAGGGTCGCCGACAGGGCCGACAAGGCTCCCATCAAGCAGATCAGATTGAGGATCAGCGCGAAGTCGGCAACCACGCCCGAGAGCCGGTAGTAGACCACCATGAACACCATCACCATCGCGCCGGCGATCAACGTGGCCCGCACGCCTTTCTCGATCGAATCCTTGCCCAAGGACGGCCCAACGGTGAGGTCCTGGATGATCTTCAGCGGTGCCGGCAGCGCGCCTGCCCGCAGCACGATCGCCAGATCGTTGGCCTCTTGCGTCGTAAACGTGCCGGTGATTTGCGCACGGCCGCCGCTGATGCGCTCCTGGATGACCGGAGCCGAATAGATCGTGTTGTCCAACACGATGGCCATCCGCTTCTTGACGTTTTCGCTCGTGATCCGATCGAACTCGCGCCCGCCCTTCCCATCGAACGTGATGGAGACGTACGGGTCGTTGAACTGCCCGATGGACACACGGGCATCGCTGAGCACGTCGCCGGTCAGCATGACCCGTTTCTTCACGAGGTAAGGAATGCGGTACTCACGCCCCGTATCCCGTTCGACGGCCCGCTCGAACAGAATTTGGCTGCCTTCCGGCAACTTGCTCTCCGCCTGCTTCACCACCTCGGCTTCCCGGTCCTTCGGAATGCGGGCCGGCAAATCCATCTTCATCTGGTTGTCTTCATCCAGCATCTTGAACTCGAGCAGCGCGGTTTCCTTGATCAGATCCTTGGCCCGCTTCGGGTCGCGGATACCCGGAAGCTGCACCACGATCTGCTTCAAACCCTGCCGCTGCACGAGCGGCTCCGCCACCCCGAACTGGTCAATCCGGTTGCGGATGGTTTCCAGCGCTTGGTTGATCGCCGAATCCTTGATGCGCTTGCTCTCGGTCTCCCGCAGCTCCCAGACGATGGTATTGGCAGAACCGGCCGATTCGACTTCACTAAATGCCGGAAAGTCATCGAGCAGCTTTTGGATCTGCGGTTTCAGGTCGGCATTCTGAAACTGAATGGTGACTCTCGTCGACGACATCCGTTTCACGGATTCAACGGGAATCTTCTTGTCGACCAACACGTCTTGTAGAGCCACGACGGAACGATCCACGGCGATTTCCACCGCTCGGTCTTCGTCCACTTCCATGACCAAGTGGATGCCGCCTTGGAGATCCAACCCGAGCGCGATGCCTTTGTTCGGCAAGATCGATCTGGCCCAGGCCGGAAGGGCCTGGTACCAATCAGGAATGGATGGAAGGAAGCATATAACCGATACGACAACGATCAGCAGCAACAGCAAGAGCCGTCCACGTACTTTTTTCATCGCGCGTCCATCCTGGACGTTCTTCGACTCCTCACCGTCCTCCGACTATGCATCTTTATCGTCCTCCTCCGACCGTAAACGGCCAATGTACTCCCGCTGCATCTTGATTTTCGTATTATCGGCGATCTGCAGCGTCACCGTGTCTTTTCCAAGATTGGTCACAGTGCCCCAGATTCCCGAGGCCGTGACCACCTTGTCGCCCTTCTTCAATCCCTCCATCATCGCCTTTTGCTGCTTCTGCTTTTTCTGCTGCGGCAGGATCAGCATGAAATAGAAGATCACGAAGATCAAAACAAAGGGCACCAACGACAGGAGCGTCCCGGATCCCGATCCGCTTCCTCCGCTTGTTTGTGCCCAAGCCACCGATTCCATCCACATACAAGTGTTCCTCTCTTATGTGACTAACAACGCATGCATCTCGCGCGAGGCGTTGACGCTATTCGCCCTGAAGTGCGCCATCCGTCTCGGCGCAGGTGAGCCCACCCTGCTCCTGAGGTTGCTGCCGGTAGAACGAATCCCGAAACGCCGTAAAGCGTCCTTCCGCGATCGCCAGGCGCATGCGACGCATGAAATCGGAAAAATACCAGAGATTATGGATCGTGTTCAGACGCGAGGCCAGCATCTCTTTCACGTGATAGAGATGATGCAGATAGGCGCGCGAATAACGCCCGCAGACGGCGCAGCCGCAGGCCGGATCGATGGGCGATTCGTCGCGTTGATAGCGGGCCTGCTTGATCAGGACACGGCCGAAACTCGTAAACAGCCACCCGGTCCGTCCGTGGCGGGACGGCACCACGCAGTCGAACATGTCGATTCCGCGAGCCACTCCTTCGATGAGATTCTCCGGCATGCCGACGCCCATCAGATAGCGCGGTTTGACGGCGGGCAGTTCCGGTACCGTCACCTCCAGCATGCGGTACATGTCGGTCTTGCTTTCGCCGACGGATAGTCCGCCGACCGCATAACCGTCGAATTGCAGCCTGACGAGATCACGCGCCGAGCCGGCGCGCAGCTCGGGGTCCAATCCGCCCTGGACGATGCCGAACAGCGCTTGATCGGAGCGGCGCCGGCTGGCCTGGCAACGGGCGGCCCACAGCGACGTACGCCTGACCGCCTCCCGGATCGCATCGTGGTCCGCCGGCAAGGCCAGGCATTGATCGAACGCCATAATGATATCGGCGCCAAGCGCTTCCTGAATCTCAATCGCCGTCTCCGGCGTGATGAAATGCGCGGAGCCGTCGAGGTGCGACTGAAAGCTCACGCCGTCATCGGTGATTCGGCAGAGCTTCGCCAGACTGAACATTTGAAACCCGCCGCTGTCGGTGAGGATCGCTCCCGGCCAGCCAGTGAACCGGTGCAGGCCGCCCATCTCGGCAATAATTTTATGCCCGGGCCGCAAGTACAGGTGGTACGCGTTGTTCAGCATGAGCCGGAAGCCCAACTGCTCGAGGTCCTGGGGATCGATGCCCTTCACGGGGCCCAGCGTCCCCACGGGCATGAACGCCGGCGTCTCGATCACGCCATGGGCGGTGGTCAGCGTGCCGAGTCTTGCGCTCGTGTCCCGATCGGTATGGTCAACAGCAAAATTCACGGTCGTTCGTTTGCGATGGCCTACATCTGATCGGGGGCGGAAATGCCCAGCACCGTTAGGCCGTTCTTGATGACTTGCTGCACGCCGCGCATTAACGCCAGCCGCGCGGCGGTCCGTTCAGGACTCAGCGGTTTCCCGTTTGGCCCCTTCATCCGCTGAAATTCCGGGAGCTGCCTGTGCGAAGACCTCCGGATCAGCGGCCGGAGGCAGAATCCGGTGCTTGTTGTAAAAGGTATGGAGCAGCGCGGCGAGCTGCTGCAAATAGTAGGTCATCCGATGCGGCTCATAGCCGATCGCCGCAGCCTCCAGCACCGACGGATAGGCGGCCAGCTTCCTGATCAGCCCCAGTTCGTCAGGATCGGACAGCAACGAGAGGTTCGCACGGCTGGGCGGCGGACAGGTGATCCCACGCGAGGCAGCAACCCGCCAGAGACTCGCAATCCGGGCATGCGCATATTGGACGTAGTACACGGGATTGTCGGCCGACCGCTGTTTGGCGAGTTCGAGATCGAATTCGAGGTGCGTCTTGGAATCGCGCATAAGGAAATAGAACTTGGCGGCATCGGCACCCACTTCGTCGATGACCTCGCGCATCGTGATGAACTCGCCCGTCCGCTTCGACATCTTCACTTCTTCGCCCGCTCTCAGCAGCTTCACGAGCTGCACCAGCACAACCTGCAGGCGCTCTTTGGGATGGCCATAGGCCTGCATGACCGCCTGCATGCGCGGGATGTAGCCATGGTGATCGGCGCCCCAGACGTCGATCAGCAGATCATAGCCGCGTTGCAGTTTGTCCCGATGATACGCGACGTCGGAAGCCAGGTAGGTGTACTCCCCGTCCTGCTTCTTGACGACGCGGTCTTTCTCATCCCCAAAGTCCGACGATCGGAACCACCAGGCCCCGTCCTGCTCAAACACGAGCTGGCGGGACTTCAGCTCGTCCAGCACACGCTCGACGGCCTGTGAGGACAGCAGCGACGCTTCGCTGAACCACGAGGCAAATTCGATCCCGAACGCCTTGAGATCCTCGCGGATCAAGCTCAACAGTTCTTGGTAGGCCAGCGAGCGGCCGCGCTCCTCGAGCTGCTCTGCCGACAGGCCTCTCTCCGCATCGAGCGCGGGTTTGAGGTGCTCCGCCAGCGCCGTGATATAGGCGCCGTGATACCCGTCTTCCGGAAAGGCGGCAGGCTGGCCGCTCAGCTCTCGATACCGGGCGGCCACTGAGGCTCCCAGTAACTTCATCTGGCGGCCGGCATCGTTGATGTAATACTCGCTGACGACCTCGAACCCGACCGCGTGGAGCAGACTGGCGACGGCTTGACCGACGGCCGCGCCTCGTCCATGCCCGACATGCAAGGGACCGGTCGGATTCGCACTCACATACTCCACCAACGCCCGCTGTCCTTTGCCGACATCGGTGGTGCCGTATGAGGCGCCTTGTTGCTCGATTTCTCTGAGCGTTTCCTGCCACAGAGCCGGCTTGACGGTAAGATTCAGAAACCCCGGCCTGACGATCTCCACGCGATCGAAGAGTTGGTCCCGCTGCGGAAGATTCTCGACGATGATCTGCGCGATGTCGTGAGGCGCTCGTTGCTCAGAGGATGCCAGGGACATGGCCACGGTCGAGGCGAGATCTCCCCATTCCGGCCGTTTGGGCGCATCGAGGCTGAGCGTGGGCCAGGCCGCCGTTTTCAATTGCCCCTTTTGCCTGGCCCCGTTCAGAGCATCCAAGAGTGCGTTGGTCACCTTTTCCTGCACCACGCCGTGCGACAACTATGGCTCCTAACGCTCGTAAGTCCTTAGCATTGAAAGAGAAAATTAACTTGGCACTGTAGCACAGGGCTTAATGAGGAGACAAGGCACGACTCAGGAAATCCGAGGGTTTACGCCGAGAGTGTCGGATGGTTCGGCAGGCAGCGAGGATGGCCGAAGGCGATAACTCGAGACAGGGCTTCTCTCATACAATTCCTGACGGCGTCCCACGAGACGCAGCGGCAAGGATTCTCTCGAATGACCGTCACGGCCCGCCCTCGCGGCGCCCAGCGCGCCGGCTCGGTTGGACCGAACAGAGCCACGGTCGGCGTTCCCAGCAACGCGGCCAGATGAGTGACCCCTGAATCATGACCGAGGAAGAGGTCGACCTGCGACAGGACGCCGGCCAGCAGGCGGATGGAAAGACCGCTCACGAGGATCGGATGTCGGGCCATGTGGATCAGGAGACGTTGGACCATCTCATGATCCGCCGGTCCATCGAGCAGCAACGGCTGCATACCCTCTGCTTCCAGTCCTTCGAGCACAGGCAGCAATACCGCCGGTGTTACGCATTTGTGGCGGCTGCCGCTTCCGGGATGGATCATCGCCAACGGACGCTGGCGAGAAGCCCCTAACCTCGCAAGGTATGCCTCAGCTTGCTCTCGAACCGTATTCGGCACTGTGAGAGGAGAGCCCTCCAGACCTGACCGGATTGCCCGCCCACGATCTCGAGAAATCGCTCGCTTTGATGGACGCTGGACAACC
The DNA here is from genome assembly GCA_963824855.1 of uncultured Nitrospiraceae bacterium. Lineage (GTDB taxonomy): Bacteria > Nitrospirota > Nitrospiria > Nitrospirales > Nitrospiraceae > Nitrospira_C. The sequence continues at coordinate 91,066 of CAWGQP010000002.1, forward strand.
TCGAGGCAAAGGGCGATTCCACCATGACAGCCGCGGCACCGCAGTCTTTCAATGTTGCTGCCAGGGCACCGGCATCATCATGAGTCCAGGCGATCGCCAAGTCGCATCGGCACAGCCAGTCTCTGAGAAGGGATCGTCGGGCGCCGCTCCACCGAAGAGTGCCGTGCAGACGGTGGATTGAGCGGAGAGCCATCGATCGACCAGGCCACAGTCGGCAAGGAATTCCGCCGGCTCGTCCTGTCCGCAGAGCAGGAACTGATGGGAGGGAAAGCGTTCCCGGAGGCCCTGAATGGCAGGCACGGCGAGCAGGAGGTCGCCGAACCCTCCCGGGTGCAGAATGAAGACTGTGCGCGACATGCTCCTCAGGAGGATGACGGTTTGACGGTTTGGTCGAAGAGCGAACGTGCGGCAGCGAGGTCGGCGGGCGTATTCACGTTATAGAAGGAGCGCCCCTCAGGATCGAGCCGGCTGAGCTCCTCCGGTGTCACCACACGCACCCGGAGCGCGGGATGATCGGCCAATCGGTGGATTTTGAAGTCCTGCGCGTGAATGAGACTCTCCATGACCGGCAGACAGTTGCGATGATACAGCGCGTGCATCGGCTGAAATCCGTTCCGCAGCTTGGCCATGATCACGTCGCCTTCGCCCTTGAGGCCGGTGAAATGCCTGATCGTGCCTGGATCCAGAAACGGCATGTCGCATGCGACAGCAAACACCCACTGTGTCCCAGCCTCTTTCAGCCCGGTATAGAGTCCGCCAAGACTGCCGCAGTGGGGGATCACGTCCCGCAAGACCGGCGCATCGGATGCCACGAGAGGACTATCCTGCGCGACGACGACCATCACCCGTTCGAAGATCGCCCGCAGCACGGATAAACTCCGCACATAGAGTGTCTCGTCTCCGACTGAGAGAAGACGCTTGTCCTGGCCCATCCTTCGGCTTTTCCCGCCGGCTAGGAGTACGCCCGTCACATCGGAAATCAGGGAGGTCTTCACATGGGCTCCTTACAAAACAAAAGGGGGTGGGTTTCCCCACCCCCTCCGTCTTGTATCCTCTGCAGACCTTCGCGAATCTAGAGGGCCTTGCCCTTCTTCTTGTTCGCGCGGCGCGTCAGGACCCACCCTTCCAGCAGCACGACGCCGAAGGCGATCACGACCGGATAAATGTAGGTCTCTTTCGGGGTCGGGGGATTCAGGAACGTGTAATAGAACGCCGAGACGGCCATCTTGCGTCCCGCATCCCCGTTGTGTCCGTCCCAGGCGAAGAACACGGTCGGAATGTACTGGCCGACCTCGAAGAACGTGTCTTCGTCATAGTCCTGGTCTTTCTTGTTGCCGACAGGACGTTGAATCATCACGTACCAACGGCCGTTCTTCCATTCACCCTTGAGGACCTTGAGGTTCTCCTCATAGGTGTCACGCTCTTCGAAGTCCTTGTCCCATCCTGTGCCCTTGAAGGCCCGGACGGAGCCATCGGCTTCCCACTTCACGATATCGACCGGGAACTGGTCGTTGGTCCCGAACAGATACCGTGGCTTGATCGGCGCAGGCAACTCCTTCCACTTCACCGGAGTTTCGATGGCAATGGCATCGTTGTACACCTTGTAATTGTTTTGATTGGATGCGATGGATCCTTCTTCACCGGTCTTCGGATCCTGCTCCTTGATATCGATGTTCACCTGCGTCGGGGCCCAGGGCAGCTTGCCCTCGGCCACGCTCTTGGTGCGGTCGTCCCACTCCAATAAGTAGACGATCACTTTATCGTTGTACAAGGAACGCACCCAGATATCGTCGATGCGGTTGACGAAGTTCCTGCGGCTTGTGCGTGATCTGCCCGCCCATCGCGATATAGCGCTTGGCGCGCCTTTTGCCACACTTCATTTTCCATATCGACCGGAATTTCACCCTCGACCGGATCCGACGGCACAACGAAGTTGATCTTCGGCTTGTCGGTCAACGGATCGATCGGAAAGGGGATTTCCATTGGCATCACGCTCACAGAGCGATTGACGAAGTTGGCAATGTCCCAACGTTCGTCGACGGTCGTGTTGTCCGCAAAGGACGGCATCGGGGTGCCGTTCACACCGGTCGAGAAGGTCCTGAAAATGTTCTTCACGTTATAGGGATCTTGGCGGCTGCCACGGAAGTTCCAGCACTTGTGCCAGTTGGCCGGCTGAATCGAAAAGCCCCAGTCATCTTTCAGATTGAAGGCATTCCCGTCACCACGACCCTCTGCGCCGTGGCACTCGATGCACTTCTTCTCCACGATTAGCTCGGCACCCTGCTTCAGACTCTCTTCGTTGGCCGCCTTCTGCTTGATATCGCCAAGCTGTAGGATCGTCTGGCTTTCCGACTGCTTATCCGTAAACTTCCGATCCTTGACCAACTGGGTCGTGACGAAGGACAGGACTTGAAGTCGCTGTTCTTCGGTCAAAATGCCTTCCCAGGAAGGCATGGCCGAGCCGGGCAAGCCATGGGTGACCGTCTCGAACAGGTCATTCTGCCCGGGAACCGGGTTTGCGGGAATCAAAGAGCGGCAGCTCACCGCTCGCCGTATGACGAATTTTGAACGTGCCCTGGTTGAAGTTGCGCGGCCGAGGCCAGAGACGGTCGGCGCCGGGCCCATCGCCAGCCCCATCGACTCCGTGACACCAGACACACTTCGTAAAGTACACGCGCTTGCCCGCTTCGATCATGTCGGCGGAAGGTTCCGGGGCCAAATCACCCTTCTTGAACCCTTCAGGAATGTCTTCGGCTCCGATCAGCGGAACCCCGACACTTCCCGAGACCAGGATCATACCGAAGGCGGCTGCGGCAACCACTCCTGCCTTCCGACTTGAACTGTTCATCATGATTAGCCTCATCATCAATATCCAAATATCCAGGTTATGAATCTCTTCAGACGATTAGTCCCAGGTCCGGGGATAGTAGCCCGTGTGCCAGTATTCGAACAGAACCACCTTCCAGATTTCATCGACCGTCAGATGTTGCTCCCAGGGCGGCATAACCGAAGCCCAGGGGAACCCTTCGTTCGGCAATCCGATTCCGCCCTTGGACACACGCCAGAAAATAAACGTCTCCTGCAACTGGGCGATCGTTCCCGGATCCGTGAAGTTCGCAGGGATCGGGTTGAACGCGAAGGCATGTAAGCCGCGGCCGTTTAGATTGTCGCCGTGGCAGAAATGACAGTTCTGGAAGAAAATCTCTCCGCCCTCACGCACATACTTCAAATAACCCTGGCTCTTTTCATCCCAGGGATTGGCATTGGGCTTCATCAACCGACCCATGCCCTGTTCCACAATGTTGGCGTTCGTGTACTCCTGATCGTACTTCCCTTCGGGATTTACACGATACGGATTCTGCGACGTCTGCAACATATAGGTCTTGCCATGCACCTTGGTGCTGGCCGGCGGGGCCGGATGCACCGTGCGCAACTCGATCGGCTCTTCCGACTTCGGGCTTCATCGCGTTGTAGGAAAATCCACCGATCAGGAGCGGAAGAAGCACCAGATACGCGTATCGCAAGTATCTTGTTGCAAGCCGCGTCTGCGCATCCAGCACATTCAGAATCGGCTGTTTGAACTTCTTCCAGTCTTCCTCATTCGCCGACACCCACATAAAGACGGCGACGAGCGACACCGTCCCATACATGGCGCGCACACTGAACGGAATCGGAGGATAGACCCGAAACTTCAGATACAGCAGGATGAACGCCCAGAAACCGATACCCTGCCAAAAACGAGGCAACGGCATGCCCATTGAGGCCATCATGTAACTTAATCCAGCAAATCCTGCGACGAAAGCCTGTGAGCTCTATGAGCATCTGCATCGGCATATAGCCTTCGACTAAGCGCACGGTATTGGACGGAACGACATCGAAGATCATCCCAACGAGCAGGAGGAGTCCGATGACTCCTACCAATGCGCCCACTGACATCAATGCTTTCATGGGTATACTCCCTTATGTCTACAGACGTCCAAGATTAGGAAATCTTCGGAGGCGGCGCACCCGCCTTCACCTGTGACAAATAGTCGACGATTTTCTTCAGCGCTCCGGCACTCAGCTTCTGCCCGAACACTTTCGGCATCAGGTTGTCGGGAAATCCCTTGACGACGTACGTGCTGGGAGACACCACCGACTCCATGATGTACTCTGGAGTGCTGTGCGCGGTCCCCTTGTACGCCGGATCCTTGAATCGAGTAGGTGCGTTCGTTCCCTCTTCAAGCTTCGGACCTTGAGTGCCGGTGGCGCCTGGAATACCGGGAATCGTGTGGCAGACCGTGCACTGAGCCTTGGCAAAAATCTGGTCTACCGGCTCGGAGCCGTCTGCCAGCAGCGCGCTCGCGCCAGCCGGTTTATCTTCCTGCATCTTCGGACGATCGGCCTCCGGGATGAACTTTTCATACGACTTGGTAATTTCTTCGAACGACGGCGCATCACGGCCTTCCCGGACATAGAGCCAGGTGTCGACCGCCGCTAATTCGGGAAGCGACAGAGAGATCGGTGGCTTGTGGATCTTCGGCATCGGGCTTTCTTTGTCGTTGGTGCCCTTTACGCCGTAGCCTGACGACCACATAGCAGCTCGGACAGGCATGGGATTCGGCAATGTACTCCTGCCCGTTCTCTGCAGTTCCACAACCCGGACAGGCTTCTTTTTCGACAAAATCACGCTTGGCTGGATTCCCCTTTGAGTATTTGGGATCTTCCAGCCGCTCCTTCCCCGCTCGTTCCGGAAGGCCAATCAAGTTCGGCGCACGCTCGCCCAACATCCCCGCGTGGAACGCATGGCACAGCGGGCATTGGCCCTTGCCGATCGCACCCTGCACCTTATTCTGCCCGATACCGCCGAAGATGATTTTCTCACCTTCGTCGGCCAGCTGCTGCGGGGTCATCGAACTGAAGTCCAGCTTTTCTTCCTTTGGAGGAAACCCTCCCTCGACTTGAGGCAGCCAGTTTCCGTAACCGGAGAGAAACGCGGCCACGAAGAACATGAACCCGCCGATCTTGAGCAGCGCGGCGAGGTTTGTAAAATAGAGGGCCATGACGAACGCCGTGACGGTAATCATCACGAGCGAAACCGGCAGCAAGCGATTCTCTCCATAAAAATTGTTCTTGTAGTTGGCAATGGCGACGAACATCAACAACGCCGCCATGATGCCGATGAAGGTCTTGAAGGTTGCCCGCTTCTTGGCAACGGGATCACTGATCGCCACCTGGAAATAAATGAGCAAGCCGACCAGCAGGGCCAGGACCATCCAGCCCATCGAGAGGGCCTCGTTAATCATATTACCCACGTTTTATCCTCCTGCGGCTACACCGGTGGGAGACGATCGCATCTCCCACCGCGAGCCAATGCTCAATAAGGGATGATTAGTGGCTGCCAGCAGGTTGCGGCGCGCCGCCCGGAACTCCCACCTTCTCGCCCGACCGGCATTTTCTTCGCCGTCAAACTGCCCAACCAGAAGACGAAGAGAATGCTGACCCAGAAGAACAGCACATTAAATGAAATCATGTTCGCGGCGAATCCCACCGTGTGCGTGTAGGCCCAGGGTGAGTTGTCCCGCATGATCTCATTGACGTGCCAGAACAGCCGGACCGAGGAGCGGATATACCCCATCAATCCCATCATCCAGGTGAAGGCCGTCGCGAGCATGATCAACGCGTATTGCGAACGAGCGGAAATCTTACCCCACTCGATCGGTCCCATCTGCTTGGCCCCCTTCATCATGACGCTATTCAGGGCGAACATGAAGAAGAGGCAGGACAGGGTGGTCGCCACTTGGGGAACAGAAAGCCCGACGCGGACGTTGGCGGGAATGTAATACCCGTAGATCGCCAGCCAGATGATGTTGACATAGGCAAAGAAGAAGAAACAGCCCATGAAGATGTTTCCGAACTTCGCCCAAGAGACGGTGGAAACCTTGTTCCCACGCATGTACCACACGAAACTCAACACTGTGGTGGTAATGATGACGTTGATGCCGCCGTTCTTGGCGGACATGACGCCGTAGTTACCGAGCACCGGATGTTGCTGACCTCCCATCGCCTTCAACTCAGCGGGGGACATGACCATCGTATGCGGAGTGATGAACACCAGAAATCCGCAGGCGAGAAGAAATACGAGGTACTTGATGTACCGCTGATACTTCTCAGCGCCACGCATCCGACCCATTGCCTGCCACAGATAGTAATTGGTGCTCAAGAAGAGGATGCCGATCATGGTGGCCTGAATGATGAAGAGCCAGGCCAGCAGACCACCCATCAATGTGATGCCCATCTGCTGACGGTACGCATAGACTTCGCGCATCAGCCAGTACCCAGCGAAGGGCAGCGGAATCAAGAATGCCACACCGAGCGCCATTGCGATATAACCCATCCAATCGTAATGAGCCCGATCTTCCTCGGTCTTGGACGCGAGGAACTTATAGGCCGCATAGGCCGCGACGACACCGCCACCGAAGGCCATGTTGCCAAGGATGCGGTGCACGTTGAGCGGGTTCCACAAGGCTGTGTGAATGACGTGCCAGATGTTTCCGAGGAACCGGCCCTGCTCATCGACGCCCGCGGGCGACATCATGAAGCCGATCCAGGAATTCGCCAGGAACATCAGCAGGGTGCCGATGACGTTCGAGCACGACTGACATGCTCAAATGGATCCACTTCAAGAACCCCTCTTTCATCTTGTCCCAGCCGTAATAGTAGATGTAGAGGGTGCCGCTCTCGGCTACGAACATCAGCGCATAAATGTGCATCACTGGACGGAAGATGCTGGAAAGATACCCGAAGAAAGCGGGATAGAGCGTTAGGAAGGTGAAGATCAGGATGCCGCCCAGGATTGCCGTCAGTGAGTAGGCCGTGAGACTGATCTTGATAAAGTCGTACGCCAATTGATCGTACCGTTTCGCGAGGGCCTTGTCTTTGCACACGACCCCCATGAACTCGATCACCATACAGAAAATCGGCACGGCCAACACGAAGCTGCCATAGTAGAGGTGCTGCTGGTTCGCAAACCAGAGCAACACGCGACTCTCGAAGTTATACCGCGGATAGTCCCTGGGACCATCCGTGGTCTTCGGCGCCGGCGCACCGACCACGATACCTTCGGTTTTGTAATAGACATCGCGTCCCTTCTCGACCTTGTCTCCATCCTTCTTTGCTCCGTCAGCAGCCGCTTCCTCACCGGCAGCCGGCGACGGAAGCGACATGACCACGGGGAGCAGGAGAAGGCTCACCATCGCGCAGAGCGCCATGATTGAAAACACCTTCTTGCCGGTTACAAGACCCATGGGATACCTCCTTGATGCATTCCGATAAAATCCTCTAAACATGCCTAGTCACTCTTAATGAGGGTACGACTCTCCGCGGCTGTTACTTGCGGAACAGGTACCAATAATCCAACCCTTGCATATCCATCAGATAGTGATCGACCATCGTGAAATACGCGACGCAGATCACGGTCGAAATCAGGATATAGAAAATCGTCTGCCCCATCTTCAGTTCCTCCTCAACTCAACGAAAGACGTAAGGTGAATTCACCCATTCCGTGCCCTGGGCTCAGCAGGGGCACTGAATGCCGGCAAACCAATAGAAAAACCACAGGCCGATCGCAGCGGTGATGTAGAAAATCATTTTGCCGATTTTGACCTTGATCTCACTGTCTGGAGCGGCTGCCGTTGCCATCACTGTCTCCTTCTCCTGGTAGGGAATAAAAATGCGTGCGATTTACCTCGACCCGTTTCTTGACACACACGGATCCGTATGTTATTCAAAATTCGTCGTTGGGCGCGTAACCGCAGGGAAAACCATGAATAAAAACTCAAAAGTGTTCGACATTATAGTTTTGGCTGGAATGGTTGTCAATATCATTCTGGCCGTGTTTCTGATCCTCTATTACTTCGATTTTCTCTAGACTTAGCTCAGCTTTTCCCTAGTTCCAGATTCCGCAAAACTGCCCGAAATCGCGCACGCGAAATCCGATTGTTTCATCGCGGAAATCGGGCACCATTTTGCTCCGGCTGGTGATCCGAAGATCGGCCCCTGTCGTCGCATACCCTCCCCCCTCATGACTCGGTAAGTCCCGAACTCCGGGCTCGGGGGATCCTTGTCGGGAGACTCCTTGTAATAGGCCTCCTGGTACCAGTCGCCCACCCATTCCATCACGTTACCGGCGCCATCCATGACTCCGTAAGGGCTTTTATCCGTTTCAAACGTTCCCACACGAGCGCTGACCTCGTGGCCGTCCTGCACGCGAGCCCAGTTGGCGCCATTGGGTTTTTCCAGGTTTCCCCATGGCCACAGCCGGCCGTCGGTGCCTCGCATGGCCTTCTCCCATTCGGCTTCGGTGGGCAGCCGCTTGCCTTTCCAACGGCAATACTCATTCGCATCATCCCAGGATACATACACGACAGGCTGATTCGGTCCCCGCATCTTGCCGACGCTCTTCGCATAGCGCGACGGAGGCGCAGCCTTGCGGTGGCCGGTGGCGAGGACGAATTGCTGGTACTGATGGTTGGTGACTTCGAAGCGGTCAATCGAGAAGGTGTCGACAGTGATCGTCCGTTGGGGTTGTTCGTCAAACCCGCCGCTCATCGTGCCGCGTAGAAACGGCCCAGCGGGGATCGTGACCATTTCTTCCTGAATCGGTTCTTCCTGTGAGGCGGATTCGGATTCGGAAGGCACGGAACCCTCCGTGGCCGGCGGATCCTCTTCATAAGGAGTCAGCGTCGTTCCACGAAGAATGCCCATGATGGGAAGAGCAGCGAAGGCAAGGACCACGAGGAGAAAGGCGATCTTGAATTTGGTTTCCAGCATGGCGTCCCATTAAGACGTCGGCGCGTGGCCTCCGGGCTCGAGGTCGCTGGCACAGCGAATCCCGATCGTAATATCTGTGCGCCAGTGTTTCGCCGCGAATCGTTTAGATAACCGCGCATTATGCTCGGTCTCCCGCCACGATCCGCCCCGAACCACGCGCAGATCGCTTTCGCCTTCCGGACCCTTTGGATCACGGTACGGAGATTTCTTGTAATAACCCTCGTCGTACGTGTCGTTGACCCACTCGGCGACGTTGCCGGTCATGTCATATAACCCATAGGGACTGCGCCCGGCATCGAACGAGCCCGGCGGAGCCAGATATTTGTACCCGTCTTCGCTGCCATCGACATTCGCGCCGTTGGTGACGAACTTATCGCCCCAAGGGTATCTTCGCTTGCCTTCACCGCGGCCGGCCTTTTCCCACTCGGCTTCCGTCGGGAGACGCTTCCCTGCCCAACGGCAGTAGGCCAACGCGTCATCCCATGAGACGCTCATGGCGGCGAATTCCGGCTTGAGGAGTTTAGACTGATCGTCTTCGAAGACTTCAATTCTGGGAGCCTGGCGTTTGGTCATCTTGGCGAACCGCGTGTATTCTTCCTGCGTCACTTCCTTCCGATCGAGGAAAAAACCCTTGAGAAACACCTGATGTTCAGGCACCTCATCCGGGTCGCCGTCCTGGCTGCCCATCGTGAACGGTCCTTCAGGGATTTGAACCATTTCGCGACCTTCATCGCCCATTTTGGTCTTGTACATCGAGTAGTCCTGCGCGGGAACATTGCTGGCTGCCGGCCGGCTCTCGGTTTTCACCGACTGGGCGAGTTCTTTCATCTTATAGGCTTTGTTCGACTCATAGAGCATCATGACGATCATGAGGATGAAGGACCCGAAGACGAAGATGATGGATCCGATCAAGACGCCTTTGTTTTCCATAACCGTTTATACTCCTCGCTGATCGCTCATGACGAAGGATCAGCCGTCTCCGACTGGGCCTTTCTCGCGGCCCGAACATCCAACAACATAGAAATCTGCACACCGAGAAATCCGCCCATCGCTGCTCCCGCACCTGCGCCCACCGAGATGCGCTCGGGCCCTGCCACGAGCCCATGCCAAGGCACCCCCGAGGAGGCTGCCGACCAAAATGCTAACGAGGAAGCGCCTCCCTCCGAGATAGCCGATGACCCCACCCATGACCAGGCCGACGGCGATCGCCAGCGGCATGAGGCCGCCGCCCATGATGAGACCGATCAAGCTGCCGACGGTGCCCATGACGGCTAGCCCGAACACAATATCGAGCCACTTGTGCAGGGGCATGGTTTCGGCTGTCATGACATCCACGCTCACGAGCGCCTATTTTTCCGACGTCGCCACCATCGGTCCGAAATCGATTTCCACGCCGGGACCGGCAATAATGGAGATGCCCCAGGCTTTGGCCGCCGGCTCATGCTGGTGGATCCGCTTGAAGTCTTCATAAGCGTTCACTTTTTCTTCCACCCATTGGCCGACCTGGGTCGTCCCGCTTTGCACGACGATCTCGGAGCCGCTGAACATGCCGCCTTCGATCACGGTGCCTTCGGGTTTGGTCGCGCTCCAAATATATTTGGTGAACACCGGGATGAACATGAGGTCGGTATCCAGTGACGCATACACGGCGGCGAGCGGCTCCGTGCCCTCCGACGCCTTGTTCAACCGCCAGCGCCAGGTCAGGACCGGATAGGCCTTGGGATCCCAATCGATTTTCTTCTTCTTGATCCGTTGTCCGGCATCCTTTGCCGACAAGAAATGTGTTCCGTTCTCGGATTGAACTTTATACGCTTCACGTCCCTTTGAGTGACTGCGCTGGCTTTCGTGGTCCCAGCTTGCGGGAAACCCATCAGCTTCCTTTGCCTGAAAGTCTTCCAGAACCAACTGCTGTCCCTGCGCTGAGAGCGACCCGGCTGGCAACGCCAAAAGGGCAACCAGTCCCGCGGCCATCACGACATTCCCAATCCTGCTCATGTCTCCAACAATTCCTTTCTGATGCTTCACACCTCTTGCGAGGGAGCCGATGCGAACGTCTGTGAAGGCGTATCGAACAATTCTTCTCCCAGCTCCTGCTGCTGTCCCCGTTGGCACATCCAAAACAGGGCAAGCACCGCACTCCAAAACACGACCATGTTGAGCGTCACCATCTTGGCGGCAAACCCAAGTTCCGGCGTGAAGGCCCAGGGCGAGACGTCGGCCATCACTTCGTTCACGTGCCACGACAACCGGCCCGACGACCGGATGTATCCCATGAGACCCATCACCCACGTAAAGGCGCCGGCCAGAGCGAACAGCACCACCATGCCTCGAACCGAAATCTTGCCCCATTGCACGGGTCCGTGGACGAGCGATCCTTTGAGCATGGCACGATTGATCAACAGGCTGGCGACGATGACGGTCAGCGTCGTGACCGCTTGCGGCGTCGAGAGCCCCACGCGCAGTTTAGCGGGCAGATAAAAGCCGTAGACCGAAAGCCAGACCACATTCACCAGTCCCACGGCGAAGAGCGTCCCGATCAGGATGTTGCCGGTCTTGACCCAGGATACGGTCATCGTGCGATTCGCCCGGCGAAGATAGAGGTAACTCAAGGCGGTGAGGAGAATCATGACGTTAACCGCGCCGTTCTTGGCGGACATGACGCCGTAATTCCCCACCACCGGATGCTGCGCGCCGCCCATCGCTTTGAGCTCGCCCGCGGACATCAAGACCGTATGCGGGGTCAGCCAAATGAACAGTGCCAGGGTCAAGGCCCCGACCAGGACCTGGTAGTACGATTGATACCGCTCCCCTCCCTTGATCCGCGCCATGCTTTGCCAGATGTAGTAGTTGATGCCGAGCAACAGGGCGCCGATCAGCAGGGCTTGGACGACGAAGAGCCATGTCAACAATCCACCCATCATCGTCACACCCATGCTTTGGCGGAACGCATACACGGAGCGCATCAGCCAATAGCCGGCGATCGGCATCGGCAGGAGCGCGCAGACGGTTACGAACAAGAAAATGTAGCCGACCCAATCGAAGTAGGCGCGCTCGCCATCCGTCTTGCTCGTGAAAAAGCGGTAGCAGGCATAGGCCAGCACGACGGCGCCGCCGGACATGATGTCCGCCAGGAAGCGATGGACGTTCAACGGATTCCAGAGCGCGGAATGGAGCAGGTGCCAGCCGTTCCCCAGAAACCGACCTTGGGCATCGACGCCGGCCGGCGACATCATGAAGGCCGCCCAGGAATTGGCGAGGAGCAGGAGTGCCGTTCCAAAGATGTTGGTCAGGATGCCGATGGCCGCATGAATCCACTTCAGGCCGGGCTCCGCCATGCGGTTCCAGCTGTAGTAATAGAGGATGAGCAGCAGGGATTCGCCGACGAATACGATGGCATAGGCCGGCATAAACGCCTTGAACGTTCCCCCCATGTACTTCATGAAACTCGGATAGAGCCAAAGGAAAATCCCGAGCATCAGACTGCCCACGACAGCCGTGACGGACAGCGCGAGCAATGCCACTTTCGCCAGGTCTCTGGCCAAACCGTCATAGCGCAGCGACAACGCCGGCTTGTTCGTCAGCAATCCCAGAAATTCCAGCAGCGCGCAGAAGAGCGGCAACGCCAGCACGAAGCCGCCGAAGTAAGTGTGCTGCTGTGTGACAAACCAGACGACGAGACGGCTGTCGAACGAGCCGATCCGTGAATACACCGTGTCCGTCGGCGACGGTGCGGCAGGACCTTGCGGGGTCCCCGGTACTTGGTAGTACAGATCCGCAGTATCCTCTGCATGCACAGGAAGCGGACGCCCAATACCCGCCACAAGTCCGCAGGCCAACACTGCAAGAAGGCAAGCCGTTGAGAGGAATCTATGCGTCGACATTTGATTCTACCCCTTCGAAGCGCCGGCAACAGCAGACCCGGACGACTTGCTCAGAATTCCCATGACAAACGGACACCGAAGCAAGGAGGGGCTCAGGCTGACGCCTTGCCGCTCCTCGACCTGCCGCCGATGGCCCAAGTAGTATCCGTAAAGCGCCATCAAGCCGGTGACCAGCCCGCCGCCACCAATGGCGTAGGACGTGGGGACGCCCGGCTGCTTCAGCAGGAAAATCACGACGCCCGCCAAGACCAGATAGTAGGTCGAGGCGAATGCCAGGCCTGGCCACCACCAGTACTTCAGCAACTCAGCCGGCTTGGTTTCCATCAATCCGTCCATCCATGAGCCTGACGGTCTCAGACCGCCGAAATAGGCGCAGAGAGCAAGGGCGCCGGCGAATACCGTCACAGCCGAGACCTGCACGAGCGTCGCGGCCTGCTGATTGTCGAAGAGCGCTCCTAATGAGGCGCTTCCGGCGCCGACCATGAGTCCCACCGCAATCCACGGTCCGACGATCGTCGCGTGGGTGGCCAGCAGGCTCCGCAGGGCAAGGCCGTTCGGAAAGGTGGGACAGGGCCGTCCCATCAAGGACACCTTCCGCACATAGCCGATTTCGAACGCGTCACGGGCGACGGCCGTACAGGAAATGATAATGGCCATCATCGCAGGCCCGTCTGGATGTTTCAGATAGTCGTAGCCAACGAGCCATAGGAGCGCGAGGACGAGAAGCGACAGCTGCACAGCATAGACAAACCCGATCCATCCGGCCATCCATGTCAGGAGGCTTCTGCCGTCCTCGCGGAAGAGCTGAGCCCACGCCGTCCCGCGTCCCACTCGGTAGGCCAGCACCGCCGTCAGCAGGCCCACAATGCCACTGATCAGCAGCAGCACCACCGGCTCCGTCAACGGCACGAGGTGTTTGGCCACTCGATAAATTCCAAAGGCGACCAGGCCAGGCACGAACATCACCAGGCGCTTCTGCTTCCGGACAGCCTCCTCCGTCACAGCCAGGCTGAGACTAGGAAGGACCCGCAATGCCATTCGATGCAGCATATATCTCGAGTCCATCTGTCACCGTGCTTCGACGCGTCCCAATCGGCCGAAATATTTCGCTTTCACTTCTTCCATCAACGCCACCGTAATCCGATCAGCCCCGCGGTCTGCCGCCGTACGCTCAAGCTCGATTTTCGCCATGGCCCGCACCGGGGCGGGCACATTGTTCAACCGGCGTTCCGCGTCCGGGTCCCATTCGATCCGCGCACCGCTTCGCGGCCGCAGCAGACCGTCGTACGTCGCCACCCGTTCTCCGCGTGCGCGCAGATCCTGCTCGACCTCGCCCTGGAACAGCGGAGCCAGATAGGGCGGCATCCGCTCCAACCGATGCAGCGCGTCGTCGGTCCACATCAGACGATCCACGAGTCCGTTGATCTGTCCTGCCGGCACGTCCACGCCGATTTTCAGGCCGCAGCCTCGGCATTCGGAGCGGATGAACCACTGTTGCGAGCCGTCTTCGCAGGTCCGTTCTTCGATCCCTTCCGTATGCATCCAGCGCCCGCACCCACAGGTCAACATGGTCGCACGGTCATCCAATCTTGCCAGGATACAAGATGTACAGCATCGTGTACGTCGTCGTGCCGGTAACAAAGAGGACGCAATAGATGATCATCGTGAAGCGTCCGAGCGTTCGATGGCGTTGGCCGCCGTCCGGCCAAATACGCTGGATCGCCATTTCCACTGCAAATACAACCGCAATCAGAGCCAGAAGCCCCACCCACACGACGAGTCGTCCCATCCGAAAACGATCTGCTGCCACGAGATAGACCAAGTACAGCGCGACCAAGGCACAGAGCATCCCGAAAATCGTACCGACTTTTCCCCAGGTCGTTTGAAGGATGCGGCCGCTGAGAATCCTTCTGCCTTGCTCGATCGCTTGGGCACGGAATCCCAGCACGATCATGTAGACCGCCATGACCAATCCAATAATCACCAGGATGATATGAAAAGTGAGAAGCGGGATAAACACATTGCGGTAGAGAGCTCTCGGATCCGCCGAATCCCTCTTTTCCTTCAAAGGCCAGCACGCCTAATTGTCGGAAGAGATAATAACTCACGAAGAACCCCAGCATCGCCACCATGCCTCCCAGCATCAGCCAGTGGTGAGCATCCGCTTGGCGTTTCCGCGCTTGAATCCAGCCGATCACAAAGAGACCGGTAAAGAAAGTCGCCATGAGCTGGCTGACATCGGCCCCGATCGTGGCGTGTGTCCCAAAAAATCCGGGGTGCTTTAACCAATCCATTGAGCGATTACCTCGCAGGTTTTATCCCTTGAACCACTGCCGTTCGTTCCAATTCACTGACGGAAGCAAATCCAGCTTTGGTCATCCAGCGCACCGCGTCCGCCGTCTTGTAGCAGGCCCCTTGCTGGGTATTGACCAGAATGTGCACGGCGAACGCCGTCGTCCAGGCGGGACCGGTGCCCGCCTCATCGAGAAAGCGATCCTTGATCACGAGTCGCCCGCCTGGCGCCAGATGTTCATAAACCTTTTTGACGAGCGCCTGATTCGTCTCGAACGTCTGGTAGTGCAGAATGTCGGACATGAGCGCGACATCGTACGGACCGCCAAGTTCATCCAGGTTAAAGTCTCCACCCAGCATCGCGATTCGAGATTCGAATCCGGCATCTTTGACTGTTTTCTCCGCCAGAGGAAGCGTCGCGGGAAGATCGAACACCGTCGCGGTAAGTTCGGGATAGACCTGGCAGAAGGCAATCGCGTTGGTGCCGGCCCCGCCACCCAAATCCAGGAGACGGACGCGTCCCTCGAGTCGCAATCTCTTGGCCAGTTCCGGTCCGCTCTGCTGGCCGATGCGATGGAGCACGGCCAGCACGTTCGCCCCTAAGGCTGGGTCGGTTTCGAACACATGCCGGTCCACTGTCCGTTTTCCCGAACGGATCGTGTCTTCCAACTTCCCCCAATTATTCCATTCTGCGTCATGCAGGAGCAGGAGATGACCGATATATTGCGGGGAATGGCGGACGAGATGTGTTTCTGCCGCAGCGCTGTTGCCGTAGAACTCCGCCGTCTTCGTCAGGAGGCGCATGGCGACGAGGGCATTCAAGAGCAGCACAAGCGTTGGCTCGTGAGCGCCGATTTTGGCTGCCAGCTTCGGTTGCAGTTTTGGGCTTCCCGTCAAGAACCGAGAAGACGTTTAGCCGGACTGCGGTCAGGAGAATCTTGGTTTCCCAGTAATAGCCCAGCTGGAAGATTTCGGCGAGGCTTAGTTCCCGTGGCACACCAATCCCCTCACAGCAGGATGTTGAAGAACGGCGGCCTTTTTGAACATCCTGCAGCCCAAATAGTTGTTGAAAGACGGCATCTTACCCAGTTCAGAAAGGGAAAGGCAAGGCTGGAAGGGATCGAGAAGATGCCGATAAAACACGAAGGGCAGCGGAAGATCCGCTGCCCTTCGACGGCTGCTGCCGTTGTCGCGACCGAGTGGCGCTTACTTGAGTTCAGCCTTCAGGTTGGCTGTTCCACCGTCTGCCACTTCGACTTCAAACTCGGTCTTCTTGCCCTTTCCGACAAACGGGTGCCAGGCCACGACCTTGTGCTTGCCGGGCGGCACATCCTTGATCTCGAACGTCCCGTCGTCCTTCACCACCGCGAAGTGGGGGTTCGAGACCGGGAGGAAGAACGACTGCATGAACTCGTGCTGGTCGCACTGCAGACGATAGAACCCGTCCTTTTCTGCACCACCACGGAAGGTGACGGGCTTGTCCAGCTTGTCACCCTTCTTCGCGAGACCGATGTTGAAGCCGGTCGCAGAGGTGGCACCCTTCACGGTGAAGCTGTGAGGATTGTGGAGCACGCCCTGGACGGACTTGGGATCGTCGGGATCGGAGTCATGGTTTTCCACATGGAAGTTCTTGGTGTTGACCACCACGCCGGAATACGGCAGGAACTCGCAGAATTCGGCGATGACTTCCGTCCCTTTGTAACCGTCCATGAAGGCCTTGTCTTCGACATCCACGACCGCCACGACAGCGTTCTTCAGCCCGCCATCCTTACCGACTTCAATCGTGGGGAAGAACCGCTTGTCCCCATCCATGAGTTCCTTGTGGGGATTCTTCGGACAGAACTTCGGGTTCGGGAAACTTCGCGAAGGAAAACTCCTTCTTCTCAGCCTTCCCCGCGTAGGTGACTTTGCCGGCGATCGTCCCGCCTGCAAAGGAGGTGACAGGTGCCGCGACGAACGCGACGGCTGCCACGCCAAATACGATGGATAACGCACTCTTCATGTTACTGCCTCCTTGTGATTAATCGAAAACCCGACATTAATGAATATTAGCTCGCTGTCCCCCGTCTTCATTCCGGTTACGAGAGGAACAAGAAACCGCTCCCTCTCTGGGTACTCGATTGACGACTTGGCTGGCGAGGCTGGTTCTAGACGGAGTAGATATACTGAATGTTACCGTGGGATGTCAACAGGTTGTAACCTCGCCCCGGCGGCCCCTTTGACCGGCGTAAGCACATGGAGCAATGCGCCGGCGCCAGTGGCCCGAACGGCTTCGTTCTGATCGTGCAGGGCGGCTTTCAGGTCGGTAACGATCCCCTGATCGCCGATATGGCCGAGGGAACGAAGCGCGACGGTTTTTGGACCGGGAAGCGGATCTTCGGCGAGCGCCGACAATAGGGAGATGGCCTCCTGGCGATTCGCCTTGGTTGCCTTCCCCATGGCAAATGCAGCCGACGATCGTGAAGCCGGGTCATTGTGCTGAGCAAGCGCCAATAGCGTCGGCCCGACCGTCTCGAACGGCTGGCCCAGCTGCAATAGGCCTGCGGCTATCGCGGCTCGCACACTGAATGCGGCGTCATTCAGTTTGCGCGTCAATGCTGGCACCGCATCTTTGGTGCCAAGGTCGGCAAGCGCCGCCGCGGCGGATTCACGGACGGGGGGTACGGGATCATCGAGCAGCTTCTCGATGTCTTCCCGCGCCTCGTTCCGACGCAGATGGCCAAGCCCTCTGGCAGCGGCCGCACGCACCGAAGGCTGATTGTAGGTCAACAGACCCTTCATCAACGGCGCGGCCCGTTGATCGTTCAGGTCCGCCATGGTACGAAGCGCCTCCGCCCGATCTTCCGGATTGGGTGCCTCGGCCGCCTTGCGCAATTCCTCCCAGGCTTCTGTTCGCCCGAGCCTGATCAATGCGCCAAAGGCGGCAATGCGGACGGTCGCCAACTCGTCCTTCGCAGCCCGTTCGATCAGCGGAAGCACGGACCGGTCTCCGCTCTTTCCGAGCGCCTTGACCGCCCGCGCTTTGACAATGCCCGCCTGATCTTCCAGCGCGCCTCGCAACTTTTTCGACTTGCGGCCTTTGTCTGATCGTCCCAACCCTTCGACAGCCAATACCCTTACCGGTCCGGAACCATCGCTCAACCCGTCTTCGAAATACGGCACTGCTTCGTCGGAATCGATTTCCTTCAGCGCCGTATAGGCGGCCCCGCGCATTTGCTCCCGCATGTCCTTGACGAGCACCACAATGAACCCAAGCGCCACCTCGCGCAGCAGCGGGACATCTTCTTGATGTAGTCCCGCCTCAAGCTTGTCATATTCCGCAAGCGCCTCTTGAGGTGTTCCGAGCTTTAGAAGCGTCCGTACTTTCAAGCGGCGCACCTCCGGCGATGCCTGCTCGTCCTGACTCAGCTTGGAGAGGCCATCGACGACCTGCTGGTATTTCTTCTCGTCGTACAACGCCTTGAGGTCTGGGGGCACAGAAGGCGAACCGGCTCCCAGCGCGAAGAACGTCAGAACGACGAGCGCAGCCCATGTCATGTGACTCATTCCGTTATCCACGTTGCCCTCGAACCGTCGCAAGCTGCCGCTTTTGGTACCCCGGCGGTTCGTTGAAATACTCAGTGGGCTGCGGAGACCATCTGATCCGTTCATAGACGAATGACCAGTCGCGGTCGCGGCTGACGAGCTTGAGCACCGTGCCTGTTTCCACATCGACCCATTCGAACCACTGTTCCATTCGTCCATGCCGGTCTGTTTGGACTTCATATAACTGTGCGGGCCGCCCTACGGCCGTTGCTTCGCCGACCAGTGTCCTGCCACGTTCTCCTGGAAGGGTCGGCTGCATCGGCAGCACATCGTCCGGATCGAGCGGCGTGACCAGTAACTCCTTCTGTTGCGCCAGCACATACCAGGCTTCCGAGAGGTCCATCCGGATGATTTCGATTGCCGCATAGCCATAGTCGGTGCGGATCGCATACTTGTATTCGAGCCTGAAACGGTCGCCCTTCGCAAACACTTGCGCCTGATGCTTCTTTCCGTTCACCTGCTTGATAAGGGTTCCCGAAAACTCGCGCGGGGAGGCAATCTGTTTTTCGGCAACTGCAGGAACAGGGGGTATCCAAAGCGTAGTGGCAAAGGTCGAGGCAAGTAGGAAAGAGGCCAGGGACTTGAGCAGAAGCAATCGGTTCGCGGCTTTTCAACATCCACTAATGCTGATGTTCGACGAACGGATCAATCTCAATAGATCGACCAAGCGATTCCGGGCCGAAGCGGGGATTGTCCACCACCTTATACGCGGACCGGTCACCTTTCGGCGCCGGCAATGAGAGTTGCTCGGTCACTTTGCCGTCAGCCTTCACGGTCACCATCTTCGTCATGCCTGGACCCGTCTGCGGATGCCAGACGACGAGTTGATAGGTTCCAGGAGGCACCTGCTCCAGAGAGAATTTTCCGTTCTCGTCCGTCAGGGCGTAGTAGGGATTGTTCACCGCCATGGCCCAGCTTTCCATGTACGCATGAAACCCGCACTGCATATAAAACGTACGCCGGCCCTTGTTCAGATAGATCGGTCCCACGAGCGACTTGCCCGGCGCATGATTGTGAATTGCATGGAGGTCGCCGCGGTTGTGCTGATGGTTCATGACCAGCGGCGTATTGAAGAGTACCCGGGCGCCGGCTTCCAACGAGGTTTCATAGCCCTGAATATCATGCATGACGGGATCCATGTTGACCACTTCGACGGCATGCCCGTTACGTACGATCGTCATGAACGGCTGAAACATGCAGTCGCGCGCCTCGATCAATGGGACGGACACTTCAAAGGGTTTGCCTGCCTCGACGCCTTCGAGCAGCACGATCGCATCTTTCAGGCCAGCCGTTAGGACCGACCACAAAATCATGAAGGAGCCGCCAACCCCGTCCGTTCGAGATGCGGCCGCAATACTGGGGGTCCGGAAACGTGATCAGATTGAAGCCTTTGGGTTCGGGCACGGCCCCTTCGAGCGTGACCGTCCCTTCCACGACGCCGCCATGCTCCACGTCGATGACGTCATAACCGAAGGCGGCACTGTTGCTGAGGATGACCGCGACGACGAGACTTAATCGTAAGAAGTACGTGATCGGACCTGCATTCACGATGCTGCTCCCTATTGATGTGAAGGGAATGGATAAGCCATTTGTATTATGGACGAACGGTCGTCACGTTAGGGCGCCTGCAATTCGAGCGTCGGTCGAATATCCAAGGTCTTGCCAAGCGAATCCGGCCCAAAGTGCGGGTTCTCTTCGATTTCATGGGCGCTGCGCCGGCCCTTCGGTGATTCAAAGACGAAATCGGCCTGAGCCGATCCTTTGGCTGGAACGGTAATTTTCTTCTCCAAGACCGTTCCCACGCCCGGATGCCAGGCCATCAGCGTATAGTCGCCCGGGTGGCACATCGGTCAGCGAGAATCCTCCGCTACTGTCGGTCAATTGATAGTAGGGATTGTCCACGGCAAGCCCCCAACTTTCCATATAGGCATGAAATCCACACTGCATGACGAAAAATCTCCGCCCTTTGGTCATCTGGATCGATTCTCGGACCGGCTGCCCAGCCAGATGCTCATGAGTCTCGGCACTCACAAAGCGCTTGTGGTGCGGGTTCATGGGAAGCGGGGTGTTGAAGAGGACCCGTGGACCCAGGTGTGATGTCTCATAGGCTTGGATGTCGTGCATCACAGGATCCATGTTCATCACGACCACATCTGATCGGTCGCGCACGACTGTGACAAAGGGTAAAAACCGGCAATCTCGCGCTTCGATGGTCGGTGGCTCAAACTTAAACGGTTTGCCTGTGGTCGCATCGGCCAACCAGACGACGGCATTCTTGAGACCTCCGCTCTCCGTTACTTCGAATTCCTTTAAGATTCGCCAGCCGGTCCCGGTCGAAATCCTTCCGCAGTAGACTGGATCTGGAAATGTCACGAGGTTGAAACCTTTGGGAATCGGCTTGCCCGCGGTGATGGCCACTTTTCCTGTGACGGTTCCCCCATCGGTGACCTGAATTTCCTCGTATGCCCAGGCGGTTGCGCCGCCGATCATCAGCCAACCGCACAACAGCAGCAGCCTCTTCATCATGCCTCCAAGATCGATCCGACACAGTGCAATCTGGTCATCGTACCAAATGCACTACACAAAGCAAAAGGGGGAAGCCTTGCGGCCTCCCCCTTCATTGCTGCACTGCATTGCCCTCCGTCTCGGAGGGCACCGATGCTTACTTCGCTGCGACCGGAATCACCTGCGTCGCATTGTCGAACGAGGCGCTCTTCATGCCTGCGCCCGCGCCCGCGAGAGGCAGCAACCGCTGGTCGCCAGACGGCAACACACGGAGATAGCCCCATTGTCCCGACTGCGAGTACGGCAACCGCTGGTTGCTGTACACATAGTCGCCTGGCAAGCGGTAGGGTCCGCCGGCCGACGGGACGAACGCGTCCAGCACTTCGGAGCCGGAGAACTCGACCACGCTGATCTGGTCGGCGCCCCGCATGAACGGCTCGATTGGCCACTCATGTTTCTCGACGCTGAACATGCCGTTCTGCTCGTTATTCGCCCCGATCACGTGAATGCGCACGGGATCGCCCGCATGCGATTCGATGATGGGCGTCGCAGGATCTTCTGGCTTGTCCGCTTTGCACGGCTGGAACACCTTGCCGAGCGAGCAGCCCTGCTCTTCACGATACTTGTACGGCTCCGACCGGTAGTTGACGCCGGTCAAACCCGCCACGTTCTGCACATAGGGCATGAAGCTCGTGCCGATGATGTTGTCCTCGTCCTGGAAGAACAAGGCCACGTCACGGTAGTTCGGCCGGCTTTCGTTGCCCGGGATCGTGCGGTCGATGATGACATCGGCCGCCCAGGCATTCTTGTTCGAGAGATCGGCACCGGTCTTCGGGTCGCGATACTTCGAACCCTTCGGACCGACCACAACGGCGCCGAACAGGCCATTGCGTGGATTCGTCATCACGTTCCCCCAGTCCCAGACCAGCGAGGTCGTCTCGCCGTTGAACGGATCCGCATAGTACGTGTAAGTCCGTTCTCCGCCGGAAGCGATCGTCTGATCGCCGGGGTTGTTGCCGACGTTGGCGCCCATCGAATCCTTCGGATCGAACACCAATCCGATGGCCGAGAAGGACGCCTTGCTCTCCTTCATCTTGTTCTTCAATTGACTTTCACGCAATCGCCGACGTTCACGCGCAGCGTGAGCGGCATCGGGTGCGAGCCACCGGAGACCTTCGCCGCGTCTTCTTCCAACGCGTAGATCTTGGCATCGGGATTGGTGATTTGGATCTTCCGCTCGAAGTCCACTTCAATGGCCTCGGGCGCCTTCGCATTGAACGTCATGGCAGGATAATCCATCGCCACGACATTGAAGGTCTTCACCGGGGCGTCCGCCGGACAGACCGGCAACGCCTTCGGAATTTCGCCCTTGACCGAGAACCCGGCCGGCAGCTTCTTCAGATCCGCCTGTTCCTTGTCATAGACGCGGATAATGCCCCAGCCGCCCTCGGAGAATTTGGAGGAACGGCCGTTGAAGTGGATGTAGTCGCCGGCTTGATGCCGCGGCCCACCCGCTTCAGGCACCACCAAGTCATACCGCTCGGCAATTCCGATATGGATGGAGTTCTTGCGGTTCGCATCGGACGCATAGCGCTCAGACCAGAACGTATGACCGGACAGCGTCCAGGTCATCGTCTCGTTCATGAGCGTATGCAACAGCCGGAACACCATCGTGTCGCCCGTATACGCACGCAGCAGCGGCGTATAGGGATCGCCGTGGATCTGGCTGTTGAACGCCTGCGAGACATCCGGGTTGGTCGCCAATCGCTGCGCGATCGGCCCGGCCCGGAAGTTCAAGCCGCTGCCCGTCGTGTGCGTCCCGCCGTTTAGGAACGGCATCGGCGTCATGTAGAGCTTTTCCGGCATCATGAACGAGACGGTCTTGCCTGCCTCCAGCGCCACTTCAATCGGCTGTCCGGGAGGATTGCCCGCCGTCACGATATTGACGGTGTGCGGCACAGTGTCGTGCACCTGCACCATCAACTCGCGGAAGCTGTTGTTCACACCATGGCCCACCGGCTCGTTGGTATGGATGTCCGCGATCGGACCGCTCCAGACGAGCTTGCCGGTTTTCGGATCATGATAGGTCGATCCGACCGGCTCGGCGATGAACGTCCCGAACCCGCCGTGCGGCCAGGTGGTGGCACCGAACGCATGGTCGTGCCAGAACACCGTCCCGACGTCCGCATCGACCCAGAACCGCTGCCGGACGAATTCCACCGTCACGATGTCGTTCGCCGGATGATCACTCTTCAATCCCTTGGCCAAGGTGATCGTATTGCCGTTGATCGCCTTGATGCGGGAGATCTCGTTGCCCTTGACGTTGTCGGCCCCGACGAGAATCAAGGTGCCGACATGGTACTGCTTCGCATTCTTGACCGAGAGACTGTTCGAGCCCTTCTTCGCGGCCGCCGTCAGCACCGTGTTCATCGGCATCGGCAGGCCCTTCTTATTCTTCTTCTCCAGCATCGTGAACGGCCGCACCGACTGCTCATAGGAGAAGCCGGTGATGACGCCGTCCGACGCCTGATTGTCGAACTGCAGGAAGTGCCAGTGGGTGTTGATCTTCGACGACTGGAAGTTCGTGTAGTCGTCGTCGTCCCACTCGCTGGTCAGCGTCCAATCGACGCAATCATAGATATTGCCGCGGACGACCAACGGATACTTGAGGTCGTCGTTGGCCCGAATCGCCGCTTCTTCTTCGTGAAGCACATAAATCAAGCCGTTCGGATCGACCACGGGCGGTTCCTTGCCCTGTGCCTTCGCGATCTTGATCGGCAGCTTGATGAAGTGCACGTTGTAGTTCTTGCGTCCGGCATTCACCGGGCAGAGGCTCCAGTTGCCCTGCTCACCCGGCATCGCCTGATCGACGCTCTCCTCGCCATTGGCATCACGCCTGATCATCTCCAGCCAGGGCGCGCCCACGTGGTTCGGAGAGAACATCACCCGCTTGCCGAAATGCGGCGTCAAATGCGGCCACGCCACTTTCCCGGTCAGCGGCTCGAACATGATCGGATGCCGCTTGCCCGGATGGCGTGGACTTATACTTGGGATTGTCGATCGTGCTCTCCTTCTCGCTCATCGCCACGAGTGCCGTTCCAGGTCCAGTCCAACACGGTGGCGTCATAGGACACGATCTGGCCCTTCTCATCGTCCTTGTGACCGGGCTTGCCCTGCGTCGGGCAGCTGCATCTCCACCCAGTCCTTGATCGTGATCGTGGCCGGGTTGCTCTTCCAGTTGCTCTTGCCCTTATCGACGATCTTGAACTGCGTGCCGAACCAATCGACCGTTTGGCCGATCAGCTTGTCGGATGCAATCGGCGTCTTGATGCGGCCCTTGCGATCCGGCAGCTCGCGCAGATCCGGCATCACGTCGTTCCGCAGGTCGCCCTGCTGGATCGTGTTGTACACCCGCCAATAGCCCCACATACCCGCCACATAATGGTGCGCAACGTGGCAGTGGAACAGGAAGTCGCCGGCCAGCTGCTGGCAGAGACCGGATCCGCACTCGGTCTCGAGATCCAGCGCTTCAGACGGACCGATGACTTCGACGTCGACACGATCGGTCTTCGCACGAATCACCGGATACTTCACGGGCCCGTTCGTCGCGCGTGGCCCAGAGATTCATGTCATCGATCGCCCGCGGGCTGCGCGGCCATCGAATGGTTCCGCCGTGCGGATGGTGGCTGTGGAACACTTCCGATCCGCCGTGCACCAGCCGGAACTTGGCCGGATCGCCCATATAGGAACGCGGGATCGTCGGGGACGGATCGCCGAAGGTATAGGAGCTATAGCCCATCGACTCGTCCTCGAAGCCGAAGTACTCGTGCTGCACATGCATATTGTTGATGCCGAACGGCTCGCTGCGATAGTTGATCGCGCGGCCACCCGGACGATAGGCGTCGGTCAGCGGATCGCGCTGCGGCAGGAAGTCGCCCTTCTTGTTCAGCGGACGAAACGCTTCGTCGCCGACTTCATGATAGATCAGCACGAATTCACGGAAGTCGGGACCGGTGCCGTTCTTGATGATGGTCTGCCAGCCGCTCGTGGCCGGCGTGGCATCGCCCGCGCCCAAGCGGCTCGAGATAGCTCGATCCGCGCGGCTCGACGACGAACGCCCCGAAGAGTCCCATGACCGTCAATTCACGGTCGTTGCTGAAGGTATGGAACTGCCGGACGCCTTCCTGCGTGCTCGGATGGATGTACCATTCATAGTCGCCGCTCTTATCCTTGGCGACGATCGTATCGGGATTGGTCGTCGTCGCCGCGGCGCCGGTGGCGCTGACGACCATGGCGGAGCCGTGGATATGCAGGCTGACGTCTTCGCCGCCTTCCAGCTTGTTGCTGAGCTTGATCTTGACGCAATCGCCCTGGTTACCGCGGATGACCAGCGGCTGAATCCACTGCGCCTGCACGCCGGGGATCACGGCGCCGGGATCATGGCCTTCCTTGTCGCGAGCTTCCTTGTTTGTGTTTTCTTCTGTCGCGAACCTTGTCGAGATTCTCGTCCAGCACGTACATGTAGCCGGGATAAAAATCGAGCCACTGATTGAGCGTGATCTCGACGTTGATCGCGGACACGTTGTACTGCTTCACCGGCGCCGTGGCCGGACACTTGCCGCCACCCGTCATGGCGACCGGCTCGACACGAGGATCGGACACGAGCAGCATGTCCTGCCCGCCCGCGCCATACTGGTGCATCATGGCGGAGGTGTTGTACATGCCGGTATTGACGCCTTGCACCTGCGGATCATGGGACATGTGCTCCATGATGCGCTGATGCTGCTGTTCGACCATCGCGGCACGCTCGCCCTTACCGGACATCGTGTCTTCGACGATCGTCTGCCCCTTGAGCTGCTCCGCCCAAGCGGGAAGCTGATGCGTTCATCGCCTCATGGGACGATGCGTTCTCGGCGGATGCGAGCGGAGCCCAGAGCAGGGCCGCAGCTGCCAACACGCCGAGCGATGCAGGTGGGTCGAGTGGACCCCTGTGAGATGGGACAACATGGACTGGCCTCCTTACAAATGGATGAGTGGACTAACAGAACAACGTGTAAATTGCCGGTGAAGAACCTCCATAGAAAAAGGACCGATCAAAAGAAGACCGAGTAACAGACGAAAATCCCTCGCAGAAACTTTGGTGACGCCCGCGAGGGAGTTGGAAAGATACTCAAGTTTCTATGGGGTGTCAATCCCCTTGATCCCGTTGGTGTTCTTCAGCAAAGCGTGTGCGCGAGGCCACAGAAAGCCGCCCGATTTCGAACCCACTTTTCCCCGCCAAGCCGCCGATCTAGTTCTCCTCTCGTTCCCCCCCTGTTTGTGCGATAATCCTTTCCATGATTCTCAAGCGTTGGCTGGTCGGCTATCCCCTCAAGACCGCCCAAGCCGAACACGAACGGCTCTCCAAACGCCTTGCTCTCGCCGTCTTTTCCTCCGACGCGCTCTCCTCGGTGGCCTATGCCACGGAAGAAATTCTCTTGGTCCTGGTGCCAGCCAGCCTGGCCTTTGCCCACTTCTCCATCCCGATCAGCATGGCGATCGTGGCACTGTTGGCCATTTTGACCGTGTCGTACTCCCAAATCATTTTTGAATATCCGCAAGGCGGCGGAGCCTATGTGGTTTCGAAATCGAATCTCGGCGAATGGCCTGGGCTGACCGCCGCCGCATCACTGATGATCGACTATGTCCTCACCGTAGCGGTTAGCGTCGCGGCCGGCATTGCCGCGATCACATCCGCCATCCCGAGTCTGTTCCCGCACCGCACCGTGCTCGGCGTCCTGGCGATCGTGCTTGTCCTCATCGTGAATCTCCGAGGCGTGCGGGAATCCGGAAAAGTCTTCGCCATCCCCACCTACATGTTCATTGTGAGCATTCTCTTGATGCTGGGCGCAGGAGCAGGTCAACTCCTCTTCGGCACGTTGACTCCGCTCACACCTCAGACCGTGGCCGCCGAAACGGCCGTCGAGTCGATTTCGCTGTTCTTGCTGCTACGGGCTTTTTCCTCGGGATGCACGGCCTTGACCGGTGTGGAAGTCATTTCGAACGGCGTCACCGCATTTCACCACCCTGAGCCAAAGAATGCCGCCCTCACAATGGCCATGATGGCGGCCGTGTTGGGCACCCTGTTCCTCGGCATCAGCACGATGGCCTATCTCATCGGCGTCACTCCCAAAGAGGACGAGACCATCGTGTCGCAGGTCGCCCATGCGATTCTTGGGAGAGGGCTTTCTCTACTATCTGGTCCAGGGCACCACGATGGGCATTTTGGTCCTGGCAGCCAACAGTGCATTTGCGGGCTTTCCTCGTCTGGCATCGCTCTTGGCGCGGGACGGGTTCATGCCTCACCAGATGGCAATGATGGGTGATCGCTTGGTGTTTTCCAACGGTGTAGTGATCCTTGGTTTGTTCAGCTGCTTGCTGATTGTCCTCTTTGCAGGCGACACACACGCACTCATTCCGCTCTATGCCGTCGGAGTCTTTCTTTCCTTTACCTTGTCGCAGGCCGGCATGGTGCGCCGTTGGCTCTTGAAGCGTGGCCCCCGCTGGAAGGGGAAACTTGTGGTGAATGGCATCGGTGCCGCCGCCACCGCCATCGCGACCATCATTATCGCCAGCACGAAATTCGCTCACGGCGCCTGGATCGTGATTGTCTTGATCCCGCTCATCATCATGATGTTCCGGGCCATACGCTCCCACTACAAGGCCGTCGCCGAGCAAGTCCAACTGACCCGGGACGCCCGTCCACCGCGTCCGCGCCGCAACCTCATCCTCATTCCCATCGGTGCAGTCAACAAGGCGGTCGTGCGAGCCGTCGATTACGCGAGAAGCCGGGGAGGCGAAGTGCGTGCGGTGCTCATCGATGTCGACAAGGAAGAAACGGCCGTTGTGGAAATGAAATGGGCGCAATGGGGCTGCGGCGTTCCGTTGATCGTGTTGCCCTCTCCCTACCGGTCAATCCTGGGGGCGCTGATGGACTATGTGGAAGAGAACCTCGACAAAGATCCGGAATGCTGGATTACTGTGGTTTTGCCGGAGATTCTGCCGGCCCGCTGGTGGCAGAATATTTTGCACAATCAACGGGCGTTGCTGCTCAAAGGCGCCCTCTTGTTCAAAGATCGCGTCGTGTTGACCGACGTCCCCTTCCACCTGACGAGGTAATCATGAGCCAACAACCATACGGTGTGAGGCGTCTCGGGCGTTGGACTTCCTCTGTGGCCCTGTGCGGGAGCGTGCTCATGGCCAGTGCGCCGGGGCACGCCTTTAAGATCACGGAACCTGCGCCAGGTGCGAAGCTGGCAGCCGGACAAACGGTGACCGCTCACGTGGACCTCGGAAACGACATCGGCATCGTCAAGGTCCGGTATTATTGGTACCGTGAGCAGGACGAAACTCTCGTTCAGCAAGATGAAACCGACTCCGGACCGTCGAAGTCCGGTGCCAAAATCTCGATGGACAAGTTCCTTCAAAAGGACAGCGTGGTCGGCGGCTCCGTGGTCTCGCTGCCGGTGCTCGTCTCAACCGGGGACATGGACCCGGCCTTCGGCGGTCCTCTCAAGGTTCCCGCGGATGCCATCGGACCGATGCGGTTGCTCGCCGTGGCCGATATCTCGCGCGGCCGGCTCGGCACCAGAACCGTTTTCGACGAGATCACTGTGAATGCCGAACCCAAAGCTCAGCTTCAGTCCATTGATTTTGAAACGGACAAGCCCTTGCTGCTCGGACGGGAGGGTCAATCCGCCACTTACGGCCAGGTGGATGTCCTCGGCAAGATCTTCGAACTTCCCGTCGTCGGTGATTTTGACGACGGCGTGTCGAGACCGCTCACAGCCCCGTCATCGGGAACCACCTATCACTCGTCCAATGACAAGGTCATCCAAGTCCTCCCGGACGGCATGCTCAAAATCGTCGGGAATGGGAAAACCGTGCTGACGGTGAAGAACCGGGAGAAAGAGGCTTCATTGGACGTCCACGTGGCGGTGGGTGATGAACCCAACGAGCCGCCGGTTGCGGTGGCAGGGGCCGACCGCACGGTAAAGTCGGGGGCGAAGGTGGAGTTGAACGGCTTGGGCAGCCACGACCCTGAGGGCGAAGCGCTGTTTTATACCTGGAGCCAGGTCCGGGGAGCAAAGGTGCCGCTCTTGGATCTCAACATGCCGAAGGCCTCCTTCCTCGCACCCTCCGTCTCAGAACCGAAACTCTTCCGCTTCAGATTGCGAGTGACGGATAAAAAGGGGCGGACAGCATGCCCGCGTTCGTGGACGTGACGGTCGAACCATAGCGAGGTAGTTTCCGGCCTAGAAAGATATGCGGGTCCTGTCGTCGATCATCGCTCGTCCTCGCACCCCGCCCGGTGTGGGGACCCCGCTGCGGGGGAGCGAT
>CAWGQP010000003.1:0-285000 GCA_963824855.1 uncultured Nitrospiraceae bacterium
TCGATCTGATTGGTCGTCGGACTCGTGTACCAGTTGGCAATCGTGATCGGCTGGGTCAAGCAGCTCGTCCAACCGATTCTTGGTAGCTGTTTGTTGTGTTACTGGTCAGTGCAGTGGTTCTGTTTCTTTGACGCCGAAGGCGTCAGGGGAATCTCGCCTTCGCCTTCGCCTTCAACTTCCTCCCCACCTCCTCGCAGATGCGCTCAATACCCGAAGCTGGGCGGGGTCAGGCGGAGGTCCGCAGCTCCACCATCCCTTTGAACGGTTGAATCGTCGCATCCGACATGCCGAGCCTTCGATCGTAGTGGCTAATCATGGCGTGGATGCACCGTTCGCCGTCCTCCAGCGTCTCAAAGATTGGCCCATCGAGCGGCTGGCGCATGCCGAGCATGCGGCCTTCGCGGGCACGGACCACGGCGGAAATCCAACCACTAATCCCTGAAATCGGCCTTTCGGTGTGGTCATGATGCTGAGGCTCTTTTTTTTTTTTTTTGCGGCTTTCCCACTGAAGGTGTGCCAGCTGGCGCAAGTGATCGTGGTGTCGCACGCTCCCGTCTCACGATCCTTAACGTGAAGACACGCGGCCAAAAAACGAGTCGGCTGATACTTCGCACCGGCATGTACCGGGGTCTGTCTATATAGACCTCAAACCATCAGCCGTTTACGCCTTGTCTCCTGAACATGCTCGCCGATTTGGCGCGCATTGAGCATGCCCTTAATGATGGGGTCGTCCTCAAACACCTTCCGGAGAGTTTGGCGAGTTGGAGCGTGGTCAGCGTGCGATGCTCTTTCTCGTGCTCGTATTGGTCTCTGAGTCGGCTGAGCCGGTTAAAGGCGTCTTCGTACAAGTCCATATCGTAGGTCGTGCTTGTCTCACAGCGCGCCACGCCCATCATAGAAGGCCTGCGCTTTTCGGACGAATGCGACCAAAAGCCGTGACTCGTCCTGCAGGAGGCGCCATGTATTCAGCCCTCCGACGATTGTGGGGGCTGAGGAGACGCGCTGACAGCATCAGTTTTCGGTCGGAGCAAGAAGGTTTTCCAGGGCGGGGACAAAGGCCCGCCCCATCCACACTTCTTGACTTTGGGGAACGGCAAAAAGTGTGGATCAAGCCAGCCTTTGCCCCGCCTGGAAAAGCTCTTGCTCCGACCGAAAACTGATGCTGTCAGCGCGTCTCCTCAGCCCCCACAATCGTCGGAGGGCTGAATACATGGCGCCTCCTGCAGGACGAGTCACGGGTTTCGATCGCATTCGTCGAAAAGCGCAGGCCTTCTATGAGATCGTGGCGCGCTGTGGGGCAAGCACGACCTACGATATGGACTTGTACGAAGACGCCTTTAACCGGCTCAGCCGACTCAGAGACCGATACGAGCACGAGAAAGACCATCGCACGCTGACCACGCTCCAACTCACAACTCTCCGGAAGGTGTTTGAGGACGACCCGCTCATTAAGGGCATGCTCAATGCGCGCCAAATCGGCGAGCATGTTCAGAAACGAGGCGGCGGCGAGCTGATGGGTCAGGTCTATATAGACAGACCCGTTAATGCCGGTCGAAGTATCAGCCGACTCGTTTTTTGGCCACCGTGTCTTCACGTTCAAGGATCGTGACGGGAGCGTGCAATACCACGATCACTTGCGCCAGCTGCGCCTTGCCGTGGGACGAGTCAAAGCCGCTATGGAACGAGGTGCTGCTGGTGAGGACTCGGCATCATGACCACACCGAAAGGCCGATTTCAGAGATTCGTGGTTGGATTTCGCCCCGTGGTCCGTGCCCGCGAAGGCCGCATGCTCGGCATGCGCCAGCCACTCGATGGGCCAATCTTTAAGACGCTGGAGGATGCGCGGAACTGGTGCATCCACGCCATGATCAGTCACTTTGATCGAAGGCTGGGCATGTCGGATGCGACGATTGAACCGTTCAAAGGGATGGTGGACTGCGGACCTCCGCCAGACCCCCCCGGCTTCGGGACATCGAGCGCATCTGCGAGGAGGTGGAAGGAAGGTGAAGGCGAAGGCGAAGGCGAGATTCCCCTGACGCCTTCAGCCGTCAAAGAAACAGAACCACTGCACTGACCAGTAACACAACAAACAGCTACCAAGAATCGGTTAGAGGGCTCTTGACCCAGCCATCACGATTGCCAACTGGTATACCAGTCCGACCACCAATCAGATCGAAGATCTGCAAGCCGGCAACGGGCAGCATCTCCTCAATACGCAGGTCAATCAGTTGATCCAAGCCATGGCCTCCTTTAGCCAGCAGACCGGGCTCACGTGGGATCAGGTCATCGATCAGCGGCCGCAGGAGGTGCAAACGCGTGCTGGCCGCGAGTTGGCACTGAGGTTTTGGTATCAGGAAATACGGGCTCTCGATCTAGATCCGGCTTTGGAGTGAGCTCTGAGTACCCGTGACACTTTCAATATTGCTTGATGGATATACGCGAACGCGTGATCCGGTCTTCACTGCATAGGACCTGCTGTCACAACCGATGCAGACATATCGGAGTACGCAAATGTCATTCTCTAGGCGGATCGCCCGTTCGGGCAAGAGGACACCGTTACACTCATAACACTCCAGCGGATTGCTTTGTTCAGTTTCCATGTTTTGCGAGGGTATCTAATAATCGCTGACAATCCGTTGACTCGCACCTAGGGGTTTCCAAGCGACTGATTTGCGCGTTGGCTTCCACTCCCGCGCTAGTTTTTCGGCCTCCATGATTTGATCATAGGTCATCTTCATGGCGAGAATGTGACGCTTTTCGGCACTTGGCGCCTCTCCATTGGTTGCAGCCAGGTGAAACCACATGTAGGCTTGGACGAAATCCTGGGGTACTCCTTGCGCCTCTTGATACATTTGACCAAGTTTCGCAAAAGCCGGAACAACTCCTTGCTCTGCCGCTCGACTAAACCAAAACAACGCCATCTGGGGGCTTCGCGGAGGCGCATCTCCCTGGAGATATAACGTGCCGAGGTCGATTTGGGACTCCGCGTGGCCCTGCTTCGCGGCCTCTTCAAACCACCTCTTCGCCTGCCCATAGTTCTGGGGTACGCCCTTGCCGACCTTGTAAAACAGACCGAGTCTGTTTTGAGCGATCACGTTTCCTTCTTCGGCTAACTTGCGAAGCTCTTGCGCAGTTGCCTCGTTTTTGGTGCGGGTATTCTCCACGTCCATAGGAGGCTTGCCTTTCGCACAAGCGGAACTCGTGATGCCAATGATCAATAGGACGAGGCTAATGACAATTCGGAAGAGCATGGGAGCCTCCACGGTTGCTACACTCCCTTATACAACCAACGGAGCCAGCACGATATTCTGCAAAAGTGCAAGGCGAGCCAACTGAAGGAGGGGGAAATGATACGTACGTACGAGGGACCGCTACGCTCTACTGTATCGCGCAGGCTAGATGCTCATTGGGATTTTATTGTGGGCTGCTCACAGCTAGCACCCTGAGGGGCTTTCAGCCGCTCGGGTAGGGCTTTCGGCGTCCCACACGCGTCATCAATTTGATCTTGGGTGAGCCAGCTGGTGTTTTTGAAATTGGCGCCATCAATGTGTGCGTTCTCCAGATGAGTGCCCAATAACATGGCCCCTTCAAAGTTCGCATTCGCCAACTTTGCGCGACTCAGATTTGCGCCCAATAACATCGCATCTGTGAAATCTGCACCCTCCAGATCCGCGTCGCGTAGGTCAGTTCCAGCTAACATCGCCGCACGCAGATTTGCACCCTTTAAATTCGCTTGTTTAAGCCGCTTGCCGGCGAGCATTTGCCCGGCGGTGGCCGGCGCTTTGTGTATCGGTTCGTCCTTCACCTCTACTTCCACAATGTAGGGTTCGAGAGACTCCTGCATGCAACCGAGAGGGGCGGAGAGCACGATTATCAGGCCGCATAGAGCCAAAGATTTACTGAACATCGTCGAGTGAAGCATCGGAACCAGTCCCTCAGTCGACATACGCTTTCATGCGGTCCGGTCGAAGAACCGATTTGAAGTGGGCAATGCAGAAGAGAAAAGCAGGACCCTTGGTGTCCTCTACCTCTTAATCTTCAACTTAAGCGTCTTGCTATCTGTCTGCGGCGTCGGTGCCGACGAATCCTGCACGGTGAAGGTCAGGTTATGGTCTCCGTCCGTCCCTCTATCTGGCCTGCCGGTAATCTGACCCGTCGACGCATTCAGGTTGAGACCGTCCGGCAGCGGCGGTGTGACCGACCAGGTAAAGGGTGCGACACCTCCCGAGCGTTGCAACATTCTATTGTAGTTCTTATCGACTTCGGCATCCGGTAGCGAGTTTGTCGTGATCTCCAGGGCCGCGCTGACGGCGATCGAGAGAGACTGCGTGTCGGACTGATTCAACGTGTCTCTGACTGTTACTGTGAAATTCCTATTCCCATCATTGGTAGGAGTGCCTGAAATGACACCATCAGGACTCAGGGAAAGCATCGCTGGGAGCGATCCAGCAGAGAGACTCCAGACGAGTGTTCCGGTGCCTCCCGTCGCTTGTAGTGTCTGATTATAGGCGTGACCGACTGTGCCTCCCGGAAGCGTGGTGGTCGTGATGGTCGGCGGAGCGGGTAGGTTGATCGTGATCGACAGAGGTTGCGTGTCCGATTGTCCGCCTGCGTCTTGCACCCTTACGGTAAACGACGACGTGCCTGCTGGTATAGTCGGCGTTCCCGAAATCACGCCGGTCGTTTGATTCAAGGTCAGCCCCGCTGGCAATGCCCCCGCGCTAATGCTCCAGGTCAGCGATCCGGTCCCTCCGGTCGCCTGCACGGTCTGGCTATAGGCTTGGCCGAATGTCCCCCCTGGGAGCGTCGTCGTCGTGATATTCGGCGGGGTCGGCGGCGGAGCGGGTTGGTTGATGATAATCGACAGCGCTTGCGTATCCGCGAGACCCCCTGCGTCTTGAACCCGGACGGTAAACGACGAGGTTCCTGCCGCCGTCGGCGTTCCTGAAATCACGCCGTTGATCGGATTGATATTCAGCCCCTGAGGCAGTGCCCCTGCGGAGATGCTCCAGGTCAGCGCTCCCGTCCCCCCGGTCGCCTGCACGGTCTGGCTATAGGCTTGACCGACGGTTCCTCCTGAGAGGCTGGTCGTCGTGATATTCGGCGGATTCGGGGGTGGAGCGGGTTGGTTGATCATGATCGAGAGCGCTTGAATGTCCGATTGTCCGGCCGCGTCTGCAACGCGGACGGTAAACGACGTTGTGCCTGCCGTCGTGGGCGTTCCTGAGATCGCGCCGGTCGCCGGATCCAAATTGAGACCCTGCGGGAGTAGCCCTGCTCCTGCGACGATGTTCCAGGTCAGCGGAGGGGTACCCCCGCTCGCCTGCACCGGGCGGTTATAGGCTTGATTGACCGTGCCGCTAGGGAGCGACGTGGTGGTAATCGTCAGCACGGCCGGGGGCGGAACGATGGTTAAGCTGAGAGATTGTTGTACGCTTTGGGGAGGGGCCGAGCTGTCGCGCAGCGTAAACGTGTGTGTCGTGGTTGCCGCCGTCGTCGGTGTGCCGGTGACAGCGCCGGTTGCCGTATTCAAGGAGAGATTGGCAGGAAGCGCCGGCGAGACGGACCACGTGTAAGGGAGCGCGCCTCCCGACCCGCTGACTGACGGCGAATAGGGCTGGTTGACTGTCCCCTCGGGAAGCGAGGTAGTGGTGATCGCCAAACTTCCAGGGGTCGGGCCGCTGTCGCCACCGCAGCCGGTCAACCCTAGAACGGAGATACAAGACAAGATGACTGCCCAAAAAATATTGCCGATTAAGTGTTTGCGCTTCATCGAAGATCGTTTCCTGTTACGTCCGCCAAGGCCGCATACCAGATCCGCAGAAGCGATTGTAATAGATCAACTGTTGGAAGGTATCTACTCACTTACGTATAGGGAGGGAAACGTGATGTCCGTTGGAAAGGCGGAGTTTTGGGCTCAGCCATAAACGTGACCCCACCCCTAAAGTGAATCCGCAAGCCGGAGAGAAGCATGAGTGAGAAGAACGTTGGGGCCCTGACTGATCAGGGCCCTCTCAAGGGGGGCCGCCTCGTTCAACCGCGCAGGCTAGCCGCTCATTCAGATTTTATTGCAGACTGCTCACAGCTAACAGTCTTCGGTGCTCTCAGCCGTTCAGGTAGAATTTTTGGCGTCCCACAAGCATCGTCAATTTGATCTTGGGTGAGCCAGACGGTGTTTTTGAAATTCGCGCCATCGATGTGTGCGTTTTCCAGGTGCGTACCCAATAACATTGCCCCTTCGAAGTTCGCATTCGCCAACTTTGCGCGGCTCAGATTTGCGCCCAATAACATCGCACCGGCTAAATCTGCTCCCTCCAGATCGGCCTCGCGGAGGTCAGCTCCAGCTAACATCGCCTGCCGAAGATTTGCGCCTTTCAAATTTGCTTTTTTGAGCCGCTCGCCAGCGTGCATCGGCCCGGGAGTGGCCGATGCATTTTTTGCCGGTTGGTCCTCCACATCCACCTCCATAATGTAAGGTTCGAGAGACTCATGCAAGCAACCGAGAGGGGCGCAGAGCACTATGATCAGGCTGCACGAAGGCAAGAACTTGCGGAACATCGTCAACTGAAGCATTGGGAGGATCTCAGGGTGGGGCAATCGTCAAACCAAGCTGCTGACTCGCTGTTTGCGGCGTCGGTGAGAACGAATCCTGCGCGGTGAAAATCAAGGTTGAGGTCCCTTGCGTCGCTGAAGTCCCTCCCGCTGGGGTGCCGGAAATCACACCGGTCGACGCATCGAGGCTGAGACCGGCAGGCAGGGGCTGGTCGACCGACCAGCTCACGGGTGGGACACCTCCCGAGCTTTGCAAGGTTGCAGTGTAAGCCTGGCCCTCTTGGGCAGCTGGTAGCGCCGTTGTCGTGATTGCCAGGGGCGCGCTCACGGCAATCGAGAGATTCTTCGTGTCGGGCTGATTCAATGTGTCTCTGACCGTCACTGTAAAGTTGAAGGTTCCTGCACTGGTTGGAACGCCTGAAATGGTTCCAGCCGTGGGATCGAGTATGAGACCCGCTGGGAGCGATCCGGCAGAGACACTCCAGGTAAGTGCCCCAATTCCTCCATTTGCGTGTAACGTCTGATTGTAGGACTGACCGACTATTACTCCCTGGAGCGTGGTGGTCGTGATATTTGGCGCGTTGAATAGGTTGATGACGATCGAGAGCGCTTGCGTGTCCGATTGTCCGCCTGCGTCTTGCACCCGGACGGTAAACGACGACGTACCAGCCGGCACAATCGGCGTCCCTGAAATCACGCCGGTTGGATTCAAAGTGAGGCCCGGCGGCAGTGTCCCTGCGGAGATGCTCCAGGTCAGCGGTGCGATAGCTCCAATGGTTTGGACTTGCTGGCTATAGGCCTGGCCGATACTTCCGGGTGGGAGGGAGGTAGTGGTAATCGAGAGCGGAGTCACGGAAATCGAGAGAGCCTGCGTGTCAGTTTGACCCACTGAATCTGTGATCGTCACCGTGAAGTTGAAGGATCCTCCGCTGAGCGGAGTGCCTGAAATGGTTCCACCCAGTGGCCCGGACGGATTGAGGTTGAGACCCGCTGGGAGCGATCCGGCGGAGATACTCCAGGCAAGTGTTCCAATCCCTCCCGTTGCCTGCACTCTAAAACTATAGAGCTGACCGGCTGTGCCACCCGGTAGCGAGGTGGTCGTTATCTGAGGCGGAGTGGTCGGGGTGACACGAACCGAGAGCGCTTGCGTATCTTGTTGCCCGCTTGTGTCTGCAACCTGGACGGTGAACGGGAAGGTGCCGGCTGGAGCAGTGGGTGTTCCTGAGATCATGCCGGTAGCCGTATTCAGACTGAGAGTCGACGGGAGCGTGCCTGTGCCTGGGAGGACAATGCTAAAGGTCAGCGTTCCGAGACCTCCAACGGTTTCGACAGGCTGGTTATAGGCCGCGGCGATACTTGCGTCTGGAAGGGAGGTTGTGGTGATCGAGAGCGGGGGATGGATGATTAAGCTGAGCGTTTGTTCGACGGTTTGCGAAGGGGCCGAGCTGTCGTGCAGCGTAAACGTGTGTGTCGTGGTTGCCGCCGTCGTCGGTGTGCCGGTGATCGCACCGGTTGCCGTATCCAACGAGAGATTGCCAGGAAGCGCCGGCGAGACGGACCAGGTGTAAGGGGGCGCGCCTCCCGAGCCGCTGACTGAAGCCGAATAGGGGTGGTTGACGGTTTGCTCGGGAAGTGAGGTGGTGGTGATCGCTAAACTTCTAGGGGTCGGGCCGCTGTCGCCACCGCAGCCGGTCAAGCCTAAGACGCCTAGAACGGAAAGGATGACGACACAAGCAATAGTACCGCTTGGGTTTCCACGCCTCGCAATCTCCTGAGGTGGCATAATTTCGATTACGGTGCGCATTCAAAAATCTTGAAACTCGCTCCCATTAGATCGGTCGAGCGAACGAGGGCCATTCTATGCTTTCGACAACCATGCGCTAGCTAGGGTTTCCACTAGTCCCATTTGGCTCCATAGTTCTTGCCACACCGAATTTAACCAGGGCCAACGCCCTCAGGGCGGATCAATCGTCAAATCAAGCGGCTTGCTCACTGTTTGCGGCGTCGGTGTCGACGAATCCTGCACGGTGAACATAAAGGTCTGCGGTGTTCCCGTCCCCGTCGCTGGCCCTGGGATGCCGCTAATCTCACCGGTCGCCGGATTCAGGCTAAGCCCGTCAGGCAGGTTCGGCGTGACCGACCAGCTCACGGGTGGGAGACCTCCCGAGCTTTGCAAGGTTGTGCTGTAGGCCTCGCCCTCCTTCGCATTTGGTTGTAGCGGCGACGTTGTCGTGATCGCCAGGGGCGCCAGGGCTGCGCTTACGACAATCGACAGCGCCTGCGTGTCGGACTGACCCAACGAGTCTGTGACCCTCACCGTGAAGTTGAAGGTTCCTTGACTGGTTGGAGTGCCTGAAATGTTCACACTGGGTCCCGATTACGGGGGGACCGATCGTGAGACCTGGTGGAAGCGATCCGGCAGAGATACTCCAGGTCAGTGTGCCAATCCCTGCGGTTGCCTGTAACGTCGTTGGACCGTAGGCCACACCGACTGTTCCTCCTGGGAGCGAGGTGGTCGTGATATTGGGCGAATTGAATGGATTTATCGTGATCGACAGCGCTTGCGTATCATTCTGTCCGAAAGTGTCGGCGACGCGAACGGTAAAGGCGATGTGCCTGTTGCAGTCGGCGTTCCTGTGATCGTGCCGGTCGTCGCATTCAAATTTAGGCCCGGTGGCAGTGTCCCTGCGGAGATGCTCCAGGTCAGCGGTGCCGTCCCTCCGGTCACCGCCACAGGCTCGTTATAGGTCTGGCCGATGCTTCCAGTGGGCAGCGAGGTGGTCGTGATATTTGGCGGAGCGGGTAAGTTTATCGTGATCGATAGATCTTGCGTGTCCGATTGTCCGGCTGTGTCTTGAACTCGGACGGTAAAATTCGATGTACCTGCCGGCAGTGGGCGTTCCTGAAATCACGCCGGTCGTTGGATTCAAATTGAGGCCCGGTGGCAGTGTCCCTGCGGAGATGCTCCAAGTCCGCGCTCCGAACCCTCCAGTCGCCGCCACAGCCTGGCTATAGGTCTGGCCGATGCTTCCAGCGGGCAGCGAGGTCGTCGTGATATTCAGCGGAGGGGGTAGGTTGATCGTGATCGACAGCGCCCGCGTGTCAGACTGACCCAACGAATCTGTGACCCTCACCGTGAAGGGGAAGGTTCCTTGACTGGTTGGAGTGCCAGAAATGGTTACACTGGGTCCAGTTGAGGGGAGACCGGTGAGACCTGGTGGGAGCGATCCCACAGAAATACTCCAGGTAAGTGTGCCCATCCCTCCGGTTGCCTGTAACGTCGTCGGACCGTAGGGCACACCGACTGTTCCACTTGGCAGCGAGGGGGGTACTATCTGTGGCGGGTTGTCTGTCCTAACGAGAATAGAAAGTGCTTGCGTATCATTCTGTCCGAAAGTGTCGGCGACGCGAACGGTGAACGGGAAGGTGCCGGTTGCAGTCGGCGCTCCTGTGATCGTGCCGGTGCTTGCATTCAGGGTGAGACCCGGGGGGAGTGTGCCTGTACCTGGGGAGACGATGCTCCAGGTCAGCGTTGCCGTCCCGGTTGCCAGCACAGCCTGGTTATAGGTCTGGTTGATGGTTCCAGCAGGGAAGCGAGGTCGTCGTAATATTCGGCGGAGCGGGCAAGTTAATGGTAATCGAGAGAGCACGGTCGAAAAACTGCCCCAAGGTGTCTGTGACTCTCAGCGTGAAGTTGAAGGTTCCTTGACTGGTTGGAGTGCCTGAAATGGTTACATTCGGTCCAGTTAAGGGGGACCGATCGTGAGACCCGGTGGGAGCGATCCCACAGGGATACTCCAGGTCAGTGTGCCAATCCCAGCGGCTGCCTGCACCTCGCTGATTGTAGGGCAGACTGACTGTTCCACCAGGCAGCGAAGAGGTCGTAATCGATGGCGGGCTGGACGGGTTAATGCGAATCGAGAATGCTTGCGTGTCCTGTTGTCCACTAGTGTCTGCAACGCGGACGGTGAACGGGAAGTTGCCGGTTGCAGTCGCCGTTCCTGAAATCGCGCCAGTGTTGGATTCAGATTGAGACCCGGTGGGAGTGTGCCTGTACCTGGGACGACGATGTTAAAGGTCAGCGGTCCGAAACCACCAACGGTTTGAACAGGCTGGTCATAGACCGCGCCGATATTTCCGGCCGGCAGCGAGGTCGTCGTAATTGAGAGCGGGGGTTTGATGGTTAAGCTGAGAGATTGTTCTACAGTTTGTGGAGGGATCGAGGAATCGGCCAGGGTAAATGTATGCGAACTGGTTCCCACCGTGCCTGGTGTCCCGGTGATCGCGCCGCTTTGCGTGTTGAACGAAAGACCGGAAGGAAGCGCCGGTGTGACCGACCACAAGTACGGCAGCGTGCCTCCCGAACCGCCCACTGAAGCCGAATAGGGTTGGTTGATTTGCCCCTCGGGAAGTGAGGTGGTGATGATCGCCAAACCGCCAGGAGTGGGGCCACTGTCGCCACCGCAGCCGGTCAACCCTAGCACCGAAATACTAGAAAAGATCACCGCACAAAAAAGAGTACCGATTACATTTGCGTGCTTCATGAAGATCGTTTCCTGCTAGCCGACATAGCCGCATCCGGATCAGCAGGACCATTGTAAGAGAAGAATTGACGGAGGTCTCTACCCCTAAGGTATGGAGGGGAACGTATGTTTTTGACTCCACCTAAAAGTGGAAACGTAGGCCGAAGAGAAACATCAGTGAGGAGGCGTTATAATCGCCGGTCAGTCCGCCGGTCAGCGCGCTTCTTTCGAAACTCCCACTATCTTTCTTCCATGCCATCTCAGTATTGACCGCCAGATTGGATGTGATGGGGAAGTCAAAACCGCCGGCCACGCGCAGGGCGAAGGTATTCGGGAATGAAATGGATTCGTTGCCCAGCTGGGCTCCATTGCTGAATGAATGGACATTCACCCCGGCACCCAATGACGCGTAGGGAATCAACCATTCGAACCCTACAGTATTTCGCATCAGGTCTCGTGTGGGACGGAATTCTACCGCCGGCAAGAAGGAGAAGGTGCTCAAAGTTCCGACTTCAGCACCACGCCCATTGATCTTGTATCGTTGCCATTCCAGCATCATGCCCACCCGTACCCATTCTGTGAGGACGTAATATCCTTCAAGATTGATCAGAGGCCCTACGGAGGTGCCGCTGCTCAGATTCTCCAGTATCTGTTGGGTTGGTACGATCAGTCCTGCGCGTAGGCCGAACACAAAGTCGCCCCCAACGGATCGGCCCTTCGCCTGTTCTGAAGCTGCGGCAGCGGCAGCGGCCTCTTTCGGAGCGGCTCCCTTCGCCTCCGTGGCAGGAGTGATGGGAGGGGGCTCTTGTGCCGCCTTCGCCGGGGGCGTTGCGCCTTGGGGCGCCTTGGGTGTGGGGGGCGCTGCGCCGGCAGCC
Organism: uncultured Nitrospiraceae bacterium; assembly: GCA_963824855.1. GTDB lineage: Bacteria > Nitrospirota > Nitrospiria > Nitrospirales > Nitrospiraceae > Nitrospira_C. Next base: position 11,951 of record CAWGQP010000003.1, read on the forward strand.
TCTTGGGCCGCCTTGGGCGCTGGTGGGGGAGCTACGCCGGCAGCCTCTTGGGCCCCCTTCGCGGCTGCGGCGGCTGCGGCGGCTGCGGCAGCTGTGGCAGCGGCTTCCTTGGGCGAGGCTGTCTCGCCTTCTCCCTTCGGCTTGAGAGCTACCTGAATAGGACATCCGATTTCTAACGTTTCTTTTTTTTCAGGAATGACGAGCTCGCAGATCGCATTTTTGTAGAGTACTAATTCACAAGCGGTCTGGCCACCAGTGGCCTGCTGACATTGGAGATTGCTGATATTGATTTCGCAGATCCCGCCTTGCGGACATTGGTAGGTGGCAAGTGGTCCCCCCTTGTCGGAAGTGACCATCCACGTCCCGTACCGCAGCCCACGCTTCGCATCCAAGACATTTCCCACTTGGGAAATAATCCAATTCACTCGCGTAGGGAACTCATCCTCGGTGTGCTGTTGCCATTCATGGGATTTCGTGACGCATCCCGATACCAACAACGCACAAGCAAGCGCACAAAAGAGTTGCCGCATACCAATCGCAAGAGGAAGCATAGTTTCTAGATGACGGTGCGCATTGAGATTTTGCGCTCGCTGCCAATTAGATCGGTCGGCAGCAACCGAGGGAGCACATACTATCCTGTGATTTTGGACTTCGCAATATCAAATTGGAGGTGGGACAAACGGTGTCTGGAGCCGTTTTCTAGAACGGCTGCCGCCAATAGCGTAACAAGATGTGTTTGATGAGCGAGCTATTGGGACGACACGATGGAGCGTCGATGATGATTGAACGCTTTAGGCTGTGGTCGGAACGCTCTCTTCAATGCTTCACATCAGAAAATAAGTGCTATTAGTCAGCCAATCTCTCCTTAACTTGGCGTTTATTTGAGCGTTCCGGGGTTGTTGCGAGAAAAGTGGCAGGGCTGCCTGGATCTACACCAAAGAGGTAGGCGTTGCCGTACTCCAGAGGTATTGTCTGCCGTAATCCTACATACCTAAAATTTCGCACCTATTTGTTTACATCTAAGGTGCATAGAGGTGAAGGAAGGAAGTAGCTCCCAGCAAGTCACTCTAGACAAAGGAGATGTTTATGCAGAAGTTTGGTGCTCTCGCCTCACTGCTCGTTGTTGCTGTCATGGCAGCAGGCTGCACATCCGTCGGCCATCTTGGCATCGTCACCAAGGCCTCCGCTAACAATGCGGATAAGCTGAAATCAGGTGTCGCATTCGAAGAGCTGGGACCGGCGGAAGGAAGTGCGTGCCGGCATTTTCTCGTTGCAGTGATCCCCTTCGGCGATGCGACGTTTTCAAGCGCGGTAGACGATGCGCTGGCCCAACGAGGAGGCGATGCCTTACTGAACGTGACGGTGTCCAACAGCCTTTACGGTTTTGTCCCCATCTACAACGTTTACAGCTTCACGTGTACGTCCGTACAAGGAGTCGCTGTCAAATTCAAACCAGTCACTGCGCCTACTGCTGCGGATGGACACCCTGATGTGATTCCAGTGGCCAACCAGCGACAGTAGATAATGGCCGATCGTAAGCGAACGTGATAGTCCTTCCACCGGACAGCGTCCTAGGGATGCAAGGGGCAATGGTCCCCTGGACGCTGTGCCAAAACATGACTTCATGAATCAAAACCTCATGGGCAGATGTGCGCTCGTTTCGTTCAAAACCCTTCTCCTTGCTTCTCTGCTCTTGTCCTGAATGGTGCTGCATTGCCATGCAACTAGAACGGTCCAGATCCCTAAAGCGCCCGAAGGGGCAGCATCTCTCGCAGTTGGCCATCCCGCAGCCAGAGGCCGCCCCAAAGCAGCGCGCCCACGATCACAGCGAATACGATGTTGAAAATGGGGCCACCGACACGGACGTGTGTTGCAACTGCGCCGCCCAGGTAGCCCGTTAGTAGAATCGCGCCGAGCATTGAGGTACGCGGTATGAGATAGAGTAGTGTGCTGGTGAGTAACGTCACTCCAAGCCCAACGATGACGGATTCGGGATAGCCCAACTCAACCGTTGCTTGCACAACGATCGGCGGCTTGAACAGCTTCATGACTCCATCAACCAGCAGAAACAGGGCAGGCAACCCACTCATGATACGCCCCGCCCACAGGCACGCCCTCGAAGTCGACCAGTCATTTGACTGCATGCTTAGTCTCCTTTCGGTTAGTGTTCATGCTGGATAGTCGATTGGCATGTGCCAAATCGACATCTGTAAACCGTGAGCGTAAGGCAAATCGCAGCAAGGTGAACTAGTCCGGACGCAGGTCTAGCCACCGTACAGCGTTGTGGGATGGGACTGCACTAAGGCGAGACGCTGGGGTGCAGGAAGATCCTCAGCCATTGACTCTGGTGCAGCCGTTCGGCTCACCGTGCTGTGAGTCTGGTCGATAGGTCATGGGGAATTGGAGGCAAACGAAATGGATAAGAGGTTGACGTATTTGAGTGTAATGCTTACTGGGGAATATCACGTGTGATTCATTAGGTATAATAAAAAGTTGACAGGGAACCGAAGGTTTGTGTAATGTCGCGTCCCTTCTACAGTTTATAGCCTAGGTGGACTGACTAGGTGGGCTAAGATGACGCCATGCCAGCCGAAGTAGGAAGGGTTCCTCCCGGCCCCCCGTTCTCCGCGTCGCCATCGCCCGGTGTGACTGACACTGGGTTGATCTGTCTCCTCATTTTGGCCCGCTTCTATGATCTGCCGGCCGAAGGATCGCAACTGCGCCACTTGTACGCGCCGCCTGGGCAATTGCTCTCAGACACCGAACTGCTTCGTGCCGCCAAGCATTGGGGCTCAAGGCCGGCGTGGTGAAGACCCAGTGGAAAAAATTACCCGGCACGCCGTTTCCTGCGATCGCAAAGCTACGGGATGGCCGATACGTTGTGCTCGCCAGAGATCGACGGCGAAAAGGCCCTGATCCAGGACCCCGTCGAGGGCGTCCGCTCGTGTTCTCTCGTGAACAGTTTGAGTCGAAGTGGACAGGCGAACTGTTGTTGTTCGCGAAGCGGGCGAATCTGCGTCACAGGATCTCAAATTTGACTTCAGCCTGGTTCATTCCTGCCATCGTCAAATACCGAAAATTTCTTGGCGAAGTGTTCGTTGCCTCGTTCTTTTTGCAGTTATTTGCATTACTGACGCCGCTCTTCACGCAAGTCGTGATCGACAAGGTCTTAGTCCACAAGGGCTTTACCACCCTGCATGTGCTGGCGATCGGCATGGTCGCTCTGGCCATCTTTGATGCCACGCTCGGCGGCCTCCGCACCTATTTGTTTTCGCATACGACCAATCGGATCGACGTCGGGCTGGGCGCTCAATTGTTCCGTCACATCTTGGCGCTTCCACTGGCCTATTTCGAATCGAGGCGTGTCGGCGACACGGTGGCGCGGGTGCGTGAACTCGAACACATTCGGCAGTTCCTCACAAGCCATTCCGTGACAGTCGTGCTCGATCTCGTGTTTACGGTCGTGTTTCTGGTCGTCATGTGGTTCTACAGCTCCACGCTCACGATGGTTGTGGTGGGGTCGCTGCCGTTGTATGCGCTGTTGTCGATCGCGATCACCCCGACAATACGCGCTCGCCTGCACGAGAAATTCAATCGGGGAGCGGAGAATCAATCGTTCTTGGTGGAGGCGATCAGCGGCATTCAGACCGTCAAGGCGTTGGCGGTCGAGCCGCCGCTGTTGCGTAAATGGGAAGAGCAGCTTGCAGGCTATGTACGGGCAAGTTTCCGTGCAACGAGTCTCATTACCGTGGCCGGGCAAATTGCAGGCTGCATCCAAAAAATCACAACTGTCGCGGTGCTATGGGTGGGGGCCTATCGCGTGATCGAGGGGGATCTCAGCATCGGGCAGTTGATCGCCTTCAACATGCTGTCGGCGCAAGTGACGGGACCGCTGCTGCGACTCGTGAATCTGTGGCAGGAGTTTCAGCAGGTCGGTATTTCGGTGCAACGATTAGGCGACGTGCTCAACGCTCAACCGGAGCCATCGTACAAGCCGAATCGGACGACATTGCCTCAAGTCGCGGGACAGGTGATCTTCGAAGACGTGACGTTTCGCTATCGCCCTGACAGTTCGGAGGTGCTCCGGAAGATTTCGTTCTCTGTCGCTCCAGGCAGGGTCGTCGGCATTGTGGGGCGCTCAGGATCCGGCAAAAGTACGATTGCCAAACTGATTCAGCGGCTGTATGTGCCGGAGCGTGGGCGCATCCTCGTGGATAATGTCGATCTTGCGCAGGTCGATCCGGCCTGGTTGCGGCGGCAGGTGGGAGTGGTGCTTCAAGAAAACTTTCTCTTCAACAGTTCCGTGCGCGACAACATTGCATTGACGGACCCCGGCCTAGCGATGGAGCAGGTCATTCAGGCGGCGAAGCTGGCGGGTGCGCATGAGTTCATTCTCGATCTGGCGGATGGCTATGACACCATGGTCGGCGAGCACGGCTGTTCGCTCTCCGGTGGACAACGGCAACGCATTGCCATTGCAAGAGCCTTGGTCGCCAACCCTCGCATTTTGATTTTCGATGAAGCGACGAGCGCACTGGATTACGAGTCCGAAGCCGTCATCCAAAAGAACATGGCGAAAATTTGCCAGGGACGGACCGTCTTCATCATCGCGCATCGGCTCAGCACGGTGCGGCCAGCTCATCGGATTTATGTGATCGATAAGGGCGAAATTGTCGAAGAAGGGGCGCACCAAGAACTTCTGCACACCAACAGTTTTTACGCACGTTTGTGTAAGTTGCAGGATAGCGGAACGGGCATGGCATAAGACGAAGGCGCGAACAATGACGTTCGGTACGCTCGCGAAACATTGGACCATCTGGAAGACGGCGTGGCAAGCCATGTCGACTCGCGAACTTGGCACGGCACCAGGTGGACGGGCCACGGAGTTCCTGCCGGCTGTGCTCGAGATCCAACAGGCGCCGCCATCTCCCATTGGCCGTGCAATCACATGGACCATTATCGCCGTCTGCACTGCTGGAATTTTGTGGGCCACATTCGGGTGGATCGATATTGTCGCGACCGCTCAGGGGAAGGTTATTGCCAGCGGCTATTCCAAGGTCATTCAGCCCTACGAAACCGGTGTGATTGCGTCGATTCACGTGATAGACGGGCAGGTCATAGCGCGTGGCGAGGTACTCATCGAATTGGATCCGACACAAAACCGCGCAGATCACGACCGGGCGTCCAATGAATATCGCGCCGCGAAAGTCGATGCGGCTCGATTGCGGGCCTTGATTGCCGGCAAGAGCACCTTCGATGAACCTTCAGATGGGGATCCTCGGTATATCCTGCTCCAACAGCAGCTGTTGCGTGACCAATTGACTGAATACCAGGCTCGCGTCGGTGCTGCCCAGCACTTGATCGGTCAACGCAGAGCGGCGCTCGATCAGACCAAAGAAAACATTCGCCGGCTGGAGGCCACGGTGCCGATGGAAGCGGAGCGGGCGGATGCGTACAAGAAACTGCTCGAACACGATGCCGCCACGAAGCTCGATTTTCTGCAGGCCGAGCAGCAACGAATCGATAAGACCCAAGAACTGGCCGGACAGCGCAAGAAGCTCGTGCAAGACGCAGCCGCACTCTCGGAGGCCGAAAATAATTATCGGGTCACCGTGACGGAGTTCCAACAGGCCAAACAGGCGGAACTGTCCACGATCGAGACGAAAGCTGCTTCGCTGGCTCAAGACGTGACGAAGGCGGGACAGAAGGCGGACTTGCAACGATTGATGAGTCCTATTGACGGTGTCGTGCAGCAACTCTCGGTGCACACGATCGGTGGTGTGGTGACGCCGGCTCAGCAACTGCTGATCGTCGTACCTCAAGATCATCCCGTCGAAGTGGAAGCCCAAGTGGAGAACAAAGATGTGGGGTTCGTGAGAGAGGGGCAGCCGGTCGAGATCAAGGTAGAAACGTTTTTGTTCACGCTCTACGGCACGATTCCCGGGAAGGTGTTGTCGGTTTCTGACGATGCCGCGGCGATCGAAAAAGTCGGTCTCATCTATCCCACGAGAGTGAGCATGGACCGGTCCACAATCGAAGTCGACGGCAAGCAGGTGAATCTCTCGCCGGGGATGGCCGTCACGGTGGAAATCAAGACGGGGAAGCGCCGCTTGATCGAATACCTTTTGAGTCCTCTCCTGAAATCCGTCAAGGAAAGCCTGCGGGAGCGGTAGCAACATGTCGAGCCCGCTCGTTTTGTCACTCACCGAACTCTTGCGGACCTTTGGGTTCTTGATCGGCATCGTCATCGCTTTGTCCGTCTCTCATGGTGTGAGCTGGGCAATCAGTGACCAGACAGCTCCAGAGAAGGCTGCGCCGCTACCGCCATTGCCGCTCACGTTGCGCGGTGCGTTGGCAGCCGCGGTGGACAATAACCCGGATGTGCAGTTGTACAGAGAGCGTATCGAAGCGGCACACGGCCAAGTCCGAACACAACTCGGCGCGTTGCTGCCGAATCTGTCTTCGAATGTGCGACAGACCAGGCAAACCGTGTTCCTCGGCACCTTTGGTCTTGCGCCGGTGCGGAGCGATCCCTTCAGTATTTTCGACCTCCGAGTCAATGGATCACAAAATGTGATCAGCGTCAGTTTGATCCAGCGCTGGCGAGCGTCGCGAGAGAACCTCCATATCGCCGAGTTCGAATCGGACGCGAAGAAGTACGACACCATGGCGAGCGTGGCCCTCGCCTATATGGAAGGGCTGAAGGCCATGGGGATGGTCAAGATGCGCGAATCCAATCAGCAGATCATGAGTGAGCTGCTGAACTTGGTCAAACAACGGCAGAAGACCGGCGTTGCAACGGGCATGGACATTGCGCGTCTGGATGCGCAACTCGCCAACGAGAAGCAATTGGCCGCATCATCGCGTTACGACGTACAACATGCCAAACTGAATCTGATGAATCTGCTCAACTTGCCGTACGAAACATCGTTGGCCTTACAAGATGAATTCAAGACCGAAATGTACGAACAGTTGGAGTCTCAGGCTGCCGTCGAAGAGGCGCTCGTCAATCGGCCAGAAGTGCAGGCGCAATTCACACGAGTCAAAGCTACCGAGCTGACCTATTCATCTATTACCGGAGAACGGTTACCGTCACTGGTCGCTCAGGGGGATTATGGTCTGATCGGGAATCGATGGAGTAACACGCTTGAGACGTACAATATGGCCTTGTTGCTGCAGATTCCGATTTTCGATGGCGCTCAGCGCGAGGGCCGAATTGCCGAGGCTCGAAGCAATCTACGCCAGGAGGCGCTTCGAATGCGTTCCGTCCTCAATCAAGTCAAAATGGAAGTCCACGATGCGCTTGCCGGTATCGTGGCGGCCAAGGAACAAGTTCTGATCGCACAGGCTGGGCTGCAAATGGCCATTAAAGAACTTGAACTGGCTCGTGAACGCTACTCCGTCATCACGGCGGCCAGCTATTTCGAGTTGACCAATGGACTGTATTCCGTGTCGAGAGCACGAGAAAATCTCGTGAATGCGCTCTTTCAGTTGAACGCCTCGCGCGTAAATCTCGCCAGATCGACCGGCACGCTGCAATCGCTCAGTTGAAACCTGCCTTGATTGGCCCTTCCTCTTCATTCCTCTTGACCCCAAGAGCCATTCGGCGTACAAGCGCGCACTGTGCCGAGACCGGCCTCATGGGTTAGGAGTCTCGGCGGACTTGGGTAACGCAAACACTTATGGAAGGAGTTGGGGCATGACCCTCGCGCGCATCGGAATGGTTTTAGCGGGAATGGGCATACTCCTTACACTGGCGTGCGCGAGTCATAAACACTTCCCGGAGTCGTCCCTCACCGGAGGAGTCTTCGAGGTCAAGATTGACAACTCGCTGACGCCACAGTCGGTGACCGCAAAACGTGGTGACGAAGTGAAGTGGATCAATATGAGCCATGCCCCGGTGGATGTTTCAGTGGTTCAAACGCGGGAGGAGCTCATCTCTTGTCAGAAGGGGTTTGCGTCAACGAATTTGGGCTATTTGTTCGGCACATCGGAGTACGAGAACATTGTGATGGCGACGGTGCGGCCCAACGAATCCGCCAGCCTGTGTTTCGCAATCCCTGGAAAGTACGTCTATACCCTGCGCAAAGATCCTTCCACAACTGGCTCACTCGATAAGATGAGTGGATCTATCACGATCGAATAAAATCGACATTTGCGGATCGCTCTCGTCCGATCGATCGACACGTTGCAAGCACTCAATGAGCAGGCCATCGAAGTACTCCCCCGATCTTTAGCTCGATCGCTCGCGGTCACAAACGCTCCTTAAACTACCCACTAAAAATGAACGTTGTTGAATGTTGCCAATTTCCCGTTCGACCCGAACGTCAGGATGAGTTTATCCATCCCCTCTCTGCTTTTCGCGGCTGTCCAAGAGCAGGCCGTTCCACCATCATCGAGACCGATACAGCTTTCTGGATGACCTAATTCCCGCTTCGCATCATCCATGGAATACAGACCGATCTTTGGTTGCCAATCTCTTTCAGCAGTGCTGACACAGGCTGTTGACAGGGCGAGGCATGCTGCTAAAGCCAGGCGTTCCATAATATTGCTTCTCCGACGGCGGTGAGAATCAGCTCTTGGACGGCTCAAGTGTGACGATTCTTACATCCGGCATGGTTGCATGGGCATCTGGCTCCTGGTTGAGGGGCCGGAGCCTGCTCACATTCATTGCTGCAAAACGAGCTGTGCTCTTGAGCCTGACAGGTGCAGGCCTGATGACCACAGTTCTTTGGATAGGTAATGGTTGGTCTCGGCTCTGGGTTCATGTGCCAGCTCCTTATGGCGGGAGGGCCTGTTCAAATTCTACACAAATGCCGGGCTGCCGGCAGCAGAGAAGAGGGCTACGCTCGGCCAAGCCAACCAACACCAGGAAGCGAGGAGCCGTCCGTCATGTTTTCATATCAGGTGCAGATAGCAACCGTCTCTAAACGGAGTCCCAATGGGCGCATGGTTGGTGTACCACCGACTTGATCGAATCCTTACCGTCCGTGATGGCCCCCACCGCTATGACCGCCACCGCCGAGATGGGGTGACCCCCCACCCATATACTGGGGAGACGACGGAGTGTCCTTTTGTCCAGTCAAACTCGGCAGACACGCCAATTCATAAATACACAGATGATTCAGGCGTCCAGACCTTTACCACCGATTTTGGGCACACGCCTCAGGTCGAGATGTTCAGTTCAAAGCTTATCATGGCAGTGACAGGTGGCTGAGCGAGTGGTATTACCTAAGTCGAATGGTGAGATACGGATGGGATGGGGTGTTTGTCTGACTCGAGCGTACGAACACTAAAGCCTTAACTGACCGGTCTCGTTCTATGACCGCGCCGGTCGCGGAAGACCGCTCCTCATAAGCTTCTTGTAAAAGAATTGTCTAACGGTCGCTTCGGGGAAGAATGGGGAACCGGCGAGCCGTAATGAGCCTGCCCTCAAGCTCCGACGACGACGCTGACGTGGACTCTTGGGTCCTTCCCTCAGGAAGCGTGATGAGAAAGTGTGTCCCCTGACCAACGGTACTTCGGGCTTCCACCGTGCCGCCATGTTCTTGAATGATTTGATGGACGATCGAGAGGCCGAGCCCTGTCCCCACACGCTCCGTGCTTTCATGTTTCGTGGTAAAGAAGGGATCAAAGATATGCGGTAGATCTTCAGGCGCAATTCCACAGCCGGTATCGGCCACTTCGATCTGCACCCACCCACTGTTGTCGAGACGAACCACGCGGCGGGTCGTCACCGTCAAACTCCCTCCGGTCTTCGCCATGGCGTCAATAGCGTCAATAGCGTTCATGGCAAGATTCATGATCACCTGCTTGATCTGTTGACGATCGACCAGCATGGTTGGGAGATCTTCGGCGAGGTGTTTCTCAATGGTGATCCCCAGCTTGTCGGCTTTGACCTCGATAAATTGCAGGCACGAGGCGACAATGTTGTTCAGCGATTCTGCGGAAAACTTCGGTTTCATATAGCGTGCGTAGTCAAGAATTTCTTCGATGAGACGTTCAATACGGGCAAGATCGTCGACGACCTGGGCGCTGAACGAATCCATGAAATAGGGATCGTCCCGCCGCGACGGCACCAATTGGATGAACGTACTGATCGACGTCAGGGGATTGCGAACCTCGTGAGCGAACCCACCTGCAATGGCTTCCAATGACCGGAGCCGATCGGCACGCCGAAGGAAGACCTGGGTCTGCTTCCATTCTTCATGCAAGATGGCGTTGTCGAGTGCGATCGCCGCATTATCTGCAAGCGAGCGGAGCAAGCTGAGCTCGTCGTGCGAATACAATCCCAGGCATGGCTTATGTCCGAGATTGACGAAGCCGATCAAGCTCTTCTTATTGACAAGCGGCAAGCATACTTCAGAGCCCAGTTGAGTCATGGTCTCAACCAGTGTGACGGCCAATCGCTCGTCAAATCCTGGCGAACGTTGCTGGAGTTCTTCTTTGACGATCGGCTGATTGCACGCCAACAGGTAACTCGTAAAAGGTTCGTTGTTCATGACCCGCATGGGGCTGTGCTGCTCGTTGAGTCCGCGCGATGCCTTCGGCACATAGCACCCTTTTTCCTTGTCAAAGAGAAACAGCGAGATCTTCTCGATGCCCATGACCGCCTGGAGCGTATCCACGATTTCGGCCTGCAGATTGGCAAGATCGAGCTTCATCACCATGGCATGCGCGAATCGGGTTAACGTCTCGTACGCGTCATGCCGGCTGGGGAAAAACGCTCTATTGACGGCAGATTGAAGGCGTGGTTGGAACGTGACGTACAAGACCGTGAACATGACAGTCGCGAGCGCGAGCAGTAATGAGAGCGTGTCCGGAGGTAGATCGTCCAATGCGTGGCCCAGGAACACGATAAGGAGCGTAAACGGCAGGAGCGGCAGATAGACGGCGCTCCGAGACACGAGGAGGGCGGCATCCAGGAGCCGGTACCGAAGAATCGAGATTGTGATGACGGCTGTCAGCAGAAAGATGGGAATGTATCCAAAGGGATAGATTTCATAGCCGAACGCGGGGAAGAAATCGATCGAGCCTGTATAGGCAATGACAAAGGCAGGGAGAAGAAATCTGATCTGCTGCCGCTTAATGGGCGTTGTGACGGTGCGATACGTGTGGATGTAGTCGGTGAAGGCCACGGCCATATACGAGAAGAAGATGATGAAAAATGGCGCGCTGGCTGGGCCCCATTGCGGGAAGTATCCCCACCAAAATCGATGTACGCCTGCGACAAAGTCTTCACGGAAGAGGACGGCCCCAGCCATGAGCGTCGCGAGTGCATAGCCTATCCATATCGAACGGCGGCGTTGGAGTTGGAGAAACTCGGCTGAGAATCCGTAGAATGCGAGAGAGATGATACATGACGCCGACATTGTCGAGTTTGAACCAGTGCTAACGCTGTTTCGGCATCCGTTGAGCAAAGACCGATGCTGGTCGCGTCGAGCCAGAGGGCGATGCTGGCACAGAGACGAGGAAATGGCGATGTGCGTGGGATTGTCTATTGGATCGGTAGACGAGGAATCCCAACGCAAGGGTGACGATCCCCACGAGAAAGATGGGAATGGCATGGACGTTGATGAAATAGGTCGTAGCCGCGACCATGGTGCGTTACAACGTGCGCGCCCGAGCGACCCGGTGTAAATCCTCCTCGGTGACGTAGCCGACAGAATTGCGAAATGGTGCCAGGCGAAATCCCAGCAAACGGCCCATGGCGGTGATGTGCTCAGCCTGGGTGGGATCGGCTTTTCCAAGGGAGTAATGTCCGGTCCATCCAATCGCGGTCAAAATCATGGTCTCCGACAGACAGCCGAGGGCTTCCTCGGATCCCACGTCCAGATCGAAGTGCACATCAATATTATTAGGCGTTCGGACGATGGCGGATTCGATGACGAGGACATCGGGCCGCTGGAGAGGAACGTCTTCGGACACGTTCTTCGGCTGTGCGGCATCGATGACAATGGCGCCAGCTTTCAGGTGAGCAGCGGTCAATAGAATATAGGGGTTATTCGTCATCGCGATAACGACATCCGCCTTCGGCACTTGGTCGAGACTTGTCATGCCCTCGATGATTGAAGGCTGGTCGCCCAATTCTGAGATTAGACTTTGAAGTGCATCCTTCTTGATATCGATGATGAAGAGTGTGCCGACAAGCCGGGCAAGAATCTTCGAGCAAGCGGAACCCACCGATCCGGCACCTCCGACAATCGCCACGGTGGCATGCGGCAGACTGAGATTGGTCAGGGCTGCTGCATGAAGCACGTTCTGGACGGCCACAGCGGCCGATTGGGCGTTCCCTGTTGTCAATCCGAGCCGGACCTTGCCCTCCAGATCTTGTCCATCCCGGGTGAGGATCGAGGTGAATGCGCCCAGCCCTGCGATGGTCGCTCCCATTTTTTCCGCCAGGCGAACGGTCTGCCACACACGTAGCCGAGCGAGCCGGGGGTTGCGAATCATCTGTTCAGTCGTCAACGGTGAAATCAGAATGGCTCCTGTCGTCGGGGTCCCATTCGCCAGGGTCAGGCCAGTGATGTAGGAGGCCACCAACGGCCATTGATACCGAATCCAGCGTTCGACGACATAGGAAGGCAACCGGCTGGCAAACGGGAACTTACGCGCAACATCGCTCAGTGTGCGGGGATGACCAATGAAGGCAAAAGTAATGGGCGTGATGAGGAGACGGGCGAAGGGAGCAGGCAGGAATCGGACGATCAGGTCGCGAAAGACTTGAAGGAGGTGCCAAGCTCCTAGCCATACGGCAGGCCAGGATAACCGTAATGGAGCTTGATCCGTCTTCTTGGGTGCCTCTCGGACGGGCGGTGAAGACACGGCGTGGGCCAGACGAGCCGACTCAGCTTTACGATTCCACCATCGGCCTGTGAGCGGGATGATAAGGATTGTCTGTAATGAATAAGGATAGAATTGACCGGGGATTAGTCGTCACGAGTGCCGCTCGGGCTGATGCTCGTGCAGGTCCCTCCGGCATTTCCAGGCTCTGGAGATAGGTTTCCAGCTCCTGCAAGGCAGACTCAAGGACCAGCCGTATGGTCTGTCCTAAAGCGTCGAGAGCGATGTCGACCCTAAACCGAGTGGGCGAATCGCCCTCATCCTCGGTCACTGCGGTCACGCGTCCCGACAACGGCATGTAGGCGACATTCTGGCTGTAGCACAGAACGACAGTCACTGCAGTGCCTGGTGAGGAGACGCAATCCGTTAAAAATGAGATCCGATCGAGGCCGAGTTCTTGAGTGACCCCTCGCGCCTGGTTCCCTCCAAGATCGACCACGACGGGCAGGCTTACTGCGAGCTGACTCGAAACGGTACTTCCCACCAGTGCGTTATTCCTCCCGGCTCAATGCTGTGTTCCTTGACAGAAGCCACGTCTCCTGGACCCTGCATTCTTTGCTCAGAGCACTCACGTGCTGTGGGCAATATTGCGTGATAGTGGCTTTTTGTCAATGCGATGGATAGGGAAAGGGGTGCCTGTAGGACAAGAACGGATCTTACGTGCAATCGCCGATAGACATATGATCTGCACGACTCGGCAAGAAAAAACTGTTTGAACCGTGTCGCGTTGTTGGTATACGGGAACCGGCAGGCGTTTTCAGCTACGCCCACCTGACAGCTTCAAAGGGGGATTTGTCTTGGCACGCAACGTGAAATGCGGAAGTCTTTAGGACGTAAATGCTGAACTGCTCGACATGATACGTAGAACAACCTGTATGACGCAGTGGACAGCGAAAGCACAGTGCATTCGACTACAGCTGTGGCTGAGACGAGTCATCGTTTCGGCAAGTCTCGCCCTCGCTTGTCTGTCTCCGATGGTTGCTTCTGCGGGGGCCATACGGATCTTCGATCAGAGCGCCTCGGGAACGGCTCAAAGCGGCGCCGTCGCCGCACAGGCGGACGATCCCTCAGCCGTCTATTTCAATCCAGCCGGCTTGACCCAATTGAGAGGTGTGCAAACCTCCTTCGGCGTCATGTTGGTCGGTGGGCATACCACATACACGAGTCCCACGGGTGCGACTGCCAGGGGGGATTTTAGCGGGAGCATCGCCGTTCCGCCGCCAACCAATTTGTATTTCACTGCGAACCTGAAAGATCTCGGGTTCACGGCGCTCGGTGATCTAAGCGCTGGCCTTGGCGTGGTCTCTCCGTTCGGGGTTCTCTACCGTTACCCAGACGACGGCCCTTTTTCGACGGCCGTGACGCGCCAATCGCTACCGCTCATCGATATCAAACCCACGCTAGCCTATAAGCTGAACGACCAACTCTCCGTTGGCGTTGGAGCGGACATTTATACCTTTGCAAGCTTTTGGGGAAGCGGACAGTCTGTCACGAAATTCAATTCTTCGGGCGGCCCCGGCCTGCCGCCTCCTGGTACGCGGATGGAGGTCAACGGCGGTGATACGGCCGCCGGATTTAACTTGAGTCTCTTGTACACGCCGTTCCGCAACGAAGAGGGAAAACCACTGGCGAATGTCGCCTTCATTTATCGCAGTCAGGCTACGATGCATCTGAATGGCAACCTCCTCGCGAATGGCGGTCTTGTCGCTGATGCCTCGACGACTCTCGTGTTGCCGCAGGTCTTTACTGGCGGGATGTCGATCTGGCCAATCAGAAATCGCGACCATGAATGGAAGTTGGAGTTGGACGTGGACATGACTGGATGGAAATCCGTCCGGAACACGGACGTGCATCTGTCCAATGGCACGACTATTCCGTTTCCCCAGAACTGGCGGAATTCCTATACGACAATGATCGGGACAGAGTACAAATGGCTCCAATTGGAGAGACTGCCGGCATGGGAGGTGGCGCTCCGTGCGGGCTACTGGCACTCGCAGACACCGATTCCTGACAGCTCGTTTCTGCCCACCATTCCCGATGCGGATCAGCATGCTATTTCAATTGGGACGGGGTTCCTCTGCAAAGGCAACGGCCACTTTCTGGGGCTGATCGAATGCGGCAAGGCCGAGGGAGGAATACTGAGACCCAAAGCCATCGGTCTGGATTTGGCGTACCAAGCGATCTTCTATGAAACGCGAACTGTCAGCGGCAATCTCAATCCTGTGGCCATCCCCGGCGTCGTCAACGGGACGTATCAGACGACCTTACACGTTGGGATGATTAACCTTCGAGTAAACTTTTAAGAATTAAAATTTCTCGGCCGGTCGACTGGCACGCTGCAATTCCTAATTAGCATTTGAGCATTGAAACGACCCCGCTCAGAATGGCGAGCGATGGGTGCTGACCCGTCGTGTTTAGGACTATTCTGATAGCGGAGTGGTAGGAAAAAACGGAGAGAATCGAGAAGAACGATTTTAGGAAGCTCGATGAAACACTGCTAGTTTAGGATTCCAAAATACGAAGGGCCAGTCCCCTAAATGGGCACTGGCCCTGAGAGTCGCTATCTTATGAGCATGGATCAAGACCCGTTGTACCGGTAGGTCCTCCTTAGCTCTTCCTGCGCATTCTCTTGGCGATCCCAACTGCGGCTAGACCGGCTACCGAGGAGAATCAAGGACGCTGGCTCGGGCACAGAACTATAATTGCCGCCACGTATAGGAGCCGCTGCAGCCATTTGCCTGACCAACCGCAATGCTTAACACCCTTGCTCGCTTGCTGAACAGCCAAGGCAAAGTCCGGAGACAGTCCCAAGATGGCCACGACGAGTCCCATGAGGATGAGACCGCCCAAAACGAACATGCTTCTTCATCGCGCTCTCCTTTCAAACACCAAGAGTAAATAAAAGCGTCTACGGGATACAATCACCCGTTGTGTAGAATGAGCAGTACTTGTGCCACACAGATCAGAAGACATAAGTCATTGAAAAATTGCGAACAGCTCTTTTGTCGGGTCTTCAACCTTCTTGCTCGTGTCGTCAATCTTTTTTATAGGTCTTACCACACCAATAGTGAGACAACGTTGAGATTTCAAATACTTAGGATTATCGTCGATTGTAAGTTTTTATTACACTCGTAAAAGGAAGGGCAGAACGATCCCTAACAGAGGGCGAATATTACACGACGGTCGGCCTGGGGGCGGGCACTCAGCATCTCGATTGGTCCGTCAGAAATATGCTAGCGTAGCGAATGCGCTACTTACCTCTGACCTACTTCGCCGGGGTTAGCTGTTGGCCTTGCCTTCGCGTTCTCCGGCC
The DNA here is from genome assembly GCA_963824855.1 of uncultured Nitrospiraceae bacterium. GTDB lineage: Bacteria > Nitrospirota > Nitrospiria > Nitrospirales > Nitrospiraceae > Nitrospira_C. The sequence continues at coordinate 28,107 of CAWGQP010000003.1, forward strand.
TTGCCGTTCATGCGCAGATGTACCCTCAAGACATTCACTCCCAGCACCGCCCGACGGGATCGAACGCTCCCGCTCAACAGTGGTCTGGCGGGATGGGTGTCGATAGCTCGTCCGAGTTTCTTCAGCGCAGGGAGGAAGAGGAACGAGAACGGCGAGAATCACAGGAGCGTCAACGCCGGATGATGGAGAACTTTACGAATATCCCCGACCAGCTTCGCCAGTCCTATTTCAGGCGGGCTGACTCTCCACGATCCTCTCGGTAGCTCTCCCGTGCCCAACCTCCGCAGCAATCCAAGGCCGAGGACGAGGCTCAGGATACCCAGCATCGAGTGCCTTCATTAAAGCATTTAGGAACATTTCTCAAATCAAGCCCGCTGTCGTCGCTGCATCGTTTTCAGCGATAGCTATCCATCTGAAACCCGGTTCCGCTGCAAAGCGGCTTTGCTCTCCTGAACGAGACGAACGTGTTCAAGAAAGCCTTGCCACTTGGTTTGACCTCACAACTCCAGAATTCTCCCAGATCTTAGGCTGCCCTAGGGAAACCTCCAGGACCGGAACATTCCTAGTCCCGCTACAGTCGGTAGTGACCATGGAAGGGAAGGGAGTGGTCCGTCTATGGGAACAGCCGCGCGAGCCTGGTTTGCCGTGCTATGCCTAGGGATCTGTGGCGGGGCGGCCTCCGGGCATGCTGAAGCCGCTTCCTCCTGACCTGCTGTATGACAAGTCACGCGCTCTCATTGTGGCTATTGAGCAATACCCCCAGGGCCGATCAGTCCCTGGCGCAGTGGACGAGGCCAAACAGGTGGCCCAAGCCTTCCGGCAGCTGGGATTTGAGGACATCACCGAGCTGTACAACAAAGATGCGACAGCTCGGCGACTGCATCAAGCCTTAACCGACGTCTTCGCAAAAAAGGTCGACCAAAGCGGACGAGTGGTGGTGTTCTTCGTCGGCCAGACGGGAACCATTCGGGATGGGAAAGGCAGGGATATGGGCTATCTCGTTCCCGCCGATGCTCAGGCCACCAACGTTGCGAAATTCTTGACCGCCGAGACAATCAAGGAATTGAGCAAGCGATCTCCCTCAAAGCACACCCTGCTCATTGTGAATGCACCCTTTCGGGCATCGGAAGTCCCCGCGCCGAAGCAGATTGTCGCCTGCGGCGGAGACTGAAGGGCGGGTGGTTCAGGTCATCTCAGCCGCCGCCAGGGATGAAAAGTCGGCCAAGGCAGCAGGCAAGACCCCTTTTGCCCAGGCCTTACTGACGGGTCTTGCTGGAGCAGCGGACCTCAACCAAAATGGATCGCTGACGGCATCTGAATTAGGGACCTACATTAAACAACAGGTCGAGGCGGTGTCTCTGCGGATTGACGGGGAGGGGGATACTGTATTGGTTCAACCACGTAGATCCGTTCCGGTCCTTGAAACGCAACAAAGGCCCTACGACCGCGAGGCGGCAAAGAATGAGTATGAACAAGCGGTCGCCCAGTTGCAGGGGGGGAAGTATGCCGAGGAGGCCTTGGCACGGCTCAATCGTGCCATCGAATATGATCCGACTTTTGCCGAGGCCTACATGCTTAAGAGCTATCTCCGGCTGGAACTGCTTCCACAGCTTGATGAAGCACTTGCCGCCGGACAGCAGGCCGTAAAGTACGCGCCTGAGAATGCCGACGCGTTTTATACGCTCGGACAGGTGCATGAAAAAATGGGCCACTATAAGGAAGCGGAAGAAGCATTCGTCCGGGCGGCGAAGCTGAATACGGAAAATCCTGACGTATATTTTGCCTTGGGAACGCTCTACGAAGACCAGCTCAACGATCCCGCGAAATCCGTCGAGGCCTTTCGCCGGTACCTCCAATTAGGCGGCGTTCACGCCCGAGCGCGGGCGGCGGTCAGCCAGGCGGATCAGGCGGTTTCGTCGTCAGCGGACACGTCACAGTAACCTTCCCGTCTAGTGAAAATATTATCCGGCCGCCTGTGATTCAACTTCCAAACGATTCCGTTCCAATTGCTGCCGATGCGCCGAGAGCTCCTCCAGGGTCTTGACGAATCGCTGTTGTTGATTGTTCGACTGCCCGCGGCTGCGAGCCAGTTTGTTTTGCTGGGTGCGCTGCGCGGCGTTATTTCACCAGCCACACCCGGTAGGTCTTCGCGGAGGCAGGTTTAGGAACTTGAATTAGGCCGATGGCGCCAGGGCTCATCACGTCGTCACCAGTGGGTGTTCGCCAGGCTTCAAAGCGCTGGCTGTACAAGAGCAGACCCTCCGCATCGTAAAAGTCCACCATAATATGCGCAATGTCGCGGAGTCCCCCTTGATAATGGGTCGTGACCCAATCCAAGCGTTTCAGCGCCTGATACTGGATCGAGAGCGTACCGGGACTCTCTTCCTTCACGCTGAGCAGCTTGAGCACGCGGTTCTGATCTAGGCCTTCGGCGGGGGTAGGGCCACCGGCGAGCTGCGTCCTGATCGCGCGGGCACTCTCCTCCGCAGGCAAATACGCCTTCACCCGGCAGAACACGGTGCGTCCCTCTTCGTTTTGCTCGAGGATCTGTTGGTCTTGAACGCGGGTGGCCAAGGTGTTCGCGATCTCGCGCAGCAGCACCGAGTCCACAACCGAGGCCGTCTGTTCCCGATAGACCGCTGAGTTGACGACGGCTTGGCGCAGGGCTTCGCGGCAGGCCAGATCTTTCGCATCGGCAGGCTGGTCGGAGGCGTGAGTATGATATCGGTAGTCGCCGGTGATTTCGAGACGGCTGTTCGGCTCCGCGGCGTGAACGCTCACCGCGAGCCATGCGAAGGCTGCACCCAAGACGTGAAGGCCGGTGATCCAATGCGTTGACATACCGCCTCCCCACAGATTCGGATGAAAACTTCTACGATGGCTCGCGGGTTATGCTACCACGCGACCTCCCGTGCTTCCACTCAGGGGAAACGGAAAACGGACGGAGACGTCGGCTCAGATTGTGATGCCGCGCCCTGTACGTATTTTGAAGAAATTTCCCACAACAACAATGGGATAGCTTGACTTGCGTGCCTACTTCACGCAGACTCTCGATTTATGGATGACACCGAGCAAACGCTGCTCGCCGCCCTCGCAGAACGGGTCGGCATTGCGGCGGAGTACCACGACATCAGCGGTGTCCGTCATGTCACCGCTGATCATACCAAGCGCGACATTCTCCGTGCGATGGGGTTCCAGGTGGACTCGACCGCGGCGTTGGCCGTGGCGATCCGCGAGTGGGACGAAGCGCCGTGGCGCAGGCCCTGTGACGCCGTCCGCATCGTGCACGAAGAGGAAGTGGGCGCTCCGGTATCCTGCTGCTTCGCCTTGGAAGATGGCAGAGAGCGGTCGGTCGTCATCACATGGCAGTTGAACGATGAATCTGGAAACCTCATTCAGGAGGGACAGGCCGGTCCAGGGCTGGTCGCAACGGAAGTCAAGTTCATCGACGGCGGCCGGCGCGTCCGTGTGGAGCTGCCTGCGCCCAAAGGCCTTCCTCTTGGATATTATGACTTCATCATCCGCGCGGAGGGGCTGGTCGGCGGGTCGACCGGCACACTTCGACTGATCGTTGCCCCCCGGCAGTGTTACGTGCCGACGCCCCTCGAAGTCGGGCAGCGGTATTGGGGGCTGGCCCTCCAATTGTATTCGCTGTCCTCCGGACGCAACTGGGGCTGCGGCGATTTTACCGATCTCAATCAGATCGTCGAATGGGCAGGCAAGCAGCTGGGCGCGGGCCTCGTGGGATTGAACCCGCTTCACGCCATCCGCAATACCGCCCCGCATCACACCAGCCCGTACACGCCCTATAACCGGCTGGCGATCAACGAGCTGTACATCGATCTCGAACGATTGCCGGAGTTCTTCGCCTCGGAAGATGCGCAAACGCAATACCGGTCGCCGGAGTTTCAAGCCAAGCTCCAGGCTCTGCGGGAGAACCGCCGCGTGGATTACGAGGCGATCGCTTCGGCGAAGCGCACGATGCTCGATCTCGCCTATCGGCAATTTCTCAAGGAAGCCTATAGCGGCGTCGAACCGAATCTCGAGCCGAAGACCGCACGGGCAAAGCTGCTGGAACGATTCATCCAATCCGAGGGCGAAGCGCTCGAACTCTACGCCACCTTCCAGACATTGGAAGAGGAGCGGCGCCTCATCCAATCGAAAACGGTGACCTGGCAAGAATGGCCGAAGCAGTTTCTCTCTCCGGGTTCTGCCGCGCGCGAATACGGCAGACGTCATCGAAAGCGGATTCGCTTCTTCCAATACATTCAGTGGATCGCGTCCGAACAGCTCAGCGAAGTCCTGCGCACGGCCGAAGCCGCCGGGATGCCGATCGGCATTTACAACGATCTCGCCTTGGGCGCAGAACGCACAGGAGCCGAGGCCTGGATGTATCAATCGGTGATGGCGCTGGACGCCGATTGCGGAGCGCCGCCTGACGATTTTGCCCCGCAAGGGCAGAACTGGGGGCTGCCGCCGATCAACCCAGTGGCGTTGCGTCCCAGCCGATATGAGCTGTTGATTCAACTCTTGCGTAAGAATATGCGCTTCGGCGGCGCCATCCGGCTGGATCATGTCATGGCCCTCAGCCGGCTCTTCTGGATTCCCAAGGGAAAATCGGCGACAGAAGGCGCATACGTCCATTATCCGTTCGAGGAGTTGTTATCGATCATTGCGCTGGAAAGCGTCCGATCCAAAACGCTCGTGATCGGAGAGGATCTCGGCACGGTGACGGATTTTGTGCGAGAGCAGCTGGCGAAGGCGTGCGTCTTATCGTATCGCGTCTTCTATTTCGAACGTCGGGGAGATGGAACATGGAAATCACCCGGCGAATACCCGCAACAGGCGCTGGCCGTGACGGGCACGCACGATCTGCCGACGTTGACCGGGTTTTGGTCGGGAGAAGATATCCAGGTTCGCGCCGGGATGGGGGCTTTCAATGATGAGGCCGGACGTCGCCAGGCTTGGGAGGAGCGTCAACGGGATAAGGGACGCATGCTTGCCGCGCTCAAGCAAGAGGCCTTGTTGCCGAGCGGCATGAGCGACGATCCCGCCACTGTGCCCGCCATGACGCCCGCTCTCTGCCGAGCCATTCATGCCTATTTGGCGAGGACGCCCGCATGGCTGGTCCTGGCGAATCTTGAAGACGGCCTGGAAGAAATTTCGCAAACGAACCTGCCCGGGACCGTCGAAAACCATCCCAACTGGAGACGGAAGTACGCGAGCCGCATCGACAGCCTCGGCGATGACGAGCGGCTGCGAGAACTCGGGGCGACCTTGCGTTCGATCCGTCCAATCAGCTAAGACCCTCGTCGACGGACGCTGAATACATCCGACAGTTTCGTCCTCGGGCTGCTCAGAGCTCTGCCGTTTGCCTGCGGCATGCATGAGCGTTCGTGAGTGACGTGGACGATGGTTGGCGTAGGCATGCCCAAGCAGAACCGCATTATTCTTGCCATCGCGGCGACGCTTTTTCTCGTGATTGTCGTATTGGAGACTGTCGCGCCGGCGAATATCGTCGGCGCCTATGCGTTCGTCTTGCCGATCCTGCTGGTCGCGACGCTGCGCAGCCGCCCGGTGATGCTGGCGACGGTGGTCGCCTGTATCGCGGCGACCTATCTAGGGCTTATGCAGCCCACGAAGCCCGGCCGGTTTCAAGCGGCTGTGATCAACCGCACGGTGGTGGCGGGCGTATTGATCATGGTCGCCTACATTGGAATGACTCGGGAAGAACGGAAGGCGCGAGAGGAGACCGCCCGTCAGGCCTTGGCGCAGCAGACCGAGAGTCTCCTACGAGCGAACACGCTTCTCGTCGATGCCAAGGATCAGCTGAACCGCTCGGAGCGGCTGGCGGCCGTCGGCCAGCTCGTGGCGTCGGTGGCGCATGAAGTCGGAACTCCGTTGCATTCCATCGCCTGGCATGTCCAGGCGCTCGGCGAGGAGCCTGGCGTCACGCCAGAAATGAAGAAGCGCATTACGGTCATCGACGAGCAGCTCAACCGTGTCGTCCGGATCATCCAAGACCTGCTGTCGTCCACCCGCCAGCGCAAGCCGGATCCGAGTTGGATGTCGGTGGAGCAGGTTATCGGACCGGCCACCGCGTTGATGGAGCCGGCCTTCCATGCCAAGGGTGTCGCACTGACGAGCGAGCTTGCGATCGGCGTTCCGCTGGTCTGGGCCGATGCAGAGAAGCTGCATCAAGTGCTGGTGAATCTGCTCACGAACGCGCTGGCTGCCACACCGCACCAGGGAACTGTGGACGTACATGTCGGAGCCCGCGCCGCCACTGCCAAAGAATTGGACACGGGGCAGCGTGTCGCGCAGGACATGTCCCCGATGGTGGTCACGGTCGCCGTCCGCGATACCGGCATCGGGATGCCGCCGTCGGATGTTCAAAACGCCTTCCAGCCGTTTTTCACGACCAAGGAGGTTGGCAAGGGAACCGGCTTGGGTCTATTCTTGAGCCGTGAAACCGTGCATGCCCACGGCGGGACACTCTCGCTGGTGAGCGAGCAGGGGCGAGGAACGACCGTGACGATCGCGTTACCTGGGAAGGTCGCGTTGCCGGAAGGGATGGTGTAGAGACGTCATGCAGGCTGCAAAGATTCTGGTGGTAGATGACGATACGGTTGCGCGGGATCTGTTGGCGGAGGCCCTGAAGAAAGAGGGCTACAGCGTCGAAGCCTACGGCAGCGGGGAAGAAGCCATTGCGCGGGGCCGCGAGGGCCGGGTGGATCTGGTGCTCACGGATATCCGTATGGGGGCGGTCGATGGACTGACGGTGCTCCGCGAGTTCAAGCGCATGAGCCAGGACACGGCGATCGTCGTGTTGACCGCCTTCGGATCGCTTGAAGGAGCGATCGAAGCGATCAAACAAGGTGCGTACGACTATCTGGCCAAGCCGTTTAAAAAAGAAGAGATCAAGCTGGTCGTTCAGCGCAGTCTCGACCATTGCCGCCTGTTACGAGAAAACACGAAGTTTCGGGAGGAGCTCAAGAGCAAGGACGAATGGTCGCCGTTGGTCGGCAGCAGCCCGGCGATGCTGGAAGTGTACAAACTGGTGGCCCGGGTGTCCGAAAGCCGGAGTACCGTGCTCTTACAAGGGGAAAGTGGGACGGGGAAGGAGCTGATCGCCCGTGCCATCCATGGCAACAGCCCCCGCCGCGACAAGCCGTTCGTCCCGGTCAATTGCGGCGCCTTGCCGGACACGCTGCTCGAATCCGAAATGTTCGGCTATGAGAAGGGGGCGTTCACCGGTGCTGTCGGCACGAAGACCGGTCTCTTCGAATCGGCAAACGGCGGGACCTTGTTTCTCGATGAGGTCGGCGAGTTGGGGCAGGCCCTGCAAGTGAAACTGCTGCGGGTGATGCAGGATCATGAAGTCCGCCGGGTGGGCAGCACCAATTCCATCAAGGTGGATGTCCGCATCATTGCGGCAACGAACCGGGATCTCGAGCAGTTCGTGAAGGAAGGCAAATTTCGGGATGATTTATTTTATCGCTTGAATGTCGTGCGGATCACGCTGCCCTCGCTCAAGGAGCGTCAGGAAGACATCCCGATGCTCGCCCATCATTTTTTACAGAAATGCGCCGCCGGGACGACGACGGCGGTGCGAGGCTTCCATCCGGATACCTTGGACTGTTTGAATCGATACCGCTGGCCGGGAAACGTTCGCGAGTTGGAGAACGCGATCGAACGCGCGGTCTCACTCAGCCACGGGCCGTTGTTGACTCCAGACGATTTGCCGTCGGCCATCCGGCAAGCGCCCGGTCCCGTCGAGCAAAAATCCGATGTACCCGACACGGCCGAGTCCGTCTATCTGACCCTCGAGGAAGTGGAGAAGCGCCATTTGGTGCGCGTGCTCAAGGAAACCAAGGGAAACAAAGTGAAGGCGGCAAAAATCCTCGGCATCGATCGACGGACGCTCTATCGCATGGCCGAGCGGTTTGGTTTGGATCTGGGGCCCGATGCCGAAGGGAGCGACAAGGACGCAGGATAGCGTTACAGAAGGTGGAGTGCGTTTTTGATTAGTCGAAGCTGATTCTCTGCGCTCTGGGGCAAGGCCGTGGGTGACTCCTCCCACCGTGTAAAGAGTCCGTCCTTTCCTTCGTACAGCACGTGCAGTCTGAGTCTGGTGCTCTGTTCATCAGCGGTCGTCACTACGGCATCGACCCGGCTTCGTCCAGTGGCAAAACGCCACCGAAGAAGCCCATCCCAGGGACCGCGGATTTCTTCCCGATAGCCCGTCGTCAAGTTCTGATCATCTTCCTGCTCGACCTCATAGCCCCCGTCTGTCAGGACCTGGATCACGGCGGTTCGCACGTGGTCGGCCGAGGCAGGCAAGGTGACGTCTACGACATCGGGTTCATGAGGAATCGGGGGGCCGGCGCAGGCTGCACTTGCGAGGAGTGAAAGAGCAGCCAGGAGGCGGAGGCAGCGTGAGGTCACTTGGCTTTCGTGTCCTTCAACCGATACACGAGATGCGTATCGGTTTGTGAGACGCCTTCGATCGAATGAATGCGGCTGAGCACGAGCTGCGTCAACGCGTCTTGATCCGGCACTTCGACGACCGCAATGATGTCCGGCTTGCCCCAGCAAGGATCGATCGTTTTGATCTGCTTGATCTCGCCGAGCGCTCGTACCACACGGCTGGTTTGTCCCGGTTGTACGTGAATCAAGATATACGCTCGGTCGGCCATGACCACTCCACCGTCTACCGGTGCATGGATCGTGCAAGGCACCGCCGGAATGGCAGGCTCCTTGCCAACGTAGCGGATACCCGAAGCGCCTGTCAATGTGGCCGAAGCGGGCGCTGGAAGCTTGATTGGAGACACCTGCCGCAGGTTTGGGTCTCTTCATGACTGCCTCACTTGGGTGCAACGACGACGTCGACGGCAAAATGTTCGCTTGTGGTGCAAAGCTCACTCTCCAATCCGCGCGGGTTACCGATGCGGCCTTCCGGGTCGTAGATGAAACATAACAGATGCGCGCATCGTCCTCGGTTTCGATAACGCTCGACGTCGGCGCGGACTTGATCGGCGAGATCCTTCCGGCTGAGCCCAGTCCGAGTTTTCTTGACGACGATGGCCGAGTCGATCGTGATCGAGGAGATAGGTGGTGCGGGGAGCGCCATTGCTATAAGACGGGGTCCACTCGTCCGTGCCGATGTCATCAAAATGCTGGCGAAGGAGCGCATGCACGAGGTCTTGCACGTCGCACTCGTCCTCGACGTTGAGCGTCGATCGGTACTCGCCGCGCAAGCGTAATTGGCGCGCAACGACATGAAATCGTTGGCAGACTTTCTTCGTGATAGAGAGGTGATTCGTCTCGGCGGCGGCCGAGGAGTTGGCTGTGGCCAGTGGTGTCGTGGGTAGAAGGCGGCTGCGATACGCTTGGTGACGCGGGAGGGGAACTTCTTGCGTGCTCGTAAATGCGCCTGCGGCGGCCTGCGATTTTGGCGTCGCCGTGGCTGGAGTTGCCAGAACATCGGAAGGGGATGCTACAGGTGTCGGAGACGATGAAGTGACCGCAGCAGGCGCAGGAGGTGGTGAAGGTCCAGCGGTTCGTGCAGGTGCGGCGACAACAGGAGGTGGACTCGGTGCAGGTACATTCAGGTCTGGTGCCGGCGGTACGGGTTTAGTCTCTTGTGTGCGGAACAGCGAAGAGATCGGTTCGATCGGTGTCCGCGGCGGTATCGATTGCACGGGCGGCACGACTGGCGTCGCTGCCGGTTCCACCACTGGAGGGGGCGGTGTGCTGGCTGGTGGTGCAGCGGCGGCGACTGGAGGTGCTGTCAGGGCAGCATTGTCAACGCCGGGAACCAGATGCAAGGTTGTGCCGGTCGGTCGGGAAGTCGTGGTCACAGTTGTCATGGATACCTGAGCGGTGGAAACCGACGGAGGGACCAGCGCCATCTGCGGGGAAGCGGATGAAGGGGCCGCTGGAGCCACCGCCGGCTTGAGCCCTTGCAATTCCAACTTCTTGTCCTCGAGCGACGTGATCAGGCTTCGGATCAAGGTCAGGGTTTGCTTCTTTTCGGTCGGTGACGAAAGCGCCAGTTTGAGATGGCGATGCGTCTGAGACTCGGGCGATTTATCGCCGAAGGCGCGCTTGATGCACTCTCGAAGCTGGAGCTCAGTACGGGTGAGGGCGCCTTCGAGATAAGGGAAGCCTTCCCGTCCGAGATCTTCAAGTTTCGGGATAAAGGCTTGCAGTTGTTCAATGCTTTGGGTGAGGTCGTCGATCGCAAGCGATTTCGACCGCGCCCGTTCAGATTTTGCCCGTGGCATAGTGTGTGGGAAAAGTGTAGCCCACGTCCATTGGACTGACAAGAAAACACCTGAAAATCAACACAATAGCCGCTCGATCCCCTCAGGGAGCCCGGCCCATCAGGCGGCCAGGTCGCTCGAGTGCTCGGAATCCTCTTCAACCACCGGTTGGGCACTCAGTACCGGCTGAACGTTTGCCGAAGTCATCGCTGCTGCATGCAGCCTCCGGTTTCTTTCCAGTACCGGGTCGAAGACGTTTCCGCAATTGATGCAGCGCCAGCCTTCGAGCCACCATTCGCCGCCGCTTTCCTGTAGATCGAGGAAGTGATCCCGTGCCATGCATCCTTGACACCGTCGACAAGTCATTGGGTCCTCCTTTGGTTCTCGGCACGCATCAAGCCTAGCGGGTAAGGCAGGGCTTGTTGAGACCCAAATGGGGTACCCCAAAAGAGGCAGAGCGCCGCGTTAGCGGGATGCTTAGGGCTACTATCAGTCCGGGTGGAAAGCGCAGGCGGTAGGAAACCGTCACCTCGCCGTGGTCCGACGACACTGGCGGACTGTAAACGAATTTAGCGATCTTGCTAGTCGCTCAGGATGGACATTTCGCCGGCCGAAGCGTCGGTGACCATATTCACTACGGCCGCAATACATACAATGATAGGCGGACATCAGTTTTCCCTCTAAAGATTCGCCGCTCAAACTGATTTGTTCTTGAAGCATGATGTTTCTACAACGGTCACAGCGTCGATTCCGCATGGATTCCTCGGATGGATTCTTCGGATGAATTGCTTGGATGCACAGTAAATGTCTTTTAGCCGGTCGTAAACAGCTCGAATGAACTACAGTAAACTCCGTATGTGTCGAGAGGTATCCTGTCCTTCGAACTCGCAGCCTTATTGCCATCAAGCATCAGGGCCGCGTTCCAATCCGGCGTGACCCGAATTATCCCTCGAGGCAAGCAATACAGTTTCGACGAGAAAGTGGACGAAGCTACTCTGGCCGATGAATGGAAGGCAGCTTAATCACCTCGAAGTGATGGAGAGGTTGGTGCCCCCGACACGAATTGAACGTGCGACCCGCGGTTTAGGAAACCGCTGCTCTATCCAACTGAGCTACGGGGGCGTGGCTTGAATTTAGCGCACTTACGCGAATTGTGTCTAGCAGTTGAAGGTAGCCGAGTTGTCGATGTCCGGATTTTTCGGTAATGTGCTCGTATGAGAGTAATAAGGCGCCTTGCGGGGCTCACTGTTACGTTAGTCTCGATGTTCGGCCTGTTCTGGGCGAACGACGCTTCGGCGCTCGATAATCCCGAAAAGGTGATTGAGGAGACCTGCGCCCGCGACTGGTCCCATAATTCACGAATGCGGGCCGCTTGCATCGAGCAGCAGTTGAGCGTCCTCGAGAAATCCCGCTCGACACCGCTTGATCCCCGTCTCCAGCAGGAGGATCTCTCGCTGATCCAGGAACGATGCGCGAAGAATTGGCCTGACGACGTCCGCATGCGGCTCCAATGCCAACAGCAAGAGATCCGAGCGTTTCAGAAGCTGCAAGGTCCTCCGCCGAAGGGCGTCAGCTTGAAAGATTACTCGGTTGCGGTGGCGCAGTGCTCCAAGGAATGGCCCGACGATTTCCGGCAGCGCGCGCGTTGTATGGACCAGCAGATTGCGGAAAAGCGCAAGGACCAGGAACGCGACTAATTCCGGCCGTCGGGGCGTGGTCAGGAGGATGAAGAGTCTGCTCCGCCGGGCGACAACAGGAGCTGGTGCGCGTCGGGATCTGCTTCAGCAGATCGGCGCGAATTTGATAGACGCCGGGGAGCCGGTGGCCCATGGCAAAGGCCAATCCGTTGGCCTGGTCGCCGATCAACAGTTTACCCACCAGTTTGCCATCCTTTCCCGTCGCCATAAATTCCGCGGCCGGGTTCACGAGGCCATAAGGGGCCAACGGACCGGGCTGTTTGACCACCCGCTCCTCTGCCGGGACATTCACGACCCGGCTCACAAATAGATTCACGGTTTGTTGATCGATGTTTTCCGTCGGGCGGTCTTCCAAGACCCATTCGCCGTTCTGGTTGATAAGGGTGTAGGTTTCGGTGTGCGTCTTGACGCTCAGCATCGCAATATCGGTGTCGTCGGCGCCGAGGAGGCGCTTATCCTGAAGGTGATACAGTTCTTTGGTGAAGTCTTTGACGAACGTGGGGTTGACTCGATAGAGCGGTGCATCGGGGGCGGTTTCGGCGAAGGCTTCGCCGCTTGACGGATCAGGCTGATAGAGCTTGACGATCTGGTCTCCCTCGGGCGCATGCAAGGTGATTTTCACTTTTGCTTGTTTCAACGTTTTGGCCAGCGCATCGCGGCCGGGGCCCGGGTCGACGATGCCCATGGCCTTCAGGTCCTCCAGGCGAAACAAGAGCATTCGGACCTCATTGAGGTCGGCTTCCGCTTCTACGGGGTACCGGATTTTCCATTTGGGTTTCGGTTTGTCGCTGACGCGATACAGGACGATCTCGGTGGTTGGATAGGTCAACCGGACTCGATCGATCTCTCCCGACATGACGTGCAGAATGTCCTTCCTGCGGAAAGTCATCAGTCGATTTATTCACAAAATCCTTCGGGGCGAGATCGGTCAACAGCACGGCATGATCCGAGGTCCGAAGCACATAGAGCGTCGAGGACAGCGGACCGGTATCGCCAATGAGGAGGGTTTCTTCCGATTGAGCCGCCCTTAATGGTGATGGCGGCCACGGGCTTGTCGAGTCCGAATGGAGCGAGTGCCGTTGGATTCTCCTCGACCACCCGATGGACGGATCCCAACACGATGGCTCTGATCAGGCTGTGAAGTTCGCGAGTGTCCGCCTCGGCGCGGATCGGCTTGATCAGCGTCCAGCCCCTTGTCCGCATTCCGTTCGAAGACCAGTTCCTCGCGATCGCTCTTGAAGGTCAGCGAGGTGATCGCCTGTTCCTCCACAGCTTGACCACTTTCTTTTTGGCGGACTCCTGTTGTTCCTGCGACTGCTTGGCGGGAAATTCCACGAGATACAGATAGAGCCCGAGCGCCGCGAGCACGAGCGCCATTACCGCTGTCGGCCAATAACGATTGCATCTAGAGGCGACGGCGTTTGCGCCACACATTCACGCCGGCGACGAGCACCACGGCGGGCAGGAAGAACACCTGCACGTACAGCAGCGTGCGTTCTTGAATGGGGTTCGGGACGAACGGCCGCACAGACTGGTCCCTCGGGCCAATGGCAATCATGTCCCGATCCTGGGCCAACCAGGCGGCCGTGTGGAGGAAAAAGTCGCTGTTGCCTGGAAAGTTCACGAACGCATTGCTCGCGAACGTCGAGTTCCCGATAACGACGATGGCCGGGCGGGGTTTCCCCTCGGCAGGAGGCGTTCTCGGTGCGAGCGCGGCGGCCATGGGCAGCGGACCTTTGATGTCCGCTTTCTCGTCGAGGGCAATGATGCGACCAGTGGCCTTCATCACTGCCCGGCTGTTGGGGGACGTCCGGGCGAGCGGAACAAAGTCCCAATCCTTTCCCACCTGTTCGTCGAACGTGACGTGGCGAGCCAAAGGAAACAAGACGGCGGCGGTCAAATCCTGCGTAATTTCATGCTCGGTAAAGGTGCGGACAAGTAAGACGGTAGGTTCGCCCTGCGCAAGACGGTCTTGAAAGTCCACCAATACACCGGGACCTAAGCCGACTCCCCAATGCTTCAAGAGGGGATTGAACTCCGCTTGGGTCTCGGGATCGACCATCAGCAAGAGATGTCCGCCTTTTTCGACGTACGCATGAATGCGGTCCAATTCCTCTGGGGTCATCGGCTTCCGGGGGCCGGCGATGGCCAAGATGGACGTGTTGTCAGGAACGGCGGTCTGGGTGAGGAGACTCAGAGTGCCGACCTCGTAGCCCTGCTTGGTCAAAATTTCTTTGGCCAGCGAGAATCCTGTCCGGTCGCGATTGTCCGTGCCGGGTTCCCCGTGTCCCTCCAGAAAGAGAATGCGCTTCTTGTCATCTTTCGAGACGCGGATGAGGGCGCCGGTCAATTCGGCTTCTGACGGATTGGTCACGCGAACGGTTTGAGCACCGCTTTCGAAGACGGCCGTATCGCTCCTTGTGATGCCATAACTTTGCGCGACTTTCGGTTGACGCTCCGGGTCCACGAACTCGACGGCGATCTTGGCGCTGGCTTGCCGATAGCTATCGAGCCGCTCTTTATAGGTCTGATAGCCGGGGTCCTTCTCGCGCGTGAAGACGGTGATTTTCACTTCGCGAGGCAGGCTTCTGATCGCCCGGTGGGTCTGCGGCGCCAATGAGAAATTCTGATTTTCGGACAGGTCCCAGCGAAGCGAGTGCCGTGCCGCAAGAAAATTCAAAATGGAGAGGATGCCGATGAACAAGAGCACCATGAACAGGCTGTTGGCGCCCATTCGTGTCGAACGGCGGGATGACACTGCCTTGACGGTGTCGGCATGGACAATAAAAAAGAGAATCAGGCAGATGAGCGCCAGCTCCCTCGATTGCCGTCACGATCCCGAGGTGTTCCGGCGAGAAGTGGTATCCGATCATGCCGGCGAGCGCCAGCGATAGGCCGATGACGCCGAAGGGAATCGTCTTCAAGGTCATTTCCACCTCGTCGAATCCACGACGCGGTGAGTGAGAAACAGCATGAGCACGAGAGCGCTGACGAAATAGACTAAATCCCGTGTGTCGACGAGTCCGCGGACGAGATGGTCGTAATGCTCCATAAACGACAGGTAGGAAATGACTTGTCCTGCCGGTGTATCGCCAAGCAGGGAGCCGACGCCAGCTAAGAGCCAGAGAAAAAGCAGCAGGCCGAAGCTGACAAAGGCCGCGACGATTTGGTTTTCGGTCAACGCGGAGGCAAGGACGCCGACGGACAGAAACAGCGCGCCCAGCAATGCGAGACCCAAATAGCCCGTCAGGATCGGGATACCAATCGAAATCGCTGAACAGGGCAAGTGTTAGGGGTATAAGACCCGTGAGGCCCAACAGTCCGAGAAACAACAAGAATACGCTCACGAATTTTCCCGCGACGATCTCGTTCAGGCCGATCGGAGAGGTCATGAGCAATTCGAACGTCCGCAGTTTCTTCTCCTCGGCGAACAGCCGCATGGTGAGAATCGGCAGCACGATCAGCAGGACGAATCGGATGCTGCTGAAAAGATTTCGAAACACCAAGTCGTTGAGATTAATTTGGGCTTGTCCCTGGACCTGCATCAATTGGATCGCTTGAGCGCCGGTGAAGACAATATAGATGTATGCGAGCAGGCCGACGATCAGGAGAAATACTGCTCCCACCACGTACACGACCGGCGAGACGAAGTACGAACGTAATTCCTTGGCCACGAGGGTATTGACAGGTGTCATGACGGCACACCCATGTTGTTCTCTCTCACCGCAACAGCGGGCCCTGCCGCCGCGTCGGAACCCTGCGCCAGCCCTTCTTCGTGCCTGGTCAGTTTGAGGAACACGTCTTCCAACGTCATGGAAATCAATTTGAGTTCGATGAGCCCCCAGTTGTTGGTCACAGCCAGCCGCGCAATGTCTTCCCTGATGTCTTTGCCCAGGTGGCTTTCGAGTAAAAAATGTCCCGCCGGACCGTTGGCGTGCACATCAAGCACGCCGTCGACTTGGCGGAGCCGCGCTTCGGCGTCTCCGGGCGGCCGAGTCAGGGTCAGGGCGATCTTTTCCGAATGGCGCAGCCGGGTGGACAATCGGTCAGGGGTGTCCTCGGCGACAATGCGCCCGCCGCTGATGATGACGACGCGTTGGCAGACCGCGGTGGCTTCCGGGAGAATGTGAGTGCTCAAGATCACGGAATGCGATCCTGCCAGGCTTTTGATCAATTCCCGGATCTCGATGATCTGTTTGGGGTCGAGGCCGACGGTCGGCTCGTCTAAAATCAGCACGGGCGGATCGTGGATGAGCGCTTGCGCGAGACCGACGCGCTGGCGGTAGCCGCGCGAGAGGTTGCCGATCAATCGGTGCTGCACAGAGCCCAGACCCAATCGTTCGATCTCACGCGACATGGCGGCGGTGAGCATGGCGCCGGCCAACCCACGAAGCCGGCCGACGAAGCGAAGATATTCCTCGACCGTCAGTTCTTGATAGACCGGCGGCGTTTCCGGCAAGTAGCCGATCCGTCGCTTGACGTCCATGGATTGCTCGAGGCAGTCATAGCCGGCCACGGTGGCCCGACCTTCGGTCGGCGGCATGAAGCAGGTCAGGATGCGCATCGTCGTCGTTTTCCCCGCCCCGTTGGGGCCGAGAAAGGCCAGCACCTCGCCCTTGGCGACGGAAAAGGTCACTCGGTCGATTGCGGTGTGTTGGCCGTAACGTTTGGTGATCTGTTGAACGTCAATCATAGAAACGGATATGAACTCGGTGCTCTGGATGGGATCGGGGGTTCCGCGGCGGGCGTCTACTCGCCATTTCTTTACATGTGCTTGCTCGGCATCTTACTCATGAGAACGGAGGCAGTCAACCGCCCATGGGGTGGTCTGCGCAGCTTTACACGGATGACTTGGTCCTGGTAGAGTCCCGCTCGGTCACGCCAACGCCTCCTCTAGATTCATATCGACATCATGATATGTCGTATTTGGCTCACGATCTGGGCTGTTTCCCTGTCCCTCTGCCTGGTTGCCGTGGAGGTACAGGCCGGTACGGGCAGCAGGTATAAAGTCCAAGGCACCGTGATCGCCATCACGCTCACACAGACGCCGCCGTTGATCGTGGTGAAAACTCCCCTGGGCCCCAAAAATCATATGACGGTTGGTGCCACGGTCACCGCCCAGACAAAGATTCTGCGGGGGAAAAAGCGGATCGCGCTCAATACGATTCGAGAGGGGGAAGTCGTTTGGCTGACCTATGTGAAGGCGCCTGGAGGAGTGCTTGCGGAAATTATCCGGGTGGGTGCCTAGCACGTTGACTGGGAGCATGCCTTTCCTTTATATGGGAGATATTCCCGCCGTCCGATAGGGCATTCCCGTCACCGGTACGCAGGTTATTTACTTCATACCAAGGTAGGGGCGTAGTCTACGGCCGCGGTATTGTTCACTGCTCGGTTCAGGCTTACCGTGAACCTCATCGGCGAGGTGTCCGTGGTCCTGTCAGATCAACCGAGCACTACAGGTGTTGACGATGACAAATTATACTTCGCGATCGAATCAGGCAGTATTCTGCACCCTTACTGTTGCCGGTATGCTGTTGGGCGCCTGTTCCTGGATTCCAAAAGGGGAGGCCCAATTTGACGTCGGGATCAAGGACCGTGGCGTGGCCTCCTGGTATGGCGAGCAGTTTCATGGCAGGCAGGCAGCCAACGGCGAAATATTCGACATGGAAGCGCTGACCGCCGCACACCGGACGATGCCCCTTGGCAGCATCGTACGGGTGGTCAACCTCGCGAACGGCAAGCACCTCCATGTGCGCATTACCGATCGGGGCCCGTATGTCAATGGCCGCATACTCGATCTTTCCCACGCGGCGGCCGTGCAACTGGGCATGGACCATGAGGGTACTGCCCACGTCCAGATTGAGATCGTCGGGCAACGGCGTCCGGAACTCTTGCAGTATTCAGAAGCGACATCGGGACGGGCTTCATCGCTGTTGATCGAGAGGACGGTGGCCGACCGTCCGATCCCGCTCATGACCTCGTGGCTGCGCGTGCTTCCTAGCGATGTATGGCTCGCCCGCCGTATTCGTCGTGTTCCTGCGATCTTGGCCGCCGATCACACCGCTCATGCGGAGGTCGCCACTCTCGCCTTGGCGTAACGCTCTCCTTCTTCTGTCTCCTTCGGGTTGACAGTGCGCGAAGTGCTCCACTAGACTATGCTCTTCTTCACCGGCGTTGATGAAGCCGGCTTCAGACAGACGACCATGAGGGGAGACGCATGGCAAAAAAGCAGACCGCTGAATCCGACGAATCCAGGTTAAAAAAGAAAATCGTCCAAAAACACGCCGATCATTCCAATCCCGAAGGGGATGCCAGCCATGCGGTCTTTGCGCAAGCGGTTGAAGCGCGAGCAACGCAGACGGCGGGCGTTGGCCCTGAGACGGAAGCATGCCGGCGGAAATAAACCGGCTGAGGCTGCTGCACCGGCGGCGGGATAAGAAGAAGCAGTTGAAGGAACAGCGCCATGGATGAACTACGCAACGAAGAGCAGCAGCAGACGAAGGGCGGCGCCGACCTCGCAAGTGATGAACTAGCGGACAAGGTGTCGGCGGAATTCACGAGCGATCAGACTCCCACCGCGGATCTCCCCGGCGAGCAGGCTGAACCGGTCATGCTCGAAGAGGAAAAAGTCAAAGACGAGATCGATATTCAAATCGATCTCTTAAAGGATCCGGATTGGGTCGTGCGGCGTGAAGCGGCGATCACCTTGGGTGAAATGGGTGACGAACGCTGTGTCGAGCCGCTTTGCAAGGCGCTCTACGACGGCGATTGGCAGGTCCGTGAGGTGGCCGTTGAAGCGCTGGGGCAAATTGGATCGCCGGCCGTGGAGATGCTGATCAAGATGGTGCGGGACTGGGATGTCCGTAAGTATGTCATCATGGCGTTGGGCAAAATCCGCGATGAGCGCGTCCTGGATCCACTCATGCTTCAGTTGCGGAGCGATGAATTTAAAGACGATGCGACCAATGCGCTGGTCGAACTGGGGGAGCCGGCCCTTGAGCGCCTGATCAAAGCCTTAAAAGACAAAGATGAAATGGTGCGAAAGCAGGCCGTCCTGGCGCTGGGACGGATCAAGCACGGCGGTGCCGTGGATCCGTTGATTGAAATGCTTGCCGATGCCGATTGGTTCACCCGGCTTACCGCTGCGGCAGCGCTTGAGGCGATCGGCGATCCGCGCGGGCGCGACGCAATCAAGCCGTTGACCAAGGATTCCGATATGGTCGTTCGGATGAGGGTCGAGCGGATCCTGGCGAAGTGGAAGAAGCAGCCCGCCGGCTCAGTTTCGATGAATTGACCGGTTACTTGTTCAGCTCACTGTCCAGATTCTGCTGCAGTTCCGTCAGTTTCCGAATGGGCACCGGTTTCCCCATCGTCAACTCCAGCCGCATTTCCTGCAGTTGCCCTACCAGTCCCCGCATCGCCTGCGTCTGATCACTGGGTTTCGCGCCTTTCATGGCGCTTTCCAAAGCATCCACACCCTCGGCGAGCTGTTTGGCCGCCTCCCCGTAATTCTTGTCGACCAGCTCCGACTTCGCCTGCACCACTCGTGATTTCGTATCGAGGAGCGCTTGCCTCCTGCGAAGATCGCGCTCAATGCCCATGGTGGTATCGACCACGTTCCTGGACATGTCCTTCAACGAATGTTGGAGATCACCCACCGTTTCTTGAAGGGTACCTACAGGGCGCTGCCCGAAATAGTACCCCAGCGCAAACGAGGCGAGGGTGAGCACCAGAACGCCCATGAATTTCCTCATGACTATCCTTTCCGTCCTCTGCCCGACGAGGACCTTGTGGGGGAGTTCAGCTGATTGAGCAGACTCCCGGCCGCGGTAATGCGGACCGCTGGATCCGAGTCATGGAGACCTTTCTTGATCAGAGGCAGTACAGGCAGGGAGAGTTTTCCCAAGGCTTTGGCCGCGTACAGACGCGGTTGGGGTTGCTGATCTTGTAGAAGCGTCTGGAGGACGGAGAGCGCTTGCTTGTCGGATGCCGCAGCCAGGGCTTGGGCAGCGGAAGCCCGCACAGACGGATCCGGATGCCGCGCAAGGTCGGTCGCCACGAGAACCGCAGTGTGATCGCCCAGTCGTAGAAGCCCTTCGACCGCGCTGGCTCTAACCTGCATGGATGCATCCCGTGTCAACGCGTGAAGCAGCGGACGTGAGTCTTTGTTGCCCACGCGGCCCAGACTGGCGGCCGCGACTGCTCTCACGCGAGCGTGCTCATCTCCGAGTGCATGCGTGAGAGGAGCGACCGCACCTGCCTGGCCAAACTCACCCAACGCACCCGCGGCGAATGCCCGTACGGGCGGTTCAGGATCATACACACCTTGGCTGAGGACACTGAGACTGGAGGGCCGCTTTAGGCGGCCCAGGACCCCGAGTGCAGCCATTCGCGTCTCGGGGTCCGGCAACGTGGCTGCTCCGGTGATATCGGCCAGCATGTCCTGTTTGCCGAGTCGGTACAGAGCGGCGTATGCAAAGACGCCTTCAGGCCCATCCTCTGTTCTCGCCACTTCGATCAATCGCGGCATGATGTCGGTCACCTGGGCTTCGCTTAGCGCATTCATCGCTGCAATGCGTACCGAAGCCGAGTCATCTTGAAGCGCGCGCCGCAAGGGCTGTGATTTGGCGGCAAGCCCTGCCCGCGCGAGCGCCTCGACGGCCCGTGCACGCACGATAGGTGAGCTGTCCAACAAGCCATCCTCTAAGATGGCTTGCTGATCCGGCAGGCTCAAATCTGCAAGTGCGCTGTAGGCGGCGATGCGAAGGTGTTCCCTCGTGTCGCGCACATAGGCGCTGAGGAAACTGACGCCCAGTGGTCGCAGCAGGGCCGGATCGTCAGCCTGGCTGGCTTTGACGAGCCGTTCATAGATTTCGAGCCCTTCCTCCGGCCGACCGAGTTTGATCGCACTTTGCACGGCCAGCCGAAGCAGCGCTTTTGAGGGGGTGACTTCAGAAGACTCCGGAGGTAGAAGCCGTAACACCGCGCCATAGTCGGCACGGTTAAAGGCGTCGGTCGCTTCTCGTTCCAGGGAAGCGTCGGGGGCCACGGCGTGAGAGGGGACCACGAAGGCGAGCAGCATGCAGATGAGGGAGATCAGCGATTCGTCCTCACCAGGTTGTTGGGACCTGAGTCATCGCGGGGCAGTACAACAGCTCGACGTAGTCCTTTACCATTCGCTTGGTGCAGAACCGGGGGGCGACGGTTCTGATACTTTCCTTGACCATCTGGAGCCAGCCGCGTGGAATGCCGTCGAGATCGCGCTGGTAAAACAACGGCACCGCCTCCTGCTCCAACTGACGGTACAGTTGTTCGGCATCGTGAGCGTCCTGTGCCGACACATCGGAATTGCCCTCCAAGGGCTGAATGCCCCAGCCGTTTGCCCCGTTAAAGCCTTCCTGCCACCAGCCGTCCAGCGTGCTCAAATGAAGCACGCCGTTTAGGGCCGCTTTCATCCCGCTGGTGCCGCTGGCTTCCATAGGAAACCGAGGGGTGTTCAGCCAGATGTCCACGCCCTGGACCAAGAATTTGGCCATGTGCATTTCGTAGTCTTCGAGGAAGGCCACGTGTCCGCCGAGCTTGTGGTCGTTGCAAAAATTTATGACTTCGTGGATGAAATAGCGGCCCGGTTCGTCGGCGGGGTGGGCTTTCCCAGCGAAGACAAGCTGGACCGGCCGCCACTTGTCCTGTAACAGCCGCTTCAATCGCTCGAGGTCCTGGAAGAGCAGCGTGGCGCGCTTATAGGTCGCGAATCGTCTGGCAAATCCGATCGTCAAGGCCTCCGGATCGAGCAGCGTGCCGCGGCTCAGTACCTGTGACGGCTGCAAATTCCCCTGCATCCACCCAGTGCGCGCCCGTTCGCGGATAAATCCCATCAATTTGCGTTTCATGGTTTGACGGACCGCCCAGAGTTCAGTGGTCGGGAATGTCGAGCACGCGCTGCCACATGGCAGAGTCGTCGCAATGCTCAGACCAGGCCGGATGGAGGGATTTGCTGTAAAGACGATGCAAATCTTGCGCAATCCATGTGGGGGCATGAATGCCGTTGGTGACATGCCGGATCGGCACCGATTCGACCGGCAACCCTGGCCAAAAATGCTGCCACATCTCGCGGCTGACGCGTCCGTGTTCACGGCTTACCCCGTTGACGTGCGCTGACAGGCGCATCACGAGGGCCGTCATGTTGAACCCATGTCCACGCGATTCCGGCGTCTCGCCCAACCCCAGGAATTCGTCTCTGGAGAGATTGAGCTGTTCCCAATATCCTGAAAAATAGCGGTCCATCAGATAATGCGGGAACACGTCGTGGCCGGCGGGGACCGGCGTATGGGTCGTGAAGACCGTGCTTTGACGGACGACTTCACTGGCCTCAGCGTGGGAGCGGCCGCTTTGCACCAGTTCGCGCACACGTTCCAACGTCAAAAACGCAGAGTGGCCTTCGTTCGCGTGCCAGACTGCCGGCGCAATGCCCAGCGCACGAAGCAGGCGCACGCCGCCGATGCCCAAGAGAATCTCCTGACAGAGCCGCATCTCTTGGTCGCCACCGTACAATCGCGCCGACAACGCACGGTTCTCCGGAGTGTTTTCCGGTACATCGGTATCGATCAAATAGAGCGGAATACGGCCCACCAACACTTTCCAAACGACGGCTGTGACATTGCGGCCGCCCATGTCGACGGTGAACCGGCATTGTTCGCTCGATGGCGTCAGGGCCGGATGGATTGGCGAATCCTCCCGATTAAACGGCGCGTAGGCGGCTTCCTGCCACCCTTCCTGTGTGATTCGCTGACGAAAATAACCCTGAGGATACATGAACCCAATACCGACGAGAGGGACGCCCAGATCGCTCGCTTCCTTGCAATGATCTCCCGCAAGGATACCGAGACCGCCGCTGTAAATGGGAATGGAGGTATGGAGGCCGAATTCGGCGGAAAAGTAGGCGATGATTTTCTTCGTTTCCCCGGCGTGCTTGGTGCTGAACCAACTCCGCCCGTTGGCCTTGTACTCGTCGAACAGTTTGAGCACGGCGGAGTACTGTCTGAGATACGACGGGTCATCCGCGAGCTTGGCCAATCGCTCGGGTTTCACGTCGGCCAGCAGCTTGACCGGATTGTGGTGCGTGTGGAACCACAGTGTAGGATCGATCGTCTCGAAGAGCTGGCGGGCCTCCACTGTCCAACTCCACCAAATATTCAGCGACAGTTCGGACAGCCGAGCGAGGCTGGCTGGAATATGTGTGTGCACAGAATCGAGGGTCGTCGTCGGGTTCACGCAGTCTCCTTGTGAGGTGGACTTGAAATTGGCGAGAAGACGGTCACTCGTGGAATCTTCTTCAGGCGTGACCTGCCTTGTGCCAAGAGTTCCACTCTTCGGAGAATGCCACGGCGGCATACCGTTCGCCAAGCACTTTCGCAACTCGATTCATCAGCTTGGCGAGCTGTTGAGTCTCCTCGGTGGTCAGATCTTGACGAAAACGCGGATGCAGTCCCCAGCGCGTTTCAATTTCATCGCCGGAGACGTCTGACATGACACTGATGAGTTTGATTTCGTTTCCTGTCTGCCCTCTTGGCGACCCGCTTGCGACCGACTCGGCCTGGCTGGCAGATGGTGAAGCTGCGGGGCCGACATCCGGTGGCCGTTCACCTTTGAGAATTGCCGTGATGGCAGGAACCATCGCTGTCGCGCACAACATGGCCGCAGAGGTGATTTGGGGGTTGTCAGCGACGCCGAGCGCATCGGCCACGCGCCCGCCGAAGGCGTCGAACATGTCATTCTTGGCCTTGCTCTCTTCCGTAATCGAGAATCGATATCCCTCGTAGAGCTTTCGGCTTTCCGCCACCACGCCGCTGATGGTCATCATGATCTCGTTTTGATCGACCGACGAGAAGGCCGGCTCCAGCACCGCACGCAATCGAGTCGTCACCGCATCTTCCAGTCCGCTCATGAAGTCCGGCTGATCTTTAATGGGAATATGAAATGCCGACAGGCGGTCGGCCAGGTTGAACGTGACCTTGAGGAACTCGAGGTAAAGCTTCCACTCGTCCTGCCGTTTCAGCTTGAGCGCCTGGTCGGGGGCGTTCTTCTTCATGACGGTCACCGATTCTCCGGCGACGGCCAGCATCAGATCGGCGAGCGAGCGTTGCTGTTCACTATAAGGGATGCTGGTAGTGGCCATGAGCGGAGTGCTTCCTCCCGTTTAGGATGGGGCATTATAACCGAGTGGTCCTCTTGGCTCCAAGAGGGAGGCGGATCGGCGACTCCTTGCATGGTTTCGCGGGTTTTCTGCTGGCAAATCGCCGTCCGGTCGTCCACAATGCGCGCGAAATGAAATGAAGGAGTTGTGACCCGACCTACCCGATGGAAGCGCTACCGCTGCTGTTGTTGAAGACTGTCCTTCTGCGCCCTTACGTCTTTGCCTTTCTTGCCGCCTTTCTCTTCATCGGTCGCGGGCTCCTCGGTTGGCGAAGGACAAGCGCCTTTCTGCTCGTCAGTTGGGTGACGGCGTTTCTCTGCGAATTCTCCTCGACACGCATCGGTGTGCCGTTTGGATTTTACTATTATAACGGCGCCACGGTGGGAGAAGAACTCTATATCGCAGACGTTCCCTTCATGGATTCTCTCTCATTCACGTTTCTGTTGTTTGCGAGCTATTGTCTGGCGCTGGTTTTTGTATTGCCTTCCCACCAGTCATTCAGCCCCTATCGGTTGCGCCTTCTGCTGGATCCGGCCATCAGAACCGCATGGCCGGTGTTGGTGCTGACGGCCGCGTTTTTGACGTTCATCGACGTCATCATCGATCCCGTCGCGCTGCGGGGCGACCGTTGGTTTCTCGGCCTGATCTACGGATATCCGGACCCAGGGGTGTACTTTGGGATTCCGCTCATGAACTTTGTGGGATGGGCCGTGGTGGGACTCATCGCCCTCTCGATCTACTTCGTCATCGACCGGCGGTTGCCGCCAGCGCCTGCGGATGCCACGGTGACTAGGCACCTGCTCCTTGGCTGCGGGCTCTATTACGGCGTCCTCACGTTCAATCTCACCATCACATTCTGGATTGGAGAACCTCTCCTCGGTCTGGTCGGCATCATGATTTATCTCCCGGTGACCCTCTTGTTTATGCTCCGCCTGCTCAACCGATTTCCCGGAGCGATAGTTGCTCGAACGTCTACTGCACGACACTTCACATTAGAGAACTAGAATACTCCATGTTCCCGACGGGCAGCGCCCTGCGTTGAAACATTCACGTTGTAATGTTATACGTCGCAGTGACGTTTCTTCCTTCATGAGTCGCGACATCACACCATACGTCTTAAAGCGCCCGCCGGAGGACTCCACTCCTCGGAAGCTCTCCATCGATTACGCTGCAGCATTGAACCCGCAGCAACTTGCGGCGGTGACGGCGGGCGATGGGCCTTCCTTGGTGATTGCCGGTGCTGGCAGCGGGAAAACGCGCACACTGGTGTATCGCGTGGCCTATCTGATTGATAGTGGTGTCGATCCTTCGCATATCCTCTTGCTGACCTTTACGCGCAAATCGGCGCAGGAGATGCTGCAACGGGCCGGGGAATTGATCGGTGTGCGCAGCGAACGCGTATGCGGCGGCACGTTTCACTCGGTTGCGAACATGCTGCTCCGGCGCTACGGCCGGGCGATTGGGTTGGAGCC
Source organism: uncultured Nitrospiraceae bacterium (assembly GCA_963824855.1). GTDB lineage: Bacteria > Nitrospirota > Nitrospiria > Nitrospirales > Nitrospiraceae > Nitrospira_C. The sequence goes on from CAWGQP010000003.1 coordinate 53,737, forward strand.
GGGATTTACGATTTTAGATCGAAGCGATGCCGAAGACTTAATTGCCCTCGTCCGGTCGCAACTGGGACTCAATGAAAAAGACAAGCGATTTCCACGGAAGGGCACCATCGCGGAAATCTTCAGCAAGTCCGAGAATACGTTGCGGACATTGGACGACATCGTCATCGAGGAATTCAGTCATTTCGCCGATCATCTCGAGGCGCTTTCGCAACTTCAGACGGGCTATCGTGCTGCAAAGCGCCAGCGGCAACTCGTGGACTACGATGACCTCCTTGTGCTGCTGCGCCAGCTTTTGGTGCAGGATGCCCATGCCCGAGAGGCGATTTCGCGACTGTATCGCTACATTTTGGTCGACGAATATCAGGACACGAATCGATTACAGGCGGACGTGATCAGAAATTTGGCGGCCTCTCATCAGAACGTCATGGTCGTCGGCGACGACAGCCAGTCGATTTATGCCTTCCGGGGCGCGACGTTCAAAAATATCATGGAATTCCCGACGTTATTCCCAGGCGCCACGATCTATAAGTTGGAGGAAAATTATCGAAGCACGCAGCCGATTCTGAACCTCGCCAACTGCATCATTGAAGAAGCGGCTGAGAAATATACCAAACACCTGTTCACGCGGAAGCTTGACGGACCCTTGCCGACGCTGGCTGAAGCGGCAGGAGAGAATGCCCAGTCGCGGTTCGTGGCCCAGAAAATTCTGGAATTGCGCGAAGAGGGGGTGCCGCTGAGCGAGGTGGCGGTCTTGTTCCGTTCCAGTTTTCACTCGTTCGATCTGGAAATTGAGTTGTCTCGATCCGGATTGCCCTTTGTCAAACGCGGCGGAGTGAAATTCATTGAAACCGCCCACGTCAAGGATCTGCTGGCGCACCTTCGTGTCGTCGCCAATCCGCTCGACGCTGTGAGTTGGCATCGGGTTCTGATGCTTGTCGAGGGGGTTGGCCCCAAGAAGGCCCAAGATCTGTTGACCACATTGGTGAAATCGGAGAAGCCCTACGACGTATTGCGGGCTGTAAGCGGGCGATCGGCTCAGGGACTGAAGAACTTGGCGCATACGCTGGAAAGTCTCTCAGGTGCCGACGATCACCGGACGGCCGAACAAGTCAATCACATTTATGAATATTACCTCCCGATCCTCAAGGAGCAATACGACGACTATCCCAAGCGGATTCGGGATCTCGATCATCTCCATACGATTGCCGAGGGATATCCGGAAGTGGAGACCTTCCTCTCCGATCTGGCCCTCGAACCGCCGGACGGTAGTGCGGTCGACGTCGAAGCTCCGGATCGCGACGATGAGCGGATGGTGTTATCGACGATTCATTCGGCCAAAGGGCTGGAATGGCAGTGTGTGTTCGTCATATGGGTGGTCGATGGAAAATTTCCGTCGATCTATTCGTTCGTCACCGATGAAGAACTTGAAGAAGAGCGGCGACTGTTCTATGTGGCAGTGACGCGCGCCAAGCGCCATCTCTTTTTAACGTACCCCATTAACGTCTTCGATAAAAGCAGCGGTATGTTGTTGTCGAAGCCTACTCGATTCCTCGATCATATCTCTCCGGCGATGTTTGAGCAGCTGGCCTTGGTCGAAGAAGTTTCAGGCCGACTGGGGCCGCTATCGAGACAGCGATTATTGAGATCTCGATGTATCCGATCGTGGGTTCCCTTGTAGCGCTTCTCGTTTGCCTGTCGACGATTCCAGCCCTCGGGAGCGGGACAGCCTCGGATTCTTCGGGGCATATCTGGAAACAAATCACGGCTGAAGCCGAGAGTTTGGGGTTGCCCACCAAGTTTTTGCGAACGGTCCCTGCCGAGTTTGTCGGCTTTGAGTTTGACGATTTGCAGGCCTTTGCGGCCGAGTATCATCCGTCCGAGCATCGCATGGTGTTGAATCGAACCCTCTCGTTCAACGTGGCGGGGGGAACGTTGCGTCCACTGGCTCGGCTGACGCATGCAGAATTGGAGACCCTGTACCACGAACTCTTCCATGCGTACATGGACTATCTGTCGACAACGGAAGCGCAAGGACAGCCTGATCCCTTCTTAAGCTTTGCGCGGGAACAGCAGCAATGCCGGTACGGCGCTGTCCTCATCACCCCCGTGGTACAGCGGAGAAAGGAAACGGAAGAGCGGTTTCTCAGCGAGCGTGAATCTTGGGAAGCGTTGAACGAAGGGTGGGCTGTTTTTGTCGGCTGGACGGTCTGGAGCCAACTGGAAATGCGGCATGGCGGAGGCCAATCCATCCAGAAGCCCGGCAAACTGCGGGATGCATGGCTTCGCCGGCTCGAAGAGGCGGATCGAGAGGGAAAGCTCCGCGGCTACTATGAGCCGGAGGACCCCGCTGAGCGAAGCGTCACCAGAAAACGGTTTTTAGCCTCGACTTCACGTCTTTCGAGTGAAGAAATTGGACGCTTGATGTCAGGGCCACTTGAGTTTCCCTCGGATCTCGTCAAGCAGGCCTTCAAGAGGCTAGCCGGGACCCAGGGAACCCTGCATCACGCCAAAGCCTGCGATCAGATTCCTGGAAATAATTGAATAAGTTTATCTTTTCTCACGTTTTTCTCGGAGATGATTACCGAAATAGTGTGGCGAGTTTCCTGAACATAAGGGTAGGGCAGGAGCTTGCAGAGGATATTAATGCAAAATAATGCTCCGAAAAGTGCTCGACTCCCCCATGAGGTCTTGACTTCGCATCACTTCATCAATAGAATCAGCCGTTTCCTGAACAAGGCTGAGTCCGCTGCTCATCACTTCCATCCTTAATTTTAAGGAGGGAGGCGCTGTGCGTGGACTAGCCTGCTCTTCTTTTCCCATCTTACTTGATGCGAAACGAGGGCCCCTTCGTAGCTGGAATTTTTTACGTTTGGAGATTTCGGGCAGGTACCCAAGTGGCCAAAGGGGGCAGACTGTAAATCTGTTGCCATCGGCTTCCAAGGTTCGAATCCTTGCCTGCCCACCACAGCAGGCAATGCGGACGGCAGTGGTGAGTGTCGAGCCCCGGTCATGACAGTTCTGTGGCTTCCACGCTCAACATCACGTTGGAGATCAAGGCGGGCGTAGCTCAGCGGTAGAGTCCCAGCCTTCCAAGCTGGCTGTCGTGGGTTCAACTCCCACCGCCCGCTCCAAGTGGCTACGACCTCAACGTTGTTCGTGACGTAGTTGGAGACAGGAGTTGAAGTACGAACGAAGACGATTGGATTGAGACCGACGACCTACGGAACTTTTCACGGATGACGCAAGACAATTACATGGCCCACGTAGCTCAGTTGGTAGAGCACGTCCTTGGTAAGGACGAGGTCACGCGTTCGATCCGCGTCGTGGGCTCCATACCACATTATGCCGCTGGCGTGCGCCTCGGAGTGAGCCGGCGCTCGTGGGAATCATATTCGTTTTAGCAAAGGAGCTGAGGCATGGCGAAGGCGAAATATGAGCGGAAGAAGCCGCATGTGAATATCGGGACGATCGGGCACGTGGACCACGGGAAGACCACGCTGACGGCGGCGTTGACGAAGATCAGCGCGGACAAGGGCATGGCGAAGTTCATCAGCTACGACGAAGTGGCCAAGGCGAGCGAAAGCCAGGGCCGCCGCGATGCCACGAAGATCATGACGATTGCCATCAGCCACGTGGAATACGAGACCGAGAAGCGCCACTATGCGCACGTCGACTGTCCGGGCCACGCCGATTACGTGAAGAACATGATCACGGGGGCGGCGCAGATGGATGGAGCGATTTTGGTGGTGAGTGCCGCCGACGGTCCCATGCCCCAGACCCGGGAGCATATTTTGTTGGCCCGGCAGGTCGGGCGTCCCCTTCATCGTGGTGTTTTTGAACAAGGCCGACAAGATCGACGACAAGGAACTGTTGGATCTCGTGGAACTGGAAGTGCGGGAGCTCTTAAGCAAGTATGGGTTCCCGGGCGACAAGACGCCGATCATCCAGGGCAGCGCCTTGAAAGCGATGGAGGGTGATCAAGGGCCGCTAGGGGTGCCGTCGATCCTCAAGTTGTTGGAGGCCGTCGACAGCTACATTCCGACGCCGCAACGGCCGATCGATAAGCCGTTTTTGATGCCGATCGAAGACGTCTTTACGATCAGCGGGCGCGGCACGGTGGTGACGGGGCGCTGCGAGCGGGGCATCGTCAAGGTCGGCGATGAAATCGAGATCGTGGGGCTGCGGCCGAACCAGGCCACCGTGGTGACCGGCGTCGAGATGTTCCGCAAGGTGCTCGATGAGGGCCAGGCGGGGGACAACGTCGGGGTGTTGTTGCGGGGAACGAAGAAAGAAGACGTGGAGCGCGGCATGGTGCTGGCGAAACCCAAGAGCATTACCCCGCACACGAAGTTCAAGGCGGAGATCTATGTGCTGACCAAGGAAGAAGGGGGCCGGCATACGCCGTTTTTCAACGGGTATCGGCCGCAGTTCTACTTCCGGACGACCGACGTGACGGGGATCGTGTCGTTGAATCCGGGGGTGGAGATGGTGATGCCCGGGGACAACGTGAGCGTGACGGCCGAGTTGATCAGCCCGATCGCGATGGATCAGGGCTTGCGCTTCGCCGTGCGCGAGGGCGGCAAGACCGTGGGCTCCGGCGTCGTCAGCGAAATTCTAGCGTAACCCGGCTAGCGAAGGGGACAGGAGCAAGAGATGCGAGAAATCATCGATTTGGCCTGCACGGCCTGCAAGCAGCGTAACTATTCGACGATGAAGAATAAGAAAAACGATCCGGATCGGTTGGAACGAAACAAGTTTTGCAAGTTCTGCCGGAAGCACACGCCTCATAAGGAAGTGAAGTAAGGGTTCTGGGGAACTCAGAATCGCGACGTAGAGGGGCATGGTGTTAATGGCAGCACATCGGTCTCCAAAACCGAGAGTCTGGGTTCAAATCCTAGTGCCCCTGCCAAACAGAGCTTGCTCGACCCGGAGGGCTACTGGATTGAGCCCGACGGGATAAGCGTCTTATGTGGGGTTTTGCTTCAGTCTAAAGCTCGCTCGTACCGTCTGCCATTCGTTCTTGGCAGATGGATAGAAGGTTTGGGTTAGTTCGGAGGGAGTCGTCGTCAATGTTTACGAGGATGATCGAAAACATCAAAGAGTTTCTCAGCGATGTGCGCAATGAACTTAAGAAGGTCTCGTTTCCAACGAAGGCGGAGACCATCGGATCCACAACGGTTGTGATCGTGTTCTGCGTGCTCATGTCGATCTATCTTTCGGTCATCGATTCGTTCTTATCTTGGCTGGTGGGGAAGATCATATGAGTGAGAGTCTATCAACCAAGGAACCGAAGACGGGCACGGGGAAAAACTGGTACGTCATCCATACCTATGCCGGCTTCGAGGGACGCGTGAAAACCAGTTTGCTCGAACGGGCCAATCAGATGGCCCTCACGGAGAAGATGGGGCAGGTCCTGGTTCCGACGGAAGACGTCATCGAAATCAAGGACGGCAAACGGCGAACCTCACGGCGGAAATTTTTCCCCGGCTATGTCCTCGTGGAGTTGGAAACACCCGTGACCGATGAAACGCTTCAAATGATCAAGGAAACGCCCAAGGTGACCGGATTTGTCGGGGGCGGGGCACAGCCGACTCCGTTAACGAATGAAGAAGTCGCTGAATTGTTGAAGCAAGTCGATGCGGGCAGCGCGGGGCCCCGTGAGCAAGTCAAATTCATTAAAACCGACAATGTCCGCATCGTCGATGGACCATTCCTGGGCTTCAACGGCGTCGTCGATGAAGTCGATCAGGACCATAACCGCCTGAAGGTCATGGTCAGCATCTTCGGACGTTCAACGCCCGTCGAGCTCGGATTCCTGCAGGTAGAACGTATATAGAGGAGTAGCGCATGGCGAAGGAAGTATCGGCTCAGATCAAGTTACAGATTCCGGCAGGAAAGGCGAACCCGGCTCCTCCGGTCGGCCCTTCGTTGGGTCAGCACGGCGTGAACATCATGGAATTTTGCAAGCAGTTCAACGCCAAGACCCAAAAGGAAGGGGACAGCATCATCCCGGTGATCATCACCGTCTATAAAGACCGGTCGTTCACCTTCATCATGAAGACGCCACCGGCGTCCGATCTGCTCAAGAAAGCGGCCGGTATCATCAAGGGATCCGGCGTGCCACAGAAGGACAAGGTCGGAAAGATCACGCGCAAGCAGCTGACGGAAATTGCTCAAAAGAAGATGGCCGATTTGAACGCGGCCGATCTCGAGGGCGCCGTCAAGATCATCGAAGGGACCGCCCGCAGCATGGGGGTCGTGGTTCAGGGGTAACGACAACGCAAGGAGTATTTGTGATGGGCAAGAAAATGAAGGCCGCGCTGACGAAGATGGAACCGCGTCCGTACGCGCTCCGAGACGCCGTCGCGCTGGTCAAAAGCGCGGCATACGCGAAATTCGATGAGTCCGTCGATCTGGCGATCCGGCTGGGTGTCGATCCAAAGCGTTCGGATCAGATGGTGCGCGGGACGACGTCTCTTCCTCATGGCACCGGCAAGAAGGTACGGGTGATCGTCTTTGCGAAGGGGGAAAAGGAACAGGAAGCGCGCCAGGCCGGAGCAGATTTCGTCGGCGCCGATGATCTCATGGAGAAGATCAAGGGCGGCTGGATGGATTTCGATTATGCGATCGCTACGCCGGATTTGATGGCCTCGGTCGGCAAGCTCGGCAAGCAATTGGGTCCTCGCGGTCTCATGCCGAATCCGAAAACCGGGACGGTGACCTTCGAGGTCGGCAAAGCCGTCGCCGAGATTCGAAAAGGCCGGGTCGAGTACAAGGTGGAAAAGGCCGGTATCGTCCAAGTGCCGGTCGGCAAGGTGTCGTTCCAGCCGGATCAACTCTACGACAACGCGTCCGCGGTCTTAGAGGCTGTGGTGAAGGCCAAACCCGCCTCGTGCAAGGGGCGCTATCTCAAGAGCGTGACCATTTCCAGCACGATGGGGCCGGGAGTGAAATTGGACGCGGTGGCCCTGGCGAAGCAGTGGAGCTAGGCGTCGAGCCCGCGGTCTAGACAAGAGGGGATGAGATGAAGAAGGAAGAGAAAGCCACAGCGGTTGCGGAACTGACGGAAAAGTTCGGTCGTGCGCGATTGGCCATCGTCACCGAATGTGTGGGCCTCCCGGTCAACCACGTCACGGAACTGCGCAAGCAGCTACGAGGAGCGAAGGCCGAATACAAGGTCGTCAAGAATACACTGGCGATCAGAGCGGCCGAGGGCACGACCGTGGCCGGGTTGAAGGCGTATCTGAAAGGGCCCACGGGCGTCGTCATCGGCTACGACGATCCGGTGTTGCCGACCAAGATCCTCAAGGACTTCATCGCCGCCGAAAAGCGCGAAGAAAAGATACGGATCATGCTCGGCGTCCTCGAGGGCAAGGTCCTACAGCCGGCGGAATTGGCGGCCGTCGCCAAGCTGCCCAAGAAGGAAGTGTTGATCTCGATGTTGTTGTCGGCGATGCAGGGGCCGATTCGCGGCGTCGTCTATACCTTGAACGCGGTGTTGACAAAGTTTGTGAGAGTCATTGCAGCCATTCAGGATAAACGGAAAGGAGAAGGGGACATGTCAGCCACAGCCACGAAGTTGTCGCAGGAGGAGTTGATCAAGGCCATTGAGAGCATGAGCGTGCTGGATTTGGCCGAGTTGGTGAAGGGGTTGGAGAGCCGTTTCGGAGTCACGGCCGCCGCTCCTGTCGCCATTGCGGCGGCGCCTGCCGCCGGTGGAGCCGCTGCTGCTCCGGCCGAAGAGAAGACGGCGTTCGACGTCATTCTCGTCTCTGCCCCGGCAGACAAGAAGATTCAGGTCATCAAGGTGGTTCGTGAACTCACGAGCCTCGGACTCAAGGAAGCCAAAGATCTGGTCGAGGGCGCTCCGAAGCCCGTCAAGACCGGCGCGACCAAGGAAGAGTCCGATGCCATGAAGAAGAAGCTCGAAGAGAGCGGCGCAAAGGTCGAGATTAAGTAAGCTCGGTCCCGTTCAGCATCTGCGGGCACCCGTGACGAACGGGTGCCCAAGCCCAACCATATGTAGTGGAGGACTGCGGAATGCCCGAAACGACTCTACAAGAGTTCGTCGAACGGAAGGATTTTTCCCGTATTCGGACCAGCATCGATATTCCGGATCTCATCGAGATCCAGAAGCGGTCCTACGAGGAATTCCTTCAGTTTGAAGTCGAGCCGGAACGACGAAAAGATCACGGATTGCAGGCGGCCTTGGCCAGCGTGTTTCCGATTCCCGATTACAACAATACGGCGATCCTCGAATTCACGAGCTACACGCTCGGAACGCCTAAGTACGACGAGCGTGAATGCCTCGAGCAAGGCATGACCTTCGCCGTGCCGCTCAAGCTGCGCGTGCGGCTCGTGGTCTTCGACAAGGAAGACAAGGGCCCGAAGAAGAAGGTGCTCGACGTCCGCGAGCAGGAGGTCTATGTCGGCGAATTGCCCCTGATGACAGAACGCGGCACGTTCATCGTCAACGGAACCGAACGCGTCGTGGTGAGTCAGCTGCACCGGTCGCCCGGCGCCTCCTTCACGCACGACAAAGGCCGCACCCATGCCAGCGGCAAGGTGCTGTACAGCGCCCGCATCATTCCGTACCGCGGGTCATGGCTGGATTTCGAGTTCGATGCGCGCGACATCCTGTACGTCCGCATCGACCGCCGGCGGAAGATGCCCGCGACCATTTTGCTCAAGGCCTTCGGATTTTCGAGCGACGACTTGCTGAAAATGTATTACCCGGTTGAGGAGATCCGGGTGGCCAAGGGCAAGATGCTGCGCAAGCTGGATCCGGAGATCCATCAGGGAATGCGCGCTTCGACGGAAGTTGTGGACAAGAGCGGCAAAGAACCGCTCGTGCGGGAAGGCGCCAAGCTTACGAAGGGCATTATCGCCAAACTCAAGGCGGCCGGGGTCAAGGAGATTCCTGTGGCGCCCAGCGAGTTGGTCGGACGAGCGGTGTTGAGCGAAGTGGTCGATGCCAAGAAGAACAAGTTGGTGGAGAAAAATCAACGCCTGACCGCCGAGATGATCGAAAAGATCCTTGAAAGCGAAATCGAAGAATTCAAAGTCATCTTCTTTGACGGGGCAACCTCGACGCCTGTCATTCTCGACACGCTCGAGATGGAACGGACCGTGTCGAAGGAAGAGGCGATGGTGGAGATCTATCGGCGTCTGCGGCCGGGAGAAACGCCGTCGGTCGAAACTGCCCGGGCGCTCTTCGACAATTTGTTCTTGAACTCCAAGCGATATGACCTTTCTCCGGTCGGGCGATTGAAGCTGAACAAGAAACTGCTTTTGGATTTTCCGTTGGAGCAACGAACGCTAACGTCCCAGGACATTGTCGAAGTCATTCGCTACCTCGTCAATCTCAAGATGGGGAAAGGCGAGATCGACGACATTGACCACTTGGGAAATCGCCGAGTCCGGTCCGTCGGCGAACTGCTGGAAAATCAGTTCCGGCTTGGTCTGGTCCGCATGGAGCGCAGCATCAAGGAGCGAATGAATCTTCTCGACATGGAGACGGTGCTGCCGCACGACTTGATCAATGCGAAGCCGGTCGTGGCGGCTGTCAAAGAGTTCTTCAGCAGCAGCCAGTTGTCGCAGTTCATGGATCAGACGAATCCGCTGGCCGAGATCACCCATAAGCGGCGGCTGTCGGCGCTGGGTCCTGGCGGGATTGACGAGAGAGCGCGCGGGATTCGAAGTGCGCGACGTGCATCCTTCGCACTATAGCCGGATCTGTCCGATTGAAACGCCGGAAGGTCCGAATATCGGATTGATTACGTCGCTGGCGACGTATGCCCGGATCAACGAGTTCGGATTTATCGAAGCGCCGTACCGGCGTGTCGAGAAAGGGCGGGTGACCGATCAGATCGAATTTCTTTCCGCGATCGAAGGTGACAAGTTCTTGATCGCTCAAGCCAACTCCAAACTGGATGGCTCGGGGCGGTTGGTGTCTGAAACGGTGTCGGCGAGATCCGGCGGCGACTTTGTCACCATTACGCCGGATCGGGTCGAATATATGGATGTCTCGCCAAAACAGGTCGTGAGCGTCGCTACGGCCCTTGTGCCGTTCCTGGAGCACGACGATGCGAACCGTGCGTTGATGGGATCCAATATGCAGCGCCAGGCGGTTCCTCTTCTCAAGTCCGAAGCGCCGTTGGTTGGTACCGGTATGGAAGCGGTCGTCGCGCGGGATTCCGGCTATGTGGTTCAGGCCCGCCGATCGGGCGTGGTCGAAAGCGTGGATGCCACACGGATCGTAGTGCGTTCCGATAGCAAAGAAGGACGGAAGCGTAACGATACCGGCTTGGACGTGTACGATCTGATCAAGTTCCAGCGGTCGAATCAGAACACCTGCATCACGCAAACGCCAGTCGTCCGCATCGGGCAGCCGGTGAAGAAGGGACAGGTCCTCGCCGACGGGCCCGCGATCGATCAAGGGGAATTGGCGCTTGGCAAGAACGTGCTCGTCGCATTCATGCCGTGGGGCGGATACAACTTCGAAGACGCCATCCTCCTCAGCGAGAAATTGGTGCGCGAAGATGCGTTCACCTCCATCCACATCGAGGAATTCGAAGTGGAAGCGCGGGACACCAAACTCGGCAAGGAAGACATCACCCGCGACATCCCCAACGTCGGCGAAGAGGCGCTCCGCAATCTCGATGAGAGCGGCATCATTCGTATCGGCGCCGAGGTGAAGCCGGGCGACATTTTGGTCGGCAAGGTGACGCCGAAAGGCGAAACCCAGCTCACACCGGAAGAAAAGCTGCTGCGTGCGATCTTCGGCGAAAAGGCCGGCGACGTGAAGGACACGTCCCTGACGGTGCCGCCGGGTGTCGAAGGCATCGTCGTCGATGTCAAGATCTTTTCGCGCAAGGGGCTCGATAAGGATGAACGGTCCAAGAGCATCGAAAGCGAAGATACGATGCGGCTGCAGCGCGATCATCACGAGGAGCTGCGCATCATCGACGAGGAAAAGACCAAGAAAGTTCGGAAGCTCTTATTGGGCAAAGTCGTCGGCCGGGATCTCATGGATCCGGAAAGCGGCGATGTCATTCTGAAGAAGAAGGGCAAGCTCACGGCGGAGATTCTGAAGCGGCTGTCCGATGAGTCGGTGCGCTATATCATCCTCAGCGATCCCGACGAACAAAAGGAATTGGAGGATGTGGAGCGCCGGGCGAAGGAGCAGGTCGAAATCCTTCAGACGCTCTACGATGAGAAGGTCGGACGCCTCAAGCGGGGTGACGAATTGCCTCCGGGCGTGATCAAGCTCGTCAAGGTCTATGTCTCGATGAAGCGCAAGATCCAGGTTGGCGACAAGATGGCCGGCCGCCACGGCAACAAGGGCGTCGTCTCCCGCGTCTTGCCGGAAGAGGACATGCCCTATCTGCCGGACGGCACGCCGGTGGAGATCGTGCTGAATCCCTTGGGCGTGCCGTCGCGTATGAACGTCGGTCAGATTTTGGAAACGCACCTGGGCTGGGCCGCAAAGGCGCTCGGCATCAAAGTGGCGAGTCCGGTGTTCGATGGCGCCTCAGAAAAAGAAATCAAGGATCTGCTGAAGAAGGGCAAATTGCCCGCGAGCGGCCAATCGATGCTCATGGATGGGCGAACGGGAGAATCTTTCGGCAGTCCCGTAACGGTTGGTTACATGTATGTGCTGAAGCTTCACCATTTGGTGGACGACAAGATTCACGCCCGTTCAATCGGCCCGTACTCGCTCGTGACTCAGCAGCCGCTGGGCGGCAAAGCCCAGTTCGGCGGGCAGCGGTTGGGCGAAATGGAAGTCTGGGCGCTGCAGGCCTATGGAGCTGCCTCCACCTTGCAAGAGTTCCTGACAGTGAAATCCGACGACGTACCGGGTCGCTCACGGATGTATGAAGCGATCGTGAAAGGCGAGCCCTTCCTCGAGCCTGGATTGCCCGAGTCGTTCAACGTCTTGGTGAAGGAACTGCAAAGCTTGGGATTGGACGTGGAGTTGGTCAAGTCGCAGGACTAACCACTTGAGCCGGCATTGGCCGGTATCAGAGGAGGTCACTACTTTGGAAGGCGTATACACATTATTTGAAAAGCCGCGGGATGCGGTCTCGTTCGATTCGATGCGGATCCGCATTGCGTCGCCTGAAAAGATCCGATCCTGGTCCTACGGCGAAGTGAAGAAGCCGGAGACGATCAATTACCGATCGTTCAAGCCGGAAAAAGACGGGTTATTCTGTGCCAAAATTTTCGGTCCCATCAAGGATTGGGAATGCAATTGTGGCAAGTATAAGCGCATGAAACACCGCGGCATCGTCTGCGACAAGTGCGGTGTGGAAGTCATTCAATCCAAAGTCCGCCGCGAGCGGATGGGCCACATTGAATTGGCGGCGCCGGTTGCCCACATCTGGTTCTTGAAGGGCGTGCCGAGCCGCATCGGGACGCTGCTCGACATGAGCCTCAAGCAACTCGAGAAGATTCTCTATTTCGAAAGCTACGTGTGCGTCGATCGCGGGTCAAACCGATTTGACCGAGAAGGATCTGGTGACGGAAGAGAAGCTGCGGCAGCTTCAGTCGGAGTATGCGCCGAATGCCTACAAGGTCGGCATCGGGGCCGATGCGATTCGAGAGTTGCTTCGGAAGATCGACATCAACACCAAGTGGGACGAGATCAAAGCCAAGGCCAAGGTCTCCACCTCGGCGGCGATGAAAAAGAAATACGCGAAGCAGCTCAAAGTGATCGAGGCGTTTCGCAAGTCCGGCAACAAGCCGGAGTGGATGATCATGGACGTGATCCCGGTGCTGCCGCCGGAATTACGCCCGCTCGTCCCGTTGGACGGTGGCCGGTTTGCCACGTCCGATTTGAACGATCTGTATCGGCGGGTCATCAACCGGAACAATCGCTTAAAGCGTCTCATGGAATTGAAGGCCCCCGGCGTCATCATTCGCAATGAAATGCGGATGTTGCAGGAAGCCGTCGATGCCTTGTTCGACAATGGGCGGCGTGGCCGTGCGATTCGTGGACCCAACAAGCGTCCGCTCAAGTCATTGAGCGATATGCTCAAGGGCAAGCAGGGGCGGTTCCGCCAAAATCTCCTGGGCAAGCGGGTGGACTACTCAGGTCGTACGGTCATCGTGGTCGGTCCTGAACTGCGTCTGCATCAATGTGGGCTGCCCAAGAAAATGGCCCTGGAATTGTTCAAGCCCTTCATCTTCCACAAGCTGGAAGAGCGGGGAGCGGCCACGACCATCAAGAGCGCCAAGCGCCTGGTGGAAAAGGAACGTCCGGAAGTCTGGGACGTGCTGGATGAAGTCATTCGTGAGCATCCGGTGCTGCTCAACCGCGCGCCCACGTTGCACCGGTTGGGCATTCAAGCCTTCGATCCTGTCCTGGTGGAAGGCAAGGCGATCCGGTTACATCCCCTGGTCTGCGCGGCGTTCAACGCCGACTTCGACGGCGACCAGATGGCGGTGCACGTGCCGTTGTCCGTCGAGGCGCAGGTGGAAGCGCGGGTGTTGATGATGTCGATCAACAACATTCTTTCACCGGCGAATGGGAGGCCGATTGCGGTGCCGTCTCAGGACATGGTGCTCGGCTGCTATTGGCTGACGAAGGAGCGTGCTGGGTGCAAAAGGCGAGGGCAAGATCTTCGGCTCGACCGAGGAGGTCCGCATCGCCTTTGACGCAAGAGAAATGGAAGAGCATGCACGCATCAAGGTGCGCATCGACGGGAACCTGGTGCAAACTACCGTGGGCCGTGTCGTGCTTTCGGAAGTGCTGCCTCCGGGTATGCCCTTCTCGTACGCCAATAAGTTGATGACGAAGAAGGAAGTCACGAAGCTCATCGATGCCGTCTATCGTCAGTCGGGACATCGGGAAACCGTCATGTTTCTAGACAAAATCAAGGACGCCGGATTTACCTATGCGACCCGCGCAGGCGTCTCGATCTGCATCGACAACATGCACATTCCGAGCAAGAAGGAAGAACTGCTCGGCAAGGCGCAGCGCGAAGTCAACGAGATCGAGCGGCAATATGCCGAAGGCTTGATCACCAACGGTGAGCGCTACAACAAGGTCATCGATATCTGGGCGCATGCCACCGAACAGGTGGCAGGCGAGATGATGAAGGAGTTGGGTGCGGGCGGAGATCCGAGCAAGGACGAATCCTTCAACCCAATCTTCATGATGGCTGACTCGGGAGCGCGCGGAAGCTCGCAGCAGATCCGCCAGTTGGGCGGCATGCGCGGCCTGATGGCGAAGCCGTCCGGCGAAATCATCGAAACGCCGATTACGGCCAATTTCCGCGAGGGCCTGACCGTGCTGCAGTACTTCATTTCGACGCACGGCGCCCGGAAAGGTTTGGCCGATACCGCACTGAAGACGGCGAACTCCGGGTATCTGACTCGCCGTTTGGTCGATATCGCACAGGATGTCATCATCAGCGAGCTCGATTGCGGCACCACCGACGGCATCTTCGTGAGCGCGCTGGTCGAAGGCGGAGAAATCATCCAGCCGATCGAAGAACGCATCCTCGGCCGTCTGGCCGCGGAAGACATTCGCGATCCCGTGACCGGCGAAGTCATCGTCTCGTTCAATGAAGAGATCACCGAGGAGCGGACGAAGGATGTCGTGGAGGCGGCGGTCGATCGGGTCAAGATCCGGTCGGTGTTGACCTGCCAGTCCCGCCGCGGCGTCTGCCGGGCCTGTTACGGCCGCGATCTGGCGCGGGGGCGCCTCGTCGAGAAGGGCGAGCCGGTCGGCGTCATTGCCGCACAATCCATCGGTGAGCCGGGCACGCAGCTCACGATGCGTACCTTCCACATCGGCGGAACGGCGAGCAAGGTCGTCGAGCAAACTGTGCTGGAAGCCAAGCATGCAGGCCGTATGAAGTTCATGAGCTTCGATGCGAAAAAGAATGCCGATGTGCATAACGGCGGCATCGCGGTGCGCAACAAAGACAATGAATGGGTGGTGATGAACCGCAACGCCAAGATCGCCATCGTGGATGAAAACGGCCGCGAGCGCGAGAAGTATCCGGTCGTCTACGGCGCCAAGATCAAGCTCAAGGACGGAGACCGCGTCGAGTTGGCGCAAAAACTCGTGGAATGGGATCCATATTCGTTGACGATTTTGACGGAAGTCGGAGGCAAGGTGGCCTACGGCGACATCGTCGAGGGCGTGACGATGAAGGAAGAGTTCGACGAGGTGACCGGACTTTCACGGAAGGTCATCATCGAACATTCCGGCGCGACGTTGCGTCCTCGGGTATCGATTAAGGACGAAGGCGGCAAGACGGCAAAAGTGTCCGGAAGCAGCAACACCGTCGCACGGTACTTGCTGCCGGTGGGCGCCCATATTTTCGTTGATAAGGGCGCGGACGGTCCATCCTGGCGACGTGCTGGCCAAGATTCCGCGCGAGACGACCAAGACCAAGGACATCACCGGCGGTCTGCCCCGTGTGGCGGAACTGTTCGAGGCGAGAAAACCGAAAGAGCAGGCTGTGATCAGCGAGATCGACGGCGAAGTGTCTTACGGCGGATTCGTCAAGGGACAGCGCAAGGTGGTTGTCGACAATAAGATGGGCGATACGAAGGAGTATTTCATTCCCAAGGGCAAGCACGTCAATGTGCACGAGGGTGATTGGGTGCGCGCGGGAGAGCCGTTGATGGACGGCTCCGCCAATCCACACGACATTCTCGACGTGCTCGGGCCAAACGAACTCCAAAAGTATCTGGTGGACGAGGTGCAGGATGTCTACCGGTTGCAGGGTGTATCGATCAACGACAAGCACATTGAGATCATCGTACGTCAGATGTTGCGCAAGGTGCGGATCGAAGATCCGGGTGACACCGAATTCCTGCCCGGCAGTCAAGTGAGCAAGATGGTGTTCGAAGAAGAAAACGACCGCGTCTTAAAGAAGGACGGCAAGCCGGCGCTCGGAAAGCCGGTTCTCCTCGGCATCACGAAGGCGGCATTGACGACCGACAGCTTTATTTCCGCGGCCTCGTTCCAGGAAACGACTCGCGTGCTGACCGAGGCGGCGATTAACGGACGGGAAGACAATCTTCTCGGGTTGAAAGAGAACGTGATCGTCGGACGCCTGATTCCGGCCGGTAGCGGCTTCGAGGAGTATCGAGACACGTTCGTGATTAGCCCGAAGCCGGAGCCTGTCGTGGTGGGTGCGGCGGAACCGGCTGCACTGCCGCGCGAGGGAGCGGCGGCGGCGACCGGGGAAGGCACGGGCGCCTAACCAAAGCGGTTTCCCTAGCTTGACAGGGCCCGCGGGCATCATTATAATCCGCGGGCTTTGCCCTTGATGGGCCTCTCAGACCACCGGGTTTTGAGCCGAGAGAAAGAATCACGATGCCAACGATCAATCAGTTAGTGAGAAAGGGCCGCCAGCTGGCCCACGCCAAGACGAAAAGTCCGGCGTTGAAGTCTTGTCCGCAAAAGCGAGGGGTGTGTCTGCGTGTCTACACCTCGACGCCGAAGAAACCGAATTCCGCGCTTCGAAAGGTCGCGCGTGTGCGCTTGACGAACGGGATGGAAGTCACCACTTATATTCCAGGCGTCGGGCACAACTTACAGGAGCACTCGATCGTGCTGGTGCGTGGCGGGCGTGTCAAAGACCTGCCCGGCGTGCGCTATCACATTGTGCGTGGGGCGCTCGACGCCGTCGGGGTCGCTGACCGCAAGCAAGGCCGCTCGAAATACGGCGCGAAACGCCCGAAGTAGTTCTTACGATCATCCAGCATTCGAGAAAGTAATCGACCATGCCACGAAGCAGATTTTTAGGACAGAGAGAACCCCTTCCGGATGTGCGGTACCGCGACAAGGTCGTCGGAAAATTTCTCAACATCCTGATGGAAGGCGGCAAGAAAAGTACAGCGGAGCGGATTTGTTACGGTGCCTTCGATGTCATCCAGGAAAAGACAGGCGGAGACCCGCTCAAGGTTTTTAAATCGGCGATCGACAACGTGAAGCCCATTGTCGAAGTGAAATCCCGCCGGGTCGGCGGCGCCTCCTATCAGGTGCCGGTCGAAATTCGTCCGGCGCGCCGAATGTCTCTCGCCCTTCGGTGGCTGTCGGAATATGCGAGGACGCGCGGCGGCAAAAGCATGCGGGAAAAGCTCGCGGCCGAGTTGTTGGACGCGTCGAATAATACAGGGGCCGCGGTTAAGAAACGGGAAGACGTGCATCGGATGGCGGAGGCGAACAAAGCCTTCGCGCACTATCGCTGGTAACGTCGTTTCGTGCTGCAGTTGGGCCGTGCTGCGATCCGCAGACGCGGGTGCCCCTGAATCGCAGCGGTAGTCGGCTCATCCTGCAGCACGTGTGTTTTTAAAGGGATACCATGGCAAGGCAAGCACCATTAGATCGAACCCGAAACATCGGCATCATGGCGCATATCGATGCCGGGAAGACGACAACGACCGAGCGCATCCTCTATTACACCGGCATGACGCACAAGATGGGCGAGGTGCACGAGGGTGCGGCCACGATGGACTGGATGGAGCAGGAGCGGGAACGCGGGATTACCATTACCGCGGCCGCGACGACCTGCTTCTGGAAAGATCATCGCATCAATATCATCGATACGCCCGGGCACGTGGATTTCACGATCGAAGTCGAACGGTCCTTGCGCGTCCTCGACGGCGCCGTCGCCGTCTTTGACTCTGTGCAAGGCGTGGAGCCGCAATCAGAAACGGTCTGGCGGCAGGCCGACAAGTATCAGGTCCCGCGCATCGCCTTCATGAACAAGATGGATCGGGTCGGCGCCGACTTCTATTTCAGCGTTCAGACCATCATTGATCGATTAGGCGCGAACCCGGTGCCGATCCAAATTCCGATCGGCCGCGAGTCGGAATACCGCGGCTCAATCGATCTGATCACAATGAAGGCCTACGTCTACGACGACGAAACTCTTGGTGCCAAATACAAAGTCGAAGAGATTCCAGCCGATCTGGTGGACAAGGCCAAAGAGTATCGAGAAAAAATGCTGGAAGCGGTGGCGGAGTTCGACGATCAGGTGATGGAAAAATATCTCAACGGTCAATCGTTGACCGAGGAAGAGATTCGGCGGGTCGTGCGGGCCGGCGCCATCACTATGAAGGTCATTCCCGTGCTGTGCGGATCGGCCTTCAAAAATAAGGGTGTGCAGCAGTTGTTGGACGGCGTCGTGGACTTCCTACCGTCTCCCGTGGATATCCCTGCGGTGAAGGGCATCGATCCGAACACCGGCAAGGAAATCGAACGGAAGCCGTCCGATACCGAGCCGTTTTCTGCCCTCGCCTTCAAGATCATGTCCGATCCGTTTGCAGGTCAGCTGACCTATTTCCGTGTGTATTCCGGGACACTGAAGACCGGAACGCCGGTGCTGAACGTGACCAAGGGGACGAAGGACCGCATCGGCCGCCTGTTGAAAATGCACGCGAACAAGCGCGAAGAAATCGATGCCGCGCATGCCGGCGACATCGTCGCTGCCGTGGGGTTGAAGGGCGCCACGACCGGCGACACGCTTGCGGACGAAAAGCAGCCCGTGCTGCTCGAAGTGATGAAATTTCCCGAGCCGGTCATCGCGATGGCCATCGAACCCAAGACGAAGCCAGATCAGGAGAAGATGGGTTTTGCTCTTCAGAAGCTTGCCCAGGAAGATCCGTCGTTCCGCGTGCGTACCGATGAAGAAACGGCGCAGACCATTATTGCCGGGATGGGCGAGTTGCACCTGGAAATCATCGTCGATCGCCTGCTGCGGGAATTCAAGGTCGAAGCCAATGTCGGAAAGCCGGAGGTGGCGTTCAGGGAGACGATCCGCCGGAAGGCCGAAGCCGAATCCAAGTACATCAAGCAGACCGGCGGTCGCGGCCAGTATGGTCACGTCGTGCTCACCGTCGAGCCATCCGAATCAGGCAAGGGGTTGGAATTTGTCAACAAGGTCGTCGGAGGGGCGATCCCCAAGGAATACATCCCAGCGATCGAGAAGGGCGTGAAGGAACGCATGGAAAACGGCGTGATCGCCGGCTATCCGCTGCGCGACATCAAGGTGACCGTCATCGACGGGTCCTATCACGAAGTCGACTCCAACGAAATGGCGTTCAAAATCGCCGGCTCGATGGGATTTTCGGACGCCTGTAAGAAGGCGGACGCCGTGCTACTGGAGCCCATCATGAAGGTCGAGGTGCTCGTTCCACAGGAGTTCATGGGCGACGTCATCGGCAACTTGAATGGCCGCCGCGGCAAGGTTCAAGGCATGAAGGTCCGGGCCGGTGCCCAGGCCATCGAAGCGTCGGTGCCGCTCATGGAAATGTTCGGCTACGCGACGGACCTTCGTTCTCGCACGCAGGGCCGGGCGACCTACAGCATGGAGTTCGATCGATACGATCAGGTTCCCAAGCAGATTTCCGAAGCGATCATCGCCAAATATCGTGGCGAGTGACCGCTGATCCGATGACCATCGATTTGAGAAGGAGCTGAGGCATGGCGAAGGCGAAATATGAGCGGAAGAAGCCGCATGTGAATATCGGGACGATTGGGCACGTGGACCACGGGAAGACCACGCTGACGGCGGCGTTGACGAAGATCAGCGCGGACAAGGGCATGGCGAAGTTCATCAGCTACGACGAAGTGGCCAAGGCGAGCGAGAGCCAGGGCCGCCGCGATGCCACGAAGATCATGACGATTGCCATCAGCCACGTGGAATACGAGACCGAGAAGCGCCACTATGCGCACGTCGACTGTCCGGGCCACGCCGATTACGTGAAGAACATGATCACGGGGCGGCGCAGATGGATGGAGCGATTTTGGTGGTGAGTGCCGCCGACGGTCCCATGCCCCAGACCCGGGAGCATATTTTGTTGGCCCGGCAGGTGGGCGTCCCCTTCATCGTGGTGTTTTTGAACAAGGCCGACAAGATCGACGACAAGGAACTGTTGGATCTCGTCGAATTGGAAGTCCGGGAGCTCTTAAGCAAGTATGGGTTTCCGGGCGACAAGACGCCGATCATCCAGGGCAGTGCCTTGAAAGCCATCGAGGGTGATCAAGGGCCGCTAGGGGTGCCGTCGATCCTCAAGTTGTTGGAGGCCGTCGACAGCTACATTCCGACGCCGCAACGGCCGATCGATAAGCCGTTTTTGATGCCGATCGAAGACGTCTTTACGATCAGCGGGCGCGGCACGGTGGTGACGGGGCGCTGCGAGCGGGGCATTGTCAAGGTCGGCGATGAAATCGAGATCGTGGGGCTGCGGCCGAACCAGGCCACCGTGGTGACCGGCGTCGAGATGTTCCGCAAGGTGCTCGATGAGGGCCAGGCGGGGGACAACGTCGGGGTGCTGTTGCGGGGAACGAAGAAAGAAGACGTGGAGCGCGGCATGGTGCTGGCGAAACCCAAGAGCATTACCCCGCACACGAAGTTCAAGGCGGAGATCTATGTGCTGACCAAGGAAGAAGGGGGCCGGCATACGCCGTTTTTCAACGGGTATCGGCCGCAGTTCTACTTCCGGACGACCGACGTGACGGGGATCGTGTCGTTGAATCCGGGGGTGGAGATGGTGATGCCCGGGGACAACGTGAGCGTGACGGCCGAGTTGATCAGCCCGATCGCGATGGACCAGGGCTTGCGCTTCGCCGTGCGCGAGGGCGGCAAGACCGTGGGCTCCGGCGTCGTCAGCGAAATTCTGGCGTAACCCACAAGACGAACTGAGGATTGCATGGTGAAGGTAGATCAACGAATTAGAATCAGGCTCCGCGGGTTCGATTACCGCGTGCTGGATCAGTCGGTGGCGGAAATCGTGGAAACGGTGCGTCGTAGCGGCGCGAAAATCGTGGGACCGATCCCCTTGCCGACACGCATCGAGAAATTCACGGTTCAGCGCGCGACGCACGCCGATAAGAAGGCCCGAGAGCAATTTGAAATCCGGACGCACAAGCGCTTGATGGACATCATGGAGCCGACGCCGGAAACCATGGATTCACTCATGAAGCTGAATCTGGCCGCGGGCGTGGATGTCGAAATCAAGTTGTAAGTTTTGAGTGTGGACGACGGACGTAACTTTCACGACTGAGAAGAGAGAGTCGGGAGAATTATGACGAACGGGTTGCTCGGCAAGAAACTGGGCATGACGCAGATGCTGGACGAGACCCGGCTGACCCCGGTCACGGTCATCGAAGCCGGGCCATGCCGCGTCGTCATGGTGAAGACCAAAGAGCGCGACGGTTACGAAGCGGTTCAACTCGCGTTCGGAGAGGTCAAGGACCGGAAACTGTCCAAGGCACAACTGGGCCATCTTAAAGAAGCATGAAGCGCCCGCCAGCCGGGTCCTTCGAGAATTCAAGAAGGACGGCGACGTCGCCGTCGGGCAGACGGTGAAGGCCGACATTTTCAAGAAGGGCGACTGGGTCGATGTGATCGGCGTGTCCAAGGGGAAGGGATTCCAAGGGGTCGTGCGAAGGCACCACTATGCGGGTGGACCCGAGTCTCACGGTTCCATGTTCCATCGCGCCCCTGGATCGATCGGCGCCAGCTCTTTTCCCTCTCGAGTCTGGAAAGGCAAAACCCTTCCGGGACATATGGGAGCGGAACGCGTGACGACACAGCGATTAAAAGTCATTGAGTCCAGACCCGATGAAAATCTGTTGTTCGTGCGTGGAGCGGTTCCCGGCGCAGCGAATGGACTGCTCATCGTCAGAAAGTCGAAGAAGGGGTAGGCATGCCGACCGTAGATGTGGTCGATTTGAACAGACGGAAAGTCGGGTCCGTGGAACTTCCCGCAGAAGTATTCGGCTGCAAGCCGCACGCGACGCTCGTCCACGAGGCGGTGGTCATGCAGCAGGCCTGTGAACGGCAGGGTACGGCATCGACGCTCCGGCGAGGCGAGGTACGCGGATCCGGGAAGAAGCCCTGGAAGCAGAAGCACACGGGACGGGCGCGCGCCGGTTCCGTTCGGTCGCCGGTATGGCGTCATGGCGGATCGGTGTTCGGCCCGAAGCCGAGGAGCTATGCCTTCAGTATGCCGAAGAAGAAATATCGGGCTGCGCTGCAAAGCGCCTTGTCGTCGAAAGTGACCGACGGGCAGTTGTTCGTCGTCTCAACCCTGTCCCTCGAACAGCCCAAGACCAAGGTGCTGGCCAAGGCCTTGACGCAGTTCGCCGCAGGAACGCAGATTTTGGTCATTGCCGGCGACGGCCAGGAAGGCTTGACGCAGGCCGCGCGGAATTTGGCGAAGGTCAATGTCGTGACGCCTGATGGGCTCAACGTCTACGACATCGTGCGCGCGGGCACGATCGTGATTCCCGAGCGGGAGCTTGCGCGGGTGAAGGAGGTCTGGGCATGAAAGTCGATCTCCACAGCGTGCTGATTCAGCCGTTGTTGACGGAAAAAGTCACTGCCCTCCGCGAAAGCAGCAACACGGTCGGCTTTCTGGTCCATCCGGATGCGAATCGTCTCCAGATCAAGCAGGCAGTCGAGACGCTCTTAAAAGTCAAGGTCGAGCGCGTCAATGTCCTGAACGTGCAGGGCAAAATCAAGCGCCTGGGCCGGTTTTCGGGGAAGCGATCCGATTGGAAGAAGGCCTTTGTGAAGTTGAAGCAAGGCGAGAAGCTCGAGTTGTACGAAAGCGCATAACCAGTTAGAGCGAGACGATAAGGACAACCGTATGGGACTGAAAGCGTATAAGCCGACGACGTCGGGCCGCCGGGGCATGACGATCGTCACGACGGAAGAATTGACGAAGAAGCGGCCTGAAAAGGGATTGACGTCGTTTCACCTCCGGACTGGCGGGCGCAACAACGACGGACGGACCACGGTCCGTTTTCGTGGCGCGGGCCATCGCCGGCTCTACCGGAAGATCGACTTCCGCCGCGATAAGGTCGGAATTTCCGCCAAGGTGTCGGCCCTCGAGTACGACCCCAATCGCTCTGCCCGCATCGCGCTGCTCACGTACAAGGATGGAGAGAAGCGGTACATTCTGGCGCCGATCGGTTTGCAGGTCGGCGATGTTCTGCAATCCGGCACGGCCGCTGAGGTGCGCACAGGCAATGCGCTGCCGCTGGCGAACATGCCGCTGGGTACCACGATTCATAATATTGAATTGAAGCCCGGCAAGGGTGGCCAGTTGATCCGAAGCGCCGGAGGGTTTGCCCAGGTCATGGGCCGCGACGGCGATTATGTGCAGGTGCGGCTGAAGTCGGGAGAAATGCGACGCATTTTGTCGTCATGCATGGCGACGGTCGGTCAGGTCGGCAATCTCGATCACGAGAATATCAACGTCGGCAAGGCCGGTCGCAACCGATGGCTCGGGCGCCGTCCGCATGTGCGTGGAGTCGTCATGAATCCGGTCGACCACCCGCACGGCGGAGGCGAAGGCAAGTCTGGCCAGGGGAATCCCCATCCCGTCTCTCCTTGGGGCCTTCCGACCAAGGGCTACAAGACCAGGCAGAACAAGAAGACGGAGAAGTACATTATCGCTCGCCGCAAGTCAGGAGTGCGCAATGCCTAGATCGATCAGTAAAGGCGCCTTTGTCGACGATCATCTGCTGAAAAAGGTCGAGCAGATGAATCAAACGAAAGACCGAAAAATCATCAAGACGTGGTCGAGGCGATCGACCGTCGTGCCCGATATGATCGGGCATACGTTCGCCGTTCATAACGGCAAGAAGTTCATCCCCGTGTTCGTCACCGAGAACATGGTCGGCCATAAATTGGGCGAGTTTGCTCCGACGAGATTCTTCAAGGGCCACGGGCAGGCGAAGACCGAGAAAGCCGTGGCGTTGAAATAGGGAGACCAGGCGTCACTCGCCGAGAGCGGCGACATGACGGGGTGCAACAATGGCAGAAGCGAGAGCAGTATTGAGATTTGTTCGGGTCGCACCGCGGAAGGCGCGGCCGGTGGTTGACATGATTCGCGGACAGGAAGTGCCGATGGCCTTGGCCATGCTCAAGCATCTTCCCCGTCACGCCGCACGCGTGATCGAGAAGGTGCTGCGGTCGGCCGTCGCCAACGCCGAACAGAAGGAATTGGGAGACAGCGAGTCGATGCGGGTCTCGAAGGCGTTCGTCAACTGCGGCCCGATCTATAAGCGTTTCCGCGCCCGGTCTATGGGGCGGGCCAACGCCATTCAGAAACGGACCAGCCACATCACCGTCGTGGTTGAAGCGCGGGGCGTGCAGGAGAAATCACGAGCCTGAATATTGCGCGGATCGGCAGACGGCCGCCGCAGAACTGAGGAACGAATCGTATGGGTCAGAAAACACATCCAGTCGGCTATCGGCTTGGCTACAACTACACGTGGAGTTCGCGGTGGTACGCGAGCAAGGATTACGCGAAGCTGCTTCACCAGGACATCAAGATCCGCAAAGTGGTCAAGCAGAAGCTGTATCATGCGGGCGTGGCCAAGGTGGAGATCGAACGTTCAGGAGATCAGACCCGCGTCATCATCCATACGGCCAGACCCGGCATCATCATCGGCCGCAAGGGCGCGGAGGTGGACAAGCTGAAAGCGGAACTGGAAAAGCAGTACGGCGGGCAGGTCTACATCACGGTGAAGGAAATCAAGAAGCCCGAACTGGATGCTCAACTCGTCAGCGAAAACGTGGCGACGCAGTTGGAAAAGCGAGTGGCCTTCCGTCGTGCGATGAAGCGGAGCGTGCAGTCGGCGCTGCGTCTGGGCGCGCAAGGGATCAAGATCATGATCGCCGGCCGTTTGGGCGGTGCGGAAATCGCGCGCACCGAATGGTATCGGGAGGGCCGTGTGCCCTTGCATACGCTGCGGGCTGAAGTGGATTACGGCTTTGCCGAAGCCCATACCACGATGGGGCAGATCGGCGTCAAAACATGGATCTACAAGGGCGAACTTACTCCCGGCGCAGCCGCTCAAGCCGGAGGCGGCATTTGAACGGCGGCTCGGGTAAGCAACGAGGACATTGTGTTAGCACCGAAAAAAGTCAAATTCCGAAAAATGATGAAGGGGCGGATGCGCGGCAAGGCCTATCGGGGCGGGCAGATCACGCTCGGGGAATTTGGTCTCAAAGCACTGGAGCCGGGATGGGTGACCAGCCGTCAGATCGAAGCGGCGCGTATCGCGATCACCCGGTACGTGAAGCGTGGCGGTCAGGTCTGGACGAGAATTTTCCCAGACAAGCCGATCACCAAGAAACCGGCGGAAACTCGAATGGGCAAGGGGAAGGGCAATCCCGAATACTGGGTGGCCGTCGTCAAGCCGGGCCGGATCCTCTACGAGATGGGCGGAGTGACTTCCGACATCGCTCATGAAGCCTTCCGCCTGGCGTCGCATAAGCTTCCGATCGCCACGAAGTGTGTCACGCGGGGCGAATTTTAGGATTGTCGTCGAGACGAAAGCACGAGCACGCACATGGACCTGAAAGAATTGAGACAGATGACCGGCGCCGAATTATCCGAGAAGGCCAAGCAGCTGAGCCAGGAATTATTCAATCTTCGTTTTCAGTTCGGCACGGGCCGGCTGGAAAATCCCATGCAGATTCGGAAGACCAAGCGGTCCATCGCGCAGGTGAAAACCGTGCAGCGCGAAGTCGAGCGGGCCGAGCAAAAAAAGGCGTCCTAGCGGCGAAAGGGTGAAGCGAGCATGGCTGAGAGCGTAGTCAAGCGGCGAGAGTGGGTGGGGCGCGTCATTAGCAACAAGATGAATAAGACCGTGGTCGTGGCGGTCGAGCGTCAGGTCGTGCATCCGATTTATCGCAAGGTGCTTCGGCGCATGACGAAGTTCAAGGCCCATGACGAGCAGAACGCCTGCGGCATCGGGGACCGTGTGCGGATGATCGAGACCAGGCCTATCAGCAAGGACAAGCACTGGCGGGTGGTCGAGATTTTGGAAAAAGGACGTGTGGATTAAACGGGGGCGTGCCCGGCGAGGATAGACGGCATCATGATTCAGAACTACACATACATGGACGTGGCCGACAATTCTGGCGCAAAACAGGCCATGTGCTTTCACGTGCTGGGAGGGTCGAAGCGCCGGTACGCCTCATTGGGCGATGTGATTGTCGTTGCTGTGAAAGAGGCGATTCCGCAGGCGACGGTCAAGAAGGGCGACGTCAGCCGTGCGGTCATCGTGCGGACAACGAAGGAAGTCCGACGTGAGGACGGCTCGTACATCAAATTCGACCGGAATGCCTGCGTGTTGATCAACAAAGAAGGCGAACCGATCGGAACGCGCATTTTCGGACCGGTCGCGCGCGAGCTTCGCTGGAAGAAGTTCATGAAGATCATTTCGCTGGCTCCAGAAGTGCTTTAACCAGATGCAGGAGTGAACGTGCACGCGCTGCAGAAGACTCACATTCGCAAAGGGGACACGGTCGTGGTGATCGCTGGACGGGACCGGGGCAAGTCCGGGAAGGTCCTTTCCGTCGACCGGTCCGTCGGGAAGGTCGTCGTCGAGAAGTTGAACATGATCAAGCGCCACACCAAGCCGAATCAGAAGGTCAAACAGGGCGGGATTCTCGAGAAAGAGGCGCCTCTGGCCATCTCGAACGTGATGTTCCTGTGCCCCGTCACCAAGAAGCCCACTCGCTTGGGCATTCGCGTGCAGGCTGACGGCCGGCGTGTGCGGTTCAGTAAGAAATCCAACGAATTGGTCGAGTAGCCAAGAAGGTCGTGATGGCGGACGCAAAAGATCCTAAAAAAGCTAAAGGCGGAAAACCGGCCGGCCGGCCGGCAAAGAAAGAGGGCGGCAAAGCGCCCCAGGTACTTGACGACGGGAGCGAGGAGTCGAAATTCCAGCCCCGGCTGCGCGATACCTATCGCGACCGGGTCGTGCCGGCTCTGATGAAGGAGTTCGGCTATAAGAACGTCATGCAGGTGCCGAAACTGGAACGCATCGTGCTCAACGTGGGCATGAGCGAAGCCATTCAAAACGTGAAGCTGCTGGAAAGTGCGGCGACCGAATTGGGCACGATCACCGGGCAGAAGGCGGTGGTGACCAAGGCGAAGAAGGCCATCGCCGGCTTCAAGCTGCGCCAAGGCATGCCGATCGGGACCAAGGTCACGTTGCGGAACCGCCGCATGTACGAGTTTTTCGACCGCCTGGTGAGCCTGGCGCTGCCGCGCATTCGCGATTTCCGCGGCGTGTCGCCCAAGGCGTTCGACGGCCGCGGCAACTATACCTTGGGTTTGAAGGAGCAGTTGATTTTCCCGGAGATCCAATACGACGAGGTCGCCTCGATTCACGGGATGGATATCACGATCGTGACGACGGCGCGTACGAACGACGAAGGGAAAGCCCTGCTCGCCCAGTTGGGCATGCCGTTCCGGACCTAACATTGAACGAAGGAGTCACTTGTGTCGAGACTGGCGCTCAGGAATAAAACGGCGGCCAAGCCGAAATTCAAAACCCGCGGCTATCATCGCTGCGGCTTGTGCGGGCGCGTGCACGGCTTTTTGCGGCGGTTCAAGATGTGCCGCATCTGTTTTCGGTTGCTGAGCCTAAAGGGAGAGATCCCCGGCGTCCGGAAGTCGAGTTGGTAGGACTCTTGGCCGGTAGGGTGTGCTGATCACTTGGACGAGAATTTGTTGAAAGGGTTCGTATGGTAACCGATCCAATCAGTGACCTCTTAGTGCGATTGCGCAACGGGTTTCGCCGCAATCACGACATCGTGATGGTTCCCGCCTCAAAATTGAAGCACGAAGTGCTCCGGGTGCTCCAGGCCGAGGGATTCATTCAGGGCATCGAAGCGGCGACGGAAGATGGGCATCCTATGCTGAAAGTGCAATTGCGATACGTGGGCGAGGGACAACCGATGATCACGGGCATGCAACGCGTGAGCAAGCCCGGGCGACGCGTGTACGTGGGTACGAGAGAGATTCCCCGTGTGCGCAACGGCATCGGGATGGCCATACTCTCGACGTCGAAAGGCATCATGACCGACCAAGCGTCGCGGAAAGCCGGCCTTGGGGGCGAAGTGCTCTGTGCAGTCTGGTAAGGAAGGTAGAGGAAGCCATGTCACGCATTGGAAATAAGCCGATTCCTGTTCCGACCGGCGTTGATGTGAAAATATCGGGATCCGTCGTCTCCGTGAAGGGGCCGCTCGGGAAGCTCGATTGGACGTTGAAGCCTGGGATTGGCGTCACGGTCGACAAGGGACAAGTGGTCGTCACACGCTCCACCGACGAACGGAAAATTCGAGCCATGCACGGGTTGGTGCGCGCCGAACTGAACAACATGGTCGAGGGCGTGACCAAAGGCTATGAACGCAATATGGAGATCACCGGCGTTGGCTACAAGGCGGCGATCCAGGGAAGGACCATGAGCTTCAACGTCGGATACATCAACCCGGTGCAGTATCCGGTGCCCGCGGGGATCGACGTGAAGGTCGACAAGCAGACGCTCATCAACATCAAGGGCGCCGACAAGCGGCTGGTCGGCCAAGTGGCGGCGAATCTTCGCGCCATCAAGCCGCCGGACGTCTATAAGCAAAAGGGCATTCGGTACTCCGGAGAAGTCTTGAGGAAGAAGGAAGGCAAGACCGGGAAGTAGGGTGAATCATGAATAGTGCGGCAAAATTATCTCATCTCGCCAGGCGCCAGCAGCGTGTCCGTCAGCGCATATTCGGAACGGATGAGCGTCCGCGGCTCAATGTCTATCGCAGCAGCGGCCATATCTATGCGCAGATCATCAACGACCTCAAGGGCACGACGCTGGCGGCTGCCTCGTCGCTGGACAAGTCCTTGCGGAAGACGTTGAAGTCCACCAGCAGCATCGTCGCGGCCAAAGCCGTGGGCACGCTCCTGGCCGAGCGCGCCAAGAATGCCAAGGTCCAAAAGGTCGTCTTTGACCGCGCTGGCCGGCTGTATCACGGCCGGATCAAGGCGTTGGCGGATGCCTCCCGCGAAGGCGGACTGCAATTCTAGGATAGAAGGGAGCAACGAGCGTGCGAGTCAATCCAGACGAACTGAGCCTCAAGGATAAGGTCGTGTTCATCAACCGTGTCGCCAAAGTCGTCAAAGGCGGCAAGCGCTTCAATTTCTGCGCGCTCGTCGTGGTGGGTGACGGACAGGGGTGGGTCGGCATCGGTAAGGGCAAGGCCGCGGAAGTACCGGTCGCCATCGCGAAAGCTGTGCAGCAGGCAAAGAAGAATCTCGTCCATGTTCCACTCAAGTCGGGAACCATTCCGCACGAGGTCCATGGCTTGTTTGGCGGCGAACACGTCCTCTTGAAGCCCGCGGTCGAAGGGACCGGCATCATCGCCGGCGGAGCCGTGCGAGCCGTCGTGGAGCTTGTGGGCGCCCACAACATTATTTCCAAAACGTTGGGACGGGGGAATCCGTTCAACACAGTGCGCGCAACGCTGGACGGTCTCACGCAGCTCAGAAATCCGGAGGAGGTCATGCGGTTGCGCCGGGGCGAAGAGCTTCAAGCGGGAGTGCTGGCGTCATGACCACGGCAAAAACCGCGAAAGCGCCGGCTCAGAGTGTCCGCATCACCCTGAAGCGCAGCCCGATCGGCACGCCAGAGCGCCATCGCCTGGTGCTGCGGGGGCTCGGCTTGCGGAAAATCCGGCAGTCGGTCGTCCGTCCCGATACGGCACAGGTCAGAGGACTGATACATAAAGTGAGTTACTTGTTGGAAGTGCAGCCATCATGAAATTACATGAACTCGCGCCCGCCAAGGGCGCCAAGAAAAAGCGGAAGCGCATCGGTCGCGGTCCGGGGTCCGGTCACGGAAAGACGGCGACGAAAGGGCACAAGGGATTGCTGGCCCGCTCGGGCGGCGGCAAGCAGCCGGGGTTCGAGGGCGGTCAAATGCCGTTGATCCGCCGCGTGCCGAAGTACGGGTTCACGAATCCGTTCCGGAAGGAATACTCGATCGTCAATATCGAGCGTCTAGCCGACCTGCCGGCTACTGGCACGATCACCCCGCAAGCGATGGTGGATGCGGGTCTGGTCAAGCGCGTCACGCTGCCGATCAAGATATTGGGCAACGGCGAGCTGAAAAAACCAATCGTCGTGCAGGCGCACAAGTTCAGCAAATCGGCGGAGGCGAAGATTCAAGCGGCGGGAGGGTCAATCGAGGTTATCCCCGGTGTTTGAGCGGCTCCTGACCAGCTTTCAGAATATCCTGAAAATTCCCGAGCTGCGGACCCGCATTCTGTTCACCCTGGGAATGCTGGTTGTG
This sequence comes from uncultured Nitrospiraceae bacterium, assembly GCA_963824855.1. Taxonomy (GTDB): domain Bacteria; phylum Nitrospirota; class Nitrospiria; order Nitrospirales; family Nitrospiraceae; genus Nitrospira_C. Next base: position 83,855 of record CAWGQP010000003.1, read on the forward strand.
TATCGGGTCGGAGCACACATTCCGACGCCGGGCATCAACGGCGAAGCGCTTTCCGAGTTCTTACAGAAACAGGGAGGGGCACTTCTCGGGTTTCTCGATATTTTTTCGGGCGGCTCGCTGTCCCGGCTGACGATCTTTGCGCTGGGCATCATGCCCTATATCAGCGCCTCGATCATTTTGCAGCTGCTGACGGTGGTGGTCCCCCATCTCTCGAAGCTGGCAAAAGAAGGCGAGCGCGGCCGCAAGAAGATTATTCAGTACACGCGGTTCGGCACGATCGGCATCGCGCTGATTCAGGGCTTCGGGATCGCCATCGGCCTCGAGCAGATGAACGGCGGGGCGTTCGTCCTGGACAAGGGCTGGGCGTTCCGGCTGATGACGGTGATCACGCTGACGGCCGGCACCGGCTTCCTGATGTGGCTGGGCGAGCAGATTACCGAGCGGGGAATCGGCAACGGCATCTCGCTCATTATTTTCGCAGGGATCGTCGCGCGTCTGCCCTCGGCCGTGGCGCAGACCTATAACTTGTATGAGATCGGCCAGCTCAACGCGTTCCTGCTGGTCGGGCTTGCCGCCCTGATGGTGGCGGTCGTCGCCGCGATTGTGTTTTTGGAAAGCGGCCGGCGCAAGGTTCCGGTCCAGTACGCGAAGAGGGTAGTCGGCCGGAGGGTGTACGGTGGGCAGAGCACGCACATTCCGCTGAAGATCAACACGGCAGGCGTGATTCCGCCCATTTTTGCCTCATCGATCATTGCGTTTCCGGCGACGATTGCGGGATTTTTCGAGACCCCGTGGATCAAGGCGATCGGTGCACAACTGTCACCCGGATCGCTGCTATACACGCTGATGTATGTCGGGCTGATCCTATTTTTCTGTTTCTTTTACACGGCGGTGGTCCTCAATCCGGTCGATATGGCGGACAACATGAAGAAGTATGGGGGCTTCATCCCCGGCATCCGCCCCGGACAACGGACCTCCGACTATATCTATAAGGTGTTGACGCATATTACGTTCGCCGGCGCGATTTACCTGGCGGTCGTCTGTGTGATTCCGGAGTTCCTGATCTACAAGCTGAACGTTCCGTTTTATTTCGGCGGCACGTCGTTGTTGATCGTGATCGGCGTGGGACTCGATACCGCGCAGCAGATCGAGTCGCACATGCTGATGCGCAATTACGAAGGGTTTTTGGGAAAGGGCATGGGCCCCCTCCGTGGCCGGAGCGGGTGAGACCACATGCGCGTCGTCTTTCTCGGGGCGCCGGGCGTCGGCAAGGGTACGCAAGCCGACCGAATTGCGGCGCAGTTTAAGATCGCGAAGATTTCGACCGGGGATCTCCTCCGGGAGGCGGTCCGAAATCAAACGGAATTGGGGCGAGAGGCCAAACGGTACATGGACCAGGGACAACTGGTTCCTGATGCCGTCGTCATCGGGCTTGTACGCGACAAACTGGCGGAGCCGGGAAGCGCGAACGGATTCGTGCTCGACGGGTTCCCGAGGACGGTGCCCCAGGCTGAGGCATTGGGACAGGTCCTGCAGGACACCCAGCGGCCGTTGCACCGGGTGGTGAAATTCGAGGTGCCGCGGCCGGACGTGATCCGGCGGTTGAGCGGCCGGCGCAGTTGCCCGAAGTGCCAGGCGACATTTCATGTGGAGTTTGCGCCATCGAAAAAAGGCGACGCGTGCGATCGATGCGGCGAAACGCTAGTTCAACGGAGCGACGACAAACCGGAAGCCATTGAAACGAGGTTACAGGTCTTCGAGGAGCAGACGGCGCCGTTGATCCGGTACTACGCCAGCAAGCGGCTCCTCTCGGAAGTGAATGCTTCCGGCTCTGTGGACACGGTGTTCGAAGCCCTGTTCAGTGTGCTCGCGCCTTACAGCGCAATATGATCATTCTCAAGACGCCAGACGAGATTGCCGTGATGGCAAAGGCGTCAAGAGTCGTGGCTGAGGCGCTGGCGGTACTCAAGGACGCGGTCAAGCCAGGCGTCACGACCGACGAGTTGGACCGTTTGGCGGAATCGGAAATCCGCGCGAGGGGCGCGATTCCGGCGTTCAAAGGATACCGCAATTATCCGAAGACGCTGTGCGCGTCGGTGAACGAGCAGGTCGTGCACGGCATTCCCTCCAAACGGGTCTTGAAGGAGGGAGACATCGTCGGCCTCGATCTTGGAGCGATCGTCGGTGGATTCTACGGAGATTCGGCCGTAACGGTTGGGGTAGGTCGGATCGACGAGAAGACGGCGGCGCTGGTGCGGGTCACAGAAGAATCGCTGTCGCTCGCGATTGAGCAGGCGCAGGTCGGCAACCGGTTGTCGGACATTTCCCATGCGGTCCAACGACATGTGGAAGCCGCCGGGTATTCGGTTGTGACGGAGTTCGTCGGGCACGGCATCGGGCGGCAGTTGCATGAAGAACCGCAGGTGCCGAATTACGGGAAGCCGGGACAGGGGCCCCGCTTGCAAGCGGGAATGGTCTTGGCGATTGAGCCGATGGTGAATATGGGCGGCTCAGCCGTTCGGGTGCTGGATGACCGCTGGACCGCGGTGACCGTCGACGGCAGCCTGTCCGCGCACTTTGAACATACGATTGCGATTCAGCCGAGCGGACCGGCGATCGTGTTGAGCCGGGTCTAACAGGATGGAAGCGTGACACATCAGGCGAAAGGATAACGGTTCGTGCCGAAGGAAGACATTATTGAGATCCAAGGATCGGTACTGGAAACCCTCCCTAACGCCATGTTTCGCGTACAGCTGGACAACGGGCACAAAATTCTCGCCCATATCTCGGGGAAAATGCGGATGCACTTCATTCGCATCCTTCCGGGCGACAAGGTCACGGTGGAAATGTCGCCGTATGACCTGACGCGAGGGCGCATTACGTACCGGTTCAAGTAGGAGTCTGGACGTCTCATGAAGGTCAAATCATCGGTCAAGCCGATTTGCGCGAAATGTAAGGTCGTACGACGCCGTGGGGTGGTCAGAATTCTCTGTGAGAACCCGCGGCACAAACAGCGACAGGGATAGTGGGGGGCATCCGGAGGCTGGCGAGCCTCCGTGCTCGCCGAACGCGCGCAGAGGGGAAGAAGCGGCGTCTTGGCGCCGCGAGGGCGGGCGGGTGAGACAGCAGCGCTCGTTCAACGCGCGCAGTGGAGGCTCATCCAGCCTCGGCTGCGGAAGACCTTGAAGGGGAGGTAGGAGGAAATATGGCACGTATTGCCGGAGTCGATTTACCCAGAGAGAAGCGGTCGGATATCGGCCTGACCTATGTGTTCGGGATCGGCCGGGCGGCAGCCCGTCACATCCTTGGCAAGGCCGGAATCGACGGCGCCATCCGGGTAAAGGATCTCAGCGAAGATCAGATCGTCAAGATCCGCGAAATCATCGATCAGGACTATCAGGTTGAAGGCGATTTACGGAAAACCGTCTCAATGAACATCAAGCGTCTCATCGATACCGGCACGTATCGAGGTCTTCGCCATCGCAAGGGCTTGCCGGTTCGCGGTCAACGGTCCAAAACCAATGCACGCACGAGAAAAGGCCGTCGCACCGGAGTCGGCAGCAAGCCGAGGCCGGCCGCGCGTCCGGCTCCCACAGCGTGATCGTTCATGAGTAGGAGTGATCTATGAGCGTGAAAAAAGGCAAAAAGAAAGAACGCCGGATGGTCCAGAGCGGGATTGCTCATGTCCAGGCGTCTTTTAACAATACCATCGTGACGATCACCGATATGAGCGGCAATACGGTCGTCTGGGCGAGCGCCGGCAATCAAGGCTTCAAGGGATCGCGCAAAAGCACGCCCTTTGCGGCGCAACGGGCCGGCGAAGCGGCTGCTCGCAAGGCCATGGAAAGCGGCATGCGCCAGGTGGATGTCTATGTGAACGGGCCGGGGTCGGGACGGGAGTCCGCGATTCGCTCGTTGCAGGGGGCGGGGCTACGGATCAATCTCATCCGTGACGTCACGCCGATCCCGCACAACGGATGTCGGCCGCCCAAACGGCGTCGGGTGTAAGAGCATGAGCAGACAGGTGTGTGCGAACGGGCAGGCCATGACAGGCGAGCCCGACAAACGGAGGTAGAGAACGTGGCGAAGTATCGGGGACCAGTCTGTCGGTTATGTCGCCGTGAAGGCGAGAAGTTATTCTTGAAAGGCTCGCGCTGCATGACGGAAAAGTGTGCAATCGAGCGTCGCAGCTATCCGCCCGGCCAGCACGGCCAGGCCAGGCCGCGAATTTCAGACTACAGCACGCAGTTGCGGGAGAAGCAGAAATTGCGGCGTATCTACGGCCTTCAAGAACGGCAGTTCCGCGGCGTCTTCGAGCGGGCGGAGCGCAGGGCGGGCGTCACTGGCGAGGCGTTGCTGCGATTGCTCGAGTGCCGTCTCGACAACGTCGTCTACCGGCTCGGATTCGGGGCATCCCGCAAGGAAGCGCGGCAGGTCGTGGGGCATGGCCACGTGACGGTCAACGGCCGGAAGAACAACATCCCGGGCGCACAAGTCCGTGCCGGCGACGTGGTGGCCGTGCGCGAACGCAGCCGCAGCCTGGTGTCGATTCAAGCCGCCCTGGAGTCCGTCGAGGGCCGAGGCATTCCCGAATGGTTGGAGTTGGATAAGGCCGGCTTCAAGGGGACCGTGCGCGCATTGCCGACGAAGGATCAGATCACGCTGCCCGTCAACGAACAGATGGTCGTGGAATTGTATTCGCGATAAGCAACTTCATACAACGCCGGTTCCTGCAGAATGCATCGCAGAAGGCGCGGCGGCTGACAGGATGAAGGGGGACTCATGATCAAGGCGATGAAAGATTTCCAAATCCCGATGCGGGTCGAGGTCGACAAAGAAACGGCTTCCACTACGTTCGGGCGATTCTCCACCGAGGCGTACGAGCGGGGCTTCGGCACGACGGTCGGCAACGCACTGCGCCGGGTGCTGCTCTCGTCCCTGACCGGCGCAGCCGTGACGACGGTCAAGATCGAAGGCGTCCTGCACGAGTTTTCGACGATTCCCGGTGTGACCGAAGATGTCACCTCGATCATCCTCAACGTGAAGGGGCTGCGTCTGGCCTTGCATACCGATAAGCCCAAGACGATCCGGTTGAAAAAGAAGGGGCCCGGCGAAGCCAAGGGGTCGGATATCATCCATGACGCGGACATTTCCATTTTGACGCCCAATCTGCATATCGCGACCCTCGACAAGGACGCCACGCTGGATATGGAGATGACGGTCAAGCATGGCCGCGGGTACGTGCCGGCCGAGCGGAACAAGGAGGAAGGGTTGCCGATCGGGGTGATCGCGATCGATTCCATCTTTTCTCCGATCAAGCGGGTCAACTTTCACGTCGAAAACGCCCGCGTCGGGCGGATGACGGATTACGATAAATTGACCTTGGAAATCTGGACGGACGGAACCATCTCGCCCGAGCGATGCATTGTCAACGGCCGCAGGCATCATGCGCGACCACGTCGAAATCTTCATCAATCCCGATGCGAGGGTGGAAGGCCGCGCTGAACTCACCGGCGACGAGGCCCAGCGGGAAATCAACAAGAATCTCTTCCGGAGTGTCAATGAGCTGGAGTTATCGGTCCGCGCGGCGAATTGCTTGAAGAATGCCAACATCAAGACGATCGCGGACCTGGTGCAGAAATCCGAAGCCGAAATGCTGAAGACCAAGAACTTCGGGAAGAAGTCGCTGAACGAAATCAAGGAAATTTTGACGGACATGGGGCTGAGCCTCGGGGTCAAGCTGGATGCAATGGCTTCAGGCGGCGCTCCCAAGAACGAGTAAGAGAGGGCATCGTGCGTCATCGAAAAAAGGGCAGACAACTCGGTCGACAGACCAAACACCGCTGGGCGTTGTTCAGAAGCCTGGTGACCTCGCTGCTCGAGCATGAGCGGATTGAAACCACCGAGGCGAAGGCGAAAGAAATTCGCGGCTTTACCGACCGCATGATCACGTTGGGCAAAGACGGCTCTTTGCCGGCCCGGCGTCGGGCGCTCAGCTTCCTGCGGAGCAAAGACGTCGTCTCGAAGCTGTTCAGCGATGTCGCAGGCCGGTTCAAGGATCGTCCCGGCGGCTATACGAGAATGGTGAAAACTCGCCGGCGGATCGGCGATGCCGCCGAGTTGGTCGCCATCGAGTTGGTGGCCAGAGCCGAAGCGGCGCCCGCGAAAAAATCCGCTGCGACTCCTGCCAAGACAGAAAAGTCCGAGTAGGTCCCGCAAGGGACCTACTCGTCGGTATCACTGCATCACCGCTGCCGGTTTCGTGGCTCCGTTCGGTCGTCAGAGTTTACTTGCCTCGGGCCTCCTGCTATTATCGTGCCAGTCATTTTCCTGCCCAAGAGAGGAACGGACAACGCTGTGTGGCAGCGGTTGGCACAACGGATGTTATTGGGGCTCAGCGTCCTTCTGGGGTGCCTGCTGATCTATCTGCTCCTGACCAATTCCACGGCCTCTCCTCCTCCGACGGCGACCGCACCGGGAACCATCAACCAGGCCGATGCTATTATCTCCAAATTCACCTTTACCCAGACCAAGGGAGACAAGGTGCAGTGGCAGGTTGATGCTCAGCAAGCTCGTCTGTTCGAGCAGGACAAAAAGGCGATCCTGGACAACGTCGCCGTCACCTTATTCGGGGTCCAGGGCAAAGAGCTGACGGTCCACGGCGACGAGGGCACGTTGAATACCGAGACCAAGAATTTTCTCCTGGCCAATCGCTCAGAACCGCTGGTGATCTACACCCAAAGCGGCTACACCATCTATACCAACCACCTGGTGTGGACGGATCAAACCCGGGAAATTCGCACGCAGGATCCCGTCCATATCGTCGGACATGGTCTGGATGTCAAAGGCCGCGGCCTGTTGGGTCATCTCGATACGGAAGAATTCGAAGTGCTTGAGGACGTGCATGTGGAAGTGGCTCCTGTTTCTTAACGGGCTGATATTGGCGACGATGACGGCCGCTCTGGCTGCTGTGGAGCCGGCCTCCAACGCCGTTTCGGACCCGGCGGTGGGCACGACCGTCATTTCGCAGAAAATGACGTTCAAGAATCAGGAGAGCCAGGCGGTCTTCGATGGAGCGGTGGTGCTGACCCGCGGCACGCTCGTCGTCTATTCCGACCGGATGGTAGTGTCTTTCCGCAGCCAGGAAACGGGCACCGATTTCAAGAAACCCGCTGAGGCCGGGAAAAGCTCGACGACGCCGGCGAAAGGTCCTGATACCGTCTCGAACCGCGCCGTGACTCAGATCGAAGCGACCGGACGCGTCAAGATCGAGCGGGATGCCGGCAATGCCACATGTCAGAAGGCCGTGTATTATCGTGACGAAGACAAGATCGTCCTGACGGGCGATCCGGTTGCCTGGGACAAAGGGACCAGAGTCAGCGGCAAGCGCATCACCATGTTCTTGTCGGAAGACCGGACCGTGGTCGAAGGCGGTTCCCGCGTGAGAATTGAGCCTGAGGGAGGAGCGAAGTGACGGAAGCGGTGCGCATCGAAGCCGGAATGGATGGCGTCGCACATACTCGCGCATCCCGGGCTGTCCTTCGCGCGGACGGCCTGGTCAAAAGTTTTCGCTCCCGTAAAGTGGTGAAGGGCGTGTCGGTCGACGTGGCAGCCGGTGAAGTGGTGGGGTTGCTGGGTCCGAACGGAGCCGGCAAGACAACGATTTTCGACATGATCGTTGGATTGACGCAGCCGGACGAAGGCACCATCACGCTCAACAGCGAACCGATCACGGCGCTGCCCATGTTCAAACGCGCGCGAAACGGGATCGGCTATCTTCCGCAGGAGTCCTCCGTGTTTCGCCGGCTGTCCGTTCAAGACAATATCCTAGCAATTCTGGAAATGCTGGATTACTCTCGTTCGGAGCGGGCGGAACGGGTGGATGCCTTGCTCAACGAACTCGATCTCGGGCACATCAGGACCAGTATGGCCTACGCGCTTTCCGGCGGCGAACGCCGCCGGTTGGAAATTACCCGGGCCTTGGCGACCAATCCCACGTTCATGTTGCTCGATGAACCGTTTGCCGGGATCGATCCGATTGCCGTCGCCGACATTCAACAGATCATCATCAGACTCAAAGGCAAAGGCATCGGCATTCTCATCACCGATCACAATGTGCAAGAAACGCTGTCGATTACCGACCGCGCGTATATCATCAATGAAGGCCTGGTGCTCGAAGCCGGCTCTCCCGACACGATCGTGAAGAGCGAGACGGCACGCGCAGTGTATTTGGGCGAACGATTCACTCTGTAACGGTACGTCTCATCCGATGAAGCTTCGTCTCGATCTCCGCCTCAGTCAAAAATTGATCATGACGCCGCAGTTGCAGCAGGCGATCAAGCTGCTGCAGTTGTCGCGCCTTGAACTTCAGCAGAGTCTGGCGCAGCATCTGATGGAAAACCCGCTTCTGGACGAGCTGCCGGAAGAGGCGGAAGAGAACGAATCCGCCACGGCGGAGGAACAAGCGGAGGAGGCGGCGGAACAGCCGCATCACCGACGACTGAAACGCCCGAAGCGGAAACCTCCGCACCGGAAGAACGCGAGAACCCGGACGAAGTGTCTGCCGCCGGTTGGGAGGAGTATTTCGGCACTGATCGGCGGACAGGCAGCGGGGAAGGGCCAATCGTCGTCATCGGACGAATTTCCGTCCTACGAGCAGACCGTCGCCAAGGCGGCGTCGTTGGAAGACCACTTGCTCTGGCAACTGTCGATGTCCGGGTTATCGGAACGCCATAAGGCAATCGGGCGTTTACTAATCGGCAATCTCGACGATGACGGTTATCTCCGGACACCGATGTCCGAAATCGTCAGCGGGACGGATTTCACTGAAACGGAAGCAGAGTCCGTCCTCCATGATATCCAAACGTTCGACCCAACCGGCGTCGGTGCGAGAGATCTGCCCGAATGCCTGATGCTGCAGCTCGGCCATTTGGGCAAGAGCCCCATGGGATCGCTGGGCGCCCGTCCAGGCGCGCTCAAAGGGTCGATCGTCGAAGCGGTGGTCCTGCATCATTTGAAAGATCTGGAAAAGAAGCAGTATGCGAAGATCGCGAAGGCCCTGGATGTGACCGTGGCCGAGGTGTTCCAGGCCACGAAGGTCATCGAAGGGCTCGAGCCCAAACCCGGTCGGCCGTTTTCCAATACGCAGAACTATGTGATCGTGCCCGACGTGTTCGTCGTAAAGAACGAAGGCGAATGGGTCGTCCTCTTGAACGATGACGGATTACCACGGATGCGCATCAGCCCCTATTATAAGCAGATGATGGCGTCCGGCGATGGCGGATCCTCGGAGACGAAAGCATACCTGGACGAGAAGCTGCGGGCCGCGCAATGGGTGATCCGCAGCATCGAGCAGCGCAATAAGACCATCGTGAAGGTTGTGACCAGCATCGTCAAGTTTCAGGAGCAGTTTTTTGAAAAGGGAATCCAGTATCTGAGACCGCTGGTGCTGAAGCAGGTGGCTGAAGACATTGGCATGCATGAGTCCACGATCAGTCGGGTCACGGCCAATAAGTATATGTATTGTCCGCAGGGCATGCTGGAGCTCAAGTTCTTTTTCAACGCCGGCCTGCAACGGGCGGACCAGCCCATCGGCGACATGCTGTCGTCGGTTACGGTTCGGGAGATGATCAAGAAAATGGTGGCGGAAGAGGATGCCAACCATCCCCTCAAAGACGAAGAAATCGCCGCGCGATTGCGTGAGCGCCAGGTGCTGATCGCCCGACGAACGGTCGCAAAGTACCGGGCCGAAGAAAACATCCCGCCAGCCACCCAACGCAAGCGGTTTTTCTAGCCCGGATTCGGGACGCTGCAGATTTTCCAGCTGAAGGAGCATGTGGATGAAGATTACCGGCCGACATATGGATGTAACGTCCGCGCTCAAACGGTATATCCGTGCGCGTTTTGAACGGCTCGAGCGCTATGATGTCTCACCCGATCGTTTGGAGATCGTGCTGAGTGTGACCAAGCTCCAGCACACGGCGGAGGTGGTCTGCTCGATCAGAGGGAAGCGGTTTCAGGCCAAAACTTCGACGCGAGAAATGTATGCTACGGTCGACCAATTGGTGGATCGCCTGGATGGACAGATCAGGAAGTACAAGGAACGGCGCGCCGAGCACAAGGGACGGCAGAAGCGAGCATTGCCCGCCCAGCCGCAGACGACCGATTCTGAAGAGCTGAGAATCGTCCGTCCGAAGATCGCCGTACTGTCACGGAGCGAGGCGCGAAACCGCCTGGACGCAGGTCCCGGGGCGATGGTGCTGTTTACCTGCGCGGATTCGGGGAAGCTGCAGATTCTCAGGCGCTCAGAGACCGGTCACGTTGTCTTGATTGATCCCTGAGGGGGCCGGAATGCCAGGACTCAAGCTCGTGGTGATCACCGGTCTTTCGGGAGCCGGCAAGTCTCACGCGCTGAAATGTTTCGAGGACGTCGGCTATTTCTGCGTCGATAACCTGCCCCCGGCCCTCCTTCCGACCTTCGTCGAACTCTGTCACCAACAGGGTGGGGAAATCAAAAATGTCGCGCTTGGCATCGACATCCGAGAACGGGTGTTTTTCGCCGACCTCACGAGCATCCTTCAGCGCATCAAAGACCTGGGTCACTCGGTGGAGTTGCTGTTCCTTGAAGCCCGCGATGCCGTGCTGGTGCGGCGATTCTCGGAGTCGCGGAGACCGCATCCTCTGCTTCCGGAATTACCCGTCCTCGAAGGGGTGCGCTTCGAAAAGGAACGGCTTTCGGAAATTCGGTCCCACGCCGACCGCATCATCGATACCTCCAATCTCAGCGTGCACGAATTACGGGATCTCCTGAGCCGGCACTTCAGCCACGAGCAAGCGACCCGCCGCCTCACAATTTCGCTCATCACATTCGGGTACAAGTTCGGCGTTCCCTACGACATCGATCTCCTGTTCGACGTGCGGTTTCTGCGCAATCCGTACTTCGTTCCGGATCTCAAGCCGCTGACGGGGGAAGATCCGCGGGTCCGCAGTTATGTGCTGGAGGATCCCGATGCCAAGGGCTTTCTTGATCGGTTAGAAGCATTCTTCACCTTCCTCATTCCGCTGTTCGAGCGGGAACGTCGAAGCTACTTAAATGTGGGCATCGGTTGCACGGGAGGCCGCCACCGGTCGGTGGTGATTGCCAAACGATTACAAGAGAGCTTTGCTTCGGCCGGGCACCACGTCACCCTGTCTCACCGCGATCTCACTAAGCAATAGTCACCAACGTTCCATGGCCGGGAGCCGCTGCGTCTACCCTGGCCCCATCCTGACCGGCCTGTGAGCCGTGTGGCCCTTTTCTTGACAGGAAGGGGACACGAACTATACTTAGGGTGCATCGCGAAATCGCTGTATTGAAGCCACGTTTAGCGTTTCGTACACCGGCGGGCGGTGAACCGGGAGTCGAATGTTAGAAAAACATAAAATGATTTGCGCTGGAAAGGAAGTCATGTACAGTCTGAGGCACGTATGCTGAATTCACTGAAAAGCCTCGTCGATACAGATATTTTCTCGCTGTTGACTCCGAAGCGGCAGTTAGTCGGGCTGGATATCGGGTCCAGTGGGATCAAGCTCGTCCAGCTGAAGGAGAACCGCGGCCGGTACATCCTGCAGAAGTTCGGATTCAAGCCACTCGAGCCCGAGGTGATCGTCGACGGCACGGTGATGGACGAAGGCCGCGTCGTCTCAGCCATCAAAGAACTCTTCGATGAATTGAAGCGTCAAGGTCAAGCAGGTGGCGGTATCGATTTCAGGCCACGCGGTCATCATCAAGAAAATCAGCCTTCCCCCGATGCCCGACGATGAGTTGGAGGGCCAAGTCAAGTTGGCTGCCGAGCAGTACATTCCCTTCGATATCAATGAAGTGAACATCGATTTTCATGTGCTGCCTCCGGCGGAAGGCGAGGCTTCTGAGGGCGAAATGTCGGTCATCCTTGTCGCGGCGAAAAAGGACAAGATCAACGAGTTGACGGAGCTCGTGAAAGGCGCAGGGCTCATGCCGATGGTCATGGATGTGGATGCCTTCGCGATCGAAAACATGCATGCGATCAATTATCCGATGTCGCAGGATGAAACGACGGCCCTCGTCAATGTTGGCGCCAGCGTGATGAACATCAATATCGTGTCGAAGGGCACGTCGCTGTTTACCCGCGATATCCCCATCGGCGGCAACCGCTATACGGAATCCATCCAGCGTGAGTTGGGACTGTCGTACGAGGATGCGGAAGCACTCAAAAAAGGCGGGAAGGCTTCCGGCAGCAATCAAGCCGCCGCTGCGCAGGGCGTGATCGAAAGCGTCAATGCCGAGGTGGCTTCTGAAATCGCCCGGACCATCGATTACTTCAAGTCGACGGTGACCGAAGGCGAGGTCCAGCAAGTGTTGCTGTGCGGTGGCGGGGCGCAAATCGCTGGCCTCGTAAAACAACTGAGGGACCGGATGCATGCGGTCGTAGAGGTTGCCAATCCGTTTGCAGAAGTCGATACGTCGGGAAGTGATTTTGACCAAGCGGCGCTGGCGGACTTGGCTCCGATGGCGTCGGTGGGCGTCGGATTGGCGCTTAGATCGGTAGGCGATCGATGATTCGCATCAATCTATTGTCGACAGGCCCGAAGGGACGTGCGCCCAAGCCACAGTACGACGTGCGGGCGCAGGTGCTCCTTGGCGTGGGCTTGCTGGCCATCACGTTGAGTGGTTGCTGGTGGTACTCGGTCTCGCTTGACGATGAGATTGCGACTCGCCAGACGGAGAAAGCCGATAAAGAGAAGCAGGTCGCCCAATTGAAGGAGCAGGTGAAGCAAGTCTCCGATTTCGAGGCGCGAAAGAAACAACTGGAAGACAAGAATCGCATCATCGATCAGCTGGAGAAGTCGCGTGTGGGTCCCGTGAAGGTCATGGATCATGTCAGTCAAAGCCTTGAACCGCTGAAGGTCTGGCTCGTAAGGGTGGCCGTGACAGGACAGAGCATTGACTTAGAGGGCCGCGCCCTGACCAACGACGACGTGGTCGAGTTCGTGAACAATCTGCGCCGTACTGACTATTTCACCGACATCAATCTCCAGGAAAGCCGGGCTGCGGTCGAGAGCCAGCTCAGCCTGTTCCAGTTCAAGCTAGCGTTCCGCCTGAAAGGATAGCGAGCATGAAGCTGCCGGCGATGAATCTCGAAGCCATTCGCACGATTCCGCTCATGCAGAAGATCGCCTTTGTGGTGCTCATTCTGGCCGGCATCATCGTCATGTTCTATTACTATGTCGTCGAGCCGAAATCGATGGAAATTGCCAATCTTCAAGGCGAGATCGGCAAGCTGGACACCGAAATCCAAACCTTGACCATCAAGGTCAAGCACCTCGATGAACTGATTGCCGCCAACAAGCAGTTGGAAATCGAACTGGCGAAGAAAAAAGAGCGACTGCCTCCCGAGGAAGAAGCGGTGATGTTGCTCAAGCAGGTGTCCGATCTCGGCATACGGCTTGGGTTGGACATCAAGCTCTGGAAGCCCGGCACCAAGAGCGAGGACGCGTCCAAGTTGTTCGTGCGGCTGCCCGTCAATGTGGAAGTCACCGGCGGATACCACACCGCGGCGTTGTTTTTCGATCGCATCAACAGCTTGCCCCGGATCGTCACCGTGTCGAATCTGAAAATGGGGATGCCCAAAACCGACAAGGGTCGCGTCGTCACTCAGACGATCTTCGATCTCATAGCCTATGCGGCTCCTCAAGATGTGAAAGTCGCTGCCGCGGCGCCTGCGGCGGCGCCCAAGTAGAGTGGCCGTGAGCCCAGGATGCAGGGAGTTTCAGCCAAAGGACGGATGCACGTGAATCAGATCAGTCACAGACACATGTTTGCGGCGCTGTGCGGATGCGTGCTGGTCGCTGGACTCGCCGGACCTGCTGCCAGCGAGCCGGGACTCCCGTCCCACTTGCGGCAAGTGGCTCCTCTGCGGCAAGACTCGGTGAGAGTACCCTCACCAGCCGATCTTCCCAAAGAGCGCCTCCGGCCTCTTTAGCGCCGACGCCCGCTCCTATGCCCGGTTCTATGGACACAATGCCTGGCGCTCCTCCGCCGCCGTTTGGCGGATATGATCCGGCCGGGCGCCGCGACCCGTTTGCACCGGTGCTGAGTCAGCTGGCCCCCGGCCAAGTCGATCCGACGCTTCCTCCCTTACAACGAGTCGGGCTGACCGATATGAATCTGATTGCCATTATTTGGGGGGCCTACGGCTACACCGCGATGGTTCAGACCCCTGATGGGAACGGGTATACCGTCCGCAAAGGCACTCGGGTCGGTCCCAACGCCGGTGTGGTGAGCGCGGTGACCGAAAAAGGCATTATCGTGCAGGAGCGATTCACGGACGTCTACGGCAGAAAACAGGAGCGAGAGTACGTCAAGCTTCTCCATCCGAAAGAGGGCCTAGAATGACACACATACGACATGCCACGACCACGTTCCGGATTCTTTCCGCCTTGGCGGCCGTCAGTCTCCCTCTCGCGGTCCCCTCCACGGCAGCGACCTTGGAGAGGGACGCCGATGTGGCGATGACGCAGGCCGGTCTGGCATCTGCCGACGTTCCGGCGGTGCCGCCCACGGTCACCGCGATCGAGGTGCGCAAGGAGGCCGAGCGCCTCAGCGTGATCATCAACGGTGATGGCGTGCTGTCGCATGAGGCCGTCAGGGTCGACGAGCGCCGCCTGGTGATCGATATCCCGCGTGCGTCCTCGGCTCTTCGCCGGCCAACGGTCCACGTCGGCCATCGGCTCCTCAAACAGATCCGCGTCGGCGACCATGCCGACAAGGTTCGGCTGGTTTTCGATTTGGGACGCCAGGCCGATTACGTTGTCGAGCCTCGCGGCGCCCAGCTGCTCGTGACGGTAAAGAATGGCGCCGGCGGGCGACAGGACGTTGGATAGCCAAGTGGCGGCGATGGCAGAGGCCGATCTTCCCCCGGCTCGAATCGAGAGGGTTCTGGAGGGGGGCAAGGCACGGGCGGTCGTACACAGAGCGGTGCCGGCCTTTCGCGTCCGTCCCATTCAAATGATGGCCGAGCCGGAAGCGGTCGAGAAGCATACTCCGAAAGAGGATCTCGTGGTTGGCGAAACCCGCTATGTCGGCCGTCGCATTTCCTTGGACTTTCAGCAAGCCGACATCAGCAACGTCCTGCGGCTCATCGCAGAGGTCAGCGGCTTCAACATCGTGATCGGCGATGGCGTGAAAAGCAAAGTCACGATGAAGCTCGTGAGCGTGCCGTGGGATCAAGCCCTGGACATGATTTTAAAGATGAACGGCTTGGGCAAGATCAGGCAGGGGAACATCCTCTGGATCGATAGTCTGGCCAACATCGCCAAGCAAGAGGATGAAGAGGCGCGGGCCAAGGACGCCAAGGTCAAGGCTGAAGATCTGGTCGATCGCGTCTTCTATATCCGCAACCTCCAAGCCACCGAGTTGATGACCGCCCTGCGGCAAAATTTGAGCCCGCGCGGACTCATGCAGATCAGCCAAGGCACCAATGCCTTGGTGGTGAGGGACACCGAAACCAAGATGGCGGTGCTCAAACAGCTGATCGAAGGCCTGGATCTTGAGGTGCCGCAAGTGCAGATCGAAGCGCGCATCGTGCAGGCTGATACGGTGTATGCGCGCGGGTTGGGTGTGCAATGGGGTATCGTGAACGCCGATTTCGGCCCCAATACGTTTTCGTCGGTGGGAAATCTGACCGGTGCGTTCGCCCCCGTGGCGGGCACTGGCGCCACGGCAATTCCGCGTGATTTTCTCGTCAATCTGCCTGCCCAGGTGGCCGGTCTTCCGTCCGTGCCTGGCATCGGATACACGTTCGGCAAACTCGCGCCCGGGTTCGCGCTGGATTTACGGCTCTCGGCCGGCGAATTGCTGGGCTTGGCGAAGGTCATCGCGGCACCGAAGATCACGACCCTGGACAAGCGGGAAGCGAAAATTTCACAGGGTGAATCGATTCCGTTCCAGACGACCTCGCTCCAGGGTACCCAGACGACATTCGTCGACGCCAATCTGGAGTTGAACGTGACGCCGCAGATCACGTCGCGTGATCCGAGGGAAATCGGCAAGCAGATCATGATGCGCGTGCGCGCGACCCGCAATGCCGTTGGCGCAAGAAGCAACCCGGCCGGTCCGAGCATCGATCGTCGCGAAGCGAACACCCAGGTCATCGTGCGCGACGGCGAAACCATGGTAATCGGCGGAGTCTTCATCGATACACAGAACAACAACGTGCAGGGCGTGCCGTATCTCTCGAGGATTCCGGTCCTTGGGTGGTTGTTCAAGAACAAGTCGGAAAGCGTCTCGAAGCAGGAACTGCTGATCTTCCTGACTCCCTCCATCGTCAAAGCCTAGAGGAATGCCGCAGTCCTCGTTCAGGGGACTGCGGCCGTTGCTCGCTGGTCGTCCTCGCCAGCTCTCAGCCAGTCACCTCTGACCCGTTCCCTCTGAACGATACCTCGCTGCCCGCCGACTGAAAGCTATTATCTTTTCATTGGGTTGTGCTACCATCGGCAGGATTTGCCCCAAACTACTCTGGGACGGACCCTTCCAATAGCCATGACACCGGTGACCGGCCAACGCATACCCGTTTCCCTCGGAGAGCGGAGCTATGAGATTGTCCTCGAGCCAGGCTCAAGCCGAACGCTCGGCGAGCGCCTCAAGCCACTCATCAACACTGCCAAAATCGGCATCATCACCGACCGTCATGTGGCGCGCCACTATCTCAAGCCCACCGTCGAGTCGCTGAAGCAGGCCGGACTTGATCCCGTACCCATTGTCTTACCGCCAGGTGAGCGCACGAAGACCCTCGCAACCGTCGCGCGGATCCTCGATGTCCTGGCCACACATCGGTTCGAGCGCCGTTCGGTGCTCCTGGCGCTGGGCGGCGGCGTCATCGGCGACCTCGCGGGGTTCGCCGCCTCGATCTACCAGCGAGGTATCCCGTATGTGCAGGTCCCTACGACGCTGGTGGCGCAGGTGGATTCCAGCGTCGGAGGGAAAACGGGCGTCGACCATCGCCTGGGGAAAAATCTCATCGGCGCGTTCCATCAGCCCAAAGCGGTGATCATCGATCCATTCATGCTCCACACCCTGCCGCGCCGCGAGTGGATCGCAGGTCTTGCGGAGGTGATCAAGTACGGCATCATCGCCGATGAAGCCTTGTTTTCGTTTTTAGAAGCCTCCATGCCGGACCTGCTGAAATTGGACGCGCAGGCCGTCATGCGGGCTGTTGCCCGATCCTGCGAAATCAAGGCAGAGGTAGTGACGGCGGACGAGAGGGAATCTGACCGTCGGCGGATTTTGAACTATGGCCATACGATCGGACATGCCTTGGAATCGCTTGGAGGTTATCGCCGACTGATTCACGGAGAGGCGGTGGGCATCGGCTTGGTCGCGGAAGCGGATCTGGCCGTCCATCTGGGATTCTGCGGGAAGGACGTTGCCACGAGGATTCGGCGGCTCGTGCTGGCGGCGGGGCTGCCTGACCGGCTGCCGCCCAGGACGTCGTTTGGCGCCCTGTGGGGCGCCATGCAACACGATAAGAAGGTCGTGGGCGGCAACGTCGTCGGGGTATGGCCGGTGCGCATCGGGGACGTCGTGATCCGTCCCTTGGCACAAGAGGCATGCGCCGCGTGGTTTCGCACCCTCGAGTCTCCTTCACAACGGCGCAAGCCGGCCATGCGAAAGACCTAGCACGATGGCGATCAAACGTCCCCCGTCGCTCGCGCAACTGGAACAGGCGCTGAAGGAAAAGACCCGTGAGGTCGATGTGCTCCATCGAATCACGGATTCGATCAGCAATACCCTCGATCTGGAAGCCGTTCTCAAGCACATCGTGGAGATCGTCGTCGAAGTGACGAAAGCCGACGCCTGTCTGTTGTACTTGTTGTCCGACGGCCAAGACGAACTGATCCTCCGCGCCTCCAAAAACCCGCACCCCAAGCTGATCGGACGGATTACGATCGGCATGGGCGAGGGCATCACCGGGTGGGTGGCCCAAGAGCGCACACGCGTCGTCATCCCCAGCAATGCCAGCGACGACCCCCGCTTCAAATTCTTCCACAATCTCCCGGAGGACCGGCATCAGGCCTTCGTGTCGGTTCCGATCATGGCCAAGAAAGAAGTGGTCGGCGTGATCAATGTGCAGCACAAACGTCCCAAGCGGTACCGGCCGGACGAGCTGGCCTTGCTCTCGACCATCGCCAATCAAGTGGGAGGGGCGATCGAAAACGCGCGGCTGTATGAGCAGATGCGGCGCAAGGCCTTGCAAGTCGAAACCCTGTCACAGGTATCGGAAACGGTCGCCTCCAGCCGCTTGATCGAAGACGTGCTGCAGCTCCTGGTCACGATGACGGCTCAAATGATGAATTCAAAGATCTGCTCGATCATGCTGCTGGACGAGACGACCGGAGATCTCCGCATCGAGGCCACCCAGAGCCTGAGCGAACACTACCGGCGAAAGCCAAATCTAAAGATTGGTCAGAGCGTGAGCGGACGCGCGGTGCAGGAGCGCCGGCCGATCATCGTCGGTGATGTGACGAAGGAGCAGGACTACATGTATCCGGACATGGCGAAGAAAGAAGGCCTCTGTTCGCTCTTGTCCGTGCCCATGATGGTCCGTGAAAAGGCGGTGGGCGTCATCAACAGCTACACATCGGTGCCTCACGCCTTTACAAGCGAGGAGGTCAAGCTCCTGCAGGCAATCGCCAATCAAGCCGCGATCGCGATCGAGCACACGAATCTCCTGGAAAAGTCGTTCGAAATGCAGGAGGCCTTGGCGGTTCGCAAATTACTCGAGCGTGCGAAGGGGTATCTCATGCGGTCGAAGAAGCTGACCGAAGAAGAGGCCTTCAAGCTCATTCAACGGCAAAGCATGGATCTTCGAAAATCGATGCGGGAGATCGCGGAGGCCGTGCTGCTTGCGGGCGAACTGGAAGAACGGGCGGAAAAGCAACGAGGGTAGGCTACCGTTGAGGGACGGTGTGTTGTGGCTGTGAGCGGGCGCGTTCGGCTTGTTGCTCTGCGAGCTGCTTTTTGATCTCCTGTAATTCCTTCCGCAGTGCTTCGATCTCAGCATCCTTTCGAACCGGTTCGGCGGTCCCTCCATTCGCGGCTTGAGGTGAAGCCGGCGCGGGAGACGACTTCGTCGAGGCAGGGACGCTGGAGGCCTCCGGCAACATCGCCAGCAATTCCCAGTCAATCACCAATGTGTGGGCGGTCGAGCGGGCATCCAGGTAGCTCTCGGGCCGTTTTGCGGCTTCGGGCAGAAACGACACCGTGCGGTTCGCTAATCCCGTCGTATCCGAGGTCTTGCGGTTGGCCATGTTGATGATTGTTGTTGGTTCCTCTCTCGAGCGATATCGGGTCAATGTGATATAGAGGGAACGACCATAGGCATACAGGGCGCCGTTCGTGGATTCATGCGGTTGAAAACTCATGGGCGGCTCGGAGCCGACGCCCGCACCGGTGTGTTCCGGAAGCCCGGGTTGACCCACCTGCCGTACCGTAAATTCAACCTGTTGATCCGATGCCGCGCGCCTGAGACCTTCGGTGATGAGCGGCGCAAGGTAGCCGACTTCACTCCCTGAAAACGCTCGATGGGCGTCCGCGGTTCCGACGCGATTCTGCACCGTCCCCTGATTGTCGCGAATCACGATGCCGCTCAAGGCGAGCGCGATCGTGCTCGGATCGATTTTGATCGGATGTGCGGCTTGAAAAGAGCGTTCCGAGATACGTTTCAGATAGACCGCCCCCTGAGGGGACTCGTCGATCTTGATATCGAGTTCGGGTCCGGTCGAGCAGGCAGTAAATAGCAGTGCGACGAAGAGCGCGGTGGTTATATGACGTCGGGCCGGCATGGCATCACTCGAGAGGGAGAAGTCGCCGCGCGTATCAGGGTGTTTTGCCTGACGGTTTTCCCATGTCCCGCCGGATGTCTTCCATTTCCTTCTTCAGATTTTCGATTTCGACATCTTTCTTTTTCATGTCTTCCCGGATTTGTTTGATGTCCTGCTCCTTGGCGTCAGGAGGGACGTTCGAGTCTGACGGGCGTTTCCCGGTGGCAGGAGCCAGCGGTTCTCCAACGGCCGGAAGTTGAGCCAACTGTCGATAGTCGATGACGAAGACGGTGTCCGGAGCGCTGCTGAACAGTCCGGCCTTCCCATTGGGCTTTAACGCTTCCTTCGGCTCAAACACCAATTCTTTGTCCGCTTGACCTGTGGAATCGGGTAACCGCCGATTGGCCATGTTGATGGTGTCCGATTGCTCAGCCCGTTTCCGGAACTCGCTCACGGTCAGATAGAGCCACTGGTCCTGGGCCAACAGATTTCCCGAGGTGGTTTCGAGCAGCGTCGCATTGGTGAGGAGAGGATCGGACGATCCCACGCCTGCCCCGCTCTTGTTCGAGTAGGAAAGCTCTGGTGGATACTTGTGCAACTGAAACCCGACTTGCTGATCCGGGGCCGCCTGACGAAGCGCAGCGGTCAGGAAGGGAGCCAGAAAACGGATATCTTCCTCGGAGAATGCTCGGGTCGCAAACGACTGCTTTGAAAACGCCGTTTGAAGGGCAGTTTTCCGCTCCGTGACCCTGACACCGCTCAGCGCGCGGGCGATGACCCCTTCCTCGATCGTAATCGGGTGGGCCGCCTTGACCCCGCGGTCTGGAATACGCTCGAGATACACCGATCCCCTGGGCGCTTCGTGCACGACGGTATCCACTTCAGGCGCATGGGCACATCCGTTGATCAGCGCGAGACCGGCGGCGATCAGCGAGAGACATCGCCGCAGACTTTTTGCGGTCCTGTGCGGAGCTCGGTGGAGGATGGGAGGCATAGTTCCGCCGAAGTGTAGCATAGGGTCCCGTCTCCAGGAAAATGCCTTGACAATCACAGAGGAGGGTCTTATAAGCGTGCCTCACGTACCGACAGAGAGATGGACAAAGGGGTCCTGATCAAAGGTACGGTCATCATGAGAGGACAATGGCGTCCTTTTGGTCCAAGGTCTGGGCCGGAAGGGCGTTTTTTTTTATGTGATGCCTTCCGGTGTCACAAGGTAATGGGATGGCCGAACAGGAGGGAGGTTTCTCATGACGAGGCAGTTCCTGCAAAGCGCCGGATACATCGTGTTCGGTGCGATTCTCATCTGCAGTGTTGCGCCAGTATTCGCGCAGCAGGGTGCTGGAGAGCCCAAGAGTGCTGAAGAGGCCGCCGGTGGAGGCCCACCCCCCCAGATCATCCGCAAGGAGGAGCAGCCGCCGCCTCACCTTTGCGCGGGCTGCGTGGCTCCAATGTTTACGGAAGGTAGCAAGGGCAGCCTGAGTCCCTACGGCCGAATCGAGTTGGACGGGATCTACAGCACCAGAAACACCAACCCCTTGGACCCGCAGCAGTTCAATGGGTACGGAACGGCGGCTGGCCGCCAAGACAACAGCAGCTCCACCCTCAACCCCCGCTATAGCGTCTTCGGACTTCGCGCCGACAGAACGGACGGTCAGCACAGCCTGGCAGGTGTCGTCGAAGTAGACTTCTACGGCCAATCGGACAGCGGCAACAACCTGTTGCCTCGTCTGCGTCTGGCCTATGCGAAGTATTCGCCGAACAACAGTAAGACGACGTTCACGATCGGACAGGACTGGAATCCGATCATGAGCCTACTCTCCGACAACATCGACTTTTCAATCATGGGCTATACCGGTAACCTCTGGCAACGTCTCCCGCAGATTACCGTGAAGCAGAAGTTTTCAGAAAATTTCGAAGGGCTGCTCACCGTGATGCGCTTTGAGCGTGGGTTATCGAACTGTTGCGGCAATACCCAATCCCGACCGAACCCCGCCACAGGTGGCAATGGAGGCGGACCTGGAAGCACAAACGCCTTCAGCGATCCGGTGCAAATGCCCTATTTCGGAACTCGGTTCGCCTACAACGGGACCGGAAACGCGGCCGGGACAATGGTTGCCGTTAACGCCGCCTATCGATACTACCGTTCTGCGCCATTGGCACCGGGCCAAACGGGAGCCAATCCTGCGACCTTTACCTCGGGAAAGGATATTAATTCCTACCTTCTGGGTCTTGAAGTCGTGCATCAACTGACCAAGCAGCTGAAGTTCATGGGCGAGTTGGCGTACGGACAGGCGCTCGGAAACGAATGGTTCCGGTGGAATCAGGATCTGAATTTTGTCACAGGAAGCCCGGTTCGCACGATGACCTCCTGGTTCCAGCTCAGCTACGCCCATTCGAGGGAATATACGTTCCTATTCGGGTACGGCCTCGATAATCCCCTCGACAGCGATCTAAAAGGCAGCATCAACGCCTATGGGACAACGCCTGGAACGACTGGCTATAACTCAAGCATCCAGTACCTCTCCAACCAGCGTACCTATCTGACGGCGATTCATCCCATTTGGGCAGATCTGATGATGGGGTTGGAGTGGCAGCACTTCTGGACCAACTGGGCGCAGCCGACCACGTACTTCTCCAAGGCGTCGAATCAGGCCGATATGTTCACCCTGTCCGCCTGGTACAACTTCTAACGATTAAGCGATCAGCCGGCGGTCTGGACTGAAGACTGCCGGCCAAAGGAGATTAAGCATGAGTGAGACCAAAAAAAATGATGTGACGACCGCACCGCTGCCGCCGGGACCTTCACGCCGGGAATTCCTCGTACAGGGTTCAAAGACCGCAGCCGGGGTGGGCATCGCCGCGCTGCTCGGCAATCTGGGTCATTGGGCACTGTCGTATGCCGCCGACAAGGAGCCGATCAAGGTCGGCGTCCTGCATTCGTTGAGCGGCACAATGGCGATCAGCGAAGTGTCGCTGCGCGACGTCGTCTTGATGGCGATCGATGAGATCAATGCGAAGGGCGGCATCATGGGCCGTCAGGTCAAGCCGGTCGTGGTCGATCCGGCTTCCAACTGGGATCTCTTCGCGGAAAAAGCCAAGCAACTCTTGTTGCAGGACAAGGTCGCCGTGGTCTTCGGCTGCTGGACCTCGGTGAGCCGGAAGTCGGTGCTGCCGGTTTTCGAGAAGAACAACGGTCTGTTGTTCTATCCCGTCCAGTACGAAGGGGAAGAATGTTCGCACAACGTGTTTTACACCGGCGCGGCTGTCAACCAGCAGGCGGTGCCGGCGGTTGACTACCTGATGAGTAAAGAAGGCGGAGGGTACAAGAAGTTCTATCTGCTGGGCACCGATTACGTCTATCCGCGGACCACGAACAAGATTCTCCGCGCGATGTTGCTGGCCAAAAAAGTGCCGGAGGCCAACATCATGGAAGAGTACACGCCGTTCCACCACCAGGACTATCAGACCATCGTCGGCAAGATTAAGAAGTTCTCGGCAGGCGGAGGGGCGGCCGTCATCAGTACGATTAACGGCGACAGTAACGTCCCCTTCTACAAGGAATTTGCCAACCAGGGTCTGCGCGCCGAAGATGCGCCCATTATGGCCTTTAGCGTGGCCGAAGACGAGTTGCGCGGGATGGATACGACCGCGCTGGTCGGCCATCTGGCGGCCTGGAATTACTACCAGAGTGTCGATACGCCGCAGAACAAGAAGTTCGTGGCCGATTTCAAAGCCTATTGCAAGAAGAATAATCTGCCGGACGGCGAGAAGCGGGTGACGGACGATCCGATCGAAGCGGCCTATTTTGGCGTCCATGTCTGGAAACAGGCGGTAGAAAAGGCCGGGAAGACCGATGTTGATGCCGTCCGCAAGGCTGTCTATGGTCAGAAGTTCCTCGCGCCGGGTGGCGAAATCAAGATGGATGAGGGCAACCATCATACGCACAAGCCCGTGTTGATCGGAGAAATTCTCAAGGACGGGCAGTTCAAGACCGTCTCGCGTTCGAAGGGATTGGTCAAGCCGGAGCCCTGGAGCGAGTACACCAATCCTGACAAGGGCTGCGACTGGATCAGTCATCAAGGCACGTATCAGAAAAAGTAAGGGGTTGAGAGAGGCGGGTCCTGTCATTGACCAGCCCAGCCATCCTCGCACCCCGCCCGGTGTGGGGCCTCGCTTCGGGTGCTTGGTGAAAGCCGCGTCTCGGCGCGGCAAGGGTGGGCGGGTGAGAAGGCTGCCAGGTCAATGCCACCCGCTTTCTCTCTTTGCAGGGGACAAGGGAGGCGGGAGGAACCGAACCCTTCTTCCTGTCCAAGAGCGCTTGGATTAGGTTTGAATTAAGCGGGTGACGTGAAGAATATCCACGTCACCCGTTGTCGTATTGAGGAGCTGCCGCGATTGTGACGCGATTGTCTCAAGGCGTGCTGTGGCTAGCCGGCGTCGTCTGGCTGGTTGCCGCTCACGGGCACGCCGCAAGCCCGGCGCCCCCTCCCTCCCTCTCGCCGCTTGAACAGGCGCTCTCCCAGATCGTCAGCGAAGACGAAGCGGTCCGTGAGGCGGCGCTGCGTGTCGTGATCGAACAAGGCGACAGCACCGTCATTCCGCGCCTCGAGGACATCCGCGCCACTGCCGACCGGCCCATCCGCCTGGCCATCAAACCGGTGATGGACCTGCTCAAGAACCGGGCGAAACTGGAGAATCCTGAGGCGGATGTTCGGCGCTCGGCCGCAACCGACCTAGGAATGTTGGGAAGGCCTGTGGCCATCCCCTGGCTGGAACAGGCTGCGGCCAAAGAGACGAATAAATGGGTGCGCTATACCATGCAGGAGTCCGCGTCACTGCTGAAGCTGGCTGGTGATGATCAGGCTGCCAAGCTGGTCGCCGTGAGCACGCTGGGGGATCTGGCAAGCCAAAATGCCGTTCCGGCGTTGCAAGAGGTTGTGAACGTAGGAACAGCGGAGGGTGCGAGCGAACCTCAACAATCCCTGGCCAAGGCCGCCCGTGCCTCAATCGAGCGCATCGAAACCTGGGCGGTGTGGTCGGCCGCGATCGAAACGCTGTTCCGAGCCATCAGCCTCAGCTCGATTCTCTTGATCATGTCGGTGGGGCTCGCAATCATCTTCGGGCTCATGGGCGTGATCAATATGGCCCATGGTGAGCTGATGATGGTCGGTGCCTATGCGACCTTCATGACTCAGGAGGCCTTCAGGGCGTTTTTGCCTGCCACCATGTTCGATTATTATTTTGCCGTGGCGATGCCCATGGCCTTCCTTGTTGCAGCCGGCTGCGGCATGTTGCTCGAAGTGACCGTCATTCGCTTCCTCTATGGCAGGCCGTTGGAAACGATGCTGGCGACTTGGGGCATCAGTCTCGTACTCATGCAGGCCGCCCGCGTGTACTTCGGCGATTTGACTGCCGTGACTGCGCCGGCGTGGCTCAGCGGCGGTCTGCAAATGATGGTCGGGGTCTATCTGCCCAATAACCGACTGTTCATCATCCTGCTGTCGGTGATCTGCGTCCTGACGATCTATGCCATCTTGTTTCGCTCCGGTCTTGGCCTGCGCGTCCGCGCGGTCACCCAGAACCGGAACATGAGCGCCTGCCTCGGCATTCCCACGAGAAAGGTCGACGCGTATACGTTTGCATTCGGGTCCGGTCTGGCCGGCATCGCCGGATGGGCCCTGACGCTGATCGGCAACGTCGAGCCGGGGTTGGGCCAAAATTACATCGTCGATTCGTTCATGGTGGTCGTGACGGGCGGGGTGGGGAAATTGGCCGGGACGATTGTTGCCTCATTGGGCATCGGAGGCCTCAATAAACTGCTCGAGCCAAGCCTCGGCGCCGTCTACGGCAAGGTCTGCATTCTCGTGCTGGTGATTCTCTTTCTTCAATGGCGGCCGTCCGGGTTATTTGCGATCAAGGGTCGCCATGCGGATTCATAACGGGTGTTGAAACGGTCGATTTTGAAACGGCGTACGTATGTCTGACCAAGAATCACCCAGGCAAACCCGCGACATTGGTCTGGGTTTCTGGATCACCGGCTTCGTGCTGC
The DNA here is from genome assembly GCA_963824855.1 of uncultured Nitrospiraceae bacterium. Lineage (GTDB taxonomy): Bacteria > Nitrospirota > Nitrospiria > Nitrospirales > Nitrospiraceae > Nitrospira_C. The sequence continues at coordinate 109,743 of CAWGQP010000003.1, forward strand.
TGGTGCTCATGCCGCTGTTGAACGTGTTGCCGGCTGAAGATTCCTGGCTCCACCTGTCGGATTTTTCGCTCAATCGGTTCGGGAAATTTCTCGCGTTCGCCATCCTGGCGCTCGGCTTGGATCTGATCTGGGGATATACCGGCGTGCTCAGTCTTGGGCAGGGAGTATTTTTCGGTCTTGGCGCCTACTGCATGGGCATGCACCTGATGCTGACGATCGGAAAAGAGAGCGTGTACGGCAGTGACCTGCCGGACTTCATGGTCTGGAACCAGGTGAAGGAATTGCCGCTGTTTTGGAAGCCGTTCTTCAGTTTCCCTGCCGCCGTCTTCGGCGCCATCCTGGTCCCGACGCTCTTCGCATTGGTCTTTGGGTTTCTGGCGTTTCGAAGCCGCATCAAAGGGGTCTACTTCGCGATCATCACCCAGGCTCTCGCGCTGGTGGCCTGGCTGGTGTTCAACCGCAATGAGACGAAGCTCGGCGGGACGAACGGCCTGACCGATTTCAAACAACTGCTCGGATTCCGGCTCTCCGACGCCGGCACGCAGCTCGCCCTCTACGTGCTGACCGTGCTCTGCCTCGGCGGAGCCTATTTCCTCTGCCGGTGGATCACCCGATCACGGGCAGGGCGGGTGCTGATCGCCATACGCGACAGCGAACCTCGCGTCGTGTTTTCCGGATACACGCCGGCCAACTACAAGCTCTTCGTCTTCGTCGTCGCTGCGGCCTTGGCCGGTCTGGCCGGCATGCTCTACGTACCGCAAGTCGGAATCATTACGCCCGCACAAATCGGGGTCTTGCCCTCGTTGGAAATGGTCATCTGGGTGGCCGTGGGCGGCCGCGGGACACTCGCAGGAGCCGTGTTGGGAGCGGTCAGTGTCAATTTAGGCCGTAGTGTGCTTACCAATTACTTCCCAGAGCTCTGGCCATTCATCCTGGGTGGACTGTTTGTGGTCGTGGTTCTGCTTTTTCCTGACGGACTGATTGGGATCATGCGCCAGGCGAGGGAGCGGATCGGACAGTTCAAGGCGAAGGCCACCGCGCTTCCGGAAGAGGAACTCGGATGAGCGAGCGCGGCTCCATCATCTACCTCGAAGGGGTTGTCGTCGATTACGACGGCTTCAAGGCCCTGAATAATCTCAACTTCATTGTCGACTACAATGAGCTCCGGGTCGTGATCGGTCCGAACGGAGCCGGCAAAACGACGCTGCTCGATGTCATCTGCGGAAAGACTAAGCCTGTGGCGGGCCGGGTCATCTTCGGCAAGGATCAGGAACTCATCGGTAAGCGCGAGGATGAAATCGTCAAGCTCGGCATCGGCCGGAAATTTCAGGCCCCTTCGATCTATGCGAATCTGACGGTATGGGAAAATCTCGATCTCTCGCTCAAGCGTCCGAGCAAGGGCGTATTTTCGACGCTTCTCGGCGCGTCGACGGCGGAGGAACGGGAGAAGATCAGCGAGACCTTGACGACCATCGGCCTCAAAGACTGCGCCCATGTCAGAGCCGGCTCGCTGTCGCATGGGCAAAAGCAGTGGCTCGAAATCGGCATGGTGATTTTGCAGGACCCCTCCCTGTTGCTGGTCGATGAGCCGGTGGCGGGGATGACCGACAAGGAAACCGAGCAAACAGGTCGGCTGTTGCAATCGTTGGCGGAGAAGCATGCGATCGTGGTGATCGAACACGACATGGAGTTCGTTCGGCAGATCGCCCGCATTGTCACGGTATTGCACGAGGGGACCGTCATCTGTGAAGGGACCGTGGACAAGGTCCAGTCCGATGAGCGGGTCAGAGAGATTTATCTGGGCCGCCAGAAGGTTGCCCACAACTGAGGTTGGGATCCGGTGCTGGAGCTCAAGAAGATCAACGCCTTCTACGGCGAAAGCCATATTCTCCGGGACGTCTCGTTTACGGTTTCGGCTGGAGAAGTCGTTTGCCTGATGGGCCGAAACGGCGTCGGAAAGACGACGACGCTAAAAGTCATCACCGGGCTTCTGCCGGCCCGTTCAGGCGACATGCTGTTCGATGGAAGCATTGTCACGAAGCTGTCCACCGACCGCAGAGCGCGGCGTGGACTGGCCATCGTGCCCCAAGGACGCGAGATCATCCCTCATCTGACCGTGCGCGAGAATTTACAGTTGGGATTTTGGGCGAGATCCGATTCGCCCAGCGCTGCCACTGAGAAGGCGGCCTTCGACGAGGTCTGTCAGTTGTTTCCGAAACTAACCCAGATCCTGCATCGCCCCGGCGGTGTGTTGAGCGGTGGAGAACAACAGCAGTTGGCCATCGGGCGGGCGCTGTTGTCGAATCCCAAGTTGCTGCTGCTCGATGAACCGACGGAAGGGATCCAGCCCTCGATCGTGGACCAGATCGAAGACGTGATCATCGGGTTCAAGCGGTCACGACGGTTCGCGATTCTGCTCGTCGAACAGGGGCTGCACTTTGCCGCGCGGTTGGCGGAAAAGTATGTGGTAATGGCCAAAGGCGCGGTGGTGGCGGCGGGCAAGAGTGATGAGTTGAGCGCGGACATGGTGCGGCAGCATCTCACAGTGTGATTAAGCGGCGGGTCCTGTCACCGATCAGCCCGTCTGTGCTCGCACCCCGCCCGGTGTAGGGACCCCGCTCCGCGCAGACGGGCGCCCAGATCGGTGCCACCCGCATCCTCAAGGTTCAGATTCGCGATGCTGGTGAAAGGTCCCTACCCGACGCTGATAAGGGAGGAAGAAGCCTTCGATCTTCGCGATTGGCGAAAGCCGCGTCCCGGGAAATCGATTGCATAGCAATCGGTGGGCTGGGTGGGTGACAATAAGTGCGGCAAGGGTGAGGATGAGAGGCACAGATAAGCCCCGCCTTGCACCCGTAAATCCCTTTCCGTCTGACCACCTGTTAGTTTTGACAGTATCCGCTGCTTGGGAATCCAGGTAGAGTCCTCCGGCCAGAAGATTCATTAACAACAACGCTCGAGTCGAGTGGCGCCGACTCTTTTAAAAAGGAGTGATGATATGAGAAGACCTGTTTCCCGTGGCCTGCGGCTCATCGCCGTACTTGGCGGTTCAATCATGATGTTAACTGGGTGGCTATCTGGCCCAGCTTCGGCCGCTTCGGCCAAGGAAATTGACACCGGTGCGGACGAGGCCATCGTCAATTTCGAGAAGGAAGTCAAAAATGGCAAGAGTTTCCTTGACAGCAGCAAAGGGATGCTGGTGTTCCCCACAGTGATCAAGGGAGGCGCCGGCTTCGGAGGAGAATACGGAGAGGGTGCCTTCCGTATCAAAGGCAAGACGGTAGACTACTACAGCATGTTGCAAGGGTCATTTGGATTGCAACTCGGAGGTGAAGTCAAGACCGTCTTCCTCGTGTTCCTGGACGAGGACGCCATGAAACGGTTCCATGAGGGAGAAGGCTGGAAGGCGGGGGTTGATGGCTCGGTTTCCCTGGTCACCTTGGGAGCCGGCGGGACGATCGATACACACAACATGAAAGATCCGATCGTGGCATTCGTCCTGGGCCAGAAGGGACTGATGTACAATCTGTCGTTGGAAGGCACGAAATTCACCAAACAGGACAAGAAGAAGTAGTTAATTGCCTTGTTTCTGGGGCGTAGGGTTCACCGCTCTTCCTACGCCCCAAAGCGATTTCTTGCCCGTCTCAGCTGTGATAGGGTAAGAAACAGCTGTGTCGTACAGCCGCTCGACGATCTCCGCCGCAATTTGCTGCTCCACGCTACTGGTCACTTGCATTCTTGCCCTAGGGTCCCTCTTTGCCGACGCATGGGCCGAAGACACACCAGACCCCGTTGCTCAAAGGCTCGAACACGTTGCGCTCAGGTTCAAAGAGGCTGAAAAGGCGGTCGAGAAACGGCTGCTCTCGGAACGGTTCGGTTTGCACTTCTATGGGTATCTCGAAGGCTCGTATACCCAGAACTTCAACAACCCTTCCAATCGTATTAATGAATTGCGGATCTTCGATGTGAATTCCAACCAGTTTCGACCGAATCTCGCTCAATTTGTTCTGGGAAGAGAGGCAAAATCCGATGGTAATTGGACCGACCGCCTGGGATTCAAGGTGAAGTTCAACGCCGGCCGCGACTCAGACTTCATTGGCGGCGTGAATCTCAGCACCTGGGCGGATTTCCAGGAATTCTACGTGCAGTATCTCGCTCCTGTGGGTCGAGGACTCAACATCCAGGTCGGCCAGATCAACAGCCTCGTCGGCTATGAGGTCGTAGAAAGTCCATACAATGCGAATTACTCGCGCTCGTGGCTCTTCGGTCTAGGGCAACCATTCACCACCCGCGGCGTGCGGACTTCCTATGAATTCAATAAACAGGTGTCCTTGTCGGTCGGGGCGATCGGATATATCAACTCGGCCAGAGCAGACACTAATTATGCTCCGCTCGTTGAATACGCGTTGGCTGTCTCACCGACCGACAAGGTGAAACTGACATTCTATGGATTGGTCGGACCAAGGGACGGTCCTTCGGGCACGCCTGGAGGCACGCTGGTGTTGGCCGGAGGATTCCTCAGCCTTCACCTGAGCGATCACACGTCGGCGGTCATCGAGTCCTATTATGCCAATCAAGCCAACAGCAGCACGATCAGTCCCGGGCGAAATGCGCGTTGGGACGGCGTGGCCGCCTATCTGATCCAGGACATCACCAAAGAATGGGGTGTCCGTCTGCGTGGAGAAATCTTCGAAGATGCTAGCGGGATGGTCACGTGCCAAGGCACGACCGAGTACCAACCAAGAGCCAACGTCTGCTTCGGAGCTACATCTACGGCTTCGGCTCCGCCGGTCGCGCAGACCTTGTGGGAGTTCACCGGCACCCTTCAGTACAAACCGATTCAGTCCCTCATGACCCGGCTGGAATATCGCTATGATAAATCCAACCAGAATGTCTTCCAGGTCGGAGGACGCTCCACCAGCTATCAGCCCACGCTGTCCCTCGAAGTCATCTATCTGTTTTGACTCGCCTCGATGCCGTGAGATGTTCTTCCGGCAACTTGGTATCAGCCTGAGCGACCGGGGCAGGACACGTATGGATGGAGGTCAATCAGTGCTGTCATGCCGATTGGAAAGATCTAGCAACCAGACGTGTGCTGCGCATTGCTCGCGAAAGTAGCGAGCCTAGATGGGGATCCGTCCTTCCTCGAGGTCCTGCTTACTGGCAACGAAGAGAGACGTCAGCGCCACACGAATTTGGGGAGTACCGGTGCTCCGGTTACCGATTGGCGGACAATAGACCAAAACTCACGCACCTTGGCCTGGACCGGCTCGGTTTCCTGGCCGAGGACCTTGAAGACCAACCCTGCGTCGTTGGGCAGTCTCGAGGCACCGGCGGCCCATTGCTCCTCCAAGTTCACCACCGCAGGGATCTGTTCGAAGACCGTATCGGCGTGATGTTTGGGTGTGAGCAACAGGACGTTGGCGAACACATCGAACGTGCCCATGACCCCCACCTGACGCACGTTATGCGCGTGCGGTTCGATGACAAACTTCTCTGTGAATAACTCGGCGCCATCGGGCCGTTTGGCCTGAACGGTGGAAGAGAAGACATCGTATTCAAACAGCTCCCCCTCACCGTGATACTTGCGCCCTCCCATCATGATCTCGGAGTAGAGCAGCGTGGAGCTGGAGGGTATGCGGATGTGAGTGGTCGTGATGAAGCGGGCATGTGCGTGTGGGATGACCGGATCGGGGAGATATTCAAGGTACGCATTCTCACCCAAGACGATGTGCTGAGTTTGGGCTGCATAATTCGCATCCATCGAGTGGATTTTTGTGGCGGCCTGCGTCGTGACATGAGCACGCGTATCGGGCGCGAGGTCGATTTCAATGTTGAACCGGTCGCCCTGTAGGATGGACCCCGTGGTCGTGATGATAAAGACGCAAGGCAGATCTGGCAGCGCTTCATCCCAGTACAGTGCCTGCTGCACCAGGAGCGGGGCGCGGCGATCCAGATGCGCCAGGACGGTACGCTCCCCGCGCCGTTCAAAACCGAGACGTAGGAACGCATTCTTCCCCACGCCACCGCTGGGCAGCTGCCCAGGCTCATCCTGAAACGAAGCAAGTTCCGGGGGCAAATGAGAAGTCGTCATGCGGGCGTCTGGCTGAATTTCATGTCGAACAGCACATTCTGCTGGATGAGTGTGACCAGTCCCATAATGCCTTCACCCGTTTTGCAATTGGTAAAGACGAAGGGCTTGTCGCCGCGCATCACTCTGGAATCCTTGTCCATCACCTCCAGGCTCGCGCCTACGTACGGCGCGAGGTCGGTCTTGTTGATGACCAGAATGTCCGACTGGGAGATGCCTGGGCCATTTTTCCTCGGGATCTTGTCGCCCGCCGCGACATCGATCACATAGATAAAGAAATCTACCAGCGCAGGGCTAAAGGTCAGAGTCAGATTATCGCCGCCGCTCTCGATGAGCACAAAATCGCTGTCGGGAAAGCGTGATTCCATATCTTCTACCGCGGCGAGATTCATGCTCGGATCTTCTCGCACGGCTGTGTGCGGGCAGGCCCCGGTTTCCACGCCGAGAATCCGTTCTTCGAGCAAGATGCCCTTTAGCGTGCGCTGGACGTGCTTGGCATCCTCCGTGGTGACAATATCATTGGTGATAATCAGGACTTTGACTCCCATCTTGACGAAGATGGGGGTCATGGCCTCGATGATTGCGGTTTTGCCCGAGCCGACCGGGCCACCGACGCCGATTCGTGTAATTTTCTTCATGTCATGCTCCGGTGATTCAGTTCATAAACAGGCGTACGTGCGCCTTGACATGCGCGGCTGCCATGATATCGAGCGAGGGTGAGAATGTTGCCATCTCGTCGAGCGTGGCCCTCGAGACGCGGGCGTACTCGGCGTCTGTGGAGGCATTGACCTCGAAGAGAATGGTCTGCGCGTCGAAGTGATGGATTTTCATGAGCCGCAACGATGCGCTCAGGATCATGCTCGCGGTTCCGTACTGCTGCACGGCAAAGGCATCGTATTCGGGCAGGCCGAGTTCGGCAAACAGAAGACCAAGACCGACAGGATACATGCCGGGGGTTTCCTTACGTTCGATGTGCCCCAGCCAGTCCTTGAGAAGCGGCGATTGGACCAGATGGTTCGACATTTCGCAGAGTTTCTTCCCCATGCGCACGGCCATGGTCCGCATCTCTTCGTTCATCTTGCGGTTGAAGAGAGCAGTGTCGGCTCGGAGCACAGCCGTCATGTCATGTGCCTTGGCCGCCCGGTGCGTCACCAGCAGAGCAATGGCGTCAGCCGATGCCGACTGGCGGGTTGCGGTCATGACGAATTGGCGCAGCGTCTCTTTATCGTGCACCAGGCGGTGCTGAATCGCCGACTCGAGTCCGTTGGAGAAGGAGAAGGCGCCAACCGGCAGTACCGAGTCGCCAAACTGGAGGATCCGCATCAATTCGGTGATCTTCGATGGACGATCACCCGATCCGGTCATTGAGGACGAAGTATGGCTCGATTCCCCGTTGACCCCCGGAGCGGATGTTTCAACCATCTCACGGCTTGGGGGAGCATGCTCCGGCGAGATAGGGCTGTGTTTGATTCTAATGGACATGGCCGTGAGGATGAGTGTGATCATGTGGATGATCGTGTTCCTCCACATGGGAATGTATTGGTCCTTCGGCCCCACCGAACAGGCGCCGGGACTCATGGGGTGCGAGATAAGGGATGACTTCAGATCCAGGGATAAATTCATAGGTGATCCCGCGGAAGGCGTGGGTCTTCATCACAGAGGCCATCACTTTCTTGTCCACCGTAAGCGGAATAAACACTCGATTCCCTTTGACGACTGCAGGCCAGTGCTGGTTGCCCAGAGCATGACCCAGCTCCACGCAGGTACGAACCAAGACCTCCGAGTTCTGTGTCTGCAGCGCGCTCAATTCGACCACCATCACGTCCTTGAGGTTGACTCGGGCGACAGTCGCGGTCCCTTGCGCCTCGTCCCATTTCAGTATGTCGCCATCGCGCAGAAGGATGCCGCGCGGCAACGAGATGGCCAGGTCAAGGCCGTTCTGACTTGATTTCCGCAGGCGGCTCTTTTGCGCTTCCCACTGATCGAGCACCAGCCAATCCAGCGTCGCCTGCTCCAGGCGTGCTTTCCAGGCGGTTTCGTGAATGTTGCCGATGATGGTTTCGATAACAAGCATAAGATGAATATTATGAAATCCTTCTGACCCGTAAATCAACTTCGACGGGCCGTGACCCAACGCGATTGCATCACGCCGTCACCGAGTCTCAATCCCAGTCTGACAAGCATAAACCCGAAGATCATGCTGAACACGAGGTAGAGAACGGCCGTCAACCATTCCGCCGGAATGGCCAGCATCTGATGCGTGCCCCAGATGAACGAACTGAAGGTGGACAAGCCACCCATCATTCCAGTTGCCAGAAACAATTTGGTCCCACGGCCGATCACTCGACCCTCGATGGTCGGCGCGGAGATCACACCAATGAAAAAACAAGCCACCAGATTAGCAGTGAAGATCGGCATCGGGAAGCCTCCCGGTAGCCCGGCCACTCCCAGCATGAGATGTTCGCGGAGTACTGCACCGCAGCCACCCCCCAGAATAACGAGCAAAGCTTGGTTCATCATGATGCTTTATGCCGTGAGACGGACCGCCCAGGCACCGAGTGCTGCAGCGGCGAGTCCCGCGACCACCGAGCCGAACCAATATAAAGAGGCCGTCCGATACACCTGCGCTTTGTGGAGAGTGACCGTTTCCATCTGGTAACTGCTGAATGTGGTGTAGCCACCCAGAAACCCCGTCATGATCAGCGCGGCCAAGTCGCCTTCGTGCCGGTGATACCACTCTATGCTGAAGAGGGTGGAAAGTGCGCCAATCAAGAACGCACCGCTCACGTTGATGAGAAAGGTCGCCAGGGGAAACTGTCCCTTGTAGCGATGACCCAGAGAGACGCCGACTCCCCAACGCAGCACGGAGCCGGCGGCACCGCCTGCGAAAACCAACAGCAACGTTCTGATGTTCATCAATCAGCCAAATCGTGGAACTCTGGCGTTGAATGGCCTGCCCTCCAGACTGTTCGGAGCGTCACCGAATGATAGAGGTGGGGTGGTACGGAGCAGAGACACACCGTCAACGAACAGTGTGTCCCTGCGTAGCATTTGACTGTCCATCTCTGTGCAGGCGTGCCTCAGCTAAAGAAATAGAGCTGATTCAGGGAGATGGATTTGGCTGCTTGGACAGTGGCATGGACACCATCCACCTTGACCGCAAAGGTCTCAGGGTTCACCTCGATTTTCGGCGTCAACCCATTGCGCACCATGTCCCGCTTCGTAATCGTCCGCGTGCCATACACAGGCATGACCTTCCGTTTGAGATCCAACTTGTTTGCAATCCCGTTGTCATAGGCCGCCCGTGAGACAAAGCTCACGCAGGTCTCGGGCAAAGCCCGGCCGAACGCGCCAAACATCGGGCGGTAGATAACCGGCTGGGGTGTCGGGAGCGAAGCGTTCGGATCCCCCATGATTGACCAGTTGATCAAGCCGCCTTTGATGACCATCTTGGGCTTGGCTCCGAACATGGCCGGTTCCCAAAGGACGAGGTCCGCCATTTTCCCAGGAGTGATCGAGCCGAGGACATGGGAGATGCCCTGGGTAATTGCCGGATTGATGGTCACTTTCGCGACGTAACGGAGTACGCGGAAGTTATCGTTGTTCGGTGAATCTTCCGGCAACTTGCCGAGGCCCTTTTTCATCGCATCCGCTGTCTGGATCGCGCGCAACCAGTTTTCACCGACCCGCCCCATAGCCTGCGAGTCGCTCGAGAACATCGAGATCACACCCATGTCGTGGAGCACATTCTCAGCGGCGATGGTTTCTGGGCGGACCCGGCTCTCGGCGAACGCCACGTCCGAGGGCACCTTGGGGTTCAGATTGTGGCAGACCATGATCATGTCGAACAATTCCGCCATGGTGTTGATCCCATAGGGCAGAGTCGGATTCGTGGAACTTGGCAGCACGTTGAGTTCGCCCGCCACTTTGATGATGTCGGGCGCGTGACCGCCGCCGGCGCCTTCCGTATGGTAGGTGTGCATCGTCCGGCCTTCAAACGCTGCGATGGTATCTTCGACGAAGCCGCCTTCGTTGAGGGTGTCGGTATGGATACAGACCTGCACATCCATGTCGTCGGCGACCGAGAGACTGGCTCGGATAGCCGCCGGTGTCGTGCCCCAATCTTCGTGAATCTTGAAACCTGCGGCGCCTGCCAGAATCTGTTCAACCAAGGGTGCTTCGCCCGAGCAGTTGCCCTTGCCGAGAAATCCAAAGTTGATAGGCAGCCCTTCGACTGCTCGGAGCATCATCTCAATGTTCCAGCGTCCGGAAGTGATAGTCGTGCCGTTCGTGCCGTCGGTCGGCCCGATGCCGCCACCGAAGAAGGTGGTGACGCCGTTGCTCAGCGCTGCGTAGACTTGTTGCGGCGAGATCATATGGATGTGTCCGTCGTTGCCCGCCGCCGTCAGGATCAAGTGTTCGGCGGTGATGGCATCCGTGGCCGGGCCGACCGTGAGTCCAGGGGTCACGCCGTCCATGGTACCGGGATTGCCGGCTTTGCCGACGCCTACGATCTTGCCGTCTTTGATGCCCACGTCGGCTTTGACGACGCCGAGGAGCGGGTCCACGACTGTGACGTTGGTGATCACCAGGTCGAGCGCGCCGCCCTCGCTCGTGAGCTGGTTGTCCATCCCCATGCCGTCGCGCAGCGTCTTGCCGCCGCCATAGATGGCTTCATCACCGTACACGCGCAGATCCTTCTCGATCTCAATGTAGAGGTCGGTGTCACCCAAGCGGATCTTGTCTCCGACGGTTGGGCCGAACAGGCTCGCATTTTCTTTACGAGATATCTGTGACATTCGTGTGCTCTCTTTCTCTTTCTTGGCCCTCTCGGCCAATTCGTATATCCGACTGGGTTATCTCATTATGGGTTTTTCGCTTTGGACTTGAATCCACGTTCGCCGGCACGTTCCAATCCTTTGTTGAGATTCGGCCGGTACCCCGGCGTCGGGCCGGTCCCGGTCCAGCCGTCTACCAGGTTGTTGAACCCATAGATGCGTTGCTTGCCCCCAAATGGAACCAGTGTCACTTCCTTCTCGTCGCCTGGCTCGAAACGCAAGCCCGTCGAGGCCGGAATATCCAAACGCTGGCCAAACGCCGCCTTCCGGTCAAATTCCAGGGCGCGATTGACCTCAAAGAAATGAAAATGAGAGCCGACTTGGATGGGACGGTCACCGGTGTTGCGCACCTTGATTTTGACGGTGGGGCGCCCTGCATTAATTTCAATGGGCTTGTCGGAAAGTACGTAGCCGCCGACGGGTGTTTTCGCCGTCGTCTGTGGTTTATCAGTTGCCATGTGTTGCTCCTTTTCCTTGTGTTCAACAGCCGTTGAGCTCTGCCCGTCTGTTATTGGATCGGTCCGTGGACGGTCACAAGGCGGCTGCCATCTGTAAAGACCGCCTCCAGCTGGACCAGCGGGATCATTTCTGCCACGCCTTCCATGACATCCTCCCGCGTCAGGGTAGTCCGGGCTTCCTTCATCACCTGCTCCAAAGATTTTCCTTCCCGCGCTCCGTCCAACGCCGAAGCCGTAATCACCGCCACGGCTTCGGGGTGATTGAGCTTCAATCCCTTCGCTTTGCGCTTCAGCGCGACCTCAGCCATCATATAGATCATCAATTTGTCCAATTCTCTTGGTGTCAGATGCATGTCATACTCCTTTGCAGTAGAGATCCGTACTTCTTCCTAGACAAAATTATTTCCTAGACAAAATTATCGCCACTATCGTCGCTTAATGGGCGAAATTCTAGCCAAATATGTTCTCGGTCGAAACTGTCAATTATTACAGGTGTAGTTCCAGGAGGAGAGTGCTAGTGTTTTCTGCCTGTTAAGCCGCAGTGCATAATCGAGCAAAGGAGGCCCCTGTGACTCACCCTGCATGGCAAGATCAATTCCGAGATCATCCCACGCTGGGATTTATCGACTGGGTCTTGCGTGGAATCGGCCAGGTGGTATTCCAGAATAATCCGATTTCTGGAGCCGTGATTCTTGCGGGGATTTTCTACAACTCCTGGATCTACGGCACGGTGTGTCTGTTCGGCACAATTATCAGCACAGCCACAGCCCTGTTTTTCAAAGCTGACAAAGGCATGATCAAGGACGGGCTATTCGGATTCAACGGAGCGTTGATCGCCGTTGCGTTGGTGGCTTACACGAGTCCCAACTTCACCACAGGCGAGCTGCCCAATCTCTATCTCTGGTGCTATATCGTGCTTTGTGCCGCTTTCACGACGCTGATCATGCCCGCGTTTGGAGCCTTACTTGGTCCGCACAAAGTGCCGGGTCTGACAATGCCATTCGTGTTGGCCACCTGGTTCTTTCTCGGTGCGTTGCTGCAGTTCACGACGATCGACGTCTCCAACGCCCTCAAGCCGACTTCGCCATCCGACTTTACAGGCCCGCGACCGGACTATACCGGGATCACCTGGTTTCACGGCATCACGATGGGAATCGCCGAAATCTTTTTCCAGGACAACTGGGTGACCGGCATCGTCATCCTGATCGGCATTGCGATCAACACTCGCATCGGCGCTGTAATGGCGCTCATGGGATCGACTCTGGCCGTCGCCGCCGCAGTATTTTACGGTGCCCATGACCATGCAATCCGCGACGGCTTGTTCGGATATAACGCCGCGCTGACGGCGATGGCGCTCGGCGGCATGTTTCTTGTGTTCAACTGGCCCGGCTTCATCTATACGGTCATCGGCGTACTGGTGACGGCACGTGTATGGGCTTCACTCGGCATCTTTCTGGAACCCACCGGCATGCCGGTCTTGACCTCCGCGTTCGTCTTCGTCACCTGGTTGATGCTCCTGGCGAAGAATGGGTTCCCCGGGCTGATTCCGGTTGCGCCGGCTGATGCCACCACGCCGGAGGAGAATCTGGCGAGGTACCGGGCGAGTCAGAAGAAGTAGTTGCCCAAGAGAATGTTCCAATAACGTTCTTCGGACATTCGGCCAGCGACTGATCCTGCATCGCGCTGGTGACGATGTTTGACACCCTATTGAGGCGGGTGTTATCCTCCGCCGCACATTCGGAGACAACGGAGTCTCCAGATCAAACCGAATTAGCTCACGGACAATGACGTCCTCGGTCCTCTCTAGGATCTGAGGGCGTTTTTTTTTACCTGCATGATACTGAAACAGACGCCCAGCTTTGTTCTCGGTCGCTTCTGCCGCTCGACGTACGAGCAAGAGTACGCCTCGCGACCTACGCTCCCTGCGGCCGCGCTGGATCGTCTGTTTGAGTATCATGCCGTTGGGCTGATTTTTTTGGCCTAAAACCTATGCGTACCTTTCGCATTGCCATGGTCCAGATGAATCCCACCGTGGGGGATCTGGACGGCAACGTGCGACGAATCATCGGGTGGCTGCGAGAAGCCAAAAAGGCCAAGCCGGACCTGGTCGCGTTTCCCGAACTGGCCGTGACCGGCTATCCGCCGGAAGATCTGCTCTTGAAGCCGCAATTCGTCGCAGACAATCGCCGCGCATTGAACGAGGTGATTCGCGCGTGTCGTGATTGCGTCGCCGTGGTCGGATACGTCGGGCAGGGGTCTCCGACGGGCTTGCGGCAGGGAGCGGCGTCGGTCCTTCCGGCCGGACGGCATGAACTCTATAACGCCGCCGCAGTGATCGCCGATCAACGGTTGGTGACGACGTACGCGAAATGGTACCTGCCCAATTATGGCGTCTTTGACGAGAGCCGCTACTTCAATCCAGGCCGCCGCCTGCCGCTCGTCACCATGAAAGGCACCGTCGTCGGTGTCAACATCTGCGAGGACATTTGGCTGCCGGAAGGGCCGGCTCGAGGCCAGGCCAATGCGGGCGCCGAGGTGATCGTCAACATCAATGCGTCGCCGTTCCATGTCGGCAAAAGCCGGTCGCGTGAAGAGATGCTGGCCACTCGTGCGCGGGACAACCGGGTGATTCTGACGTACACGAATACGGTCGGCGGGCAGGATGAATTGGTGTTCGACGGCAACAGCGTCGTCATGGATCACACAGGAGAGGTCATCGCCCGTGCGAAAGGATTCGTGGAGGATCTGCTGGTCGTCGATCTCAATGTGGAGGCGGTGGCCAGAGCCCGGGCGGCGAATGGACGAAAGGCCGGCCTGGCCGGAAAGGCGGCCGCTCCGATCGACCGGATCGTGCTGAAGGGAGGGCCGACGCTGAAGCGGGCCCGCTTCGTCCCGTCGATGGAAATGCTGGGCGATCCGTTGGAGGAGGTCTATCGCGCGCTGACCTTGGGTGTCCGCGATTATGTGACGAAGAATGATTTCAAGCAGGTGGTGATCGGTCTGAGCGGCGGGATTGATTCCGCGTTGACGGCAGTGATCGCCGTGGACGCGCTGGGAGCGGACAACGTGCTGGGCGTCTTCATGCCGTCGCCCTACACCTCTCGGGAAAGCCGTGAAGACACCCAGGAGTTGGCCCGCCGACTGGGGATTGAACTGAAAACGCTTCCGATCACGCCCCCCTTCAAGTCCTATCTCCAGACGCTCAAGCCGGTGTTTGCAGAGACCAACGTTGATACGACGGAAGAGAATCTGCAGGCGCGCATCCGCGGCAATTTATTGATGGCGCTGTCCAACAAATTCGGTCATCTCGTGCTGACCACGGGGAACAAGAGCGAAATGAGTGTGGGCTATGCCACGCTCTACGGCGACATGGCCGGCGGCTTCGCCGTGATCAAGGACGTGCCCAAGACGATGGTCTATGAATTGGCACGGCGTCGTAACGGCGTCGGGAACGCCGTCATCCCCAAACGCATTCTCGATCGGGCGCCGACGGCTGAATTGCGGCCCCATCAAAAGGACGAAGACAGCCTGCCTCCGTATCCGGTATTGGATCCGATCTTGAAAGCCTATGTCGAAGACGATCGATCGGTAGAGGAAATGGTTGACATGGGCTTTGATCGCAAGACCGTGCTGCGTGTCGTAGGACTGGTGGATCGGAGTGAATACAAGCGTCGTCAGGCGCCGGTCGGCATCAAGATCACGCATCGCGGTCTGGGAAAAGACCGCCGCATGCCGATCACGAACAAGTACCGGGGCCTGTAGCGTGAACGAGAGGAGGCAGCATGTGTGAGTGGCGTCGAGTAGGCGCGATGGTGGCCTTGTGGGTCTTCTCCGCATCGACGGTATGGGCCGATCAAACGGCGGAGGCGGTCATCGACAGCGGCGATGTTGCCTGGATGTTGGCGGCATCGGCGTTGGTGGTCGGAATGATGGTTCCGGGACTGGCGTTCTATTATGGCGGGCTGGTCCGCAGCAAGAATGTCATCAGCACGATGGTACAGGCATTCTCGATTCTCTGTGTCGTGAGCCTGGTGTGGCTCCTCTGCGGTTTCACGCTGTCGTTCGGGCCCGATCGAGGAGGCGTCATCGGAGGATTGGATTGGGCGCTTCTCATGGACGTCGGAGCGGCTCCTCATCCGGTCTATGCGCCGGCCGTTCCCGCTTCAGGCGTTTATGCTGTTCCAACTGATGTTCGCCGCCTTCACGCCTGCGTTGATTGCCGGGGCGTTTGCCGAACGCATCAAGTTCGGCGCGATGCTGCTGTTTGCCGGGCTGTGGTCGGTATTCGTCTATACGCCCATTGCCCATTGGATGTGGGGAAACGGCTGGCTGGCGAGACTCGGTGCGATGGATTTTGCCGGAGGTGCGGTGGTCCATATCACTGCCGGGTTCAGCGCGATGGCCTGCGCGATCGCCATTGGAAAGCGACGCGGCTGGCGCACCGATTATATGGCGCCGCATAATCTGCCGTTCATCTTATTGGGCGCGGGCATGCTGTGGCTGGGCTGGTTCGGATTCAACGGGGGCAGCGCGCGAGGCGCGAATGCCGTGGCGGTGAATGCGGTCACCGTGACCCATCTCACGGCGGTCTCTGCCGCGCTGGCCTGGATGGTGGCGGAGTGGAAACACCGTGGAAAACCGACGGTGCTCGGCATCGCGAGCGGCGCGGTGGCCGGCTTGGCCACCTCAACCGCCGCAGCCGGCTTCATCGGCCCGTTGGCCGCTGTTGTGTTGGGAATGGCCGCAGGAATTTGCTCATATATGGCAATTGTTTGGAAGGGGAAGATCGGCTATGATGACACGCTTGACGTGATGGGAACGCATGGCGTCGGCGGCATGCTCGGCATGTTGGGGGTCGGATTGTTCGCAGCACACGGACATCTGGCGATGCAACTCGCTGCCGTGGTGGCCACCGCCGCCTTTTCTTTTCTCGGCAGCTACGCCATTTTGAAACTCATCGACGGAGCCATGGGCTTACGCGTCAGTCAAGAAGAAGAGGCGACAGGTCTCGACCTGACCCAACACAACGAGCGCGCCTATTCGTGATGCTGACAATGTCATTCAACAGCGTTTTCGGTCATGTGCGCGCCACGCCAACTCCTTCTAGGGGGCACCAATGAAGCTGGTCGAAGCGATCATCAAGCCGTTCAAACTCGATGAAGTGAAGGACGCGCTGTTGGAAATCGGCGTGCAAGGCATGACGGTGACCGAGGTCAAGGGATTCGGGCGTCAAAAAGGTCACAAGGAAACGTACCGCGGGCAGGAGTATACGATCGAGTTCGTCCCGAAGGTCAAAATCGAGGTGGCCGTGCAGGACGGACAAGTGCCGCGCGTGCTCGAAACGATTTCCCGGGCCGCCAAGACCGGCAGCATCGGCGACGGCAAGATTTTCGTGCGTGATTTGAACGCCGCGGTCCGCATCCGCACCGGGGAAACCGGAGAGACCGCCTTGTAATACCGACCATGGAACTGCGAATCTTCCTCCTCCTCCCTCCCATACACGACCAGTATCGTCCAGGTGCTCGATGAGCATCGCGCGCTCGTGGCACGCCGCGTGATGGCCGGCGCCTCGGGCGCCGAGACGCTCGCTGCAATGACGGAATTCGTCGACGGGTTGATCATCGGGCGGTATCGCGAAGCGATGCGACAAGGCGGTGACGAAATGGCGACCATCGGCATGCAGCAGTGCTGTCTGATGGCCTTGGGCGGCTATGGCCGGCGTGAGCTGGCGCCACAATCGGATATCGATCTGATGTTTTTGTATCAGGCCGGGACCGGCAAAGCGGTGGAATCGCTCATCCGTGCGGTGCTGCACCCACTGTGGGATTGCGGATTTCAGGTCGGGCACAGCGTCCGGACCATCGCCGACAGCATCGAGCTGGCGGAAACCGATGCCACCGTGAAGACGTCCATGATGGAAGCGCGGTTCCTGGCTGGAAGCGCGGACCTCTTTCAGGAGTTTCATCGCAAGTATTGGCGGAAGATCGTGTCCAAGAACAGCGATCTGTACCTCGATCAGAAGCTCGAAGAGCGGCGCCGGGAGTATCAGAAATTCGGGGAGACGGTGTATCTGCTCGAGCCGAACGTCAAGAAAAGCAAGGGCGGTCTGCGGGATCTCCATCTGCTGCAATGGGCGGGCATGGCTCGTTTTCAAGCGCCGACCATCCGCGAGCTTTCCGACCGAGGGATCCTGTCGCGTGCGGATTCGCTGGCGTTGACGGAGGCACGGGAATTCCTGTGGCGCGTGCGTGCGCTCCTCCATGTCCACGCGGGAGCCCCTCAAGAGATTCTCACGTTCGATGAGCAGGTCTGGCTCGCGCAACACTTCGGCTATCACGATCAACCGCATTTGCTCGCGGTCGAGCAATTCATGCAACAGTACTACCAGCACACGATGGGATTGCACGAGCGCTGCATGCGGTTCGTGGAACGTTGCCGCAGCGTCCCGTTCTGGCAACGCCTGTCCCGCTTTTTGCCAGCTCCTCGAGTCGACGAGTATTTTGTGGTGCGGGGCAGTTTGCTTTCCGTTGCGGATGAACATCGCAACAAGGTGCTCGACAGCCCGGCGCTCTTGTTACGGCTGTTCGACTTGGCGCGAGCAAGGAAGCTGACGATCGTGCCTCCCTTGATCGAGGACATTCACAGGCACGTCGATCAGGTGCCGGCCGACGCCTACCGCACCGCGGAAGTCAGCAACGGATTTCTGAGGATCCTCGCCGGGCCCGGCACGACCGCCACCCTGGAGGCCATGCACCGCGCGCATCTATTGGAGAAGCTCGTGCCGGCGATGGGCACCGTGCGCGGGCTGATGCAGTTCAATCAGTACCATAAGTACACCGTGGATGAGCACAGTCTGCTGGCCGTCGGCCGCGCCGAAGCGCTTGGACAGGACTCCGGCGTGCTCGGCGAGGTCTACCGTGGCATCAAACGCAAGGACATCCTCCACCTGGCGGTGCTGATGCATGACCTGGGCAAAGGGCAGGAGGAGGATCACAGCGACGTCGGAAAGCGGTTGTCGGAGGAGGTCGCCGTTCGGCTGGGATTCGACGAGCAGGAAACGAGGACGCTCAGCTTTCTCGTGCACCGGCATCTCCTCATGGCGCACACCGCCTTCCGTCGTGATCCGAACGACGAAAAAGTGGTCCTCCCCTTCGCCCGCGAAGTGGGGACGCCGGAAGTCCTCAAGAAGCTGCTCGCGTTGACGGCAGCCGACATTGCGGCCGTGGGACCCGGCGTCCTGACGAAATGGAAAGAGTCGTTGTTGATCGAGCTCTACACGAGAACCATGCCGGAAGTATCGGGCGGCCGTGACGAGCAGGGAGCGCCTGAACGATGGTCGAAGGTGGTGGAAGAGGTCTCTCGGCACATGAGCCAGGCCGGCCATGGCGAGAGCGACCATGCGTGGATCGATGCCCAATTGAAACAATTCCCCGAGCGGTATGTCTACGGCACAGGCGGGGACCGCATTGCAGCCCATTTGACGGCCGTGCGCAGGCTTCACCGCGGCGACGTCGTCGTCGAAACGGATTTCGACCGAGAATTGGGCGTCTGCGAGTATTCGGTGATTACGCATGACGATCTGACGCCGGGCATTTTCTCGAAAATCGCCGGGGTGATGGCGGGCAGCGGGGTGCAGATCCTCGATGCGCAAATTCTCACCCGGGCGGACGGCATTATCGTCGACACCTTTCAGGTGACCGATCCTGATTATCAAGGGGAGCCGCCGGTCGAGCGGCGCCAGACCGTCGGCGATCGCATCGCGGCCGTGCTCAAAGGATGGGAGCACGTCGACGACGTGCTCAGGCGTGGCGCCCGGTTGAAGCTGACCAAGCCGTTGCCTAAGGCGCCGGAGGCGACTGAGGTGCGCATCGACAATGAAACGTCGGACAGCTGTACGATCATCGATGTCTTCGCCGACGACCGCCAAGGGTTGCTCCATGTCATCACCAACGCGATTTTTCAGCTTGGGCTGTCGATTCACGCCGCCAGGATTTCGACTCGCCTGGACCAAGTGGCTGACGTGTTCTATGTGACGGATCAAGCAGGGACGCAAGGTGCAGCGACCATGGGCAATTGGAGCGGCTGCGAAGCGGGAATCGAACAGGCGATCGAAAAATTTCTCGAAGTCAAAGCGGCGTGAGGCCGGCTGGGTTCTCAGGATTTCTGAAAGGAGGAGGGAATGAACGTTCGTGAGGCGTTAGAGTTTGCAAAAAAGAACAGGGTGCAGGTCGTGGACCTGAAGTTCGTCGATCTGATCGGGACGTGGCAGCATTTCACGATTCCGGCCAACGAATTGACGGAAGACCTGTTCAAGGACGGTTCCGGGTTGGACGGTTCGTCCATCCGCGGATGGAAAGCGATCAATAACAGCGACATGCTCGTGGTGCCGGATCCGGCCACAGCCTGCCTGGACCCGTTCACGCTCGTGCCGACGCTCAGCCTGATCGGCAACGTGGTCGATCCGATCTCGCGCGAGACCTATGAGCGCGATCCGCGCTACATCGCGCAGAAGGCGGAAAAATATCTCCAGAGCACCAAGATCGGCGACACATCGTACTGGGGGCCCGAAGCCGAATTCTTCATTTTCGATCAGGCGCGGTACGACCAGACGAGCCATAGCGGGTATTACTACATCGATTCCGACGAAGGCGTGTGGAACATGGGCCAGGACGGCGTCAACCTGGGCGGCAAGATCCGCCACAAGGAAGGCTACTTCCCGGTGCCGCCGACCGATACGCAACAGGACATCCGCACCGAGATGATCCTGGAGATGGAGAAGGCGGGCATCGCCGTCGAGAAACATCACCATGAAGTGGCCACCGCCGGCCAGGCGGAGATCGATATCCGGTTCGACTCGCTGGTGCAGCACGGCCGACAAGATGATGATGTACAAGTACATCGTCAAGAACGTCGCGCGCCGGCACGGCAAGACCGTCACCTTCATGCCGAAGCCGATCTTCGGCGACAACGGCAGCGGCATGCACACGCACCAGAGTATCTGGAAAGAGGGGAAGCCGCTCTTTGCCGGGAAGGAATACGCGGGAGTCTCGCAGATGTGCCTGCACTACATCGGCGGCATCCTCAAGCATGCGCCGGCATTGGCGGCGATCACCAATCCGACCACGAACTCCTACAAGCGGCTGACGCCGGGATTCGAAGCGCCGGTGCTGCTGGCCTATTCCAGCCGGAACCGGTCCGCCGGTATCCGGATTCCGATGTACTCCCCGAGTCCGAAGGCGAAGCGGATCGAGGTCCGTTTCCCCGATCCGGGCGCCAATCCGTACCTGGCGTTCTCCGCCATGCTGATGGCCGGCCTGGACGGCATCGAGAACAAGATCAATCCGGGCGAACCGGCCGAGAAGGACCTGTACGATCTGGAGGCCAAGGAAGCGGCCAAAATCCGGACCATGCCGGGCAGCCTCGATGAAGCGCTCAGCAATCTGGAGAAGGATCACGAATTCCTGCTGAAAGGCGGCGTATTTACAGAGGATTTGATCGAGTCGTGGATCGGCTACAAGCGGAGCAAGGAAGTCGATCCCATGCGGCTGCGGCCGCATCCCTACGAGTTCTTCCTGTACTACGACGTCTAGTCAGTCGAAGACTGTTGACGAGCGGGGAAGAGCCATGCTACAAGGTCTTACACGCTGAGCCAGGCAACGGCGCCTGGTTGAGCGTTCACAGAGGCAACGGACAAAGGCGTCCGTCATTCTGCAAGGAATGGCGGACGCCTTTCTAGTTTTTCGACATAGACGGCGCGGGTCGCTGCAGATCCGCAAGCGCACGGACAAAGGCGTCCTTCTCTCGATCGGGAGAAGGACGCCTTTGTGTTTCGAACCCGGGGATGTGGCTCAAGGAAAGGAGCGCATCATGAGCGATCAAGAGCCGGAAGGGTCAAATTCTTCCGAGCGGCACTTGGAGCGGACGCTGGATCAGGCCGTCACGGCCGCCGTGCTTCAGGCAGCCGGACCGACGCGGCGCCAATTGCTCGTCGGCCTGGGAGCGGCGACGCTCAGCGCGCTGATCGCGGAGACTGTTCCCCTTGGCTCGGCTGAAGGCATTTGCCGCGGATCCGGTGGGCAAGCCGGAAAAGACGGATGTCAGCATCGCATTCATCCCCATTACTTGTGGAACTCCGATCATCATGGCCGAGCCGTTAGGGTTTTATAAGAAGCACGGGTTGAACGCATCCGTGAAACGGGCGGCCGGCTGGGCCATGATCCGCGACTGGGCGGTGAACAAGGAAGTCGATGCGGCCCATATGCTCACCCCCATGCCCCTGGCGATCACGTTGGGCGCCGGTTCTCAGCCGACTCCGATCTACATGCCGGCCGTCGAGAACATCAACGGCCAGGCCATCACGCTGCACATCAAACACAAGGACGTGAAGACTGCGGCCGATATGAAGGGTTTTCGCTTCTGTGTTCCGTTTGATTTTTCGATGCACAACTATCTGCTGCGGTATTTTCTCGCGGACGGGGGAGTGCATCCGGATAAGGATGTTCAGATCCGGGTGGTTCCCCCGGCGGAGATGGTCGCGAATCTCAAAGCCGGAAATGTGGACGGCTATCTGGGCCCCGACCCATTCAATCAGCGCGCCGTGTATGAGAATGCCGGGTTCATCTTCAAACTGTCCAAAGACATCTGGGACCGGCATCCCTGCTGCGCCTTCACGGTCACGAAGGAATTCGCGACGACCTATCCCAATACGTTTCTTGCCATGTGGCGCGCGATCGTCGACGCGACGCATTACGCGTCGGATCCCGCGCACCGTAAGGAAATTGCCGCAGCGATCGCGCCGACCAATTACTTGAACCAACCGGTGATCGTGCTGGAGCAGGTTCTGACCGGCACCTATGCCGACGGGCTGGGCAATATCAAGAAGGAGCCGAACCGCATCGATTTCGATCCGTACCCTTGGCATTCGATGGCGATCTGGATTCTCACCCAAATGAAGCGCTGGGGGCATCTCAAGGGAGACGTGAATTACAAGACGGTGGCCGAGCAAGTGTACCGGGCGGCGGATTGCGACCGCATCGCGAAGGAGCTGGGGTATGCCGACGCATCAATCGACGACGGCCAAGCACGTCATCATGGGGAAGGAATTTGATCCCAACAACGCCGATGCCTATGCGAAGAGTTTCAAAATTCACAGCATGGCCTAAGGAGAAGTCGATGGAATCGATGAACCGTACGATGGTGCCAGAGGTCACCCCGGCAGTGCCCGCCGAAGGTTCGATGAGGCCTCATCTCCAGCGGCTCCTGAAGGAATGGGCTTCATCCGCCTGGCAATGGGCGACGGCATGGCCAAGGACCCGGGAGACTCAGGCGGGGCGAGGAGGAGTCATGGCCGCTCGGTCGCAAGGTAACCCGTGGTACATCGCGGGATTCGTGCTCGTCGTGTTCCTGTTGAGCTGGCATTTCTTTACGCTACGCTCGAGCTTCGACCAACGGGGGTTGAGCGAGGAGCAGCTGCAGATGATGGAGTTCAACGGCGACATCGTGCGGGCGCCGGACGGAAGCTACGCCTGGAATCCGGAAAAGGAGAAAGTCAAAGGCATCCCGGGTCCGCTGGCGGTGCTCGAGAAGGCCCGCGAAGAGTTGTCGGAGGCCTTTGTGAAAAAGGGCACCAACGATCATGGCATCGCCTATCTGGTGCTCTACACCGTCTCGCGGTTTGCGGGCGGCTTCCTCGCGGCCTCCGTCATCGCGATCATGCTGGGCGTCATTCTGGGCCTGAACAAAGTGCTCTTTCGTGCCGCGAATCCGTTCATCCAGATCATGAAGCCGATTTCTCCGCTGGCATGGATGCCGCTGTTGCTCTATACGGTGAAGGATCCCAAGTGGACGGCGGTCCTTGTCGTGTTCATGGCGGCCGTCTGGCCCACTCTGGCCACGACGGCCTTCGGGGTCAGTTCCTTGAGGAAGGAGTATTTGCACGTCGCCGCGATCGTGCAGCTCTCATGGTTTAAGCGGCTCTTCAAGGTCATTCTCCCTGGAGCGGCGCCCACGATCGTCAACGGATTGCGCATCTCCTTCGGCAGCGCGCTGGTCGCGGTGGTGCCTGCAGAGATGCTGCTCGGCGAACTTGGGGTGGGCTATTTGAGCTGGATCGAATGGAACAACCTCGACATCGCCGGCGTCATCTTCGCGATCCTTGTCGTCGGGGTCGTCGGCGTGATTCTCGATGCGGGATTCAACAAACTGGCTGGCTTTGTCACCTATCAGGAGTAACCCATGTCCTTTCTCCAAATCGATCATGTCACCAAGTATTTTCCAAACCCGTCGGGCCCCGGCCAGGTGTGCATCTTCAAGAGATGCCACGATCAAGATCGAAAAAGGGGAGTTCGTGACCTGCATCGGCCATTCTGGCTGTGGAAAGAGCACGTTGCTCAACATCATTGCCGGGTTGGAAACACCCACGTGAGGGCGGCGTCATCCTCAACGGCCGCGAAGCCAGCGGGCCGGGGTTGGACCGGATGGTGGTCTTCCAGAACTTCGCGCTGATGCCCTGGATGACGGTATTCCAAAACATTGCGCTGGCCGTGCGTTCTGCCTATCCCGACTGGAGTCATGAGCAAGTCACGGCCCACGTCAACAAATACATCGCGCTCGTCGGGCTCAAGGGAGCGGAGGACAAGCGGCCTACGGCCTTGTCGGGCGGCATGAAACAACGCGTCGGCCTCGCCCGGGCGTTTTCCATCGAGCCCAAGGTCCTCCTGCTGGACGAGCCGTTCGCGCAAATCGACGCCTTGACCCGGGGCGTCATTCAAGAGGAATTGATTCAAATGTGGAACACCTCGAGAAATACGGTGTTCATGGTGACGCACGACGTGGACGAGGCCATTCTGTTGTCCGACCGCATTCTCCTCATGACCAACGGCCCGGAAGCGCGAATCGCCGAGATGGTGCATGTGTCGATTGCGCGGCCGCGGTCACGGGAAACGATCATCGAGCATCCGCATTACTATAAGATCAGAAACCATATCATCCACTTCCTCGTTCGCCACGCCAAACATGAGACAGCGACATCGTGCCCTTCGGCGAATGGGATGCCCGTCATCGTCAATTTCGAAGAGGAATCGGTCGTGACGCATTGAGCGTCGAGGCGAACGAAATCCTGAGCAGGGCCGGCACAGCCATACGGATATGGGAAGCAAGAGGCAAGAATCGTCAATCACCGTTTCCATCAATGAGGGGGACCTATGGATAAAGAAAAGGTGCGGACTATCGTGAAAGAAAAGCGTCAGAAAAAGAATGTCACCATCGCCGAGGTGGCTAAAGCCGTCGGCAAGAATCCGACCTTCGTGGCCGCCGCGCTGAATGGGAACCATCGCTTTACGACCGATGAAGCCAAGAAGGTCGGAGCGTTGCTGGAACTGGACGGGGAGACGACGGCCGCTCTGAGCAAGTTTCCGGTTCGTACCGATTTTCCGAATGCGGCGGATCCGTTCAAATATCGGTTGTTGGAAATTATCGGAGTCTACGGCGATTCGTTGCGCGATCAGGCCAATGAAATGTTCGGCGACGGCATCATGAGCGCGATCGATTTCACGCTGGACATGGAGAAAGTGACGGGGAGCCAAGGGGAAGCGCGCTGTAAGATCACGTTGAACGGCAAGTGGCTGGAGTACAAGACGTTCTGAGGTTACTGGGAGGGGCTGAAGCCTCCGTCGAAACGAGTTCATCGGTTGCGGAGCGGCTGAGACAGTGTCGTCTTTAGCCGGTCCGGGTCAAATGTGAACGGACAAAGGCGTCCGTCATTCAGAGCGAATGGCGGACGCCTTTGTGTTTGCGGCGATCATCGAAACAGGAGGGGCGGGGCCTATGGAGAGACAGTTCGGACATGGCGCACGGATGACAATCCTTGCACTTTTCCCGGTGGTGATGGCGCCGGCGACCACCTCCGCGGAAACGATTGCTGCGGCTACCTGTGAGCGGGGCTGACACGGCCTGGGTGTTAGTTTCTGCCGCCCTCGTGCTGGCGATGACGGTCCCGGGGTTGGCCCTGTTTTACGGCGGGCTGGTGCGCAGCAAAAACGTGCTCGGTACGATCATGCACAGCTTCGTGATTCTCTGCGTCATCAGCCTTTTCTGGGTGTTGCTCGGCTATAGCCTGGCGTTTGGACCGGACGTCAAAGGCGTGATCGGCAGCCTGGCCTGGGCCGGCTTGAGCGGCGTCGGCTTGTCGCCTCATGCGGTCTACGGTCCGACGATCCCGCATCAAGCCTTCATGGTGTTTCAGTTGATGTTCGCCGCGATCACGCCGGCCCTCATTACCGGCGCGTTCGCCGAGCGGATGAAGTTCAGCGCGCTGATCGTGTTTGCACTGCTCTGGTCGCTCCTCATCTACTGTCCCATTGCGCATTGGGTCTGGGGCGGTGGATGGCTCGCCGGACTAGGGGCATTGGATTTTGCCGGGGGCGCAGTCGTGCACATCAGTTCGGGCATCAGCGCCTTGGTCTGCGCCCTGGTGCTGGGGACCCGTCAGGGCTACGGCACGGATTATATGGCTCCGCACAATCTGCCGATGGTGCTGTTGGGAACAGGCCTCCTCTGGGTCGGATGGTTCGGCTTCAATGCGGGCAGCGCGCTCGGCGCGAATGAAACGGCGGTCGTGGCGTTCGTCGCCACTCACACCGCCGCGGTCACGGCCGCCTTGACCTGGATGACCGTGGAGTGGTGGCACCGCGGAACGCCGACGGTGCTTGGAATCGCGAGCGGCGCCATAGCGGGGCTGGCCATGGTCACGCCCGGCGCCGGATTCGTAAGCCCCTTCTCGGCGCTCTTCATGGGGATGGCTGCAGGAGGATTGTCGTATGTCGCCATCATGAAGAAAGGGGCGCTCGGCTATGACGATTCGCTGGATGTGGTCGGGATCCACGGCGTAGCAGGAGTCGGCGGCATTCTGATGACGGGGCTCCTCGCTTCAAAGGCGGTCAATGCCGGAGGCGCCGATGGTCTCTTGCAGGGGAATGGCGCTTTTTTTGCGGTGCAGGCGCTGACGGTCGTCGTCGTTGGACTGTTCTCTGCTGGAGGGACATGGGTGATCCTCAAAGCCGTGGACCGGGCCATCGGGTTGCGGGTGACGCCGGAGGAGGAGCGCATGGGGCTGGATCTGAGTCAGCATAACGAGCGGGCCTATTCATGAGGCTGAAAAAGGCCTCCAGCTTCGTTCTCAGTCGGTCGGAGCCCTCGCCGTACGGTGCTCTAGTACGCCTCGGGGCTCCAACCTCCCTGCGGCCTTGCTGGAAGTCCTTTTTGAGCCTCATGAGGAATCTTGGGCATAAGTTGGATTGCGATGGGTCTATTCATGAACAGTCTCAGATGAAAGGAGGCGTAGCATGATCATGTCTGAAGAACGATCATGTGAAGGAATGGCGTGTGAACGGCGGCTTTTGGAAATTCTGCGTCAACGAGGACCGCAGACGCTCGACACGTTGTGCGAACTGCCGGAATTCACGTGGGCGCAGGTACTGCTGGCCGTCGATCACCTAAGCCGCTCCAGGGACATCTCGCTGGAGCTGGTCGGACCGCGGGAGTACCAAGTCTCGTTGACGGAAGGGCGAGCGTGAGGGCGCCAGGCGATCAGACGCTGTGGCTGTTGGTCTCCTCGACGCTGCTGGCGTTGGCCGTGCCCGGCGTCGCGCTGTTTTACGGCGGCATGGTGAGAAAGAAAAACATCATGAACACGATCGCGCTGCCGTTTGTCGCGCTGGCGGTCGTGTCGCTCGCATGGACGCTCGTCGGCAGCGGTTGGGCAGCCTGGAACGGGGCCGAACAGGCCACGAGTCATGAGGAAGCGCTGCGTTCATTGTATCGAGGCATGATGGCGTCGGTGGCCCTGGCTTTGGTGGCCGGAGGCATCGTTGAGCGTATCCGCTTTTCGTTCTTTCTGGTCTTCGGACTCTGTTGGGTAGCGGCGGTCTATGTGCCATTAGCGCAGTCGTTATGGGGAGGGAACGGGTGGCTGGCGAATCTCGGCAGCCTGGACTTTGCGGGAGGCGCAGTGATCCACATCAGCGCCGGCGTCAGCGCGCTGGTGATGGCGATCACCATCGGGCCGCGTCATGGATATGGACGCATCGACATGATGCCGAACCATTTGCCGTTCTCCTTCTGCGGCGCCGCGTTCATGTGGGTGGGCTGGTTCGGCTTCACCGGAGCCGCCGCATCGGCGTCGATGGCGGTGGTGACGAGCGCCTTTGTGGCCATCCAGTTGTCGACGGTCGCCGCCGCGCTTGCCTGGATGGCGGTCGAGTGGCTGCAGCGGGATAAGCCAACGGCCTTGGGAGCCATGAGCGGCGCCGTCGCAGGCCTGGTGGCCATCGCACCGGCGGCAGGCTACGTCAGCCCGTTGTCTTCGCTCGTGATCGGCGTAGGAGCGGGAGGCCTCTGCTACATGGTGGTCAATTACGTGAAGCTCATTCTGGGGTACGACGACTCCCTGGATGTCTTCGGAATGCACGGGGTCGGAGGCACCTGGGGGATGATCGCAACCGGTTTGTTTGCGTCGACCGAAGTCAATGCAGGAGGAAGCGACGGGTTGTTCTACGGATATCCGTATCAGTTTTTCGCTCAGGTGGTGGCCGCCCTTGCCGCGTGGGTCGTGGCCGGCGTGATGACCTGGCTGCTGGTGAAGGTCCTCACGATGATCGTCACGCCGCGCGTCGACGAAGAGGCGGAACGGATGGGATTGGATCTTCATCAACACGGCGAGAAAGGCTACACGGGGTAACGCCATGGCGATTGTGCACGACGATATCGGACGGCGCCGCTTTCTGAGTCAGGCCGTGATGGGATTTGGGATGCTGTTCGGCATCGGCACGCTCGGCTTCCGGTTCCTGCAGTTTCTCTTGCCGACAGAGGCCCGGAGGGAATCCGAGACGGTGTTGATCGGCGCCGAGTCCCGGATTCCGCTTGGAGAAGCCGTGCCCATGGATCTTGGCGGCCGCAAGATTCTGGTCTTGAGGACAGAAGACGGTGTCGCGGCCTTTTCTCGGCGCTGCACGGACCTGGGCTGCCTCGTGTCGTGGAACAAGGAGCGGTCGCAGTTCATCTGT
The DNA here is from genome assembly GCA_963824855.1 of uncultured Nitrospiraceae bacterium. Classification (GTDB taxonomy): domain Bacteria; phylum Nitrospirota; class Nitrospiria; order Nitrospirales; family Nitrospiraceae; genus Nitrospira_C. The sequence continues at coordinate 138,190 of CAWGQP010000003.1, forward strand.
CCCTGCCATCAGGGAACCTTCGACCGCACCGGTCTGAACATTGCCGGACCTCCTCCGCGGCCGCTGGACCGGTTGCAGATCGTCAAACGCGGCGAGCAGTTGTACGTGAATATTCAGGCGACGTAGCGGGACGCCGAACTCATCACTTATCCCGAAGGTGAACGCGTGGCATCGACTGTCTCCGAGAATGCGAAACAGGAACCGGGCGAAAAATCCTGGGTGGACTACATCCAGAAGGATCTGCCCCAGCATCTTGATTGGTGGCCCTACACGCTGGGAGCGTTGCCATTGACCCTGTTCGGCCTCCTAGTCGGGACGGGACTGCTGCTGACGTTTTATTACGTGCCGTCACCGGAACGAGCCTATGAGAGCGTCGATGAGATCACCAACGAGATCTACCTCGGATGGTTCGTGCGGGGCCTGCACAAGACCTCGGTGGATCTCATGATCCTGTTCTTGTTCTTCCATGTCATCCGAGTGTTCATCACCCGTGCCTATCGGACGCCCGGCGAGCTGAAGTGGGTGAGCGGCTCGATCGTGCTCTTCGTCACGCTGGCGATGGGGTTCACCGGCTATTCACTGATCTTCGACAACGTCTCATATTGGGGCATGACGGTCGTAACCAACATGATCGGGACGCTTCCGGTGATCGGCACCCCGCTTCTCCATCTGTTGCGGGGTGGCGAAGAGGTCTCGGGCGTCACGTTGTTGAGGCTGTATGATCTCCATACCAAGCTGCTGCCCGTGTTGTTGGGCGGCCTGGTCCTCGGCCATGTGGTGATCGTACGGCTGTTGGGATTTGCGGAGGTGAAAGGCAGCCGCGGGTTCCATCCCTTCTATCCTGAGCACACCTTGAAGATGGGTGCCATTGCGGCAGGACTGCTTCTCATAATCGTCAACATCGTCATGATCTTTCCACCGCTGCTGGGACCGCCGGCCAATCTGCAGGAGGTCGCATCGGACGTGTCGCCTCCCTGGTATTTTTCTGCGCCGTTCATGTGGATCACCTTGCTGCCAAGCCCTCTGGCGCTTTGGAGCCTCCTCGGCTTTGCCGGGCTCTTTGTCGTGTATCCCTTTCTGGACCGGGTGCTGGACGAACGCGGATGGCCGATGGAGATCATCAATGCGCTTGTGGCAGCCACCGTGATCATCGCGATAGCAGGACTGATGTACCTCGATACGCTGATGTGAAGATGGGCGCTCAGCCGTCCGCTTTTGATGGCTTACAAGGAGGTTACATGGACGAGCGCAATAGACAGCCTGATGAACGTGAAGACGAACCTGCCCGAGCGAGCAACGGCAAGCAAAACTTCGCCCGCTATATGATCGGCGGGCTCTGTCTGATCCTCTTTCTCGCACTCACGGGCGTCGGCTATGTCCAGGTCGAGGAGCGGCGAGGCGGCGGTCTCCGACCGTTTGTCTCGGGAGAAAACAAGAAATGCATCGACTGCCACATGGCCAAAGACGTCGCCGTCGGGGGCATCAACGATTGGAAAGTCAGCCGCCATGCGCCGAAGGGGATCGGCTGCGTCGAATGCCATCGGGCTGAGAAGGGCGAAGCAGACGCCTACGACCACGAGGGATTTCTCATCTCGACGCTCGTCACTCCCAAGGATTGCATGCGATGCCACGATCGGGAGGCCAAGGAATTTGCCAAGTCCCATCACGCCAAAGCTGCGCAGTTTACGGGCTCATTGGACAACTTTCTGGGCAACGTGGTCGAAGGTCCGGAGATTGTGACCACCGGGTGTGCCGGCTGCCACGGCAGCGTGGTGAAGGTGATGGAGAAGGGCAAGCTCCATCCGGCCACCTGGCCCAACTCCGGCATCGGCCGGGTGAATCCCGACGGCTCGAAAGGCACCTGCTCCGCCTGTCATGCGCGGCATAGCTTCTCGGTGGCCCAAGCCAGGCAGCCGGAGAGCTGCGGCCGCTGTCACATGGGGCCCGATCATCCGCAGATCGAAGCCTATTATGAAAGCAAGCATGGCGTCATGTACGAGGCCAACAAAGAGAAAATGAAGCTCGCCGACCCATCGGAAAAGTGGCATCCAGGCAAGGATTATCTGTATCCCACCTGCGCCACCTGTCACATGAGCGCGACGGGGACACAGGAGGTGACCCACGATGTGGGAGACCGCATCAGCTGGACGCTGCGGCCGGTGATCTCGACGCGCCTCGAAAACTATGAAGACCGGCGCAAAGCCATGCGGCAAGTCTGCTCGTCGTGCCACAGTGAGCAGATCGTAGAGCGGTTCTTTACTTCGATGGACCAGGGCATCAACCTGTACAACGACAAATTCGGCAAGCCGGCCAAAGTCGCGATGGATCAGCTCCTGGCCATGAAGAAGCTTACGCCGACGCCATACGACGAAAAGATCGAATGGATCTTCTACGAATTGTGGCACCATGAGGGACGGCGCGCCAGGCACGGCCTGTCCAAGATCGCGCCTGATTACGTCCATTGGCAGGGATTCTACGAAGTGGCCAAGACGTTCTACACCAAGTTTCTCCCGCTGGTGCGGGAGCTGTCGCCGCAGGTGGCCGAAACGATGCTGCGCAATGAGGGCCACCGGTGGATCGAAAAGGGGATGACGAAGGAAGAAATCGCCCAAATGCTCGAGTTCTACGAGAAGGAGATGCAGGGCAAGCGCGGGGGCGGGTAGGGCGGACCGTCGAACAGTGCTCGCCCTGGCCAGACGGCCCTGTCCATTGGGCCTGCGCCCCTCGTGGTTGCAGGCCAGACGAACCATTCTCGCCTCTTGAGGGATGGATGGGGTTGCGCTATCCTGCGTCTCGACATTCAGGAGGGACGCAATGCCAAAACGGGTTCGCACTGGGTTAACACGTACTGACATTCTTCACCGCTACGTGGAGCGGTTCAGACAACAACTGATCAAGCTGCGGCCGTTCCTCTCCCGCAAGCGGAGCACGACGAGTATTGAGGACTTCGATGAGGAAGCGGAAGAGGTGATCAGCCAGGTGTTCGGAGCTGCCTCGGATGAAGCCGAGGCCTATTTCTACGCCAAGAGCGGGGAGTCCGCCTTATTGCCTGAGGAGGCGCAGGAAAACGGAACGCACGACGTTGAGCGTGAAAGCCTCCAACAGCGCCGGCAAGTATTGGAAAGTTGCCTGGCCGATCTCGAGATGCGTCGCGTAGTGCAGGCGGCACGACACGGCAACGGCAAAGGATTTTCAAAGTCGAAAGTCGAAGACTACATGTCCCACGACGTGCGCAGCATCCACCGGGCGGCCACCATTAAGGAAGCCGGGCTGCTGTTTCAGAAATATAAGGTGGGTTCGCTGATCGTGGACGACGGATCCCGCTATATCGGGATCGTCACGGATTCCGATCTCAGCCGGAAAGCCGTCGCCAAGGGCCTGGACCCGAACACGACGACTGTCACGGCCTGTATGAGCAAAGCGCTCGTGACGATCGAAGAAGACGAGTTGTTGTCGGAAGCCATGGGGGTGATGAAAAAGCAGGGAATCCGTCACCTGCCCGTAACCGCCGACGGCACGATCATCGGCGTGTTGTCCGTCGCCGACCTCCTTCGCGCCTTGACCGACTGACCGGCCTCCTGGTCAGTCGTGCGCAGAGACTTCTTCCTCAAAAGCTTGAACCTCCCCATCAATTGTTTGGCTACGGCGAGCCTGGCGGGATCAGCGGCCCGAGCGTTGGCGCCGATAGAATCGGACACCACACCGATTGCAGCGCCAGGGGAACATGCCCAACAGGCGGAAGAGAAAATCCTGCCAACCGTGACGGGTGGCACGATGGCATTCTTCTGATGAACAGTACCGGCAGTGCATCCGGGACGCTGGGCTGTATCTGCCGCCTCGCTCCAGCATGAGCCACCGGTCGTCACTCGCTCCGCTCGCGCGCCTTGAGGATCGGCCGCGTGAGATAAGAAGGCTAAGAAGAGACGGGAGTCAGCATGTTCGCATCGCGAGCCAGCACCCATTTGCCGTGGTGCTTCTTGAGCACCGATAGGGTATGGCCTGCCCGCGTCATGGATGGACCGCCGGCTGAGGGTGTCACGACGACTGTGAGCTTGGTCCACATGAAGGCCCAGTCGCCGAGAACGGTGATTTCCTGGATCTCGCTGGTCCCGTCGAATTTCGGTGCGTCTCTTCCCACTTGAACACCTGCCGCCGCCGCAAAGTCGGCCTTGCGCATGGGCGGCTGGCCAGGCATGAGAAACACGACGTCATCGGACATCAGGGATAGACACCTTCTCAATGTCACCGGCCTTAGTCGCCGCGATCCAGGTGGATACCAGATTCACGAATCTCCTGTTCATCGCGTTGTTCGGACATGCTGAAAGGCTAGGCTACGGAGGTAGCTGAGTCAACGGGAAGGATTGCCTTGACTGAAGCGGGTCGAGAAGGTCGGAGCGGGAGCATGGTCTCGATTGACTTCTCGCCAACGGACACGTAGAACAAAGGCCCTGGCATCAGCCGCCCTGGCTCGGTCACCCTGCCTGCACGTTCATCACCCGATTGGAGAATCTGTTAAGCCCATGCCACCGACCATGCTGCTCAGTTGTGAGTCCATCAGCAAGAGCTACGGGGTGAAACCGCTCTTCGCCGACCTGTCGCTCGGGCTCTGCGAGGGCGATCATGTCGGGCTGATCGGTCCCAACGGGTCCGGCAAATCCACGTTGCTTAAAATCTTGGCCGGGCTCGACGAGCCGGATCGTGGCACCCGCTCGATGCGTCGCCAAGTCCGCATCGGCTATGTCCCGCAAGAACCGTCGTTTGCCGCGCTCCCACACAGTCGAGGAAGCGCTTGCCCGGGTCCTCCTCGACGAAGGCCTGGACCCCCACGAGCATGGCAGCCGAATGGCCAAGGCCCTCAGCCGGGAGGTTTTCCGTAGTCGACCAATCCATCGCCACACTCTCCGGAGGATGGAAGAAACGTCTGGCGATCGTGCGGTCGTTGATGCTGGAGCCGGACGTATTGCTGATGGACGAACCGACCAACCATCTGGACGTCGAGGGCATTCTGTGGTTGGAAAGAGTGCTGCAGGCCGAACCCCATGCGTTTCTCGTCGTCAGCCATGACCGGCGATTTCTGGAATCGGTGGCGTCCCGCATCTGGGAATTGAACCGCCGTTACCCCAACGGGTATTTCAGGCGAAGGGACGGTACAGCGATTTCCTTGAACAGCGGGATGCGGCCCTGCAGGCGCAAGCGGACTATCAAGCGTCTCTGGCCAATCGTGTGCGGCGCGAAGTGGAATGGCTCCGGCGCGGGCCCAAAGCCCGAACGACGAAAGCCAAAGCGCGGGTGGACGCAGCCGGCCGGCTGATCGAGGAATTGGAGACCTCGACGTCGCGTCAGGAGCAGGGTCGGCAGGGATCGATTTCACGGCATCGGGGCGAAAGTCCAAACAGCTTCTCGTGGCGACCAGGCTCGGCAAATCGCTCGGCGGGCGGCCGATCGTCACAGATCTCGATATGCTGCTTGGTCCAGGCGAACGACTCGGGCTGCTGGGCCCCAACGGCAGCGGAAAAACCACACTGCTGAAATTGCTGGCCGGCACCTGAAGCCGGATACCGGCACCATAACCCGCGCCGACAAACTGCGCGTGGTCACGTTCGAGCAACACCGCGAATCACTGGACCAGCAATCCACGCTGCGGCGCTCCCTCGCTCCGGCACGGCGATGCCGTCGTCTATCAAGACCGGTCAGTCCATCTCGATCTCCTGGGCGAAGCGGTTTCTCTTCCGGCCGGAGCAGCTGGATCTCCCGGTCTCCCGTCTCTCCGGAGGGGAACAGGCCCGGCTGCTCATCGCACGGCTGATGCTCCAACCGGCCGATCTCTTGATCCTGGACGAGCCGACGAACGATTTGGATATTCCGACGCTCGACGTGTTGGAAGACAGCCTGGTGGAATTTCCCGGCGCGTTCGTGCTGGTCACGCACGACCGATGGCTGTTGGACCGCGTCTCCACGCGCCTGCTCGCGCTGGACGGCACGGGCCAGGCCGAATGGTTCGCCGACTATGCCCAATGGGAATCGACGCAGGCGCGCAAGGCCGGCGATGGGAGACGAGCACCGGTCAGCGACAACGGCAACACAGCGACCGTTCCGTCCAAACGAAAGGGATTGTCGTATCGGGAACGCCAGGAGTGGGAAACCATCGAGCAGAAGATACTCAAGGCCGAAGAGGTCGTGGCTGCCTGTGAAGCAGCGGCCAACGATCCGGCTATTGCCTCGTCGGCGGACACTTCAGGAACGACATGCCGCACTGCATGCGGCGCAGGCCGAGATCGAACGCCTCTACGCCCGCTGGACGGAACTGGAAGATAAACACGCCCAGGCCATGAGCAACGCGCGATCATAGCCGCCTGTCCCAAAGAAACTCCGGGGTCCCCTCCTCCGCCATACCCACCATAAACGCTCCCCGACGAAGACTCTCTCATCGGGGAAAGGGAATCGTGAATCGCTTCTTGTATGTGACAGGTCGACGGAAGGTACGGTGACACTGAGTCGCTTTTGCCCCCTGTTCGAGGGATCGACGAGAGGCGTATGGTTACATAGACTCCCGCTCATCGCTTCGACCTATCGGCTCAACCAGCTCCTGTGGCCAACGGGGAGGTCATGTGAAACGAAAGTCACATTCCTTTGGGGCGAGTGGCGCTGTGGAATGGCGCTGGCTGCCATGGCCTCTTCAAGATCCACGAGACGACGGACGCCCAGTGCGCTTCCTTCCTCTCGACGATACGGTGTTGAGCATCGCTACGGCGACTGATGGAAGCCGAGATGTGTACCCCGGTGGCGATTTACTTTACGTACAACGAGCACCGGCCATTCGAATGATTCGCATCTGAATACAACAGAACGATGATCCAGTTTTTGGAATCGTTGGCTGTCAAATCTGGATAAAGTGGCCGCGTGCGCAGTTCATCCCAGCCAGCAATGGGGGCGTGAGCCTTTAGCGTGGGCAGCTAGTTTCGCTGGTACAACCGCATACAGAAGAACCGCATCGTGCGTATCAATGCCAATGGAGTGTTCGATGAGGGCTTTATGTAAATCGGAACGGGATTTAACGAGTTCGTGCGATTGGCTTGGATTTGGCTCGGGACGGAAGCGGGGGGGAGAATGTCGGCGGCGCCTGCGCGCGTACAACAGGCTCACTGGTGGGGACGTGGTATAAACTCCAATAGATCGATGGATCCGATTGTCGTGATCGGGACGGGTTTGGGGACGGTCTTGTTGATCGTCCCGTCGGCGAACGGCGATCTGTACGTGGGAGGCGCCTTCACTACCTACAAAGGCGTCGCGCGTGAATCGCATCGTGCGGCTTGATTTCAATGGGCTGATCGATCCAAGCTTTGTGACGGGAACGGGGTTCGAATGTTTACACCCTGCTGGCAGACGAGGCGGGAGCGGTAGTCTGTATGTCGGAGGCGCCTTTAATAACTACAACGGAGATGTGGCGAATAATCTCGTGCGGTTGAATTCGAATGGAGTAAGAGACCTATCCTTGACGACAGGGGTTGGGCTCAATAAGGCGGTGTTCCACATCTCCCAACCGGCAACGGAAGCGGCGATCTGTATGTGGCCGGCGCTTTACGCTATAACAACCTTCAGGCCAATGAGATGGTACGACTCAATCAGAATGGAACGATGGATTCGATTTTTCTACCGGATAGGGTTCGATAGTACGGTCTTGCGTTGCACTGCAAAGATGGCAGTAGCGATGTCTACGCCGTAGGCCAGTTTACAGAGTATCAGACACTTCGATCGGAAAATTCGTGTGGCTCACCTCACGGGATCCTTCATCCGCTAATTTAATGTCTCCGCAACCTCCGCTTCGGTTGATCCGCTGTTGTCGCAACCGGCCTGAAAAGCCTTTTCTCATGTCAGGGATTTTAGATGACTGAAAGAGAACGCTGTTCTTATCCAGGTATTTGTTCACCTCCAGTGGCCAGAGTTTCAAGAGATCTTTCACCTGCTCCCCCGTGTACTCTAACCGTTGATATTCCGTTTAGTGAGACTTTCGGCATGTCCGATCTCATCGGCACATGGCTTGCGTATTGAACATAGATGCGAAAGCTATGTGAGTTCAAAATTGAAACACGTTTCTGAGGAGGAATAATGCTATCTATACGGAAACTCGCGCAGCGCTGTTGTTTCTATGCGTCTCGGGTTGTGCATTGACGAGCAAGGCGCCCGATTTTAATGGCTTGAAGGACGTGGAAGGCTCTGACGCGGCGCACATCAACATAACGAAAGTCGCCCTGCATTTTGGGGTCGTTGTAGGTTCATCGGCGATGCCTCGCTGGAAAGGCCGTGTACGATTTCACGAAGGAGGCAAAAATCAAGGCGCGGAACGGGTCAGAATTGTGCAATCGACAAAACCACTCTATGGTGGATCTTACCTCCCATAGCTTTGTGTACGCCCCGATTTACCAATGTCGCAGGCGAAGCCCTGTTGGCCTTCAACGACACGACGGCGCAGGAAAAGGCCGAATCTAAAGCCGAGGCCATGAAAGCAGACTGAGGATTTTGTACAATCGGTTTTGAGCGCTGGTGGCGGTGAAGAAGGGGAGCGAACATGTGTTTTCTCGCTCCCTTTTTCTTCGGGCTTTCTGTAGCATTGTCCGAAGGTCCGTTCGGACGAAGTTCAGGACGGAACAGTTGCGAGCCAAGCAGCGATAGGGCCATGCGGTTTCACCCATCGCCGGAGCAGAGGCGACCATCCACGTCTTTAATTCGCTCCGCCGCCGGCGCTCACTAGCTCTTTCTGTACGTGGTGACTTTTTCCAGATAATTGCGGGTTTCTTGATAGGGAAGATTCAACCGTAACTTGTCGTAGAGGACGGCGGGTTGAAGGCCATTGATCTGCTGGACGGCGGTCGTCCGACTCTTGGAGAACGTACGCAGGACATTGCCGGGCCCCGTGTTGTAGGCGGCGATCACGCAATATTCGCGGGAAACCTCGTTAGCCACCTCATCCAGTTGGTTGAACATGAGCACGTTGAGGTAGGCAGTGCCGAGCTCCACGTTGTTTTGGGGGTCAAACAGATAGTCTCTGGTTGGAGCGACGTCCTCTCCCTTCGCCCGGCGATAGGCTTCGCGACCGCCGCTCGTCGGCACCAGTTGCATAAGGCCATAGGCCGGAGCCGAACTGACTGCGTAGGGATTGAAATTGCTTTCCGTCCTGATGATCGCGAACACCAGGCTCGGACTCATCTGGTATTGTTCGGCATAACGAAGCACCACAGTACGATATTTCTCCGCCTGCTTTTGCGGAAGGTTCACCACCATGTTGATGGTGACGAATGTCGCCTGTTTTTTCGCTCCGTCTTGATCGATGACTCGCGTGCCGGTTTTCTGTCCAAACAGATGGCTGGCGAAAGATTCTGCTTCAGCCTGTGTGCGCACCGGTTTTCCCTGTTGATCCAACACGAGTCCGAGCAGGTACGGTTCTTCGTCGCTGTTCAGCGGGACCTCTTTATCGAAAAGACATCCACCACCCGCGGATCCTGCGGCGTTAACAACGTCGCGACCACGGCACGGCCGAGACTTTCCTGGGGATTCTTCTCATCCAACGTTTCCACGGTAATCTGCCCGCGGTCGAAATCGACGATGGCGCGGCTTTTATACTGTTGCGTGTATTTACATACTTCTTCTTCTCGGGCAGCTTGACCTCTTTCGGGCCCCACTTTTCACGGACGTTCCCGGTGAGCGATCGTACAGCGCCTGAAACTGATGCTGGGCGGCGCGCAGATCTCGGAGCACCCGTTCTGGGTCCCGCGCATAGTCATCGAGCCGCTCCTTGGCGATCTTTGAAGGGTCTTTCCCCCCGATGAGGGCGACGACATCCCTTCCTGTCCGGCCCGTCATCGCCTTTTGGGTGGCGGCTACCATCCGATCGGTCGACTCGCAGTTTAGGAGCGAAAGGGAGAGGAAGGACAATGCGAGACCGCGAAGTGTCAGGTGAAACATGGCGGGTATTCTACTATGGAACAGCTCCTTTCTCGCAAAATTTAGTCTTGCTTCGTCAAAAAAAGATTAGAAAAATTTTACGACAATCTTACCCAGGACGATTGAACATGGACGGCTACCTGATTACATTCGGAGGCATGCATGACACTTTAAAACTTGCGCTTCTCGCTGTGGTATTTCTTTGGATCAACCCCGTCTGGGGAGGCGGGGACAAATGGCAAATGAGCCCAAAACCTGCGGAAACGTCTCCGTACCAGACTAGCGTGATACCGATGGTCGATGGGGCACCCATCGCCCCACCGAGCGTACGGAACCTGGCGTCCGAGACTGACCGTCCCCGCACCCAGGGACTTCTGGCAACAACGACATGGCTGAAGGGAGCCTTCGCCACAGAAACGGAAGTGGCCGCCAATCAAGGAGGCCCCGGGGTGGAAGATCCATCCGCCCGCATGATGCGACTCGGCCTCATCGGTTCGACGGGGCTTGTCCGCTACGGCATGACCTATCGCACGGCAGACCAAGCCTTCTCGCAGGGATCCGGTCACGAGCAGAGGGAAGCCTGGGGAGAGTGGAAGAACGGAGCCATGGCTGTTCGGAGCACCGTCGGACAACGGACGGACCTCCAAGCCGACGCCGCAGGGAATCGTCTGGAGCAGACTTATAACCGGACCGATGTGTCATGGAACAAGGCTGCATGGCCGCACGTCGCGTTGAGCTACGCGCAGAATGCGGAAGTCCCCACGCTGGATCCCCTCAGCCTCTCCCCCCAGAAGGCCAATCATCACCGGCTCGAGGCAGCGGTTGGCTATCGCGGTGCCATGTGGGACGCCAAGCTGGCCTCCAGCTATGGTCTCGAAACCGATCTGCTGCAGCCTGGGGCAGAGAGCCAAGTCAAAACCCAAACCGTGACGGCTTCGTTCCGTCCCGCCGATAGCCTCAGCATCACTCCCACGCTCGGCTATCGTGCCGAGCAGCAAGAATGGTCGAGCGCGCGGATCAATTCTCCGTCCGCATCTCTGACCATGAAGTACCAGCAGAGCCAACGGCTGACCCTAACGGCAATGGGGAACTATTTCGGCACGCGATCGAGCGATAAACTCGTAGATTTAGACATGATCGGCGGGAAGGGGGTCCTCACGTGGGAGCTCGAACCGGTTCGAGACTGGAAACCGCAGCTCTCTCTGGAAGGCGGCTATAACTTACAGGTCAACCGATTGATGCCTTCGGCTCAAACGGAGAATCTCTCCGGCCTTCTCCGCCTCGTGCTCGCCACGATGTAGCGAGATACAACGAATCGACGGTGCTCGTGAACCATCCGAACATCCCGAACATGGCGTTAGATGTCGAGACCTTGAGAAACGTTGCAATGGAAGGTGCTTTGAGATCAGGCAGCGGCGCTTGAGCTTGGCTTGTCAGGAGTATCCTTGTTCTCCGCATTGTCGCTCAAACGGGTGCGAGTACGCGAGCGCGGCTGACGAAATTCGGCCAATGCCTTCGGTCCGAGGAAGAAAAACCAATCACACATGCCGCGAATGTTATGAGTTTGAGCATTGAGGTGTCCTGTAGGAGCCTGCGCCTACCGCAAATCTAGTCCCATCATCCACATCCAGTCGCCTGGAACCTCTCTAGCAAACAAGTCGTGTAAAGAGGGGGAGAATTCAGGCGGGTGACGCTGACCTGGGCGCCCAGTCGCCTGCAGCGGGGCCCCACACCGGGCGGGGTGCGAAGCCGACTGGGCTGGTCAGCGGCAGGACCGCATCATCCCGCATCCCAAACCGTCTCTCCAGCTGTCTCAACGGCCAGGATGGCAGCCCGGCGCGCCTGTTCGAGACCGGCACGAGCCAGTGCGTCCACACGTTCGTTGTCCGTATGACCTGAATGTCCCCTGACCCAATGCCATTCGAGCGTGTGACCAACGGTCAGCGCATCGAGACGACGCCACAGATCCTCATTCTTGACGGGCTCATTGCTCGCTGTTTTCCAGCCGCGTCGCTTCCAGCTATGAATCCAGATGCTGATACCCTTCTGTACGTACTGAGAATCGGTATAGATCCGCGCTTCGACCGGCTGCCCGAGAGTTTTCAGGGCCTCAATGACGGCACGCAGCTCCATGCGATTGTTGGTCGTCGCCGGCTCACCTCCGAACAGCTCCGTTTCGGTGCTCTTCACGCGCAGTAAGACGCCCCAACCGCCAATTCCGGGATTCCCGCTGCAGGCACCGTCAGTATAGATGTCAATGCTCTCCATTGTTTTATGCTCCGCTTGAGGGCTGAGGGCTCCTTGCGGTCCATGACTGCATTCACGGTTCTCCGACCACTTGAATGCAGCTTGAACCCACCAACAATATGTAGAAATTGGTGATCTGAAGGGTGCGTATTTGCTTAATCGGTGTTCGATCATTGAGTTTTATACGCGAGCGGAACTCGCCAATGTCTCCCATTGGCCTTCCGTCCTTTTTCGCACCTTCAATGGTGTTTGTGCCGAGTCCCATACCGAGGACAATAGGCGTACAGTCTTCTCCCATCAGCACGCCTTTGACGTCAGGATTACTCGGTTGCAGTTCGGTGGTGATATTGATGCATCCTGGCAAGAGCACAGTGCATAGGAATGCGAGAATAAATCGCATCAGTTTTTGGCTCCGTTTTGGATGTTCTTCTCGGCGACTTGCGATGACTCGCATTATACACGCGTTCGTGCCCTTCCCCTTAGCCATGGCTATCAATTTTCGGAGTGAGGTATGAAAATACGGCCGCCGGACCGCCTGGATTCGGATGCCATATCGAGCGCAGCTCTGCTTGAGGTGCAGTGACATGTAAAGCACCGCCCGCCAACATGGAATGGAGGGAGACATGAAACGTCTGGTTGCAGGTCTACTCTTTTTCATCAGTCTTTTGCAGGGATGTTCCACTCTCTCAGAGGGGCGGGGAACGCCTTCATCTACGAACACGTACTACGAACGCCGATGCAGTTCCGAGGTTCCGCTGGAGCCGCTCGATGCCGAAGCGCAGCAGATGTCGTCCGAGCGCGTGGCATTGTTGAGGGGGCAGTTCTCCCTCACGGCGTTTGAGACCGCCGCCGCGCTTGGAGTGGTTCCGTTTCTGGATCACCTCCTAACTCTCGAGACCCAAGTAGGTCCACGTGGAGAAGGTCCGGCGCTCGAGTATGTACGGGAACGTCGGCATATCACAGACCGCATTACGTTAGGAATTCTGGACGTGTCGAGCGTTGCCGTCGAGGCAGGGTGCGAGCAAGGTCGCGCGACATCGCTGGCCGAGCATTTGCAAAAGTCTCTCGATGAGCGTCAGGGCATCTATACTGTATTGGGCTTGGTGGGCAGCGGCGTTTTCACGGTCGTGAGCGGAGCCATCGGTGTGGGGGCAACCAGCATCGGTGTTTTCAACACGGCGAACATTGCTACGATTATCGGAGGAGCCAGCGAGCTCATTTTTGGATCAGCCGCGTTGATTGACACAACCACAAGAGGGGAGCTTCATCACGAGCGCAACCTCCTAAGAGATATTTGGACTGGAGAAAATAGCACCTTTGTTCCCGCCGTATGGTCCTTCCTGAACACCCGCCTGACGGATGAGCCGGCTCAGCGGACCTTGAGAGAAACCCTGATTCTGAGGTGGCAAGAAGAGGGCCGCCTTGGTCCTCCGGGATCGGAAACCGAACGGCACCGGATCGACCTGTTTTTTGGAAAGGGAGGGCGCTACACCATCGATGAACTCCGAGCCAGAGCCGCCATGCTCGATCTCCTCGAGACCGATATCAGCCTGATGCACCAAGGAATGAACCGGCTGATCCGGGAACTCTTGAGGCGAGACAAGGTCTAGCTGATACACCTTCCGAGCTTGCTTGTGTGTCTCTTCTCCCTTCTGGGCATGGAGGTTAGAAGGTCTTCCCGGCGACTTGCGATGGCTCGCGTTTGAATAAGATGCTCCCTCCAAGCTTGCTCCTACTTCCCGTCCCTTCAGACAGGTGAGAGACGGATGTCTTGCCTGCGACTGTAGCGAAGGCGAGGGCACCGCACTTCTAAATGCTCCTTCCGAGCTTGCTGGTCGCTTTCCTCCCCTAAAGCATGTGAGCCTCGCTCCTTAAGGCGGGTGACGTTGACCTGGGCGCCCGTCCGCCCGCAGCGGGGTCCCTACACCGGCGGGGTGTGAGGACGGACGGGCTGGTCAGCGGCAGGACCCGCCTATTCACAATTTCCCAAATTGTCTCTCAAAGAACTCCTGTACTTTATGCATATGTTCTTCGATATCCGTCTGCAAATGCCTCGCTCCTGCCTGCCAGTCGTCCGTGGTGTAGCCGACGCGGCGGGCGAGGAAGATGAACTCATCTGAATCGGCGGGCGGAAGGACCAAGATCCTTGGCATGGCCGCGCACCATGCGCAGTCCGTCGATCAGCATCCGGATAAACAGATAGGCTTTCCGGAGGTTTTCGCCGTCCTGCCTGGCTGACAATCCCGCATTCAACGAGTCCCGCGAGCGCTTGCATAGCGTTGGGCGTGCGCAGCACCGCATGATGATGGCCGTGCATGAGCTGGAGGTATTGGATGGCGTACTCGATGTCGACGACTCCGCCGGGGCTGTAGTTTGGCATTCACCGTGCCGTGCTCGACGAGTTGTTTCAGTTGCTGCCGCCGCAGGTCGAGAGCGCTGGCGAGATCCCACGGCGCGCCGCTATAGACGTAGCGGTCCCGATGGGCTTCGACCTGTTTGCCGAGCGCGGCATCGCCGGCGACATGGCGGAGCTTGATCATGGCCTGCCGCTCGAACGGGGCGGCCAGTCCTTGTCGCTGTAGTAGGTGGTGATCTCTCCAGCGGATTGGCGAGAGAGCCTTTGCCGCCGTGGGGACGCAGGCGGACGTCGAGATGGAAGATGCCTTCCTGCTTGGCCTCGATCCATTGCAAGAGTTCCTGCGCCAGCCGTTCGAAGTATTCGCTGTTCTCGATGCCGTGCTTTGCCGTTGGTGCGTCCCGCGCCGCCGTAGACGAACAGCACTTCGATGTCAGAAGCATAGCCGAGCTCACGGCCGCCGAATTTGCCCGCGCCCAGCATGGCAAACGGAGCAGGGCTTCCTGTTCGCCAGTCGCGGGGGCGCCGTAGATCTTGTTCAGTTTCGCCTGGCAGTCTTTCAGGCTCCGCTCCACGATCACTTCGGCCAATTCAGTCAGCGCGAGCGAGAAGTCGGCGAGGCTCGTGCCGGGCTCGACGATGTGTTTCATGTCGATCCGGAACAGTTCCTGATCCTTGAAGCGATTCAGTGCCTCTTTCCGTGCCGCGTCGGTCTTTGGCTCGATCCACGACGCGGTCGAGCTCCTTGCGGAGCGCCGCCTGCGGCTTGATGAGGGGGGCGTCGCGATAGTCTGTGAAGGAGCGGCAAGAGGTTGCCGTGCTGGCGGCGGAGAAAGTCTTCCCACAGAAAATCGCTGGCGCCGAGCAGGCGGGCCAGGAGCGGAAACGTTTTCTTGTCGCTGAGAAAGGCGCAGGGCTTCTTCCCGGGCCTTGCCCTTCGTCTCCTGACGGTGAGATCGAGAAATTGGTCGAACGCTTCCAGCGCCTTGGCCGGGTCCGGCGCCCAGGTGAGGGCATGGGTGAATTGCTTGATGAGCACAGCGGTCAGGCGCAACTGCTGCTGATCGGCCGGGATCGGTCAGCTTCTGGCCGTAGCGGTTCCGGACGGAAAAGCGGTCGTGCAGCTTGCCGCCTTCGAGGTCGATGCGGGCTTTGGCGATGTAGACGTTTCTCATCGCCAGGGCATTGGCAAAGGCATAGAGAAAGGCGGGCGTATCGTCCGACCGGATATCCATGATCGTGTCGGTCGGCGATTGGCTGTTGTCGAACGCAATTTGGACGGGATGCAGCAAGCCGCTGAACGAGCCGCGCCGCTTGCCCAGATGTTCTACCAGCTGACGATTGACCGCATGCCGGGCTTCCTCGAACTGTGCCTTCGTCCAGCAGGCCGATCAACGAACGGAGTTCGCCTGCGAAGCGCACTTGATCCTCCGGCGTGAAGGAGGCGTCGCCGACCGGTTGCACGCGAAAGACGTCCACGATCTTTTTCCGGCTCAAGCCGGGACGCAGTTTGGGGCGCCGGCGCAGACCCTCTCCGTACGAGGGTCTCGTGGGCGAGCTGGAAACCACCGACTCACTGAATGTGTAGATCTGGCCTTCCTCGATGTTCAGTCCGAATGCCGACAGGAGGCCGCAGATGGTGGCGAATTCTGCAAAGTAGTCGTAGGCGACGACCGTCAGCTCGAAGTGGCCGTCGCGAACTTCGGACACCGAACACTCGGACAGATGATCCGGCGTCAATGCCGCTGCCAGCCGGACATGTTGTGCGATCGTGGGGAGAGGGATCCGGCGGAAATACTCTCCGTCCATCCGGGTGACAAAATCACGAAGAATATCCGGCGGGACGTCCGTAGAGAGGGGAGTGAGGGCCTGAAGCAACTCTTCACGGTCCGAATTGGCCATTGGGGCGCCAGTATATCTCACGTGCGTTCATTGTGCGCAATGCAGGCTGACAGTATAATGCCGCGCCGGCAGGACGTTGAAAAGGGCACTCTTTCTCACCCTCCCGCCCATGTGCGTGAGAACGCACATTCCACCGATCTTCGTTCTCGCATCGGTGCGGCCGAGGTTGTGGATAGGTATCGCTGAGGACAACTTGGGTACCAAAAAGGCATACCGTCGCCCGTTGAGTAAGCGAGAATCCTCGAAGTCGGCTCCGTTTCTACTCCAACGGGTGATTGGAAAGCCCGACCCCACACCGCTGTTGCTGGCGTCGGAACGCAATCCTCAGGAGGTGCGCGGCATTCTGACGGCCTACGGAGTGACGGACGTCGAACAAGCGGATCGTAATCTCCAATCCATGGCCGGTGACCCGCACGAGCGCCACCAGCTCGTCGCCATTCTGCCGAGTCTGATGGAGTCCATTGCGCGCACCGCCGACCCGGATCAGGCACTGAATCATTGGGAGCGGCTTCTCGAAAACGTGACGCGTTCCACCTTTCTCGACTATCTGCGCAGCTCTCCGCGGATGCTCGACCTGTTGTCCACCATTTTTGGCAACAGCGATTCACTCGCCTTCACGATCATCCGCGATCCCATGTTGGTCTATTGGTTGGCCGAAGAGGACGTGCTCTCGAAACCGTCGACGAGAGCCGGTCTGGAGCAGGCCCTTCAGAAACAATTGGCCCGTCTCACCGTGAAAGAGCTGAAACTCGTCACGCTTCGCCGGTTTCGCCGGCGTGAGATGCTTCGCATCGGCGTTCGGGATCTGCTGCGGCTGGCGGACGTGTCCGAGACGACGGCATCCCTGTCAGATCTGGCCGCGCTCTTGATCCATGCGGCCTATGAGATTGTTGATGCCGACCTGCGCCGGCAATACGGCCGGCCCATGCATAAAAACCGGCAGGGAAAATGGGTGGAGACGGGCTTCGCCGTCATCGGAATGGGAAAGCTCGGCGGGCACGAGCTGAATTACAGCTCGGATGTGGATCTGATCTACGTCTACGCGTCCCACGAAGGAGAAACCCGAGCGACTGCAGCCAAGGCGGTGGCCGCCGGGATTTCGAATGAGGAGTATTTCGAGATTCTCTCGCGCGAGCTTACCAAGGCCTTGAGCGAGCCGACCAAGGAAGGGTACGTCTTCCGCGTCGACCTGCGTCTTCGCGCGGAGGGGTCGGTCGGACAACTTGCCCGTTCGTTGGACGACTATCGAAATTACTACCTGACGCGAGGCCAGATCTGGGAGCGACTCGCGCTGCTCAAAGCCTGGCCGGTGGCCGGCTCTTCTGAAGTGGGCAAGGCGTTCTTAAGGGTGGTGACGCCATTTGTGTTGGGACGAGGCCACGCCAAGCCTGGCTTGGCTGGCGTCATGGCCGTCATCGACGATGTGCGAGCGGTCAAAGAAATGATCGATGCCAAGATGGCCGATCGGGGGCATGAACAGCGCAACGTCAAGCTTGGCACTGGCGGCATCAGGGAAATCGAATTCTTGGTGCAGACCATTCAAGTGCTGGCCGGTAAAGTCGTTCCAGCGTTGCTCGACCGAGGTACGCTCGGGTCGTTGAAGGCGTTCGCCGCGAAGAAACTGTTGTCAGCGAAGGAGCGCGATGCCCTGTTGTCCGCCTATCTGTTCCTTCGGGACGTCGAACACAAGCTGCAGATGGTGCACGATCTGCAAACGCACTCGTTGCCGGATCAGGCTGAAGAACTTGCGCACTGCGCGATTCGGATGGGATACGACACGCGAGATCGAGCGCGAGGCGTGACGCAGTTTCTGGCCGATCATCAATTCCATACCGAGCTCGTCAATCGGACGTTCCGCGCCTTCTTTCATGAGCGAAAGACATCGCTCCTCCTGAAAAAAGTCCTGCAATCGATCAACGCTCGCCGCTGAGGCTTAGTCAACAGTGCGCCATCTCTACGAAGCGGGAGCATCCCCATAGCGGAGGTCGCGCTCGCTGGAGAGCGAAAGATGCGTCTCGCCCCATTGATGGGAACTCTCCAGGCTCCACGGCTCTTCCATGGTGACCGGTTTGAACCGTAGCCCGTAAATGCCGCCGTAGACAAGATGGGCCAGCCCTGAACCGGAGTCTTCGACGAGTTGCCCATAGGCGGGGCACAGGGGCGCCTCGGAATTGTCGCTCCATCCCGTGACCCAGTACCACTCGCCGGCGGGGTTTCGATCATAGAGCCGCACTTGAATGACCGGTCTGGCGGGTCCGGCCTCCTTGAACCGCGCAAAGACACCGTCTACACAATTCTCGTTGGACTCGACTTCGACGATCACGTCAGATCCTTGGAAGAGGGTGATTCTATTGTAGTCCGGTGCTGCGGCGCTACAAACACGAAGGGCCCGGCGGTTGCCCGCCGGGCCCTTCGTACTTCACTGAGCCAGAGAGCTCGAAGCGTCGATTCCTTTAGTACATCCCTTCCATGCCGTGGTTGTGGCCATCCGCCGCCGGCCGGCTCTTTCTTCTCTTCAGGGATGTCCGTGATCATGACTTCGGTCGTGAGCATCAAGCCCGCCACGCTGGCCGCGTTCTGCAGCGCCGTGCGGGAGACTTTCGTCGGATCGATGATGCCGGCCTTGATCATGTCCACATATTCTTCCGTCGCCGCGTTGTAGCCGCCGTTGGTGTTCTTGTCGTTCGCGAACCTTTCCCACGACGACGGACCCTTCGCCGCCGGCATTGTTCACGATCTGGCGGATCGGCTCTTCCAGGGCGCGGCGGATGATGTCCAGACCGACCTTCTGCTCAGCCGGAACATCCTTGATGCGTGTCCGAGCGCCTTGACGCAGCGGAGATACGCCGTTCCGCCGCCCGGGACGATGCCTTCTTCCACCGCCGCCTTGGTCGCGTGGAGCGCGTCCTCGACGCGGGCCTTCTTTTCCTTCATTTCGGTCTCGGTCGCGGCGCCGACGTTGATCACGGCCACGCCGCCGACGATCTTCGCCAGGCGCTCCTGCAGTTTCTCGCGATCGTAGTCGGAGGTCGTCTCTTCGATCTGGGCCTTGATCTGCTTCACGCGGCCTTCGATCTTCTTCGGATCGCCATAGCCTTCGACGATCGTGGTGTTGTCCTTGTCGATCGTCACGCGCTTGGCGCGGCCGAGGTCGGTCAGCTTCACGTTTTCCAGCTTGATGCCGAGATCTTCAGAGATCACCTGGCCGCCGGTGAGGATCGCAATGTCCTCCAGCATGGCCTTGCGGCGATCGCCGAAGCCCGGAGCCTTCACGGCCGCCACGTTCAAGGTGCCGCGCAGCTTGTTGACCACGAGGGTGGCCAGCGCTTCGCCTTCGACTTCTTCCGCGATGATCACGAGCGGCTTGCCCATCTTGGCCACCTGCTCGAGGACCGGGAGGAGGTCCTTCATGCTGCTGATTTTCTTTTCATTGATGAGGATGAGCGGCTCTTCGAGTGAGGCTTCCATCCGCTCGGCGTTGGTGACGAAGTAGGGGGAGATATAGCCGCGATCGAACTGCATGCCCTCGACGACATCCAGCGAGGTGGTCATCGACTTGGCTTCTTCGACCGTGATGACGCCGTCCTTGCCGACCTTCTCCATCGCTTCCGCGATCAGGTCGCCGATGGTCTTGTCGTTGTTGGCTGAAATCGTGCCGACTTGAGAGATCTCGGTCTTGTTCTGGCAGGGCTTGCTGAGCTTCTTCAGCTCGGCGACGACGGCTTCCACGGCCTTGTTGATGCCGCGCTTGGATTTCCATCGGGTTGGCGCCGGCGGTGATGTTCTTCACACCTTCGCGATAGATGGCTTGGGCCAGTACGGTCGCGGTCGTCGTGCCGTCACCGGCCGTATCGCTGGTCTTGCTGGCCACTTCGCGGACGAGCTGGGCGCCCATGTTTTCGTAGGGGTTCTTGAGTTCGATTTCCTTGGCGACGGTCACGCCGTCCTTGGTGATCGTCGGCGCGCCGAATTTCTTGTCCAAAATCGCGTTGCGGCCCTTCGGTCCGAGCGTCGCCTTGACGGCATCGGCGAGCTGGTTGACCCCCCTGAGAATGGAGGCCCGAGCTGCCTCGCTGTACAGTAGTTGCTTAGCCATGTGATTCCTCCGTTAAAGTCAGTCGTCTGGTGGTTGATTCAGATTAGTTAGTGAAAACCCCGAGGATGTCTTCTTCTTTGAGGATCAAGCACTCTTCATCCTCGATCCGGAGCTTGCTGCCCGAATACTTGTCGAACAGGACCTGATCGCCGACTTTCACGTTCTCGACCTTCTTGCCGACGGCTTGGACGATACCCCGTTGCGGCTTTTCCTTCGCCGAATCCGGCACATAGATCCCGCCGGACGTCCGATCCAATTCTTCAGTGTAGGTGACGAACACCCGGTCGCCGAGGGGCTGGAAGCCCTTGGCCACGTTCTTCTTCTCCTTCGCCGCTGTGCTCATAACGCAAACCTCCTCGTGGTGTAAGTTAACCCGAAAGATGTCGACAATTTAGAACGGGTTCGCACTCGATGACCGTGGGTCTTGAGGACCCGCACGCGAGCAGAATCCCTGATCTTGCGAAGCTGAGCGAGAGATAGCCCCGTCTTCGACTGAGTCAAGGGGGACCGACGTAAAAATCTTTTGGCCCCCCGAGCGCTCGGGAAGTGGGCATGATACCGGAAGGTCATCCGGATATTCCAGACTATTCGGCGGGAAGGTAGAAGAGAAGATGTCAGGCGCGTAACCGGTCGAAATCCTTTATATCTTTCTTCATGTAGTCCCGCAGGCGCTTGATGATGCGGGCCTCCAGCTGGCGGGTCCGTTCCTTGGTGATGCCGTATTTGGCGCCCAGATCGTCGAGGGTCAGCGGCGTCTCAGACAGGAGGCGGTTGCGCAGAATGTCCTCATCGCGCTCATCGAGGGTCTTCACGAATTCAGCCAGCTTCTCCCGGAAGAGGGTCTGCAGCTGGTCATGAGCGAGCTGCTCGTCGGCCGGCACCTGCTGGGAGGGGAGAATATCGAGCAGGCTGCCGTCCTGGTCTTCTCCGATGGGTTGATCGAGCGACAGCTCCCAGTTGCCGAGCCGCTGGTCCATCTCGACCACGTCGCGCTCGCGGACGTTCAACCGATCGGCCAACAATTTGGTGTCCGGTGCGAATCCCTCCCGCTCGAGCTTGGATTTTTCCTTTTTGAGGTTATAGAAGAGCTTGCGCTGGTCCTGCGTGGTTCCGATCTTGACCAGCCGGTAGGTATTCAGCAGATAGCGCAGGATATAGGCACGCGACCACCAGGCCGCATAGGCATGGAAGCGCACGTTCTTCGAGGGGTCGAATTTCTTGATGGCCTGAAGCAGGCCTACATTGCCTTCCTGGATCAGATCCATATGGTCGGCGCCGGTATGCAGATATTCGGCGGCGATCGCGACCGAGACCCGCAGATTCGCCATGATCAGCTTCACGGCCGCGTCCCGGCTCCCATGCGTGCGGTATTCTTCAAAGAGCCGGAGTTCTTCTTCTTTCGACAAATAGGGGTGGCGCCGCATTTCGGCCAGATACTGTTGAAGGGCGGTAACCGGCACGACCGCCGTCGTATCGGGACGGCCGTCCGCCGATGGTGGCAACTCCGTCGCGGGCGTGCCTCCCTGCGGCAGTTCGTCGACCGGATCGAGCACTTCCGGTTCGAGGACTTCGGGTTCCTGTTTCTTGGCGCGGCGTTTGGCCATAGGAATGCGCAAACTATAGCAGAAGCTCCCGCCTCGACAAAGCTGCCGGTGTCCCTAAGGGGCTCGCTTGCGAGGATAGAAACCTGTCCCCTATGATGCCTGACCGGCTCGTGAGACTGTCGATCATAAGCATGGCAATTCTGAACACCCTCCGGAGCGGACACTGGCCCTCGCTGGCAGGCGCATGGCTGCATTTCGAAGTCAGTTTCATGACGTGGCTCTTGATCGGTTCTCTCGGCGTGCCGATTGCGGAAGAATTCGGGCTTTCGGCGACGCAAAAGGGATTGCTTGTGGCCTGTCCATTGCTGAGTGGAGCGCTTCTTCGGATTTGCGTTGGATTGAGCAGTGATCGTCTGGGTGCGAAATTAACGGGTCTCTACCTGCTGGCGGGCGAAATGGGCGCATTAGTGTGGGGCTGGCTGGGCGGAGGAAACTTCTTTCAACTGCTCGGTATCGGGCTCCTGCTCGGTGTGGCCGGCGCCAGCTTTGCGGTGGCACTTCCCATTGCAAGTCGGGCCTATCCTCCAGCCTATCAAGGGCTGGCGATGGGCATTGCCGCGTCGGCAAACAGCGGAACGGTCCTTGCGATGTTCCTGGCGCCACGCTTGGCGAACTCCGTCGGCTGGCACGGAGTATTTGGGGTGACGCTGGTGCCTGTCCTGGTGACGGCCATTCTGTTTGCCTTCATGGTTCGGGGCGACGAGAAAGTTGGACGACTAGCGGCCACGCGGCCACTGGTGGCACGACCTTCGCGAGGGCCTCGCACAGCCCTCCATGCACTGGCTCTGTCTGTTGTACGCCGTCACGTTCGGTGGATTCGTCGGTGTCTGCAGTTTCCTGCCGATTTTTCTGCACGACCAATACGGGTTCGACCGTGTCACAGCCGGGTCTATTACTGCCCTCGGAGGCCTGCTCGGAAGTTTCATCAGGCCGCTCGGAGGATACACGGCAGACCGTCTCGGAGGGATTCGCGTGCTTCCGTTTGTCTTCGGAGCAATCGCGGCGACTGTTGCCGGTGTGGGCTGGCTGCCAGAAGCGGCATGGGGAGTGGTGCTTCTCATGGCGGGGCTTGCAGCCATGGGATTTGGAAATGGCGTGGTGTTTCAAGTCGTATCTGCCCGGTTCTCGAAGCAGATGGGCCTGGCATCTGGCGTGATTGGCGCAGCAGGCGGAATCGGCGGATTCTTACTTCCGCTCTCCCTGGGTGGGCTCAAGGATCTGACGGGAACGTATGCAACCGGTCTTTGGTGCTTTGTCGTGGCAGCCGGATGCGCCTTGATGACGGTCGTGGCGGCTCAGCGGCGGGTTGCGCTGGCCGGGCGAGGACCGCACGGATAGGGCCTTTTCCCGCAGCGAGGCGGCCCAAAAAAACCATGTTAATCATCGATGTTCAATGATAAATTGTTCGTCCCTGACCATCGCGAGTTGATCACTCATCCGTTCATTTATGGCAAAGCCTTTCAACAATATCGAAGACGCCGTCCGCGACATTAAGAAGGGGAAATTCGTCATCCTGGTCGACGACGAAGACCGGGAAAACGAAGGCGACCTCGTCATTGCTGCAGAAAAGGTGACCCCTCAGGCCATCAATTTCATGGCCAGGCATGCCCGCGGATTGATCTGTCTGGCACTGACTCCCGAGCGCGTCGAAGAACTGCACTTGCCCCAGCAGGCAGTCGAAAATACTGCGGTGTTTGGCACAGCCTTCACGGTCTCGATCGACGCCCGCAAAGACATCACGACCGGGATTTCGGCGGCGGACCGTGCCACCACGATTCATGTGGCGATCGACCCCAAATCCAAGCCGACAGACCTGGCGCGTCCGGGCCATATCTTTCCGTTGAAGGCCGTACGGGGCGGTGTGTTGCGTCGCGCGGGGCAAACGGAAGGGTCGGTCGACCTGGCGCGTCTGGCGGGACTTCAGCCCGCCGGCGTGATCTGCGAGATCATGAACGAAGACGGCACGATGGCTCGCGTGCCCGAACTCACGAAATTCGCCAAGGCGCACAAGCTGAAGATGGTGACGGTCAAGGCCTTGATCGAATACCGCATGCGCCGGGAAACGTTCATCAAGCGGATGGCGAGCGCGCGGTTGCCCACGATCTTCGGCGAATTCGATGCCGTCGCGTTCGAGAACGAAATCGACCACGTCACGCACATCGCGCTCGTCAAAGGCCGGGTGGACAGCGGTGGGCCCACGCTGGTGCGGGTGCATTCCGGCTGTCTCACGGCCGATGCGCTGGGGTCGTTGCGATGCGACTGCCGTGATCAACTGCACGCGGCCATGGAAATCATTCAGAAGGATGGACGCGGGGTACTGCTCTATTTGAATCAAGAAGGACGCGGCATCGGCCTGCTCAACAAGATCAAGGCGTACGGGCTACAGGATAAGGGCAGCGACACGGTGGAGGCGAATCTCAAGCTCGGCTTCAAGGCCGACCTGCGGGATTACGGCGTCGGCGCCCAGATTCTCGCGAATCTCGGCTTGCATCAGATCAAGCTGATCACAAATAACCCGCGAAAGATCGTCGGCATCGAAGGCTACGGGTTGAAAGTGGTCGAGCGCGTGCCGATCGAGATTCAGCCGCACGCAGGGAATGTCAGGTATTTAACGACCAAAAAGAAAAAACTAGGACACATTCTAAAAAAGGTTTGAGTCGGGCGGTGAGACGAAGAGAGAAGAGAAAGCACAAGCTACATGAAACTTCGGAAAGGCTCTCATAATGCGACGGGGTTGAAGTTCGGGATCGTCGTCTCCAAATTCAATAAATTCGTCACCAGCAAGCTGTTGAGCAGCTGCGTTGAGGGACTGACGAAGCACGGCGTGGTGCCGGAAGATATCGAGGTCGTGCGCGTGCCAGGCGCGTTTGAAATCCCGCTCGTGGCGAAGACCCTGGCCGGGACGAAGCGGTTCGATGCAGTGATCTGCCTCGGGGCAGTCATTCGCGGCGACACGCCTCATTTCGACTACATCAGTGCGGAAGCGAGCCGGGGTATCGGGCAGGCGGCCTTAGACGCCGATGTGCCCATTATTTTCGGCGTGCTGACGACCGATACGGTGGCGCAGGCCATCGTTCGAGCAGAGCCGACCAAATTCAATCGCGGAGGCGAGGCCGCAAAGTCCGCGATCGAGATGGCGACCGTGATGCGGATGATTCGGGGCGGTGAAGGGACGGCCCCATCGAAGGACAATGCCGGAAAAAACGGCGCCACGAGACGTCCGGCGCGAAAGCGCGCTTCCTAATCATGGGATCTCGCCATCAGTCTCGCGAGCGAGCGCTGCAAATTCTGTTTCAATACGACATTCACGGCAAACCCGGCGTCTGGCTGGACGAGTTCTGGAAACAGTACAAGGTGAGCGAGGACGTCAAAGCGTTTGCCGAGCAGCTGGTCAACGGCGTGTTGGAACACAAAAAGGACCTCGATACGCTGATCGGCAAGTACGCGACCAACTGGAAAGTGAGCCGGATGCAGATCGTGGATCGCAACATTCTGCGTCTTGGCGCCTACGAACTGCTGTGGTTGGACGAAGTGCCCGCCAAGGTGACGGTGAACGAAGCCATCGAGCTCGCGAGGGATTTTGGTGACGAGGAAGCCGCCAAATTCGTGAACGGGATTCTGGACAAGGTGCTGACGACTGAGGCCAAGTTGGAACGGAAACGGCAAGAGGCTGTCCGGCAGACCAGGCGTCAGGCGTGAGGTTTTAGAACGCTTATGATCGAACGCTATACCCGTCCGCAAATGAAGGCCATTTGGGATCTCAAGCACAAGTACGAGATCTGGCTGGAAGTCGAGCTCCAGGCGACGGCGGCTTTCGAGCGCGCCGGGCAGGCCCCGCGAGGAACCTCTGCGAAAATCCGCAAGAAGGCGAAGATCGACGTGGCTCGCATCGCCGAGATCGAGAAAGTCACCAAGCATGACGTGATCGCGTTCCTCGAATCGCTGATGGATACGGTTGGGCCCGAACATCGTTTCTTGCACATGGGATTGACCTCATCGGACATCGTCGATACGTCGTTGGCCATCCAGATGACCGAGGCGCTCGATCTGATTCTCGAAGGAGTCGAGGGATTCTTGGCCGTGCTGAAGCGCCAGGCTTTTCGGTACAAGGCACAGATCATGGTCGGCCGCTCGCACGGCATCCATGGGGAGCCGATCTCGTTCGGCTTCAAACTGGCCATCTGGCACGAGGAAGTGAGCCGGCATCTCGCGCGGCTGCGCCAGGTGCGCAATGAGATCGCCGTCGGCAAGCTTTCCGGCGCCATGGGCACGTTCGCGCATCAAGGGCCGGACATCGAAGCGTACGTCTGTGAGAAGCTTGGCCTGACGGTCGACCCGGTCTCCAACCAGATCGTGCAGCGCGACCGCCACGCCGCCTATGCGACGGCCCTGGCTTTGCTTGGGGCGACGATCGAGAAGATCGCGACTGAGATGCGCCATCTGCAACGGACGGAGGTCCTGGAGGCCGAAGAATATTTTTCGGATGGCCAAAAGGGATCGTCGGCGATGCCGCACAAGCGCAATCCGATCGTATCGGAAAATCTCTGCGGGCTGGCGCGGCTCGTCCGGGCCAACAGTCTGGCGGCGATGGAGAATGTGGCGCTGTGGCACGAGCGGGACATCAGCCACTCGTCGGTCGAACGGGTCATCATGCCGGACAGCACCATTCTCATCGACTATATGCTGGCCAAGGTGACGGATTTGATCAAGCATCTGGTCGTCTATCCCGCCAACATGAAGCGCAATCTCGAACTCACGGGCGGCTTGGTGTACTCGCAGCGGCTCCTGCTGGCGCTCATTGAGAAGGGCGCGCAGCGAAAGGAATCCTACGAGGCGGTGCAGCGCAATGCGATGGCGTCCTGGAACGGTTCCGGGGGTTTGCAGGAACTCGTCAGCAAGGACCCATTCATTGCACAGCATCTCAAGAAGAGCGAAATTGCGGCCTGTTTTAATCCGAAATACTATTTGCGGCATGTTGACGCCATTTTTACGCGAGTATTCGGAAGCGGCTCACGTTCCCAACCAGGAAAAGGAAGGTCATGACAGCTCGACACGCTGGGTGCTTTGGGATCGTTGTGATGGTCGCGTCGCTGTGGGCGAACGGGGCGTTCGCGGCTCCCGATCGCGAGAAACTCTTGGCGGATCCAGGCGTCTACGGCACCTTTGCTGCCTACAGCTTCACTGATGACTGGGGGAGGAAGGAAGGTGCCACGCGCATTGCGCTCTTGACCGTACTCAAGGGAGTGGTGGAGCAGCATCGAGAAAAGATCGCGATCGATATGTATCTATTACGGGGTCTCTCCGACCATGCGGATATACTGTTTCGCGTCCATGCCAACGAGATGCGCGACACCCAAAAGTTTCTGGTCGATCTCCAGGGCAGCGCGTTTGGAAAGCAATTGAAAGTCACCGGGATCATGCATGGGTTGACCAAGAAGGCCAACTATGTGCCAGGCTTCCCTGAGGAAATGAAGGCTGATTTGAAAACGTCGAGCGACCCGGGCTCCAAACCGTATGCCGTCGTCATTCCCATTCGAAAAAGCGCCGACTGGTGGGCCCTAGACCAGGAGACGCGGGCGGCCATGATGAAGGAGCACACCGAGGCGGCCTTGCCCTACCATAAGACGGTGAAGCGCAAACTCTACCATTCGACTGGCCTCGACGATATGGATTTCATTACCTATTTCGAAACCTCGAAGCTCGAGGACTTCCACAGCCTCATTCTGGCACTCGAGAAAGTGAAAGAATTCCAATACACGAGACGATTTGGTCATCCGATCTGGCTCGGCACGCCCAGGGGGTTGGATGAGATCATCGAAATTCTGGCGCAGTAAACGCCTGGAGACGATGGAGAGACACGATGGCAACAGGGACACTTATTTACGAAGGCAAAGCCAAGAAAATCTTCACCACGGGCCATCCCGACGAAGTCCTCCAATACTTCAAGGATGACGCGACGGCATTCAACGCGCAGAAGCGGGGAACGATCGTAGAAAAGGGCATCATCAACAACAAGGTTTCGGAGCGGTTGTTTCGACTTGCTCGAGCAGAGCGGGGTGCCCACGCACTTCGTGGAGCGGAAGAGCGATCGGGAAATGCTCACGAAAAAGGTCACGATCGTGCCGGTTGAAGTCGTCGTGCGCAATGTGGTGGCAGGCAGTCTGGCGAAGCGGTTGGGCCTGAAGGAAGGCGAGGCGATTCAACCGCCCATCGTGGAGTGGTACTACAAGAACGACGCGTTGGGGGATCCGCTGATTGCGGATGATCATGTGCGTCTCCTGAACCTGGCGACGCCTGAACAGTTGGTGGAGATCAGGCGGCTCGCATTGAAAGTGAACAGCGTCCTGCAGCCGTTTTTTGCCGAGCGGAGGATGATCTTGGTCGATTTCAAGCTGGAGTTCGGCCTGCACAACGGCCGGCTGATTTTGGCCGACGAGATTTCACCTGATACCTGCCGGTTCTGGGATCAGGCGACGAAGGAGTCGATGGACAAGGATCGGTTTAGAAAAGATCTGGGTAAGATAGAGGAGGCGTATCACGAGGTGTTGAAGCGGGTGTGCGGATGAAGATGAAGAGCGGGTCCTGTCGTCGATCATTGTTCGTCCTCGCACCCCGCCCGGTGTAGGGACCCCGCTGCGGGCGCTTGGTGAGAGCCGCGTCTCGGCGCGGCGGGGTGGGCGGGTGAAAACAGATGATTCGACGCCACCCGCTTTAGGAAACAGCTCCTTCGCCCTGTTAGGGGAGGGAAAGAATAGAAACAGAGATGCTGAAGGCGTTTTTGAATTATGGGTTGGTGGCGGCGGTTGTCGTGTGGGCAGGGGTTGTCGCCCTGATGGCGTATCGGTTGGACGATTCACCGTGGCGGTGGGCGTTTGCGGCCCTTGCCGTTGGCGGCATCGCGACGGTGGCAGTCATTTTCAAAATTCGACGGTATGTCGACGAATTGCACAAAGCGTCAGAACAGCAGGGCAAATCATAGCTTCGAACGGAAAGATCCAAGGATGTTCAAAAAGGCGGTAATCTCACCCACCCAACCCCGACGCGCCGAGTCGCGTCTCTCCGCAAGCCTGGCCGCAGCATTGGCCGAGGCGAGAACGACGCCTGGGGAAGGTGCGTCTTGGTGCACCTGGGCGGGCGGGTGAGGATAGGCGCCTTGTTGAACATCCGCTGAGGGGAGCAAATCGTGAAGGCGAAGATTCATGTCACGTTGAAGCAGGGAATTTTGGATCCGCAGGGCAAGGCGATTGAACATGCGCTCGATTCGCTGGGCTTCAAAAATGCCGCCAACGTTAGGGTCGGCAAATACATGGAATTGGATGTGACCGAAAAAGACAAGGCAAAAGCCGAGGCACAGGTGAAGCAGATGTGCGAGAAGCTGTTGGCGAATACGATCATTGAAGAATATCGGTACGAATTGACGTGACATATCTGAGAATAAGAACGCGGGTCCTGTCGGAGGCAGAGGAAAAGAAGTGAAGATCGGAGTCCTCGTTTTCCCAGGCAGCAATTGTGACCACGACTGCGAGCACGTCTTTCACGACGTGCTGGGGCAGCAGGTCGAAATGATCTGGCACAAAGAGACGATGGTTTCTGGACTGGACGCGATTATCATTCCGGGCGGGTTTTCCTATGGGGACTACCTGCGGACGGGAGCCATTGCACGGTTCTCGCCGGTGATGAATGCCGTTAAAGAGTTTGCCCAAAACGGCGGGCTCGTCATGGGCATCTGCAACGGATTTCAGATTCTCCTCGAGGCAGGATTGCTTCCAGGGGCGATGCTGCGGAACCGCTCGCTCCATTTCGTCTGCAAGGATGTTCATGTGCGGGTAGAAAATGCTGCCACTCCTTTCACTGGTGCATGCCAGCCCGGCCAGGTGCTCAAAATTCCGGTCGCCCACGCCGAAGGGAATTACTATACCGACCCTGTGGCGCTGGCTGGACTACAGGCCAATGCTCAAGTGGTCTTTCGGTATTGCACACCGGAGGGGAAGATCACGGCGGAAGCCAACCCGAACGGCTCCCTCGACAATATCGCCGGCATTCGCAATGCCGAAGGCAATGTGCTGGGCATGATGCCGCATCCCGAGCGTTCCGCTGAGGAACTGTTGGGGAATGCGGACGGTCGGTTGATCTTGATGTCCATGCTGGAGTCGTTGAAGAGGCGGCCGTTGAAAATGGTGGGAGCGTGACGGTCACTCCTGCGCTGCTCATACACTCCGGCTCGACCGCACTAGTTTTGAGAGAGCGGGTCCTGTCGTCGATCATCGCTCGTCCTCGCACCCCGCCCGGTGTAGGGACCCCGCTGCGGGCGAGCGATTGACCGACGCCACCCGCAATAAGAGTAGGCGGAGTTGGTGGTCAGACCCTCTATGTAAGTCGCAGCCAAGTCTTGACCGTCACCGTTTGGTGAGTAAAGAAAAGGGAAAATGCGGATTTGGGATATTTCGCCGAAGAGGTTGTGCCGGAATCATTTGCTCGGCGAGCACCGGGAGCTCCACGCGATCTGGTCGGTGCTGGTAAATGGAAAGAAAGGCTATGCGCATCATCCTGAGACCTTGCGCTGGCGCGGCAAGCTCAGGGCACTCTATGGCCGGCATGACGCGTTGGTCCAGGAAATGGCGGTTCGCGGATATCAGCATCGAAGCCCGTTGCCGAAGAGCTTGGCACGCGGCAGCGCTATCCAGCGTGCCTTTGTCGCCACGAAGCGCGCGCAGGTCGAGATCTTGAGAAAGAAGCGCTGTCGCTGTGATGTGTAGGGACCTATGAAGACGAACACTGTTGACATCAAAGAACTGTTGGCACAGCACAATCTGACGGAAGACGAGTACAAGAAGATCCTCGAAATCTTGGGCCGCGAGCCCAATATCACTGAACTCGGCATGTTTTCCGTCATGTGGTCGGAGCATTGTTCATACAAGAGCTCGCGCGTCCATCTGAAAAAGCTCCCGACAACGGGGCCTCGGGTGGTGCAGGGACCGGGGGAAAACGCGGGCGCCGTCGACATTGGCGACGGCTTGTGCGTCGTCTTCAAGATGGAGTCGCACAACCATCCGTCCTTCATCGAGCCCTATCAAGGAGCCGCCACCGGCGTCGGCGGCATCCTGCGCGACGTCTTTACGATGGGAGCGAGACCGATTGCCTTGCTCGATTCGCTGCGCTTCGGCGGGTTGGATTCGGCGAAGAATCGTCACCTGATGAGGGGCGTTGTGGCTGGGATTGCCGGCTACGGCAACTGCATGGGGGTTCCGACGGTGGGTGGAGAAGTGCGTTTCGACGACATTTACTCCCTGAATCCGCTTGTGAATGCCTTCTGTCTGGGCGTCGCGCACAAGGACAGGATCTTTCGGGGCACCGCCGCGGGTGTCGGCAACCCCGTCATCTACTTCGGCTCGAAGACGGGCCGGGACGGGATCCACGGCGCAACGATGGCGTCCGACGCGTTCGATGATGAGTCCGAGCAAAAACGGCCGACCGTCCAGGTGGGCGACCCGTTCCAGGAAAAATTACTGCTGGAAGCCTGTCTGGAATTGATGGCGAACGACCTGCTCGTCGGCATTCAGGACATGGGCGCCGCAGGGCTGACGAGCTCGTCGTGCGAAATGGCCTCGCGGGCCGGGAATGGCATCGAACTGGATCTGACGCATGTGCCTCGCCGCGAGCCGGGGATGACCCCGTATGAATTGATGCTCTCCGAATCTCAGGAACGCATGTTGATGGTGGCCAAAGCGGGAAAGGAAGAGGAGTGCCTCAGGATTTGCCGGAAGTGGGATCTCGACGTGGCGGTTGTCGGCAAGGTGACGGGGGACGGCCTCTTGCGAGTGCTCGATCAAGGCCAGGTTGTGGCGGAAATTCCAGCGAAAGCCCTGGCCGATGATGGCCCGAGGTACGAACGCCCGTACTCACCTCCTGCCTATCAGGACATGCTGACGAACCTTAACTACGATTCCATTCCGGACGTCAAAGACGCGAATGCGGCGCTGCTGACATTATTGTCGAGTCCCACGATCGCCAGCAAGCGGTGGGTGTATGAACAGTACGACCATATGGTGCGGACCAACACCATTGTGAGGCCCGGGTCCGATGCCGCGGTGGTCCGGATCAAGGGCACGAACAAAGCGGTCGCAATGACCGTCGATTGCAACGGCCGATATTGTCTGCTGCATCCCTATGAAGGAGCCCGGCTGGCGGTGGTGGAGGCGGCCCGCAATCTCGTCTGTTCCGGAGCCGAACCGATCGGACTGACGGACTGCCTGAATTTCGGAAATCCCGAGCGGCCCGACATCATGTGGCAGTTCGTCCTGGCGATCGAGGGTCTCAAGGATGCCTGCGAGCATTTCAACATTCCCATCGTCAGCGGCAACGTAAGTTTCTATAACGAAACCAACGGTCTGTCCATCTATCCGACCCCGATGCTCGGGATGGTCGGATTGATCGATGAGGCCGATCGGGCCATGACCCAATGGTTCCGGAACGACGGCGATGCCATCGTGCTTCTGGGCAAGACCAGGGACGATCTGGGAGGCAGCGAATATTTGAAAGTCTTGCAGCATCGGGAGCAGGGCTCTCCGCCCTTGCTCGAATCTCGAGACCGAGAAGGCGCTTCATGATTTCGTATTGAAAGTGATCCATGAAGGACTGATTCAATCCGCGCATGACTGTTCGGATGGTGGACTTGCGGTCGCGTTGGCGGAATGCTGCGTGTCCGGGCCGCGCGCGGCGCGAGGGGCTGTGGTAAAATTAGGGCTCGGTTCATTGCGGCGCGACGCCCTCTTGTTTGGTGAAAGTCAGTCGCGAATCATCCTTTCGACCAGGCCGAATGCTGTGGAATCGTTGTTGAGTCGTGCAGCGGAGGCCGGTGTCCCGGCCGCAAAAATTGGTACCGTGGGCGGAGATCGTTTGGTCATCGAAGTGGAGCCGGGCAAGGTGAGCGACGGTTGCCGCATTGATCTTCCTATCGGCCAGGTGTCGGACCGCTGGGTTCATGCGATCGAGGAGCAGTTGAGTCAGGAATAGCGGCTGGGGTATGCGCAAAGAACTTCCCATCCTGAGTCCCGATAAGTTTCACGACGAGTGCGCCGTCTTCGGCATCTACGGCCACAAGGAAGCGGCCAATCTGACGTATCTCGGACTCTATGCGCTGCAGCACCGCGGACAGGAAGCGTCCGGCATCGTCTCCGCGGACGGCGATCATTTCCACCTGCATAAAGGGCATGGGACTGGTCGCGGACATCTACGACAATCAGACCCTCAAGAACCTCACAGGATCGATGGCCATCGGCCACAATCGCTACTCGACCGCCGGAGGCCAGGACCTCAAGAACGTTCAGCCGCTCACCGTCAATTTCGCCTTCGGGAATCTAGCGTTGGCGCACAATGGAAATCTCATCAATGCGCAAGTGCTTCGCAATGAGCTCGAAGCCTACGGCGCCATTTTCCAATCCACGTCGGACAGCGAGGTGATCATTCATCTGATCGCCCATTCCCGGGCCGATACGTTGCTCGCCCGGATCATCGACGCGCTCAGCCAGGTCCGTGGGGCGTTCTCCGTCGTGCTGCTCACCGACGACGGCATTATCGCCGCGCGCGATCCGCACGGTTTCAGACCGTTGTCGCTTGGACGGTTGCGGGATACCTATCTCGTCGCGTCGGAAACCTGCGCATTCGATCTGCTGGATGCCGAGATCGTTCGAGAGATCGAGCCTGGAGAACTTGTCGTGCTCAATGAACAGGGCGTCACGAGCTACAAGCCGTTTTCGTCCGTCCAGCCGGCGATGTGCATCTTCGAATATGTGTATTTTGCGAGGCCGGACAGCAAGATTTTCGGGGCCAATGCCGTCTATACCACCCGAAAAGCCTTGGGACGCCAGCTGGCGCAGGAGTCCTGGGTACCGGCCGATGTCGTCATTCCTGTGCCCGACTCGGGCGTGCCGGCGGCGCTGGGCTATAGCGAAGGGGCCGGCATTCCGTTCGAAACCGGCTTGATCAGAAACCATTATGTCGGACGCACCTTCATCGAGCCCGAACAGTCGATCCGGCACTTCGGCGTGAAGGTCAAGCTGAATGCCGTCCCCGAGGTGCTGCACGGCAAACGCGTCGTCGTGGTCGATGATTCACTGGTCCGCGGAACCACCAGCCGTAAGATTGTGAAGATGATCCGTCAGGCCGGCGCCAAAGAAGTGCACATGCGGATCAGCTCCCCGCCGATCATTTCGCCCTGTTTCTACGGCATCGATACGCCGACGAAGAAGGAATTGATCGCGTCGAGTCATTCGGCAGAAGAGATTCGCAAGTACATCACGGCTGACAGTCTGGCCTATCTGAGTCTCGACGGCATGTTGAAATCTGCCCCCGGCGCTCCCGATCACTACTGCAACGCCTGCTTTACCGAGCGGTACCCGATTTCCTTCACACGGGCCGAAGAATTCCAGCTCGGACTGTTCGAACGATCGAGCTAGAACGCAATCGTTTCACCGTTACCTGCTGTCTCCTTCACACCAAGTGCGTCTGTCCTCCGCCTGTACGGCTGCCGTTGCTCCCCCAAAAAACTGCATGGTAGGATAGCGCGACTCCACCGTTCACGATCATATTGCCTCATGGAGGTCTTCATGAAACGTCTTGCCGTCATCCTTGCCGCCGTTGTTGTCCCTGTACTGTCCGCTCACCTCCTGCTTGCCGCAGGATTCTTCAAAGTCGGCGAGAAAGCGCCCTCCTTTGCGTTGAATGCCATTAGTGGTGAACCCGTCTCATTGGATGCCTATAAAGGAAAGGTCGTCGTGCTCGGGCTCTTCCACATCTGCGACCCCTGCATGATGCAGGGGACCAACCTGCAAAAGGTCTATGAGGCGACCCAGGGAAAGAATGTCGCAGTCGTCGGCGTCAATTCATCCGGCAATTCCAAAAAGGAGGTCGGCGAGTTTCTGTCCGCGTTTCCAGTGAAGGTCACCTATCCGTATCTCCTGGATCCTGGCAAAGTGACTGACAAGCTCTACGGCGGCGGCAAATTCATTCCGAATGTGTATGTCATCGATCAGCAAGGCGTCATTCGCTGGCAGCGTGTCGGCAACATGGAACTGGCAGGAGCGGATGCCATCATTGCAGAGGTGGAAAAGCTGTTGGCTAGCCGGGAGCAGCAACAAGATGTAAGCAGCGGGTCTGCCGCGAGAGAGGAAACCCCAGAATGGATGAGATGGAAGAGGGGAAACAGAAGTTTCTGGAAGTGGTGAAAGGGATTGATCCAGCAGGTTCAGGTCGTGATCCCGGTCACGCCGTCGAACAGCATGTTCCTCATTTCGCTCACGAAAGGGGCCAATCGCAAATTCATTACGGTGCCAGAGGACGACATCATCGATTTGCCCAACGAAGCCGGCATCCTCACCAAGGTCACCAAGACGGTGAAGGATGCGGTGGGTTCGCTATGAAGCGGTCCGCGGCCCCCACTCAGGTAACCATACGGCGGTCATGAAGCCACTTCTTCCCGGTATCTGGCAGTGGTCCTGGTTTTCCGAAGAGAAACAGTTGAATTTCAACGGCCTGTTTCTCACGGTCGGAGAACATAAAATTCTCGTCGATCCGCCTCCCATGACGGCAGAGGCCAGCACCTTTATCCGACGACAGGGTCAACTCGACTACATTATCGTGACGAATCGAGACCATGCGCGCGAAGCGGGGGCTTGCCAGTCGGATTTCCGCTGCCAGTTGCAAGTCCCCGACGCCGATGCGCCTCAGATGGATCTCAAACCCTCCAAGACCTTCAAGGACCAAGAACTGCTGCCCGGCGGCCTCTGGGTCATTCACCTGCAGGATCAGAAATCGCCCGGTGAATCGGCGTTGTTTCTCCAACAGGGGAAAGGTGTGCTCATCGTCGGCGATGCATTGATCGGCAAACCGCCCGGCGCGCTGTCGTTATTGCCGCCGGAGAAATATGCCGATGCGGCCAAAGCCAAAGCAGGGCTGCGCCGTCTGTTGAAATATCAATTTGACGCCATCCTTGTCGGCGATGGAACCTCGATGCTCACAGGCGCGAAAGCGGCTGTTGAACAGGCCGTCGCCTAGCCTGTGACGAATCGGTTGACGACATCCCATGACACTCAAGAACGGGCTATCCGAAGAATTGAACCGGCAGGGCAACGAACATTTCGGCCGCGGCCACTATACTGAAGCCTATACCTGCTACGCCAAGGCCCTCGAATGCGATCGTCTCACCGGTGATCAGCGGGCGTTGGCGGCAACGCTGGGGAATTTAGGGAATATTTGCGCCGTGAGCGGCCGGCGCGACGCGGCCCAGAATTATTATCAAGAGGTCCTGGAGTTGCAGAAAATCTTCGGAGACGAAAAGGGCATCGGCACCACATTGGCGAACCTTGGAAACCTGCGCGCGGATGCGGGGGAATGGGACCGTGCCAAGGCCTATTATCTAGAGGCGCTGGATTTGATGATGAAGACGCATGATGAAGCCGCCAAGGCCGTGCTGTTTTCAGATTTGGGCCTGATCGCCAGGGAGCAGGGCCAGTTCCACGAAGCGATTGCCTATTACGAGAAGTCGATGCTTTTGATGCGCCGGCTGGGCAACGATGGTGGAGTGGCCGATGCCTGGCGCATGATGGGCCGCACCTTCTTGCTTCAAAAGCGGTTTGACGACGCGGTCGCCTGCGGCCAGACCAGCCAGTCGATTGCGGAACGATTCCGCGACGAACTCCGTAACGGCGGGGCGCGGTATCTGCTGGCCGACTGTTATGAAGCCATGGGCCGGGTAGAGGAAGCGGCTCAGTTGCTCGAATTGGTGGTTGCAATGGACCGCAAGTATCAGTTGCCGAAGCTGGAAGAGAATATCAGACGGTTGCACGCGCTGCGGGAGCGGCTCTCGAATGACGCCTCCCGAGAAGCTGCCAGGGAGTCACACGGATGAGTGAGACCACGTCACCGCAGTGGAAGGAAACGCGGACGACCTTGGGCAAAGCGTTTCCACAACTGTACGAGTTGGAGCCTGACGGCCCTCTGGCCCTTGACCTCGGGACTGACGGCTGGTTGCTGGAGATCAAGCCGGACGGCAAGTTGCTCTGCCAGTACGGCGTTGCGATGGACGATGTCATGAGCCTCATGTCCGATGGGACGCCTGAGGATCTAGGCACGGACGAGGTGGCCAAGCAGGCCAAGTTCTTCATCCAGCCCGCCGTCGCGAAATTCCGGCCCTTGCTGCTGCAATCGGGATTTTCCGAGCAAACGGAGATGACCGAAGAGTATGTGGCGGTGACGTTCGAGCGCGAGGTGGATTTGGGGAATCTCTCCAAAGTCCAGGACCTCATGCGCTGGTGCTGCCGGCAGATCGGCGGGACTCCATGAGCCCCATCAAGACCTTCGAAGATTTCCGCGACGCCTTGTCGGCCTATCGCCTCCCTCGGGTGATTCTAACTGCGCTCGAACTGAAGCTCTTCACTGTGA
This sequence comes from uncultured Nitrospiraceae bacterium, assembly GCA_963824855.1. GTDB lineage: Bacteria > Nitrospirota > Nitrospiria > Nitrospirales > Nitrospiraceae > Nitrospira_C. The sequence continues at coordinate 175,772 of CAWGQP010000003.1, forward strand.
TCGGCAAGAATGCCTGGCTATTGGCGGACCTTGCGCGCGAACTGAAGGTGAGCGAGCGCGGGCTGTCGATCTTGTGCCGGAATCTCGCCATGGCCGGACTGCTGCACAAAAAGGGAAACCGCTATCGCAACAGCCCGCTTGCCGCCACCGCCTTGAACGGCGATGATCCGGCCTATCGCGGAAGCTATTTGCACGTGATCACGAACCATTGCACCGACTGGTTGCGCCTGATGGAATCGATCAGAACCGGAGAACCGCTGGATAAAGACGAACCAGAAGCACCGGACTATCGCCGCCAGTTTACTTGGGCCATGCACCATCGGACCCTGGAGACGGCGCCGATGATCTCCGCCCAACTGCCGCTGAAAGGGGTCAGGACGTTGCTCGATCTCGGAGGAGGGCCGGGCACGTATGCGATGGCGTTTCTCGCCAGGAACCCTGGTCTTCGGGCCACGGTCTGCGACCGCCCAGCCGCATTGGAGGTGGCCAGAGAGATTGCGGCGACACACAAGGCAGGCGCTCGCCTCTCGTATCTGCCTTTGGACTTATTGAGTGACGACATCCCTGGACAGTTTGATGTGATCTGGTATTCCAATGTGCTCCACATTTACTCGCCCGAGCAAAATTTCCATGTGTTCCGCCGTGCCAGGGCAGCGCTGGCTGACGGGGGCCGTTTGATCATTCAGGATGCATTCCTGCACGGTCGCGAGGGGTTGTACCCCGAAGAGGCCAGTCTATTTGCGGTATCCATGTTGCTGTTCACAGAAACAGGCAATACCTATTCCGTGGCAGACACGGCATCGTGGTTGAAGGAAGCGGGTTTTTCGTCTGTCAGGCCGTTGAAGATGGCGACGGGGAAGGAGGATTGGGAGGGCGGGATCCTCGAGGCCGTAGTCCCTGCAAAACCGTCCAAAACGCGCGCCCCCCGAAGACGATCAGCGCGAAATTCGCGCTCCCGCTGACCACACTCAGGGCGAGGCTGAGATCCGATCCCTCGCGTCCTCCCAGAATGCTGACCACTGTTGCAAGGTCGACCGCTAATCCAATGGTACCATAGGCGACAGCAGCCATCGTGGCCCAACCCCATCCCAACAGAATGGCCGCGGCCAGCCCAAGCGGCAACAGCACGAGAAAGAGCCACCACAGGACATGAGGCGATCCCGGCATGGCCGTGGACAAGACGAGCAACAAGGTGGCGACACCGACTGCAGCGAGGGTGAGTAGCGTGACGAGTAGGATCTGTCGATGGGGCATGTGCAAATCTTACCGGTCGCGCCGTTGAACGGGCAACCATGCCCAGGCGGAGCCATGGACAAGCCGTCTTCTCGCGATACGCCACAATGTCTCATCTATGACGGGCGCTGCCGGATGTGCGTCACGGCCAAGGGTGGCCTCGAGCGGCTGGCCGGTGAAGGCAAGGCTCTGCGTATGATCCCGTATCAGAGCGAGGAGGCCAAACGCTTGCTGGGCTCACAATACCGTGGCGGCCGACCAGAGGCCGCTTTTCTGGTCGCTTTCGATGGCCGGATCGCCAGTGGGCTGGACGCCTTTCTCCCGCTGCTTCCGGGGTTAAAGGGGGGGCGTGTCCTGGCCAGGCTGTTCGCCCTTCCGTTTGTGAAGCCGCTTGGCTATTGGATCTACAGGCTGGTAGCTAAGTACCGCTACGAGGTCTTTGGAGAAGTCCCTCTCGACCGGAAGGACTAACTGTCCTTTGCTTCGTTGCCTCTGCAACTTTCGATCGGTTGGGAACACCACCCCCTTTTGGGGGATTGTCCCCCACAGCGGGGAATGTTCAGCTGAGGTCGGTTCCTGGCATAGTCGGTACAGGAACTGGAGGGTTGAGCATGCCGTCGACCTTGAGGTTAGGAAGTCTAGTCTTCACGATCATTGCCTTCCCGGTGCTGAGTCTGGCGGGCGAGCCGGCAGCCGTTCCCGCCGCGAACGCGCAGGTGGTCGTCGCAGCCGGATTCGGATTTCAGGACGAAGAAGTCTCCTTTATCACCGTCAAGACCTACGATGCGCAATCCGGGGAAGTGCTTTCCGCGGACACCTACGAACTCGACATCAAGGACGATGGCCCCCCTGCCGGCCATCCCCGCACGCGGATCTTCGCCGGAGGTGTCGGGGCGGGGACCGGCAGTCTTTCGGAATTTACCCTTCGGGTCTACGATGCATCGAACGGACGTTTTCTCTGGGAAGGTCGTCTGAACCTCACCGCCGGCGAGCATCCGGAGGTCGGGACACACCGAGTCGTGGCGCATGTCCATCCGCGAGCTGCGGTCACCAGGGTTGCTTCCCGGCCAAAGGAGGCCGGACAGCCCCATTTCGTCCTTCGCGCTGTGAATCCTCAGACAGGTCAGTTGGTGTGGTCCGACGAATTTTCTACGGAAGCCCGGGAGGTGCGGATCGAACGGATTAGCCGAAGCGTCATCGGCATGACGGGAACGCCACCGCGTGATATCGATTTCCGTATCAAGATGCCGGATCAAGCCGGCCGACGGTGGTTATGGGAGGATAAGATTGAACCCAGCGACGACGACAGTGATGCTTCTGCACCCGATCAGTCGGATGAGACAGCGGGGTTCTTCCGGCGCGATCGTCAGATTACGATTCCTTCGTCCGCCCTTCCTGCCAGTGCGCCATCCAGCGGGATTGGAATTGATCGTAGGACAGTGACAGTTCGGCTTGCATCGCGGCCGGCAGGCTTTGCTTTTTCTTGAGCCTGGCCAGCAACTGCTGCACTTCGTGCATTCCATAGCGATTGATCAGATACCGGGTTGCTGAATCCGCCTCCAGGTAGGCCACAGAGGCCGCTTCGCTCGAAAGCTCGTTCCAACTACCTTCCAGCGCGGTCAATGGAATTACGGAAAGCTCATGCCGGCGAAGTTGGTCGATGTCCGGCCAGTGATCGCTGGACAGCTGCATGGCCAACCCTTCGTTGAGCCAGGTCGGTAAGGCGTTATGGTTCACGCCCTGCTGATCGTGCAGCAACGCGTGGACGAATTCATGGCGCAGCACCCGCTTCAACCAGGCACGGTCCGTCAACGCCCCTTGCGTCGGCAAGTGAATGCGACTCAGGACCGGATCGAACAATCCATCGGCCCAGGCAGGACTCCCGGTATTGGCTTGAAAGCTCGCATTCGGGTGCAGGACCACGACTATGGGTTTCGAGGGGAAGTAAGCGAACTTTTGGCCCACTTCCCGGTAGGCTTCTTCGAGGATATCCAGCACAATCGTCCAAGAATCCTGGTCGCTGTCTCCGTCGTATTTGACTGTGAAGTGGGCGCCGTCACGGCTCGTAAGCCGGCTTTCCATCTGATCGGCCCCCTGCATTTTCGAAGTCACCGCGCGCAGGTAGGACTGCGCGGACGGATCGTCTGCCGACCGTTGGGATGCCTGATCCAAATGGCGGGCCGCTTCACCGTGGCTCCCGTGCTCCTGGAGCCAGTCGGCTAACGCGACATGCGGGAATGGATCCTGCGGCGCCAGCGCGACCAGCCGTTCGAGGAAATCCTGATTCATCGCGGGATCGCGTTGCTCCCAGTACCCATGGGCCAGGTTCATCTGGATGACGGGATTGTTCGGATCGAGAGAGGCCGCTTTCTTAAACGCTTTGAGCGAGCCCTTGGTTCCCTCGAGCTTTTCCTGTTCGATGCCGAGATTGTTCCAAAGAATCGCGACATAGGAGCGGGCGCGCGCGTCGGCTTGTACGGCCTCAGGCAGGTCGTGCAGTTGTGCCTCAGCCGTCTTCAGGTTGCCCTTCTCGATCTCTTCCCGAATCGCTTCCAAGGTCCTATGGTGTTTGGTGTCGGGTACCCCACCCGCATCAATGACGCGCAGTTGCTTTTGAGCCAGTGCCAGAGGTTCCTCAGGGGGCGGTTCATAGGCTTGGTCAGGGACGCGGTCCGTCCGATCGATCGGCGCGTTATGATCGATGGGTGGCGGAGTTTGGATGTAGACAGGCTTGAGGACCGCCTCGTAGACGATAATCAGTCCCAGCACGCCTGCAATCGGATAGAGGATATTGGAAATGTTTCGACGGTACATGAAGACCAACCATTTTAGTCTGCGGTCAGTCTAGCACTAAGGATCCCTACGCCAAAGAAATGTAAGGAAATCCACAGGACTTCCCGGCATACCAGGGATCCGCTTCCATTGAGGAGGCATCAGGGCTGTGATACGATCCGCCCTCAATGTGGCGCTCCTCCGAGCCGTGCAGGCTGTTGAAAAAACCTCTCTTCCACCCACCCAGGCACGTCGAGACATGCCTTTCACCATGCTTCGTTCTCGCCTCGTCTCAGGAGTCAGTGGTGACGAAATATGAGCAAATATCATTTAATCCTGCAGCCTCGAATGGGGAGACGCGTCTTGGCGCGTCGGGGGTTGGGCGGGTGAGACGTTTGGTCTTTTTGAACATCCTTAGAGCGAGTTCCATCTCCACGATTGCGCTTCAATTCACTTCTTCAATGTACAGCAATGGCTTTTCACCAGTCGGCTGAAGCCATAACCCACTTCCAACGATGGTTGGACCGCCTCGCGCGTCCTATTGAGTTCGCCAGCCGCGACGCATTTGCCCATCTGCCCACGGTCAAAAATTTGAGCAGCTTTGTCTCCTCGCAGGTCCTGGGGGCGCTCTCAGACCGTGTCTATCCGAAATCCGTTGAAGCCGCCTTGCTCAAGCTCCGAGCATTGTTTGTGGAGGACCAGGGGCGATTGACGACCAACGAGCAACAGCGCCGGTTGCTGGAGGCCGCCGCAATTGTCAAATCATTGCGCGATGCCGCCCATGACCAGCGACAGGTGTGGGAGCAGCCGGAGCCGCTCGAGACCTCAGACGATGAGTATCGGCGAGTCGCTTCGCGTGACGTCGGTCATTTGCCGATCAGATTTGCCAAAGGTGTCGGCCCGAAGCGCAGCTCGCTCATGGAACGGTTGGGGATCGAAACCGTAGAAGATGCGCTCTGGACCGTGCCTTGGCGGTACGAAGACCGCTCGGTGATGACGCCACTGGGCGATCTGGTACCCGGCATGGTGACGGCGGTGTGTGCAACGGTGGCCAAAAGCACCGTCAAGCGAACGAGAAACAGACGTTTCACGGTGTTGGAAATAGGGTTAGAAGACCAGACGGGACGCATGCAGGCAGTGTTCTTCAACCAGCCCTACCTGGAGCAGGTGTTGGCCGTGGGCAAATCGGTCATGATGAGCGGGCGCATCATTGCCGGACGACAGGGGTGGATGGTCCCCAGAATGGAAGTCTCTCAATATGAAGTCGTAGGCGAAGGCAGCGAGTTCACGCTGCATGTGGGGCGCATCGTGCCGATTTACCATGAGACGAAAGGGTGGACGTCCCGCCAGATGCGCGTGCTGATGAAGGGACTGTTGGATGAGCACATGGCCGGTCTCAAGGACACATTGCCGGTCGCCGTACGGGCCAGGCAGCGGCTGATGCCGGTGCAGGAGGCGTTGGCCGACGTGCATTTCCCCAAACCCGGCGCCGATCTCCCGTCGTTCGACCAAGGCCGATCGCCGGCGCACCGACGACTGGCCTTCGAGGAGCTGTTCCTTCTGCAAGTGGCGCTCGCTGCGCGGCAGCGGTCCGTTCAGATGGAGGAAAAAAGTTTGCAGTTCAATCCGAGGACGCCTCTTCTGGAAAGACTGGGACGCGCCCTGCCGTTTCAATTGACGGCTGCGCAGGATGTTGTCGTCCGAGAGATCTTTCGCGACATGCTCTCGCCTCGGCCGATGAACAGGTTGGTGCAGGGTGATGTGGGATCGGGAAAAACGGTCGTGGCGCTCCATGCGATCGTCATGGCCTGCGGTTCCGGCTATCAGGCCGCGCTTATGGCGCCCACCGAAATCCTGGCGGAACAGCACTACCGAAATCTGAGTCGACTCTTGGATGCGCTTGGGTTGAAGGCGGCGCTGTTGCGAGGCAGCGATAAGGCGGCGGTCAAGAAATCTCAACTGGCTCAGCTGGCCTCAGGTCAGATTCAGGTGGCGATCGGCACACACGCCCTGATCCAGAAAGGTGTAAAGTTCCAGAAACTGGCGCTCGCGGTCGTGGATGAACAGCACAAGTTCGGCGTGCTGCAGCGCAAAACCCTGAGTGACAAAGGCCTACAAGCCCGATGTGCTCGTCTTGACCGCCACGCCGATTCCACGGACGCTGGCCATGACCGTCTACGGCGATCTGGATGTCTCGGTCATTGGTGCGCTGCCGCCGGGACGGAAACCGGTCCGGACGTTCCTCTTCGGAGACGCGCATCGCAGGCGGGCCTATCAGATTCTTCGGGACGAATTGCACAATAAGCGGCAGGCCTATGTGGTGTATCCGCTGGTCGAGGAGTCCGAAAAGTCCGATTTGCAGGCGGCGATTCAAGGGGCTGAGCGATTACAGAATGAAGAGTTCAAGGAATTCCGGGTCGGCCTCCTGCACGGGCGGATGAAGCAGGCTGAGAAGGAAGCGGTCATGGCGGATTTCATGGCCGGCAAGATCCATCTCTTGGTGGCGACGACCGTCATCGAGGTCGGTGTGGATGTCCCGAATGCGACAATCATGATGATCGAGCATGCCGAGCGCTTCGGTCTCGCGCAACTCCACCAATTGAGGGGACGGGTCGGTCGAGCCGGGCACCAGTCCTACTGTCTGCTCATGGCGGCCACCCTCGGCCGCCACCGAGTGCCGCCGGGGAAACGGCCGACGGGAAATCAGGAGCCGGCGTCGTTGGTCAAAGAGCGGTTGGAGGCCTTGGTGCGGACGAACGACGGATTCGAGATTGCGGAAGAAGACCTGCGAATCAGAGGGCCGGGGGAATTCTTCGGTTTCCGGCAATGGGGCATGCCGGAGTTCCGCGTGGCCAACATCGTGAGGGATGGGGACTTGCTGCAGCTGGCCAGGTCGGAAGCCTTTTCCTTGCTGAAGCAGGATCCCCAGTTGAGTGCGCCGGCGCATCAACGCATCAAGGAGATGATGCTGCGGAAGTGGGAAAAAAAGTTGGATTTGGGATCGGTAAGTTAGAAGACGCGGGTCCTGTCCTCGACCAGCCCGACCGTCCTCGCACCCCGCCCGGTGTAGGGACCCCGCTGCGGGCGGTCAGGCTCCCAGGTCGAGGCCACCCGCTGAAGAAGAAACCCGATCACGGTGAGTATGAGAGGGGTGAAGGCTAATGGGGTTGCTGCAGCGGTTAAAGCATGATCTGAAGTCGGGGCTGGCGACGCTTCGGTTGGGCACGGCGCAGGCCGCCAATCGCGCACTCGAGGAAACGGAATTGTTGCGTCTGCGACTCGAACTCCGGCGGATCGATCAGGAATTGAAGGAGCTGTATCGCGACGTTGGTGAGCGGGCCGTGAGTCTTCGTGAGGCCGGTGAGCCCGTGGAACGTGTCTTGTACGATACGGAGATTGCCCGCCTCGTGAAGGACATCCAGCACTTGAAAGAGACGAGCACCAAGCTAGAAGCTGAAATGCAGGAAATTCGCGACGCAGAATGAGGGACCAGCGCCTTGCAGGCATCGACATTGGCACGCTGACCTGCCGACTGCTCATTGCCGACCTTCCCGCCAACGGCCCCTTGAAGGAGCTGCACTCAGAGCGACGGATTCTTCGGCTCGGCGAAGGCGTCGATCAGTCGAAACGACTGAAGCCAGAGGCGATGGATCGCGTGGCTCAGTGCCTTCAAGAATGGCGCAGAGTTATCGACGGCTATGACGTGCAGGCGCGAACGGCCGTGGCGACAAGCGCCGTTCGTGACGCGGAGAATCGGCAGCAGTTTGTGGATCGAGTCAAATCCGAGACCGGCCTCAATGTCGAAATTCTCACCGGCGAAGAAGAAGCGAAACGAACCATGCTCGGCATTCGTTCCGGCCTCCCTCAAGGCATTACCGACGTGCTGGCGCTGGACATTGGCGGGGGTAGCACGGAATTCATCTTGGCCCAACAGGGACAACCACCCGTCGTGCGCTCGATCGATATCGGGGTCGTACGGCTCTCCGAACGGCTGCTGCATCATGATCCGCCGACAAGAGAGGAGATAGAGCAGGCGCGTGTCTGGATCCGGCGGGAAACCACTGAGGCTTTGGCTGCCAAGCCGCGCTCGTCAGGATTCATCTTCGTCGGGACAGCAGGCACGATCACCTCATTGGCGGCCATGGCGCAGCAGCTTCCCGCCTATGAGCCGGCAAGGATCCATAACTACCGGTTGGCGCTGGAAACAATTGCCGATCTCGAGCAGCAATTGCTGAGCCGATCCAAAGCGGCGCGAGTCGGCATGCCGGGACTGGAAAAAAATCGAGAAGACGTCATTGCCTCCGGAGCCATCATTCTCCGTACGGTGATGGACACCTTGGGCGAGCGGGAGTGTCTCGTAAGTGATTTGGGATTACGGGAAGGGGTGCTGATTCATTTGGCGATCGGCCGCTGAAGTTCTCCAGGGGTATTCGATCACGTTGCTCTCTGTTCTGCGCATTCACATAACGATACTATTTGCGCACCACCGAGATGGTGAGGAGGCCGGACCGGACTGGCGTCGGCATCACCGCTGACTGTACCACCTATAGCCTTTATTCTCTGTGAACGTCGGCTTGGGCGCCCCGCCAGGTTTTTCCAGTAACAACACTTTGAAATCGATGAGGCCGAACCAGGCTGGGTCGGCCACGTCGTGATAGTGGGTGCCCTGGAACTTCGGAAGTAGATCGCCGAGCGTCTGTTTGAGTTCGTTCTCCGTGTAGGCACGGACGACAAACGGTGTGTTCATCGCCTGGCAAAACCGCTGAATCGTATAGGCGGCGCCGGTGCAAAGCACTTTTGTGTCCGGCTTCATCGTCAAGAACTGCGGGAGCGCCAAGTACTGCTCGTGAAAGCCGAGCCACCGGGCGGCCTGCCGCAAGTGGCTGTATTGAACCTCGTATTCGGTATGACCCGGCAGTTTCACCGGCGCGGGCCAACCTTCCTCGATGCCGAATTCCGTCAGAAAGGCGCGGCCGCCTGGTTTGAGGACGCGCCATAACTCTGCGATGAATCGGAAGGGGCCTAGATTGAAGATGACGTTGTCGGGCAGGTCATCGCCGAGCGGCAGACGCACACGCCGGATCCAATCCAGTGCTTCCTGATGCTGTGGAGTGGCGCCCGTCCCTGACAGCAATTCCTGTTTCGTCAGCTTGACCGGTGTCATGTCGGCCATGTTCTCGTTGTCGATGACCAGATCGACCGAGTTATCCTTGAAGGGCAGCCATTCCGCATTCGCTTGTGTGCCGCTGCAGGGCCAGCCGCCCGCAGTTGCACGGCTGATCTGCAGCTTCAGGAAGGGTTTGGTGATATCGACCGAGCAGTATCTGATGCTCTGCTTCTCGAAGGGCAGGAGTTCCTTGCCGAGTTCCCGGGCGACATAGCCGAGTCCGCCGCCCACTTCGACGACGATGCGCGGCTTCGGATTGAACCAGCCGAGGCGCCGGAGTTTCTGCATGAGCAGCCTGCCGTAGGTCAGGCCGTTCAAGACTTCGTTGGGCTCACGGAAGAGATGTGAGACTGTCGTTTCGATCAGATCGAAATGTCCGTCGTCCTCGGCGCTGTCTTTTAGTTCGTGAACGTGAAAATCCTCGAGGTGATCTTCACCTTCAAAGCCGTCTTGTCCCGACCAGCCTTCTCGGATCTGTTGAAGCAGCACGTCCCATTTGGCCTTATGTCGGTGGCCGCCGGGAGGCTCGGCTCCGTAGTAACAGAGCGAATAATTGGGAAGGGCCCAGCGCTCTAAATGCCACTGGCCCGGCTGTCCGTCCGGCCCGCACACTTTCGATCCATACCGTTCAACCAATGCGCGGACGGTCGTGTGGCCGTTCATCGCCTTGAGCATGTCGAGGCCGGTACGGTTTAGCCGTACGATTGGCAAATTGTCATCGAGAGGAGCGAACCACCATTCGTCGGAATGATGTTGATAGGCCACCAGGTCGGGGATGTGCCAGGCCAGGAGATTGAGGATCTCTCCTGAGAGATGACGAGGTTCGTGAACAGCAACAGCCGGCTTCATGCCAATCGTGGAGCGTTAGGCGCAGAAGCCTACACGAGCCTGTGGTTTTCCTGCAAGAACCTCTAGGGGGCTGACGGAGTTACAGTTGAGAAGGGACAGGGGAGCCATCCGTGACGATGATCGTCCCGTGCATAATGGGATGGATACGGCAGATGTACTGATATTTCCCCGGCGTCAAGCCGGGGTGTGTGTACGTATCGTTGGGAAGCACGATGCCGGAATCGAACGCACAGCCGTCACCGTCCTCAAGACAGCCGACGTGCGTAATCGTGTGTTCAGTCGGTGTGGGATTCTCCCATCTGATCGGTGCACCCGTGGACACGGTAGCCGATTTCGGAACAAAGTAAGGCGATCCGCTGTCGATAATGATGGCGGTGTACGGCGGCGTCGCCGATGTTGGCCACGCCGTCCATGCCATGACCAGCAGCATGGCGATGAAAGTTCGTCTGTAGATGGCGTCTTTCATATCCACTTTTCTGGATAACCATTCTACCATGCCGGTCAAGAAGACAAGTAGACGTCAAAACCGCGCAGTTTTCCCAGGAACCGTCTTGACCTGGGAAGGGGATTGTACGATTCTTCGCCTTATTTCAACGATGCTTAGGGATCGCTAGGTGCGCCATTTTTTCGTGACAATCCGATTGGTTCTGCTGGCGGGAAGCGGGTGGTTTCTTGGCATGCTGTCTCCGCCAGCGTCGGCACTTACTCTGACGATGCCGGCCGCTGACGCACAGGTGGCTTCCGGTCAAACGCTTCGGGTTGCCGTTGACGTGGCTAAAGAACTCAATCTGCGACGTCTCCATTATTATTGGTACCGGATCGACGAGGAACCGCTAGCGTCGCACCAGGCGAATCCGGCGCAATTCACTCCATCGCAAGACGGCTCTCCGTTTGTCGGCACCGTGGTAGTCCCCGCCGACGCTCTCGGCAAGATGCGACTGTTAGCCGTTGGCGAGGTCGTCAGAGGTCGCATGGAGAGTCATGAGGAGTTTGACGAGGTGCTGGTGAACGTAGAGACGACAGCCGAGCTACAGATTATTGAGTTCACGGTGCAGAAGCCGTGGAGGCTGACGCAGGCTGGTAAGCGGGTAGTGGTTCCTGCGGTTGGACAGTTCAGTGACGGCGTATCTCGTCCCCTCGTCGGTCCAAGTGCCGGCAGTCGTTTCCATTCATCCGATGAACGGGTCGTGTCGGTGGACGCCCATGGCGTCCTCCAAGTGATGGGCATGGGCAAGGCGGCCGTTGCCGTCGAGAACCGTGGGAAAACGGGAACGGTGGACGTCATCGTTGAGACGGATGGAGAACCGAATCGCCCGCCGATTGCAGAAGTGGTCAAAGAACTGCACGCCAAATCGGGTGACCTTGTGTTGCTTGACGGCCTCAGAAGCCGCGATCCTGATGGCGATCCACTCCACTTCGAGTGGAAGCAGATCCTCGGTCATCGCGTCATCCTCAGCAATGTGAACGAGGCCAAGGCGACCTTCGTGGCGCCCCAAGTTTCAGAGCAAAAACAGTATCAATTTTCTTTGGTAGTCACCGACATGGCCGGCCCGGACACGATCAAGGGAGCGGACAGCGCTCCTGCCGTCGTGACGGTATGGATCACCCCTTGAAGGTAGGGAAAACCCGAGTCCAGACCCCGTTGCAACACTCCATACATTCATGCTAGATGGAGGCCGCATCGAGTTCAACGTGCGTGGTGATGAAAGAGGAGAGGATCGATGGCGAAGATGAAGAAGCGTCCGGCAAAAAAGAAACCTGCCAAGGCGAAGGCCAAGAAATCGCCAAAAAAAGCGGCGAAGAAGACGGCGAAGATGACGGCAAAGAAGCAGACCGCGAAAGCGGCTCCCAAGAAAAAAATCAGCGCCCCGCCTGCTCCGTCCAAACCCACGGCTGTGAAAAAGGCCGTGCCCGATGAGGAAACCAGAAAGATCCCCTCGTCCAAGGGAATACCGGCGATGCCCAAGGAGCCCGAGCTGGATGAGGAAGAGGTAGGAGAGGAGGAGATCGATCTCAGCGGCGAAGGCGAGATTGATGAAGACGTGGAAGAGGACCTCTCTCTGGACGACGAAGATGAGGAAGACGTGGATTACATCGAAAAGTCTGACGATCTCGTCGATGATTCCGACGACTATCGGCACTAAACCCTATCGCCTCACCTGACTGAAGCTTCCGGCCTGACAGCTTTCCAGCCTTCCGGCGCCTTCTCCGCTGCCGCCGTCGAGCTGTGGAACACTGCGGACGTTGATGAGCACATGTCGTGACGATTTTCTCTTTATTGTTCCAGCGCTGCGTGAGCGGACATCCGAAGCGAGTGCGGACCTGCAGCTTTCACACGGGCTATGGGGACTGTGCACCGCCCTGATTCGATCTAATCTCGAAACCTATCTGACCCCAGAGTCGCGAGGCATGGTCTACGTTCTGAAGATCGGCCTTTGCGCGGAATTCAACCTCGTGCCTCCGGTGCAGGACTTCTCAGGACTTGATGAGTTTCTCAAGGATGAATTGCGGACGGAAGCTAGGCATGGATTCGTGCGGATCGACGGTATGAAGCGTTGGACATGGTCGGCCCATGCCAGTCAAGCGCTCTTGCTGCGCGTGCTGAAGATCGCGGATCAGGCGGAACTGACGCGGAGGCTTGCGCTCGGGATGCATCGGCTGATGCCGGAAGAGTATGAGGCCATTCTGAGCGGGAATTCGAGAAGGGCTCGCGCAAGGCTGAAAGACGCGGCCGTGAGGACGCCCATCACAGGCTTTTGCCGGTCATGAGCAGATACGCGTCGTCGATGGTGTCGACTTCCTTGACCGTGATGTTGAGTTGAAAGCTCAGTTCAATGAGATTCCAGTGCGCCGAGTGCAGCTGCCCGCGCGGCACAAGCACGGTGTGATATCCCTCCCGTTTTGCCGCCCGGATCTTATCGGGAATGGCGCCGACCCAACCGATCCGGCCGCCGGGTTCTAGGGTTCCGGTCAGTGCGGTGCCTCGCTGAATACGATCACCTTTGAACGTGGCAATGAATCCCACCGCCATCACGGCGCCGGCGCTCGGACCATCAGAACCTGTCGGCCGGTATGAGATTCCCTGCACAACCACCGTACCGGTATGCGACAGGCCGGTGGTGCGCTCAACGGCATAGTCGAAGGCCTGCGCCATCGATCCCAATTGGGTCTTCCCGTAGCGGACGCCTGCGATATTCATTTGAAGTTGAACCGGATTCGGATCGGACTTTCTATCCCAGCCCATCAGCATGATCTCAAACACGCCGAGGTTGTTTTGTCCAATCGCAGCGAGGACGGGGAGTTCGATGTACTCGGCATGAGCAGAGACTGCAGCCGTCAAGACGAGGGCCGTGAGGAGCGGGGCGATCTTCAGGGCCTGTGTACGCATGGAGACGAGTCTACCAAACCGCCTGTCTGCGTAAAGAAAGCGATGATTTCGTGACTTGCCTTGCGCCAGGGCCATTCCGTATAAGGGCCGTCATGTTCAAGCCGATATCATATCGGCCGCTGGTGGGTGGCGGTGTTGCTCTGTGCGTTTCCGGCCCCGGCCGCCGCCGGCTGCCTTCTCGACGATGCGGCGTCCGGTGCTCAAGGACGATTCAAAATTCATCTGAGTGCGTCCTGCACGCAGGACGAGCGGGACGCTCATGCCGTCAAGGCGTCAACAGTCCTGGCAGCCTTAACACGAGGACAGACCGTCGATCTGGACGGTGTCGTGATTCACGGCGACCTGGCGCTCGAGACGTTGCCTGTGGTCACCGATCGTCCCGCGCTCGACGGGATCATCGGTCCGCAGGACAAGGTGGTCAGAGTGATTGCCGGCGGGCTGTCTCTCGTGAATTCCACCGTGCAGGGGAAGATTGTGCATCGGTCGGCGGACGGAACCCTCGTCTTCAGCGGTCCTGTGACGTTTCGAGGCACGACATTCGAGCAAATGGTGGATCTGTCGCGCTCCGTGTTCACGCAGCCTGTGGTCTTGTCCGGGGCGGTGTTTCTCGCAGAAGGGTATTTTGTGCAAGGTCAGTTTCTCGGCGAGATGACCGGCGAGAAAACAGCCTTTGGTCCTCACACACGGTTCCACCGCTCCCGATTTCATGGATCAGTGACGTTCGAGCAGTCGGGCTTCAGCGGATTGGCGGAGTTCCTCGAGGTGCGTTTCGATCGTGATGCGAATCTGGCCAGAACCTACTTCAAGCTGGGAACAGGATTCTCGGGAAGTCAGTTCGCCGGATTGGCGGACTTCTCCGAAGCGCTGTTCGACGGCGACGCGTTCTTTACCTTTACACGGTTCGATGGGGATGCCTATTTCCGTCGTGCAACCTTTCGGGCCACCGCGGATTTTGACGACGCGCAATTCAACGGCCGTGAAGACTTTTCCAAGGTGTTTTTCGAAAAGGGGCCGCAATTCATGCGAGCGAAGCGTTCCGGCAACGCCCAAAATTTGGGCATTGAGAACCCCCAAATTCAATACGCCATCACCCTCTCCCTCCTCCTCTTCAGCGCTCTCCTGATCGCGTATCTAGTTCGATCCAGGTGACCTTTTAACCACAACTAATAGTCCGGCTCTTGCTCGTCTCCCCCAAAGCTGGTATAAAGCGGCTTGTGGATAACCAACTCGACGGGGCCGAACAGACCGAGCTGCCCTACCAGGTCCGTATCGAGAATTTCGAAGGGCCTCTCGATCTGCTCCTCCACCTCATCAAGAAGAACGAAATCAACATTTACGACATTCCCATCGCGATGATCGCTCAACAATATCTGAGCTACATCGAGGCGATGAAGGACTTGAATCTCACCGTCGCCGGAGAGTTTCTCGTCATGGCCGCCACGCTGTTGCAGATCAAATCCAAAATGCTGCTTCCCGTCGAGGAAAGCGCCGAGGATGACGAAGACGGACCAGACCCGCGCGAAGAACTCGTTCGACGACTGCTTGAGTACAAGACCTTTAAAGAGGCGGCCCGTCAGTTGGACACGCAAGAGCGGATGTGGCGGGAGATTTACAGCCGGCCGGCCGTCTCGCACGAGACGAGTTCTGAGTCGGATGACGCGATACTGGACAACATCGAATTGTTCGACCTCGTTGACGCGCTGCAGACCATTCTCAATCGCAATCCCGGCAAGAAGCTGCTGGAAATTATTCCCGATAACCTGACCGTCCGCGATCGGATGAACGCCATTCTGGAAGCATTGGAGGGACAGGAGTCCATCGGGTTCGAGGCTCTGTTTGACGCGTCCTGCCACCGGTTGGTGATCATCGTGACCTTTTTGGCGTTGCTGGAACTCATTCGACTGCGGACCGTGCGCGTGTATCAGGCCGAAAGCTTCGGGCCGATTCTGGTCTCGCGTACGTTCTCGTTGGTGCCGGATCCGGCGGAATTGGATGATTCGGAATGGAGGTAAGCATGGGTTCAGCGGAGCTGCGTGACATGGGCGCGGAAGGCGTGTGCGAGATGATGAGCGCAGAACAGGAAGGCGAGCCATCGGAGAACGTGCCGGTTTCCGTCGAGAGACCCGACGACGGCCTCGAAGGATGCGAACTCGCCGCCGTACTCGAAGCGCTCTTGTTCGTGTCCCCCGAGCCGGTCCCTGTGTCACGTCTGGCGACCGCCGTAGGAAATGTCTCTAAGGCCGAAGTCGAGCAGGCGCTCACGCGGCTGGAACAGGATCTCGCGCAAGACAACCGAGGCATTCAGCTAGTCAAGCTGGCCGGCGGCTACCGCCTGGTGACGAAGGCCGAGTATGCTCCGTGGTTGAAGCGTTTGGACAAGGCCAAGGCGGCCCAGAAGCTTTCACGGTCCGCGCTCGAGTCTCTTGCGATCATTGCGTACAAACAGCCGTTGGTGCGCGCCGAGATCGAAGAAATTCGCGGTGTCGAGACGTCCGGCGTGCTGAGAACCCTGCTCGAGCGGAAACTCGTCCGCATCGTCGGACGAAAGGAGGTGCCTGGGCGCCCGATCATGTACGGCACCACCAAATTTTTCCTGGAACATTTCGGGCTTCAGGACCTTGCCCAGCTGCCTCCGCTTCGTGAGTTCAAAGAGCTGGGCGAAGCCGAGCAAGCGCTGCTTCCCATGGAGCGGGAGGAGGCTGCTCTCGAGCCTCAGTCGGCTCCTTCCACGGAACAGGAACTGGAATCGTGGGAACCACAGTCGTTGATACCTGAACCGGTTGAGCAGGGCTAACGAGCGCATTCTCGTCGACTTAGGGTCTCATTGTCAGTTCCCCCTCTAGGTGCTCTCGCTCCTGAGTGCGGCTTCTGGAGAACCGCTCAGAACAATTCTCTGTCCCGATTGAAGCAGATTTGTCTGGCTCAGACCGGGAATTTTGCAGAATTACGGTCATCTGCCGTCACCCGCAAGTCAGACAGTCCGTGCCTCCCTTGCAATTCGTCTTTTTGCTTTGTTAGACTCCCCAATCCCGATCTAACTCATTGAAAGACGCTCGTTTCTTGGTTGTAACCTGTCGAGGAACAAGAGGCACCACCTATGATGAAAGCATGGCTCCTGGACGAGATGTTTCGATTCCATCGTGCGGCACTCACTGTCGAAGGGAGCCAGAGTGAATGGGGTGCTGGCGACTCCATCGCGGAGGAAGAAGAACTGCCTCCAGCGCCTGCGAACGTCGCGGCCAAGTGTGGAAATGGCCGGATCACGATCACCTGGGACCCCGTTCCCGATGCCATGTACTACAACCTCTACTTCCAAACAACCAAGGGCGTTCAGATTAAGTTTTCGGAATTGACGCGGCCCATCGCGGGTCCGGATGACTTCAAAACCGTCATCGGGGTGAAGAAGGAAAAAGCCACCTGTCTGGAGGGGGCACAGTCTCCATTTATCCACGACGATCTCGCCAACGGCAGCTGCTATCACTACGTCGTGACGGTCGTCACGCCGAAAGGCGAAAGTCCGGAATCGCAGGAAGTGATGGCCATCCCTTCACCCTATCTGCTGGCGGCCTGTATCGGACAAGAAGGTGTTGACGAAGGAGAATTCAGTTCGCCCACCGGAATCACCCTCGACAAAGAGGGCAATCTCTACGTCGCCGACACGGACAATCACTCGATCCAAAAATTCGACAAGACCGGAAAATTTGTGGCGCGGTGGGGCGGCGAGCCGTCCGCCCAGGAAGGCAACTTCTACTACCCGCGCGGCTTGGCGGTCGGCGCGAACGACGCTGTCTACGTCGCCGACAGCGGGAACAATCGAGTGCAGAAATTCGATCTCGACGGCAACGTCATGCAGGCGTGGGGAAAATTCGGATTTGCCTGGCGAGGCGCAGACATGGGCAAGTTCGATGTGCCTTGGGGCGTCGCGACGGATCAGGAAGGCAATCTCTACGTTTCCGATACGAGCAATGCCCGCATTCAAAAATTCAAAGCGGACGGCACGCCTCTCGTGAAGTGGGGGCGCGACGGAAGCTTCGATGGAGCGTTCTTTTTCCCACGGGGTGTGGCGGTGGACTTCGTCGGCAATATCTATGTGGCCGATGAAGGCAACAACCGTGTTCAAAAATTCGACGCCCGCGGCAGCTTCCTGACGAAGTGGGGCCGGGAGGGCGCGGGGCCCGGACAGTTCAAAACGCCGTGGGGCATCGCCTGCGACGCGCTGGGGAACGTCTATGTCGTAGACACCGGTAATCACCGGATCCAGAAGTTCGACGGCAACGGCACCTTCCTCTGCGCCTGGGGCAACCGCGGCAAATCGGAAGGTCAATTGAATTTTCCCTACGGGATCGCCGTCGACAAAGAAGGATGTGTCTACGTGGTCGACAGCGGCAACAACCGCGTCTTGAAGTATGTGCCGACCGACGAAGAGATCAATCGGGGCAAGGACGAGAAGCCGAAGTCTCAGGCGACCACCGCCACTCCGCCCCCGAGCAATGTCGCGGTGAAGGCCGGCGATACGGAAACGTTCCTCAGCTGGCTGGAGGTGCCCGGCGCGATCTCCTACAACCTGTACTTCAACACCTCTCCGCAGCTGACGAAGCAAAGCGGAACCAAGATCGAGGGTGTGACCAATCCCTTCACGCATACTGGTCTCACCAACGACACGGCCTATTTCTATTCCGTGGCGGCGGTGTTCGACGGGGACGTCGAAAGCGAACTCTCGAATCAGGTGTCCGCCACGCCGGTGCTGATCGACATTACGGCGCCGCAGAATTCCTACGCGGTCATCAATCACGGCGCGTTCATGACCAATACGCCTGAAGTGGTCGTGACCATTTCCGCGAACGACATCGACACGGGCGTCGGCGCCTACTATGTCTCCGAAGCGCCGATGACGCCGATGGCCGGCACGCCGGGATGGGTCGACGTGACGCCGGCGTTGAAATTCGGCGCCACGATTCCGTTCATCCTGTCTCCGGGCGACGGCCAGAAGACGATTTACGTCTGGTTCAAGGACGTCGGCGGGAACGTGTCGACGCCGGCCAGCGCGACGATTCTGGTCAATACCTCGGGCTACCTCTGCGTGTCGCATTGGGGACGGTCGGGCCGCGGCGCGTCGCTCCTCCACGGCGGCGAGTTCATGGCGCCGATCTACGGCCTGTGCGCGGACCAGCAAGGGGCTCTCTTCGTCGTGGACAACGGGAACAACCGCGTTCAGAAATTCGACAATACCGGCAACTTCATCATCCTCTGGGGCAACTTTGGCGCCGCGAATGCGAATTTCCACAACCCGACCGGCATCGCCTGCGACGGGAAGGGCGACGTGTGGGTCGTCGATACGAACAACCACCGCGTCCAGAAGTTCGACGGCAAGCTGGGCGGCTACCTCATGAAGTTCGGCTCGCGCGGCAACGGCGAGGGCCAGTTCAACTCCCCATGGGGTATTGCCGTGGATCGCGTGCGCGGGTACGTCTACGTCGTCGACAGCGCCAACTTCCGGGTGCAGAAATTCGACATGACCGGCGAATTCATCATGTCGTGGGGCAGCTTCGGCAACGGGGACGGTCAGTTCTATTTCCCGCGCGGCATCGCCGTCGATCAATCTGACGGCGCCGTCTATGTCGTGGACATGGGCAATCACCGGGTGCAGAAGTTCGATACCAGCACGAACGTGCTGCCTCAGTTATTGACGAAGTGGGGCGGCAGTGCGGAGGCGGGGCACGCGAGCAGCCCCTTGTCGCAGGAGGCCGGACAGTTGCGGTCGCCCTGGGGTATTGCGATCGACGCAGCCGGGGACGTGTACGTCACGGACACCGGCAATCATCGCATCGAAAAATTCGACAAAGAAGGCAACTTCATCACGCAGTGGGGCGGGTACGGCAACGGCGACGGACAATTCAATTTCCCGTATGGCATTGCGGTCGATGCGAGGGGCAGCGTGTTCGTCGTCGACAGCGGCAACACCCGCGTGCAGCAGTTCATGCCGGCTGACGAAGGCAGCGAGCGGCTGCAGGAAGCAGCGGAAGCAGCGGCGGAAATCGAGAAAGCGCAACAACCCCAAAAGGCCTGACGGCCCCGGCCACGGAGGACTATGCTCGAGAAAGAACCACGCCTCGGACTCACGTATGACGATGTGGTTCTGGTGCCATCGAAATCCGGCGTCCTGCCCAGCGAAGTCGATGTCCGCACGCACCTCACGCGGAACATCCAAATCAATATCCCCATCATCAGCTCCGCAATGGACACGGTCACAGAATCTCGGCTGGCGATCGCCATGGCGCGTGAAGGGGGAGTCGGCATCATTCACCGAGTCCTGCGCCCCGCCGATCAAGCGGCGGAAGTCGACCGGGTCAAGAAATCCGAAAGCGGGATGATTCTGGATCCGGTCACGATCTCGCCGGATCAGACCATCCGCGACGCCCACGAGTTGATGGCGAAGTACCGCATCTCGGGCATCCCCGTCACCAAGAATAAGAAACTGGTTGGCATCCTGACGAATCGCGATCTCCGGTTCGAGACCCGCCTGGATCTCAAGGTGTCCCAAGTCATGAAGCGGGACAAGTTGATCACGGCGCCGGAAGGGACCAGCCTCGAAAAGGCCCGCGAGATCCTGCATGAGCATCGGATCGAGAAGCTGCCAGTCGTCAACAAGCAGGGCGAACTCAAGGGACTGATCACCATCAAGGACATCGAGAAGCGGATCAAATATCCGAATGCTTGCAAGGATGCCCATGGCCGGTTGCGCGTCGGCGCGGCCGTCGGTGTCGGAGCGGAGACGGAAGAACGGCGTCGCGCATCTCAAAAAAGCCGGCGTCGACCTCATCGTGGTTGACACGGCGCACGGCCACGCGCAGGCGGTTGTCGACACGGTCAAGATGATCAAGAAGCAGCATCCGACCGTGGAATTGGTGGCCGGCAACATCGCCACTGCGGAGGCGGCCAAAGATTTGTTGAACGCCGGCGTCGATGCGGTCAAGGTCGGCGTGGGACCCGGGTCGATTTGTACCACGCGCATCGTGTCCGGTTCCGGAATGCCGCAACTGACCGCGATTGCCGATTGCGCCAAGGTGCTCGAGGGCAGCGGAGTCCCGATTGTGGCGGATGGGGGCATCAAGTTTTCAGGCGATATCAGCAAAGCGCTGGCGGCCGGGGCCTCCGTGGTCATGCTCGGTGGATTACTCGCCGGGACAGAGGAGTCCCCTGGAGAGACCGTGCTGTACCAGGCGAGAACGTACAAGGTGTACCGAGGCATGGGATCGATCGGCGCCATGGAACGAGGCGGCGGCGATCGGTATGGCCAGAGCGGGCGTCCGCCCCAGAAGCTCGTGCCTGAAGGCATCGAAGGGCGCGTGCCGTACAAGGGACCCTTGTCGGCGGTCATCTACCAGCTCGTCGGAGGGCTCAAATCCGGGATGGGCTATTGCGGATGCAAGACGATTCCCGAACTCCAGAAGAATGCGACGTTCATCCGCCAGACGGTCGCAGGACTCCGCGAAAGCCATGTGCACGACGTCATCATTACCAAAGAAGCGCCGAACTATCGCATGGATTGGGAATAACGCCATCAGCGTTCATCCGTCGGCTGTCAGCCCTTCCCCGATCAGCACTCGTCATTGGCCCGCTGTTGGTGTCACGCTGTTGACCGCTCACAGCTAACTGCTTGAAAGCGAATTTCATGGAACTCTGGCACGACAGAATCCTGGTCCTGGATTTCGGATCCCAGTACACGCAGCTCATCGCCCGACGCATTCGTGAGGCGCAGGTCTATTCGCAAATCCTTCCCTGTACCGTGCCGTTGGCGACGGTGCTGGCCTACCGCCCGCAGGGCATCGTCTTGTCCGGCGGTCCCTCAAGTGTCTATGAGAAGAAGGCGCCCAGCGTTTCAAAAGAGCTCTTCGAGCAGGGCATCCCGGTCCTGGGCATCTGTTATGGCATGCAGCTCGTCACGCATTTGTCCGGCGGCGAGGTGGCAAAGTCCAAGCATCGGGAATATGGCCGTGCCGAGCTGACGATCGATGACGCCGGCGATCTCTTTGCCGGGATCGGGAACGGGCGGCTCCACCGTCGTCTGGATGTCGCACGGCGACCGGATCGAACGGATGCCGCCGGGATTCCGATCGATCGCCCACACGAGCAATTCGCCGGTTGCGGCCATGAAGCAGGACGATGGCAAGCGCCGCGATCTATTGCCTGCAGTTCCATCCCGAAGTCGCCCATACGCCGGACGGCGCCCAACTGCTTCGAAATTTCGTGTATCACATCTGCGGGTGCAAACCGACCTGGACCATGCAGTCCTATGTCGAAACGGCGGTCGAGCAGATCCGGGAACAGGTCGGCAAGGAGCGCGTCATCTGTGCGTTGAGCGGCGGCGTAGATTCATCGGTGGCGGCGGCCCTCACTCACCGAGCCATCGGCGACCAGCTGACCTGTATCTTCGTCGACAACGGCGTGTTGCGGGCGGGTGAGCGTGACCAGGTGCAAAAGACGTTTGCCTCTCAATTGCATCTGAATCTCCGGATCCTCGATCGGACCGAGCAGTTTCTGACCGGATTGAAGGGCGTCACCGACCCTGAGCGGAAACGCAAGACCATCGGACGTCTCTTCATCAAGAATTTTGAAGCCGAAGCGAAGAAGTTGAAGGGCATCAAGTATTTGGTCCAGGGGACGTTGTACCCGGATGTCATCGAGAGCGTGAGCTTCAAGGGGCCGTCGGCGACCATCAAGACGCATCACAACGTCGGTGGGTTGCCGGCCCGCATGAGGCTGAAGCTGATCGAACCCCTGCGGGAACTGTTCAAGGACGAGGTGCGTGTGCTCGGAACGGAATTGGGATTGCCGGATGACATCATCTGGCGGCAGCCGTTTCCCGGCCCTGGCCTCGCTATTCGGGTGCTGGGAGCGGTGACGAAAGAGCGCCTGGCCATCTTGCGCGCCGCGGAAACCATCGTAGACCAAGAGATACGAAGCGCCGGCCTGTATCGGGATATCTGGCAGGCGTTTGCTGTGTTGCTGCCGGTCCGGACGGTCGGTGTGATGGGGGATCAGCGGACGTATGAGCACGTGGTGGCCATCCGTGCCGTCACGAGCTTGGATGGGATGACAGCGGACTGGGCAAAGATTCCCGCCGACGTGTTGGGCCGGATGTCCAATCGCATCATCAACGAAGTGAAGGGCGTGAATCGTGTCGTCTACGACATCAGCTCCAAGCCACCGAGCACCATCGAGTGGGAGTAGGGATGACGGATGCGTGCACCGCGTTCCAGTCACAGTAGGATCGCTGGTCGAAACTGGTGGCGGGCTCGAACGTCTGCTGGCATGGACAGGAGACGCATGGAAATTCAGACTTCAAAAATTGATCGCCGGAACCGGCCTTGCGTCGCGCCGCAAGGCTGAAGCGTTGATCGCCGCCGGTCGCGTGATGGTCAACGGCAAGACGGTGACGGAGTTGGGGACCAAGGTCGATCCCGGACGGGATCACATCAAGGTCGACGGCAAACACTTGAGTGCGCCGCAGCCGTTCGTCTATTTGATGCTGAACAAACCCAAGAACGTCGTCTCCACCCTGGACGATCCCGGGGGGCGGACGACGGTCAAGGATTATCTGCGCGGGGTTTCGGTGCGGGTGTTCCCTGTCGGCCGATTGGATTTCGACAGTGAAGGGCTGATGCTTTTGACCAACAACGGCGAGCTCGCTCAGGCGATGCTTCACCCGCGATATCACGTCCCCAAGACATATCTGATCAAGGTGAAGGGTGTCCTGACCGACGACGAGATCAGAAGCCTGGAGCAGGGTGTGCGACTCGAAGACGGCATGACGAGTCCGGCGCAGGTGAAGAAGGTCCGGAAGGTCGAGGCGAATTCCTGGCTGGAGATTACCATCCGTGAAGGGCGCAAACATCAAGTCAAGCGGATGCTGGAAGTGGTCGGACATCCGGTGATCAAGCTCCTGCGGATCCGGATGGGGTCGATTTCGCTCGGCGACCTGCAGCCGGGCGAGTTCCGTTTTTTGACCGATCGGGAAGCCAATACGCTGCGCCGAGCTGGTGGAAGAGCGGGTGGCGTTGGTCGAGGAACCGGTGGCGGGTACTCCTTCACGGCCGGCAAGGCGCGAGGGATGGGCACGAGCGAAAAAGAACAAGAGCCAGCGTCGGCGAGGGGCTTGGTCGTCGACACGAAAGCGAGCGTGACGTGAAAAGCAGAACGCATCGATGCGGAGAGCTAAACAAAGCGCATGTCGGCCAGACCGTGGTCTTGCAGGGGTGGGTGCAGGGCCGTCGCGACCACGGCATGGTCATGTTCATCGATCTTCGTGACCGGACCGGAATCACGCAAGTAGTGTTCAATGCCGAACGGAACAGGGATGTCCATAAGGCCGCCCACACGCTGCGGAGCGAGTGTGTCGTGTCGGTCACGGGCCAGGTCATGGCGCGTCCCGAGGAGTCCAAGAATCCTCATCTGTCGACCGGCGACATCGAAGTGTTCGTGGATGCCGTGGAGATTTTGAATGAGGCCAAGACGCCGCCCTTCGTCATCGAGGACGATGCCGAGGTGACGGAAGGGATCCGGTTGAAGTACCGCTATCTCGATCTTCGCCGGCCCAAGATGCAGCGGTTGTTGAGTCTGCGGCACAACATCGTGCAGGCCGTTCACGGCTTCCTCAACCGAGAAGGGTTTCTGGAAGTCGAGACACCGATTCTCACGAAAAGCACGCCGGAAGGCGCACGGGACTATCTGGTCCCAAGCCGCGTGAATCCCGGCCAGTTCTTTGCCCTTCCCCAATCGCCGCAGCTCTTCAAGCAGGTGCTGATGGTGAGCGGCGTGGACCGTTATTACCAGATTGCCCGCTGCTTCCGTGACGAAGACCTGCGCAACGACCGCCAGCCGGAGTTTACCCAGATCGATCTCGAGATGTCCTTCGTCGATCGCGAACAGGTCATGAGTCTGATGGAGCGGATGATCGTGACGGTCTTTCGCGAAGCGGGCGGCGTTGCAACTCCCGACCCCGTTTCCTCGAATGACCTATGCCGACGCCATGGGGCGCTATGGATCGGACAAGCCGGACCTTCGGTTTGAGATGCCGCTCTATGACGTCACCGCGTTTGGGGCGACGAGCGAGTTCAAGGTGTTTCGAGAGGCGGCAGGGAAGGGGAAAATCGTCAAGGCCCTGATTGTGAAGGGCGGTCAGAGCTATCGCCCGAAGCCGGATCGATGCGCTGGGCGAAACGGCCAGAAGCTTTGGAGCGAAGGGACTCGCCTGGCTCAAAATCGCGGCCGACGGTCAGTTGGATTCGGTCATTGCAAAGTTTCTCGATGCCAAAGCGTTTGCCCATGCCTTACCCGAAGCCAATCCGGGCGATCTCGTGTTGTTCGGCGCGGATACACCGGCCGTCGTCCATGACGTGCTGGGGCGGATCCGGCTGCTCCTCGGCGAAGAGCTCAATCTCATCGACAAGTCGGCCTGGAAGCCCGTGTGGGTCACCGATTTCCCGCTGCTCGACTATTCCCAAGAAGAGAAGCGCTACATTTTCATGCACAATCCCTTTGCCGCGCCGCTCGACGAGGATCTTCCGTTGCTGGACTCCGAGCCGCTACGGGCCCGCGCCAAGGCCTATGACATGGTGCTCAACGGCAACGAAATCGGCGGCGGCAGCATCCGCAACCATCGAAGCGACGTGCAGTTGCGGATCTTGGATCTGCTCGGGATCAGCAAGGAGCAGGCGCAGGCCAAGTTCGGCTTCCTGCTGGAGGCCTTGGATTACGGCGCCCCTCCACACGGCGGTATCGCCTTCGGCCTCGACCGCCTCATCATGCTGCTGGGCGGCGCCGAATCGATTCGTGATGTGATCGCGTTTCCGAAAACGCAGCGTGCCCAGTGCCCGCTGACGGACGCGCCGTCAGCCGTTGCCGCCGAGCAACTCAAGGAGCTGCGCATCAAGCTCGACCTCGTGGAGTAGGTCATGGCCGGCAATACCTTTGGTCACATCTTTACCGTGACGTCTTTCGGCGAAAGCCACGGCCCAGCCATCGGGTGCGTCGTCGATGGTTGCCCTCCAGGCCTGACGCTGTCCTCCGACGATATCCAACAGGATCTGGATCGCCGCAAACCCGGCACGTCCCGACACGTCACTCAGCGGCAGGAATCCGACAGGGTCGAAATCCTGTCCGGCATCTTTGAAGGCAAGACGACTGGCACACCGATCGCGTTGTTGATCCGCAATGAAGACGCACGGAGTAAAGACTACGGGAATCTGATCGACACGTTCCGCCCCGGCCACGCCGATTACACCTACTGGCAGAAATACGGCATCCGCGACCACCGCGGGGGCGGGCGGGCATCCGCCCGGGAGACCGCCGTTCGGGTTGCCGCTGCGGCGATTGCCAGGAAATGGCTCCGCGAGACCCATGGCGTCGTCATTCACGGCTACCTGAGCCAGCTGGGACCGCACGAGATCCCCTTCAAATCCTGGGATGCCGTCGGCGACAATCCGTTTTTCGCAGCGAACCAGGACGTCATAGCCAAGCTCGAATCGTTCATGGACGAACTGCGGAAGGCCGGCGACTCGGTCGGCGCCAGGATCACCACGGTAGCTGAACATGTTCCCGTCGGATGGGGCGCTCCGGTCTATGCCAAGCTGGACGCGGATCTGGCGGCCGCGATGATGAGCATCAATGCCGTCAAGGCGGTCGAAATCGGCTCAGGATTCGCGTCGGTCACCCAGCGCGGCTCCGAACATGGCGACGAGCTGACGCCAGAAGGGTTCGTCACGAACCATGCTGGCGGCATCCTTGGCGGCATTTCCACCGGTCAGGACATTGTCGTGACGATCGGCATCAAGCCGACCTCGAGCATCCGTGTGTCCCGCCGCTCGATCGACAAGCAGGGGAATCCGGTGACGGTGGAGACGAACGGCCGCCACGATCCGTGCGTTGGGATTCGAGCCACCCCCATCGCCGAAGCGATGATGGCGCTGGTCCTGATGGACCATGCCTTGCTGCATCGTGCGCAAAACGCGGACGTGCAGACGCCGACCCCGCGGATCGCCGGTTCCTCGAAGCCGTCGGCCTCCCAGGATCGGCGAAAGCCCGTGGCCAAGATCAACCCCGAGCCCCACGAAGCCTGATGCCTCACACCGCAGTGCTGTAGTCGCGCCGCATGCCCGCTCCTCCAGACGACGGTCGCATCCTCGAGATCAAAAACGCGCAAGTCTACCGCGGGGACACCTGTGTCTTCGACAATCTCTCGTTTCTGCTGGAGGCGGATCAGCACACGGCCATCCTCGGCCCGAATGGCGCCGGGAAGTCGACCATTCTCAAGCTCCTGGCCGGCGAAGTGCACGCGGTGCCGAAAGAGGACACTTCCATCCGGCTTTTCGGCGAAGACGCAGTGGAACGTCTGGGACGTGCGGAAGCACTTGGGAATGGTCTCACACGATCTGCAGCATCAGTATATGGAGCAGGTGACCGGCCTGAAAGTCGTCCTGTCCGGCTATTATGCGAGCATCGGCACCTACGGCCATCAGGAATTTACCTATGCGCAGATCGCCCGGGCGCGGGCCGTGATGGAGGACCTGGGTATCGGTGCGATGACCGACCGCAGGTATGCCGCCATGTCAACCGGCGAGCAGCGGCGCTGTCTCTTGGCACGAGCCCTGGTCCACGGGCCATCGGTGCTGGTGCTCGATGAGCCCACCAGCGGGCTCGACCTGACGGCCACCTTTCATTATTTGGATCTGGTGCGCGGCTACATGCGCAAAGGCAAGACCATTCTGCTCGTCACCCACCATATCCATGAGATTCCTCCGGAGATCCGGAGAGTCGTCTTGTTGAAGAAGGGGAGCATTCTCGAGGACGGCGAGAAGAAAGCGGTGCTGTCGGAGAGCAACCTCAGTCGCCTGTTCGATTGCCCTGTGACACTCGTCTGTGCCAACGGCTGGTATCAAGCCTTACCAGGGGCCTGAAACCGCCCATCGGCTGCGTTCTCGCATCGCTCAGATCCTCAACGTACCGAAAGCGTACGCCTCGGCTCTTCACTCGCTGCGGCCTTGCCGAATAGACGGTTTGAGTCGCCTGGATGGCTATCTTGCCTATCCGCCCGATAAGGTGACGGTGAAAGTGAGGTCGGCTTCGGCCCGGCGGACTTTGAGGCTGACGCGCTGGCCGGGCACCGTCCGTTCGATGAGATAGTTTTTCAGGTGGGCAGCATCCAGAATTTCCGTGTCTTCAATCGCCAACAGAATGTCGTGTTTCTGGATGCCGGCCGCCTTGGCCGGCTCCGAGACGTCCTTCACGGCCATCCGCCACTTGGTCCCTTCTTTGACCGCCGTCATGTGAATGCCCAGCTTCGAGAAGGCCAGCGGTTTTCCTTCGATGGCGGCGGCTACGATGCGCGAGGCGAGCGTGGCGGGAATCGCAAAGGCCATCTGGCTGCAGAAGACGTGAGTTTCGTCTTTGTCCGTCTGGATCACGGCATGCATGATGCCGACCACTTCGCCGGCGTGATTGTAGAGCGCGCCGCCCGAGTTGCCGCTGCAGGCAGAGAGATCGGCTTGCAGGAGTCGAGTCTCGACGGTTTGCAAAAACGTATTGACGTTACCGATGCGGCCGAAGGCCATCGTGGGACCCCAGCCCATCGGATATCCGACCGTGAACACCTCGCTACCGACGACCGGCGCATCTGTGGCAAAGGTGGTGGCAAGATCGAGCACCGGCCGGTCTTTTTGATTTAAGCGGTAGACGACGACGTCCATGTAGGCGCTTTCTCCAACGATCTGGGCGACAAGCTCGTGGAGATCGGTGGTCAAGACATGAATGACCTTCGGCACGATGTGCCCGGTCGGACTGTTTTTCTCGACGGCGTGTCTCGCCGTGACAATGTAGCCGTCATGCAGATGAAAGCCGGTTCCGCGGATCTTAATTTTGCCGGGCTGGTCCGGAGTGCGGGGATCTTGAGTGTCTTCCAGGATGCCGACGGTGGCCCGCTTCGCGCGCTCAATGACATCCGGTGGCGCCCCTGTCTCTGCGGACGCATATGGCGCGGCGCATGCCAGGATAGCGACCAGACAGGCCAGAAGCGAACGCAGGCATCTGCGCTCAGCTATGACGATACATGAAATGATCCTTTCACTGTATGAAGCCGATGCAGCACAGTATAATAAGCTTTGACCATCAATGACAGGGGAAGGCCATGAGAGGCTCGATTGCCACGATATATACCGGTATGCTGGTTGCGGCCATCCTGAACTATGGGACGGTCGGCGCCGCCGAGTCGGACGGCGGTAGTAACGCGTCATTCTCTGAGAAGGTTGGTGAAGGGGCCAAGAAGATCGGTCAGGCAATCGCAGAGGGCTTCAAAAAGACCGCGAAGAAGCTTGAAGACAAGCACGTACCCGAAAAGGTGGAAAAGAAATTCAAGAAGGCGGCGGACAAGACTGCCGAAGGCTTCGGGAAGGCGGAGCGGAAAATCAAAGAAAAGCTGGCCGATTAGCTCCCGACACGTTTCTCACCTGCTCATTTCTTCCGGAAACCGAAAAACGATCCGGCTCCTGCCGCCCCTGCCGAAGGCAAAAATCCCGTCACCACGTTTTTGAACCCTTCCGCTTCGCCGTGAAGCCACTGGATTGTTCGGGTAATCTGCCCTTCCAGCGCGTTCCAATCCACGTCGATCCAGCCGGTGGCCTTCATGGCTGCCATGCAGGCCAACACAACGGCCACCAGCATGGCGGCCATTCTCAAAAACCGGCGGAAGGCCCAACCGATCAAGAAGCCGCCGAGGTAACTTCCGCCGATTTGAGCGACGGCCGGGGAGGTGAAATTCCCGATCCAAGACGCCAGCCCGCCGATCGTAGCCACGGCAACGGCGAGAAACGATTTCGCCGCCCAGGGCGGGTCAGCGAGCATGGCCTCCCAGGCGGATGGGGCGTGCGGGGCAGTTGAACAGGCCTCTTCTTCGATCATGAAGTACTCCAGACTCTAAAGCTGGTTTGAAGAAAAGGTATCGCAGACGTCGGGATTGCCGGTCTCCAGTCCCTTGCGCAGCCAGGTCTTCCGCTGTTGAGACGAGCCGTGTGTCCAACTTTCGGGCTGCACGTACCCGCGGGACATCTTCTGCAGTTGATCATCTCCAATGGCTGCCGCAGCCGTGAGTCCCTCTTCAAAATCCCCGGGTTCGATCACGCCCCGTTCGCGGTTGGCATGGTAACCCCAGACTCCCGCAAGACAATCGGCCTGCAGTTCCATGCGAACCGAGAGGGCGTTGCCTTCTGTTTCGCTTGCTTGACGCTGCAGCCGCTGAACTTTCTCCGCAATCCCAAGAAGATTCTGAACATGGTGGCCCACTTCGTGGGCGATGACATAGGCCTGCGCAAAATCTCCCGAAGCGCCTAGCCGCTGAGACATTTCCTTAAAGAAGGACAGGTCCAGGTACAGCTTGCGATCCTGTGGGCAATAGAACGGCCCCACTGCCGACGAGGTTGCGCCGCAGGCGGAATGCACGGCGCCTGTGAACAAGACCAGCTGCGGATTCTCGTATTGACGTCCGGCCTTGGGAAGCAGTTGGTGCCAGGTATCTTCGGTATCGGCCAACACGACCGAGGCGAATCGACCGATCTCGTCTTTGACCGGCCCGGTCGGCACCGATTCGATCTGCGGCTCCGTCGTACTCTGGAGGCCGCTCATCAACTCGAGGAGGGTCAAAGGGTTCATGCCGGTGAAATAGCTGACCGCGAGGACGAGGACGATGCCGCCGATCCCCAGTCCCCCGCCGATTCTCGCCGGGCCCAAGCCCCGCCGATCCTCGACATTCTCGCTTTCACGTTGGCCCTGCCAGCGCACTTGCGTCTCTCCCTCGTCGAGCAGTTTGATCCACGATACTGCGAGTGCGGGAGAGAAGTCCAGGTGTGCGGCGATGAGCCGCGAGGCCTTCCACAGTGGAAGGCCTCGCGATGGACGCATCGAGAGGGCGTCAATTATTGGGCGGCGATCTGCGATAAATCTTTTGGATACAGGACGATCTCGATTCGCCGGTTGGAGGACCGCCCTTGTTCCGAGTCATTGCTGTCGATGGGATGGGTATCCGCATATCCGACGGCCGATAGGGATTGAGGCTGGACCCCTCCCTGATCGATCAAGTAGCGCACGACGGTCGTCGCGCGCGCGGTGGAGAGCTCCCAATTGGTTTTGAACTTGTCCTGCAGCTTCGTGCTGATCGGGACGTTGTCGGTATGGCCTTCGATTCTGATTTGCTTGTCCGTAATTTTGTTTAACACATCACTGACTTGCTTGAGTACCTTCAAGCCCGCCGGCTTGATTTCGGCGCGGCCTGAGTCGAACAGCACACGGTCGACCATGTTGATCGTGAGACGATCCCGTACTTGTTGGATCTTGATGTTGCCTTTGGCGATCTCGTCCTTGAGTGACTGCGACAACTCTTCCTGGGTCTTGGTCAGGCGGCGAATCTCGTCTTCCTTGGCGGCGCGTTCCTGTTCAAGGCGGGCTTTTTCTTCAGCCTCGGCCTTGAGGCGCGTCCGCTCTTCCTCCAGACTGGCGGACAGCTGAGACTGCTCCTGCTGGAGCCGTTCATGTTCCCTGGCGAGCCTGGCCTTTTCTTCCGCTTCGGCTTTCAGCCGCTGGCGTTCCTGATCGAGACTGGCAGTCAGCCTGGACTGTTCCTGGCGCAGCTGCTCTCGCTCCTTCGCTACCCGGGCAGACTCGGCCTCCAGTTCCGCGGCCCGTTGTTGAAGCTTGACGATCTCGCTTTGAGCCGTGGCCGTTCCGCTGGCAAGTTGCTGCTTGTCGTTTTCCAGGGTGGCAATTTGCGCGCGTACGTCGCTCAACTCGCTACCAAGCTGGCCTTTTTCGCGCTCGAGACCGTCGAGCCGGCCCTGAAGTTCCGTCGAACGGGCAGACAACGCTTCGCGCTCTTTCTCAAGCGAAGCCGCCTGCTGTTCCGCGCTTTTGCGCTGGCTCGTCTCCTGATCGAGGTTTTGCTGGAGTCCTGCCAGCTGCTGTTGCATCTGATCAGAGTCGGTCTTGGACTTCTTTCTCAGTGCGTCTAATTCCGCCGCTTGGCTGGCCGACAACTTCTTGGCCTTTTCCAGTTCTTCCAGCGCTTTCTGGTGCGTGTCGGTCGAGACACATCCGGCCCCCATAAGCACGACAGAGGCCATCAGGCCCGCTTGCAAGAAGATCCAATAACGACGGATGCGGTGCGGTGTCATAAGCCCTCCTGCATGAAGATGTAGATGTAGGATGAATCAGCTACGAGCAAAGTCGATGCCGTCAGTAAACCTGAATAGAGAAAGCCCTAAAATGCGAGAAAGCACGGGATTCTGAGGGTCTTCACTCGAGTAAAGTGGGATCATCGCCGCGTCGTCCGGTGCCAGAAGAAAGAGCATCTCCTGTAGGGGCCAACGTACAGTGCGTACAGACCTATGGTGCACTGAACGCGCGAACCAATCAAGACGTCGGAGAAGGGTGTGGAATTTGTAGGCGGATGGGAGCGTGGGTTGATTGTAAGGGAGCGCAGCGGGCGCTGCGCTCCCGGGAAACATAATTACTTTCCGCCCATGCTCTTCTTCTCGTCCTTCTTGCTGTCGTCTTCCGCCTTGCCGGTATTGGTGTCCTTCTTGTCTTTCTGTTCAGTGGGGATAGGCTCGCCGGCAAAACTCACCGGTGCACCGATGCTCACTGCGAGGAAAGCTGCAAGTACGATGATGTGTGCAAAACGCGTCATGATAGAACCTCCTAGTGATGTGAAGAACGGGTGTCAGAATCTGACATGCCCATTCGGGTGAATTGCTCGACGAGGCAGCGTTGTGGCGATGAGCAAATGCGATGCCCCCGTTGAATAATTCCACTCAAGCGTACAAAACTAGGAAAACTCACCTGATTTTGTGGTCGCGAGGATTGCCATGGGGCCGGAAATGAGGTTCGAGAGGGAAATGCGTCAGATACGACTGGATAAACACCCATAGGGGACTGCATACAATCCTACATGACCGCCGTTGAAGAGGCTTGACTCTCCCCTCGGGCCTTCCCTTTATGGTGCTTATGGCGTTCTCCAGGCCCAAGACCATTCTCTTTCATAAGCCCTACGATGTTCTGCCCTGTTTTACCGATCCTGAGGGACGGCCGACTCTCGCCGATTACATTCCTACGCCGGATGTGTACGCGGCCGGCCGTCTGGACCGCGATAGCGAAGGCCTCATGATCCTCACCTCGGACGGGGCCCTGGCTCATCGCATTACGGATCCCAAACACAAATTGCCTAAAGTCTATTGGGTCCAGGTAGAGCGCATCCCTGATGACGCAGCACTCGACCGCCTGCGCCATGGCGTCGTCTTAAGCGGCACCCGCACGAGACCTGCCACGGTACGACGCCTCACGCCGGAGCCGCCATTACCGGAACGGCCGGTGCCTATCAGGGTCCGGCGGTCTGTCCCCACTGCCTGGCTGGAGATGGTGCTCCACGAGGGCATGAACCGGCAGGTCAGGCGCATGACGGCTGCCGTCGGCCATCCGACACTGCGGCTCGTCCGAGTGGCGATTGGTCCTGTCAAGCTAGGCGATCTTGC
Source organism: uncultured Nitrospiraceae bacterium (assembly GCA_963824855.1). Classification (GTDB taxonomy): domain Bacteria; phylum Nitrospirota; class Nitrospiria; order Nitrospirales; family Nitrospiraceae; genus Nitrospira_C. The sequence continues at coordinate 208,749 of CAWGQP010000003.1, forward strand.
CGCCGGCCATTGGCGCGTGATGACGCCTCAGGAGAGGGCGGCCCTTGACCGGCGAGGATAGGATGCGGGATTTGATGAATTTGTTGCCAAGAGCCACATTCGGTTCATACTTACGCTCAACAACGTAAGTACCCACCACAGCTTCTCACCTTTCTGTTAGGAACGGAGGGGACCATGAGAACTCACAGGCAGCAAGCTTCCACGTCCCAGCCAGTCGATCGGACGATGCTCTGGACACTCAAGCGGGGGGGAGCACAGACCATGGAAGGGATCTCGTCATTGACCGGGATCGGATGGGCTCAAGTCTTTCTGTCGGTGGACCGCCTGAGCCGGATCGGCAAGGTGTCGTTAACGCCCAGTCCGGCCCTGCGAGTATCGGATATCGATCGCCGGGCTGCTTCGCCGCTAATCCAAGGGAGCAGGGCGCTGGAGGGTCAACGGCTGCGGATCATCCGGCCGATGATGCCGATGCCGATGCCGAGCAGAAGGTAGCCGGCGAGGACATTGATGACCACTACGACCTGGCTCAGGACATGAGTCGGCTGGTAATCCACGAGCCCCAGAGCCGCCGTGACATTCACGGAGTAGTAGACCGCCGACCACAAGGGAATCCAGGCAGAGACGGTGTCCGAACCAATCGGCTGAAGCCATTGTAGCTGGAAAAACACCTCATACAGCACGCTGAACACGGCGATGGTGCCGATCACCCAGAGTCCCCAACGGGAGAAACTCGTGCCGTAGTTGCTCGTGACCTTCCAGGCGAGTTGTCCCCAAGGATGCTTCCCTTCCATTTTCGCCCATGTCACACGGGCGTTGCGCTCGTTCAAGTATTCCGCTTCAGACCAATCCAGCTCGCCCACTTCCGCAAAACAATGATTGGCCCGTGAATACGAACGCACGGCCAAGTGTTGAAGATCATGCCGTGATGCGGTGGCTGTGGCCATACGGGCCGCACGCTCGGCCTGATGTCCGGCGCTGGAATAGGCGCGAGCGGCCTGGGTGAACTGGCCGATCCTGTGCAACTGTTGCCCTGCCTGGTGATAGGCCCGTGCTGATTCCTTGGCATCACGGCTTTCCAGAAAATGCGCCGCCGCCAAAAAATAGAACGCCGACTGCATGACTTCCGTCCGCGCCTCTTTTTGGCCGAACGCCTCCGCCTGTCGCAGGACGGCCTCGGCGGATTGGGCGGACTCCAACTCCATCTCGCCCTGTCGATAATATTCTTGAGCGAGAGGATCGGTAAAGGTTTGCTCAGCCATCAGATCAGATCATGAGCAGGTGGTGTTGGGACGCCATAATACTCGAAAGACAGCCTGGCGGAAAGCCCGTCCGAAGCGGGGGGTGCGCATTGACAACCCCGGTTGGCAGGGAGAAGAATTAACACACAAGGCCTTCCTATGGAGGGGGACGTCATGCGAGGGCTGCTGCTGTTTTCTCTATTGATTCTTTCGGCCTGTGCACTGCTTATCCCACCGGAATGCCGATACCTGAAGGCCGCGCAACACCATGCCACGATGGCGGATGTCCAAGAGCGCCTTGGGGTGCCGTTGACGAGAAACGATACACCCAACGGCACAACGTGGCTCTACGAGGTTCTGGAAGAACAGCCGACGCATCGCGGCACGCCGACCGGCTTCTGGTGCGACGAATATCGAGTGAGCTTCGATTCGAAGGGCATCCTGCGAGCCTGGACCCACCGATCCTTTTTCCATAAGGGAGAATTACAGGCCGAACCTTGTCAGGCAGGATACGAACGGCTGGCGCTGTAAGAGCAACTGTATCGAGTCTTCACGAGGGGATCGACCGCTCGTAACTGTAACTCGCCGTCCGCCCGCGCCATTCCAAGACCGCTTACACGGTGCTGTTCTATCTCACATGGGCTTCGACGGACCTGTTGGCTCCGCCTTGAGAATCAGAAAGGATGAAGCAGATTGCAAGAGGTCCTACAGAGAGACGGCGCTTGTTAATGCCGTTTGAAGTACTGCACTTCCCGTTCATGCTGCTCGGCTGCCGCCCGCGTTTTGAAGGTTCCGAGGTTCCGGCGCTTCCCCGTTTTTGGATTCTTTTTGCGCGAATAGAGCCGATACCCGCCCGATGACAGCTTTCTGATCATTGGCTAGATGTCTGCGACTTCTGCGACGATCGTGTGATATCCCGATGCGCCGGCCGGCTGTGGTCGGACCAGTTCAGCAATCTGCAGTTGGCCCTTGGTATCGGTTGCCCGGACAACCGTTTGATACTTTCCGGGCTTAGGCGGCTTCCACGTATAGCTCCAGATGACCCATGAATAGGGGGACATGGGCGGTTCGATGCGGCATTCATTCCACGTACGGCCGGCATCGAAGCTCAATTCGACCTTGCCGATCGTGTTGGGTCCGCCAAACGCGATGCCGCGGAAGGTCTGTTCGGGTCCTTTCAATGTCTGATAGTGCCCCGGTGAATCGATTCGCGAAAAAATCTTGATCGTCCCGTCGTCCGTCCAGCCTTTGCGCTGCCAGTAGCCAAGGTAGTCGCCGGGATACACTTCGATTTCGTGAATCCATTTAACGTTCTTGATACCGTACAGCCCCGGCACGAGGAGCCGGAGGGGAAATCCGTGTTCCTTCGGCAACTTCTCTCCGTTCATTAAAAAGGCGAGCATCACGTCGTCCTGCATCGCCCGTGTGAACGGGATGCTGTCGTCATACCCGTCGATTCCGCGAAAAATCACGTCGCGCGCTGTTTCCTCGTCCGCGCCCGCATCTTGTAGCAGTTTTTTGAGTGAGATGCCGCGCCAGGTGGCGTTCCCCAGGCTGTCGCCACCGGGTAAGGTATCGATGCACATGAGCGTGGACACCTGATCGTATGAGTCCCGGTTCAGGATGTCTCGCCAGCCTAAGGACATCGGTGTTTTCACTTCACCTTTGACGGTCAATTTCCATTGTTCGATGTTGACCTCGCGGGAGACTGAGACGACGCTGTCGGCGTAGTTCACGACATAGAACTTTGAATTACTGGTGAAGTAGGTCGTTTCGCGGGGCGGGACCGCAAACATGCGGCCGAAGACGCCCCCGACGGCGTCACAGCCGCCTGTCATGCCCATGAGGGCGCCAAGGCCGGTTGCTTTCAGGATGGTTCGACGCGAGATGCGCATGGGGTTCGTAGCCGGTTGAGAATTCTTTCATTATCGTACAGCCACCATACCTGCTGCAACGTGCAGGCTCACTCTCGTGCGGCTGAGAGTGCCTGACTGGCATCCAACTAGAGGAGAAGAGGCGTGAGCGATACTCATTGAAGAGCGACTCGTCAACTGTCAGTTTTGACAGTTCCTCTGATCTCAGCCTCGTGGCTACACTAGTCGGCCATTCTCTTCACGGATGAGGGAGCGGTGTGTTTGACAAGGCGCTTCACAATGCTGCCATAGGGAAGGTGCGTATGGCCTCATGTGATGACGAGGTGCGGTGGCTGCGGCTCACGATCTGCGCGTTAGTGGTAGGCGTATGCGCCGGATGCGCCGGTGGGTCGCCTCAACAAGACGCATCCTGGAAGATGGTGCCGATCACCGAAGTTGGGATGGTCGTCGGTGAATGGGAAGGGCTGGTGAAGAAGGATCATGCGACGCTCCCCGAAGGATCGGTTCGTCTCATGATTCGGGCCAACAGCACCTATCTCTTCGCTGGTCAAACCACGTCCAGAGCGGCTGTTGGGTCCGGAGATCTCGAAATGCGCAACGGCCGATTGGTCGGAGACACAGAGAAGCGCGCCGTCACATTTACGTTGTATGACCATAAGGGTAAAGCCGTGGTGCTCGTCGAATCGATTATCCATGAAACAGGAGAGCGCTATCGCGGCGAATTTACCAAGGTGCAGTGAGCAAGGATCGTAGGACGTCTGAATCGTGGGATCTTGCATCGAGCGATGACGCTTGAACGAAGATGGCATTGTCATCTGTGAGGCACTGCCATGCGAATGTTTCGAACGAACAGAATTTCCCTCTGGCCGTTCATCGGTTTCACGGTTGTGCTGCTCTGGCAGGGATGCAGCGGAGACCGATACAAGACGGTGGTCGATGCGGCGGGAGCCGGACTCAGCTCCCTAACCCTGGCGGACGACTATCGACACCAGCGACGCATACAGGAAGTCCTAGTTCGCAGAGCCTGAGTTCGCCGGCCTCGTGCTGACGAGCCTATGTCTTCATGGATCACGGCTATGTTGTCGGCCATGTGCATAGTCCCGAGCAGGCCGAAGCTGTGTACAAGACGGCGAGGAAAGTGGAAGGTCTCAGATCGCTCAACGCGTTTCTCCCGGTCAAACATCCTTCGACCGTCGACACCGTTGGAAAGGTCTCATCGGATGCCGCATTGAAGGCGCAAGTCGAGGCGGAGCTTGCACGCACTCCTGGTGTGGTGGACACGCGTGTGCACGTCGAAATCCTGGACGACCGTGCGATTTTGCTCGGTGTCGTGTCAGGGAGCGAAGAAAAGACACGTGCGGAACATGCCGCGGCATCCACCCTCGGCGTCAAGCGCATCATCAACTGGTTGTTGTTGCCGGAAACCGAGTATTTGGCGATCCGGTCACAGGTGTTTTAGAGACGCGGTGTCATGGAGAAGATCGGGTTCCACAGCGTTCGTTGCTGCGGCAGTTGCTTTCGCTCCTGGCGGCAGTCCTCGTCGCCGGCTGCCTGGAGCCGACCCGCGAAGCCATACGAGAGCCGACCGGCACGCCGATGCCGCGGATCACGTTACTGACGTACAACACGCTGCACGGACTTGAGCCAAGCGGGATGACGGTCAAAGCGAGCGAATCGCAGGAGGTCCGGCAGGCGAGGCTCGACCTCCAATTTCGACAACTCTCTCTCATCCAGCCCGACGTCATGCTTCTTCAAGAAGTCAACCCTCTTCCAGAAATGGCCGAGCAATACGTCACGGCGATGAAGCGCTCCGGCTTGCACTACCAAGCGGTGCATCAGGTGGATGCCTGCGGAGTGCGTCTGGCTCCCGGACTCGCGGTCGTCCCGGGCTTGAATAATGGTTTAGCCGTGCTCGCCAAGGCTCCTCTGCGCCTGCGAAAAGTGGAGGGTCTCAAGCTCAGTGGAGGCTTCGGACGCTGCGACGACTACATGGGCTTTCAAACGGGTGAGCTGCGGTATGCACTGATCGCCGAAGTCGAAAATCCCGAATACGGGCAGGAAAATCCTGACGGTCAGTCTGCATCTACATTCCGGTATCGAACGGAACGCCTTTTTCATACAAAAAATCAACGAAGCGGTGAAGGCCGGAAAGGCGCGGCAGGAGGATTTCGCAGAGATCGTGGCCGCAATAGAGCAGGACCAGGAACGACGGCTCGAGGAGATTCGTCTCCTTGTGAAGGAGATCGACACGCTGTATGCGAAAGGGTCCTATCTGGGCGTCCTCGTGGGAGGAGATTTCAACTTTGAGCCCGACGACCCGGAATATCGTGAACTCGAACGGGCGGGCCTCAAAGACACGTACGCGATGGCGCGTCCTGAAACCGAGGTCTACAGTCTTGATCCTCAGCGAAACGTGATCGCAGGCCATGGCATACAAGAAGTGCCATCGGCGCTCCGTGCGGCAATGAAACGGCTTCCTGAAAGCCAGCAGCAGAAAATTCTCGAAGGCTATCAAAAGGGGATCACTCAGGCGAGGCGGGTGGACTTTTTGTTTCTTATGAGAAAGCCATCCGAGAGTGCGACAGGCTGTTTCCGGCAGGAACTGTTCGGTGAATCCGAGGCGGTTTCAACCGCACCAGGATCGGATCACTACGGTGTGCTCGTCACATATATGGCCGATGCGTCCCAGTGTTGACAGGAGAAGGCTCAACCGATGAGAGCTTGAGACGCTTCGCACGTCGGGAAACGAACCGCGAGTGGACCCGGGTGATTGCAGGCGACCAATGAATGGCGTTCGAGCAGCGTGCGCGCGGTGCTTGAGGATCAACCGATGCGTTGTCAACAGCCTTGCGGTCGTTGTGGTCGTAGGATGCTCCATGTTTCCGGAACACATAGGCCTGCTCGAGAGGCGCACGCCCGAAGCGCGCATTACCAGCGCTCAACTGAGAACATGGACGAACGATTTCATCCTCGACTTTGCCGATCGAATCGAAGAGGCAGCCGACCAGATCAAATCGCGGGAGTCTTCTCCTGAGATCAGGCGCAACAGTCTTCTGTGGAAGATCAACGCGACCCAGGCCGGCTTCCGGGCTGCATCCGGACGGGATGCTCTGACCGCCTTTGCGGATGTCTGGATTCTCTGCCGACAGATGACTGTCTTTTTTGAAGCGGGGGCGGGGAAGGAGGTCTTCGGTGATTCGCAAGACATCGCAGTCACGACTGCCAAGTTATTGGAAGCGCGAATGGAAGAGCTTCGCATAGCCATGGTGAAGCCTGAGTACGCTGAACAGAAGCTGCAGCAAGGCCGAGAAATTGTGGCGAAGTTTGCCGAGCCACATCCGTTGAAGAGTTTGTATTTCCAACGTGATTCGATTAGTGGGCGGACGGACTCAATCGTAATCTCCGAGAGCGCGAGTTTCGGGGCCATCGCCTCGGGGATGGAGCAGGATGTGATCACCCTCCAACGACTCCTCAGCGCGTATATGGAATATATGCCGACTCTCGTTCGCTGGCAGGCTGAGCTGATGCTCTATGATGTTGAGAAGAGCGGGCTCGTTGTCGACTCCGTCTCGGTCTTGAAGGAAATGCCGATTATGGTTCGCGATGCAATGACAATGCAGGTCCCCCAGCTTGTGTCCAGTCAGATGACCAGGGCACTTTCAGCGCTCAGCACGGAACGCATGAACACGATGAACGGGATCGACAGTATGCGGATGTCCACGTTGAACTTCGTGGTGCAGGAGCGGACGGCCATCGTCGAGGAAATTGATCGTCAGCGAGTCGCGACAATAGAGCAGGTCACTGACGAGCGGAAAGCAGCCCTGCAGGAAATTGGTGCGATCGCGCGTGAAAGTACGGGGTCGGCTCTGTCCGCCGGGAAGGAGTTGATTGATCGTTTGGTGTGGAGGCTCGGCGTGCTTGCGGCTGCCTTTGGAATTTTCATCGCCCTCACTGGAGGAGTTCTGCTGACGATCATCCGGTCGAAAAGCGTTTCAAGAAGAGAGCATGTTTGATCGGTGAAAAATGGAGGATCTGCATGTCAATGCCGTTGCATGAAATAATCGGCTTCGTGGCGGGATTCGGAACGACATTTGCCGCCCTGCCAGATCTCATCGCTATGCTCAAGCGACGATCCTGTGAAGGCATGAATCCGACGATGGCCGCGATCATGGGCACGTTTCAAATCGTGTGGGTGTATTACGGCATCTTGGTCGAATCGAGGCCGGTGATCGTATGGAATATCATCGCCGTGGGGATCAATTTTCTAGTGGTCGGGGCCTATTTCTATTTTGCTTCTGCCACGCGGCGGCACACTCCGTTGATCAATCATCCCGCGCCGGGTGAGAGCACGAAGAGTTCCCCCGGCAGATAGAGACGGCAGAACCAGAGGAGGACGCTCATGCATCGTCGACGAACAGCCTGCTTGCTGATCCTGGCCTTCAGCCTGTCGGCCTGTAATGCCTTTGACGTGAAGACCGACTACGATCAAACGGCGGATTTTGCGTCGTTCAAAACCTTTGCCTTTGCAGGGCCTGCCGACATGAACAAGGGCGGGATCTACGACAATTCGTTGATGCAAAAGCGGATCGAGTCCGCCGTTGTGCGTCAGCTCACGGGCAAGGGGCTCCGCCAAGTGGGGGTCGATGATCCGCAGGATCTGCGGGTGCACTATTGGGTCAACGTGCAGGATAAACAACGCCTTGAAAGCGGCGGCACGAGCGTCGGCGTGGCGCGCGGCCCTTACGGCGGGTATGGCTGGGGTGCCGGGTATGGCGGGGGGGTCACGACCTACGAATACAAGGAAGGGACCTTAATTTTGGATCTGATCGAACCGACAAAGAAGCAGCTCGTCTGGCGAGCGACGATCGTGGGTACCTTGCAGGACTCGACAAAGGACAACGTCGAGCTGGGTAATGAGGCGATCGCGAAAGCATTTGAGAGCTATCCGCCTGGCGTGAAGGGACAGTGAATCCGATTGCCGTAAGGAGGAGCCAATGAAACAACCAGCGACCATCATCGCCGCACTGATACTTCTGTTGTTTGGCGCAACAGACCAAGGCTTGGCGGATGACGCCGGCGATGCGAAAAAGATTATCGATCAGGCGGAGACCACGCTCAAAAACTTTATGGGTGACCCTGACATGAAGTGGTTCGCCGGCCACCTGAAGGGCGCAAAGGGCGTCTTCATCGTGCCAAAACTTGCGAAGGGTGCCTTCATCTTCGGCGTGGAGGGTGGCAACGGTGTCATGCTTGCCCGTGATGAAAAAAGTGATGCGTGGAGCGAACCGGTTTTTTATGAAACCTCGGCGGTCAGTTTTGGCCTTCAAGCCGGAGCCCAGTCACAAGAGGCGATTGTACTCATCATGACGCCGAAAGGAGTGGATTCGCTGTTGGCGAACAAGGTCAACCTTGGCATAGACGGATCTGTCGCGATAGGACCAAAGGGGATGGGAACAGACATGGACCTGATGTCTGATTTCGTGACGTTCACGCGTGCGAAGGGATTGTATGCTGGAGTCTCGTTCGATGGAGCGTCGATTAGGACAAGGGATGATCTCAACACCGCCTATTTTGGTGAGAAGGTCCGTCCCTCTGACATTGTTGTTGCGCATAAGGCGAAACCCAATGCCAATTCCAAGGAATTGCAAGCTATGCTGGGAACGGCCGCGAAACAGTAGCGTGTGTGAACGGCAGCGCAGCGGGAAGGCAAACAACACGATGATGAGTTGCGCTGCCGTGTGTTTTTCTCACCCTCTGTCAGTTTTGACAGTGTCTGTCCCTGTCGAATGATGATAGCGTGTGCCACGCTGATTGGCTCTCAAGCCAAGGCGGCTCTCTTTGCACCGTCGGAATAAGGAGATCTCGTGTTGCATCACCGGCTACCCTGGATGGCGGTTATCGGGATGATCGCCGCTGTCTTCACGGCGACAATGAGTCCAGCACCCCTGGAAGCCTCGACCGAGCAGCAGCAGCTTGTCGATAAAGCGAGGCTCACGGTGGAAGCGTTTGCCACGGACCCGCAGCAAGAGGACGTTCGGCAGTGGGTGTCGAGCGGAAAAGGCGTCTTCATCGTTCCACAGCTCCTTCGCGGCGCGTTCGTGTTTGGAGGTGCGGGTGGCGGCGGCATCCTGCTGATCCGTGATGAGAAGTCGGGCGAATGGTCGCAGCCGGCCTTCTACAACATCGGCGCGGTCAGTTTCGGCCTCCAGGCCGGCGCCGACACGTCCGAGTTGGTTGTGATCGTGAGAACCCAGAAGGGGCTGGAGGAGTTCTATCGCTCGGATTTCAAGCTGGGTGCCGACGTGGGAGTGTCCGCCGGACCGCTGGGCAGCAGCGCGGCTACGGGAGGCATCGCCGCGGATCTCGTGTCCTTCGGCCGCAGCAAAGGCGCATTCATGGGCATGGCGCTCGACGGCGCCATGATCGCAGTCTCCGACGACTCCAACTCAACGTATTATGGAAAGGCTATCCGCCCGACGGACATTCTCGTGAAAAAGTCAGTGACAAACCCCGCATCGGCTCAATTGCGCGATGCCATCTCGGTGTTGACGAAGGAAAAGTAACCAGGTGTACCCTCAACAGAAAGGACGCACATCATGATGAAGGTCGTATCGTTGTTCTTCACCGGACTGATGCTTTGCACCGTCTCGGCCATTGCCCAGCCGGCAGCGGGTTCCAGCTCCGATACCAATATGGAGATTTTGAAAGAGAAGCTGAAAGCGGACAAGAAACTCCTTGTGGCGAGCAACATGGATCTTTCTGACGCCGAAGCCAAGAAGTTCTGGCCCCTCTACGATTCTTATCAAATGGATTTGAATCAAGTGAATCTGAAGCTTGGTGAGACGATCAAGGCATATGCGGAGGCCTTCAACAAAGGCTCGATCCCGGACAATACGGCGAAGAAACTGCTCAACGACGTGCTGTCCATGGAGGAACAGGAAACCAAGCTGAAACGAACCTATTCGCAAAAGCTTGAGAAGGTCCTCCCGTACAACAAGGTCGCGCGCTACATCCAGATAGAAAACAAAATCCGGGCGGTGATCAAGATGGAGTTGGCCCAGCAGATTCCTCTCGCCTACTGACGAGGGGTATCGACGTTCCGCTAGGCGTGAGCCTCGCGGCGGTGCGAGGAGGAGGGAGTCGTTCATGAAGCCGCTTGCCGTGACCGGCCTGTGTCTTCTGTGTCTTGGCGTGGGTCCTGCGCTGAATGCTGAAGAGCCCACGCTGAAGGTGGTCCACATACGTCCGAACCTTGACACCGAGAAGCTCCAATACATTCTGTCCACGGAACGTAAATCGGTGTTCGAGCGGAACATGAACCTCAATGAGCAACAGAGTGAGGTGTTTTGGGGCGTGTATCATCGGTATGAGAAGGAAAAAGAGCAGCTCGAGGCCAAGCGGCTCCGTCTGTTGGGCACGTACATCGAAAAATATGACTCGCTCAGCAACGACGATGTCATGAAGATCGTCAAGCAGTCGGGCGAGAACCAGCAGGCGGATCTTGCACTGAGAAAGAAGTATTTCGATATTTACAGTAAGAAACTGGATCCGATTGCCGCCGCCCGCTTCATGCAACTCGATGATATCGTCGGGATGGTCACACGCCTTGCGATCCTGGGCAATCTGCCTTTGATCGGGGATGTTCCTCAAGTGCCTGCCTCTGGGGCACCCGATGAAAAGTCATCGCAGACCCCGAATCCGGAAACAGCGCCGACGGTGGACCAGCCTTCGACGGAAACTGTGAAATAGCGCGCGCTCATTGATGGAACTGCGAGGAGACCTCATGCGTTGTTCACGATTGCTGTTCATCGTGATAGGGGTGTTGTTCATGACCGGTGAAGCGTTTGCCGGCATGGATGTGTTCGTCTATCCCAGCAAAGGTCAGACCAAGGAACAACAGGAACAGGATGAGTTTAGTTGTTATAAATGGGCCAAAGACCAAACGGGATTCGATCCTACTCAGCCCATGCAGCAGGCGGCTGCGCCTCCCCCTCAGGGCGGCGCCGCGAAGGGCGCGGCAAAAGGTGCCGCGATCGGCGCAATCGGAGGGGCCATCGGCGGCGACGCAGGCAAGGGAGCGGCGATCGGCGCAGGGGTAGGTGCAGCGGGAGGAGCAGCGCGCAGGCGAAAAGGCGAGCAGCAACAAGCCGCCGCCCAGCAAAAAGCAAAGCAAGAGTACAACGCGGAGGTAGACGGCTATAAGCGGGCATTTTCAGCCTGCATGACCGGACGAGGCTATACCGTCAGTTAGGCGGCGACTGGTGTTCCTCCATCGACAGGAAAGCGAATTGAGACCCCACTCACCTTCATCAAAACACACATGGTTCGGCATCTTCTGCTGTTCGATGTGGCTCTCGGTTTTCTGTGCGGCAAGTACATGGGCGGCCGCGGAACTCGACATTCCTAGGCCCACCGATCCGCTCATACCTGCGCCTCCGCCGCCTGCTTTAGAGGCCTCCGTCGTCAATCTTGAAGTTCGGCTCACGGCCGAAGGCCTGGCTGCCGCTGTCGATGAGGGCTTTCCTCAGGTCGCGGCGCGCGAGAACGATTGGAGTGAGGCCGTCACGCTGGGAGAACGGGAGGACATTCGGTTCTTGTATCGCGTCGTCAGAGGATCGTTTCGATACCGTATGGATCATGATCAGTTTCATGTATCGTTTGACCAGGTGCGCTATCGAGTTTGGGCACGCAGAAATCGAGGGTGACGGGTTCGTCGAAGGTCGCTGCGGACATGGCGATGACCCGCCCAGACGGCTGAATCTGTCCGCCCGGTCGGCACTGTCCTGGTCCGACCGATGGCGCATGCAATCGCAGACGACGTTCGACGAGCCTGTGTTTATCGAGCCCTGCCTGCTCACGGGACTCGATGTCGACGCGACACCTGTGTTGAAAGCGGTGTTGCAACCGAGGCTTGCGGCGCTGGCGCAGAGTATCGACCGGATCGTGCGCGACCGGACGGAAGCCAAACAGCGCGCGGAGATGGTGTGGCAGAAGCTTCAGGAGCCCGTCGAGTTTGCTCCCAACCAGTGGCTCCAGTTTCATCCGCGCGACGCCCGGGTCAGTCCGATCACCTCAAACGGCACGCTCGTGCTCCATACGTCCGTGAATCTGGTCGATGGAGCCCAGGATCGTCAATGGCTCGAAGCCCGACAGTGTGGCGATGCCGCTGCCACCGCTGCAATTGACTCCTCTTCCGTTGGAAGGCTTCCATCTCGCCCTTCCGATCACCGTCGACTACGGACGCATCAATCAACGGCTTGAGCAGGAGATGATCGGACAGGAGTTCGAGACGCCTGTTGGCGATACCTTGAGAGTCGAAGGCGTGCAACTCTATGGAAGCGGCGACAAGCTGATTCTCGCGCTCCAGGTGTCAGGAGGTGTGAACGGGACCGTGTACGCGACCGGGACACCGGTATTCGATGAGGGGCTTGGGATGCTGCGGTTCGTCGATCTGGATTTCACACTGGACACCCGTAACGTGTTGGTGCAATCGGCAAACTGGATGTTCCATCAAAACATCTTATCGAGCCTGAGGTCCCAGGCCTCCATTGATCTCTCCGGCCAGCTGCAAACGCTTCGTTCCCGGCTCACGAGTGCGCTGACGCGAGATATGGGGCCGAACGCCCGGCTTGAAGGAGAAGTCACATCCCTTCGGCCGCGCGGCGTGTACCCGACGGCAGGAGGTGTGGAAGTGCATGTCATCGCGGAGGGCTCCCTGTGGGTGGAATTGCAGTGAGACGAATCTCCAAGCTCCCGACGATCATTCAATGAAGGAGAGGTATCTATGAACGTGCCCAGGCGTCTCGTTGCTGCGGTGTGTCTTGCGTGCCTCGGATACCTGGTTCAGACCGTTGAGCCGGCTCCGGCGCGTGAAGCGGGAGAAGGTATGTCCGAATCTGATTTCGAGCTCATGCGCTCTGATATCAGGACGAAGAAGGCCAGCCTCATTGCCGACCGCATGAAGTTCACGGACCGGGAAGCGTCCGCGTTCTGGCCGGTGTATCGTCAGTATGAAGCCGATCTTGCGGCGATCAATGACAAAAAGGTGTCGATCATGAAGGACTATTTGAGCCGCCATGACGCACTGACCGACCAGCAAGCCAAGCAGTTGGCCGAAGAGGTGTTTGATGTGGATCAGAAGACACTGGATCTACGGACGAAATGCTTTGGGGCGCTTGATAAGTTGCTCCCGGGTAAGACCATCGTCCGATGGCTGCAGCTTGAGCGGCGGCTGCAGCTCCTGGTCGATGCGCAGCTTGCCAAAGATCTTCCCGTGATTCAGAAATAGAAGTGCATGGCGGCTCATTGAGCGTGCCGCGGCTCTAGGATCAGGTCAGGGGAGACGAAGGTGTGCCCGATCATCGCTTGGCGAACGGCGACAAGCAGGTCCGAGCCCAGCCGCGGCTTGGTCACATAGCCGATGGCTCCCGCCGAAAACGCTTCCTCCACAAATTCCTGGTCATGGTGTACCGTCAAGAAGACGATCTTGGCTTTGGACCCGATTCGCGTGAGCAGGCGTGCGGCTTCCAGACCGCTCATCACGCCCATGGAAATATCGAGAATGAGCACGTCCGGTTTGAGAGACTCAGTGGCTTCAAGGACATCCTGACCATCGTCGACGGTGCCGACGATCTGAAACTCCGGTTCGAGGATCCTGCGTGCGGCCTGCAGCATGGGGGGGCTGTCGTCGGCCAAGAGGACGCGCACGAGGGTGTGGCCTTTACTGCTTTTTTCCGCAGATGGCGCCATTCGCCGCTCCATTCAGACAAATGATCTGAGGCGCAGATTTGTATCATTTACATCGTTGTCAGCGATACTGGCAAAAGTAACAGATACTTTCGGTCCTGCCGTAGCCGAGTCTCCTTAGGGAATTCAAAACGGAATTCTTTGGAAGCAGAGATGCAGTCACGCTGGAGGAACTGATCAGCGCCGGCTACCTGTGGAAGCGCCGAGCGTCAGCCGCTGGTCAATGGCAAACTGAATGAGCTCTGCGTTGCTCTTGAGCCGAAACTGCTGCATGACACGGTATTTGTGAAAGGCGACGGTGCGGGCCGTGACGTGCAGCACGTCGGCAGCTTCCTTCATCGTATACCCTTCTGCCAGAAGTTGCAGAACTTCACGTTGGCGGGACGTCAGCTCACTACCGTTCAAACGATCCCCTCCTTGGATGAACGACTCGACCATGCGTTGTGAGGCCTGGGAGGTCACATAGGTGTCGCCCCGCATGACCGTCCGGATGGCCTCAGGCAGCTCGCGGGCGGCCGAGGTTTTGAGGAGGAAGCCGGACGCTCCGAGGCCAAGCGCTTCCTTCGCCAGGTCGGGATCTTCGTTCATTGTCAAGAAAATCAGTTTGACGACGGGCATCGCGTGTTTGATCTGGCGGCCGGCATCGAGACCGTTCAACAGCGGCATGCCGATGTCAAGCACGATGACGTCGGGACGGAGGACAATGGCCTTGGGAAGCAGCGCTCGCCCATCCGTCACGATACCGACGACTTCGCATTCCGGCTCGAGGAGGGTGACGCAGGCTTCCACAACCAGTCGGTGGTCGTCGGCGAGCAATATACGTGGACGCGGCATGATTCCTCCTTCGCGACGAACGGCTCATGCCGCCAGGTGCACGGAAATCCTCGTGCCACGCGACGGCTGTGATTCCACGGTAATGGTGCCGCCGGCGGCACGTACCCGTTCCTGCATGCTGATCAGGCCAAGATGTCCCTTGGCGGAAACGACTTCCGGATCAAAACCGGCGCCGGAATCCGAGATGCAGAGATGCAAAGTTCCCCGATGTCCGAACAACTCGAGCTGTCCGTCCCTCACACCGCTGTGCTTCATCGTATTGCTCAATGCTTCCTGAGCGACGCGAAACAGGCACAATGCCGACTCTTTGGCGATCGAAGCGGGAACATCGCGGTAGAGAAAGTTGATGTGAGCTCCGTATTGCTCGGACAGCTCCCGGCAGAGTCCTTTGATTGCCGCCACGAGACCAAGATGTTCCAGCTTGGCGGGGTGAAGCTGATGCGACAGACGATGGACATCCGAGGCAACTTCCTGCGTTAACCGGCGCAAATCTCCGATGTGAACTCTGATAGGTGCCGTGGGTCTCCGTGCTCTGTTCCAGTCGCTCGAGACCTATCGACAGCAAGGCCAGCCGTTGATTGAAATCATCATGGAGTTCTCGAGCGATGCGGCTGCGTTCTTCCTCCTGGGCGCTGATCAACCGGCCGGTCATTTCCTTCAGCGAGCGCTCGGCGTGTTTGCGTTCCGTGATGTCCACCATGACGCCGATCATTTCTTTCAACGTTCCGTCTTCGACGACGGCATGGATCGAGTCGTGGAACCAGACTGCTCGCCCGTCGGCGGCCACCATACGATATTCCAGCGCATGATGCCGTTTGTCGCGCGTCGCGCGACGGTACGACGCGATGGCTTTTAAGCGATCCTCGGGGTGAAGATGCGCCTCCCAGAAGGTGGGATTCGCAGAGCCATTGTGTAATCGGATATCCCAAAATGCTTTCCGCCCGCTTGCTCACATAGCTGGTTCGAAAACTCCCGGCTTCTGCCCTCCACACGATGGCTTCCAGCGAGTCCACCAGTTCTTCGTAGCGCCGTTGAGCCTGGCGTATCGCGGCCTCTGCCTGTTGCACTAACGCGAAGGTTTCCTGGGGATCGGTCGTAGGGAATGAACGTGTGAGCATGGCTTCATCTCCGTCCAGATTGCTCTGGCACGTGACAGTGGGAGACCGAGCATGAACCTCTTTCCCTGTAGGAGTCAAGGAGGAACAAGGCTGTTGTCGGAGAGACGATGACAGCTGGAATGAGGGGGGCAGACCTGTGCATAGACAGTATGTACTGCCTAAGGGTTTTAACGTGGCCAGATCCCTGTCAAATGTGACAGTGTTCCCCAGTGAAGTCCAGTTGTAAAGTGCTCTTCGGAAAGGACCACGTACATTCCATTCGTCGCCGCGCTGCGAGGGCGACAGGCGTTACGCTGCGCCCAAGGTCGCGGCCTAACTTGTGAGTAAAGCACCGATGATGACTCACTGGTCTCGGCGTCCAACAATCTATGAAATCAACACCTGTGTCTGGCTCCACGAGCTGAGTGAGCAGGCGCGGCGTCCCGTCACGCTCGGCAACGTCCCGACGCAGGTATGGGACGGCCTGGCCTCGTACGGATTTGACGCCGTCTGGTTGATGGGGGTGTGGGAGCGAAGTCCGGCGGGTATCGCGGTGTCCATGCGAAACGACGCGCTTGTGAACGAATTCCGTCGGCTCTTGCCTGATTTTACCGCTCAAGACAATGTCGGCTCCGCCTATTGCGTGAAGGATTACCGTGTGGACGCTCGCCTCGGCGGTCCTAAGGGGTTGGCGCAGGCCAGATCGGAGTTGGCCGCACGGGGGATGCGGTTGATCCTGGATTTTGTGCCCAATCATGTGGCGCCGGATCATTCGTGGGCAACGGAACATCCGGAATACTTCATTCAAGGCAGCGCATCCGAGTTGACCGAACGGCCCGGTGAGTTTCTCCGGATCGGCGATCATGTGCTGGCTTGTGGGCGGGATCCCTATTTCCCTCCTTGGCAGGACGTTTTACAGTTGAACGCCTTCAGTCCGGATCTGCGGAAAGCCACCATCGCGACGGTCCTGTCGATCGCTGACCAGTGCGACGGGATGCGCTGTGACATGGCGATGTTGCTGCTCAACCAGGTGTTTGAACGCACATGGGGGCAACGTGCCGGTGCCATGCCGCAGACCGAGTATTGGCGTGATGTGATCGGTGTCGTGAAGCAGCGGTATCCGGACGTGCTCTTCATGGCCGAGGCCTATTGGGATTTGGAATGGGAGCTGCAGCAACAAGGCTTCGACTTCTGCTACGACAAGCGGCTCTACGATCGCCTGGAGCACGACAACCCAGAAGCGATCAGGCTTCATCTCTGCGCCGAATCCGGGTATCAGCAGAAACTTGTCCGGTTCATCGAAAATCATGATGAGCCTCGTGCCGCAGCGACGTTCCCTGCGTTAAAGGCGCGGGCGGCGGCCGTCACGGTGTCCACCCTACAGGGCGCGGTGTTGTTCCACGACGGACAGTTCGAAGGGCGGCGCGTCAGACTTCCCGTGTTCTTGCGGCGTGGTCCGAAGGAGCCGACCGACCGCAACCTCCAGGAGTTTTACACAAAGCTTCTTCGAACCCTTCGCCGCGACGATTTCAGGGAAGGGCAATGGCAGCTCTGCGAGCGGACGGGATGGCCCGATAACCACAGCTATGCCAACCTGGTGGCCTGGTGTTGGACTCATGAAGAGACGGGCCACCTCATTGTCGTCAACCTGTCCGACCAGCCGGCGCAGGGCAGGGTCCGGATTCCTGCACCGGCTCTTGCCGGGAAAACCTGGCGCATGACGGATGAATTCAGCGGGACGGTCTTTGAGCGGGAGGGAAATGAGCTGCAGCAAGACGGACTGTACGTCGATCTCGATGCATGGGGTTTTCATGCGCTGAAGTTCTGAGCGACGTCATGGCGCAGTGGTCCCGGAGGAGAGCAAATCAGCCCAAGGAGGTGGACATGTGGCAGAGACGGTCATGGGGTTCGCTTTTGATGCTGACGGCCATGCTCTATTGGGGCTGCGCAGCACTGCAATCCATGGGCGGTACGGATGTCCTGACGGGGTTGCTGACCAACCAGTTGGGCGTCACATCGAATCAGGCGATGGGCGGCGTGGGATCCATTCTCAGCCTCGCAAAGGAACGGTTGTCGGGGATGGATTTCACCGCCTTGACCAAATTGATCCCCGGCGCAGATACCTACATGAAGACCGCGAGAGACCTGGGTGCCGTGACTGGACCGGTTGGTGATCGGGCCGGGTTAACGGCTGCCTTCTCACGGCTTGGGATGGGCTCCGATATGGTGCCGAAATTCACCCAGATTCTTTCCGATTTTGTCGGGAAAGCGGGAGGGCAACCGGCGAGTAATCTTCTGATGCAGGCGGTCAAGTAAGTGGCGGGCGACCGCATGATCATTCGAGGTCTGAACCGGCATGGGTGGATGGCGATTCCAGCGGCCCTGCTGGTGGCCGCCTGCTCGTCCATGCCCAAGGATTTTGAGGCTCCCAGGGTCCACATTGCCGATATGGCTCCCAAAGAGATGACGCTCTTTGAACAGCGATTCGGCGTGAAGCTCCGAATCCAGAACGCCAACGACGCCGACCTCAGCATCAATGGCCTGCGGTTTGAGATCGAATTGAACGAGCGCGAGTTTGCCAACGGGATGTCTGGACAGCGCGTCACCGTGCCGCGGTTCGGATCGGAACTCGTCGACGTCGAAGTGTTTACGACCCTGGCGAGCTTCCTCCGGCAGGTGCAGGATCTCAATACCGGTGCCGGGCAGAAAGTCAGGTACCGGCTCAAAGGGACGGCGTTTGTGGAGTCTCCGGGCACATTCAAGGCGCCGTTCGACGAGCAGGGCGAGATCGAACTCAACCTTGGGGCTCGCGTCGACAAGCAGGAGTGAATCGCGCGGTCGCCAGAGTTAGGAAGAGGAGAGAAACGCCGATGCCCGCACAGATGTCGCGTTTCCCAGTGGTGGGCGCTGGGATCATGGCCCTCCTGTCCATGGTTGGATCCAGTCCGGCGTTCTCGGCGGATGCGACGGCCCAGCAGCAGATCGTGGACAAGGCGCAACTGACGCTGGAGGCCTTTGCGTCCGATGGCCAGTTGAAGGATGTGTTCAAACAGCTGAGCAAGGAAGCGAGAGCGCTCTTCATCATTCCGCAGTTCATGCGGGGGGCCTTCATCTTCGGCGGCGCCGGCGGCAGCGGCGTGTTGATCGCACGGGATGAAAGGACGGGAAAATGGGGAGATCCGGTGTTCTACAACATCGGATCGGCCAGCTTCGGTGCGCAGATCGGTGCCGATGTCTCTGAAATGGTCTTGGTCGTCCGGACCAAGAAAGGGCTGGAAGAGTTTTTCACAAACGACTTCAAGCTCGGGGCCAATGCCGGGATGGCGACCGGTCCCGTCGGCGGCAGGCATGGCCGCTCAAGGTATCACGCGGATATCGTCTCCTACGCCAAACAGAAGGGCGCATTTGCCGGCATGGCCGTCGATGGAGCGTTCGTCTCGGTTTCAAATGATTCCAATCAGGCGTATTATGGGAAATCCGTGCGCCCGACCGACATCATTGTGAAGAAAGAGATTGGCAATCCCAAGTCCCTGCAGCTTCGGGCCGCCGCGGATAAGCTAATGAATTAGACGGTGAGCCGGAGATCTGTGAGCGCCACAGCTAGATGAGCGAGAGGCCATGCGGTCGATCACCGGGCGCTGCAGTGCTGGGCGTGCTTCTCATGTTGAGTTGGAGCGGCCACTGGGTCGGCCCATGGGCAAGTCAACGCCGACGATCCCTCAGAAGAGAACCCCGTCGAGCCCGGCGGAAGAGATCGCCGGCAATAGAACCAGCCGAGAGCGAGCCTGAGGGACCGGCATCACCATCCGAAGAGGAACCCAAACGCCGGATCTTCAAGCGGGTCGGGCCCCAGCCCATGACGCCGGAGCAGCGCGAAGAGGCTGAACGGCTCCGCAAGGTCGCTGCGAGATACGGAACGGATCCCACGGCGATCGTGGGACGCATCCAACTCACCAGCCAATACCTCGATCTGACTCAGGGCGCAAACGCGACGGTATCGACAGTGCGCGTCGATCTCCCGTTTCGGAAGGATTTTCTGCTCCGAATGGATATGCCGTTCCTCAGGACGAACGATCCAAATAACCCTGGAATGAGCGGTCACCGTGGCGCCAGCGATCTTGCCGTTACCGCCGGATGGCGCGCGTATAATACGCCAGAATACGCGCTCCTGGTTGGTGCAGTGTCCACGTTTCCAACCGCCGCCCAGGACACCCTCGGCTTCGGCAAGTACACGGTTGGCCCCGCAATTGCCACTGCCCGGTTCCTTCCTCGATTGGATTCATTCCTGATCGGCCTCTTGGCATATCAAACGTCCGTGGGCGGAGATCCATCCAGAAAAGACGTCTCATTATTCAACGTGACCGCGCAGGTCAATTCCTTCTGGGGCCAGCGCTGGTGGACCATTGTTCAATCAGTCTGGCAGGTGGATTTCGAGCGAAGCGGGAAGAGCAGCATGGTCATGGAATTCGAAGGCGGGAGAAACCTGATCGGGCGGTTCGGAGCCTACATCCGGCCGGGCGTGGGAATCTATGGACGTGATGTCGCCGGGGCGTATATCTGGAACATCGAAGTCGGCGTCCGGTACATGTTCCCGAGTTTCTGACGGCTACTTCAGGGCTTCGGCGCCGCCGACGATGTCCATGAGTTCTTTGGTGATCGCGGCCTGCCGGGTTTTGTTGTAGTAAATCGTCAGTTTCTTGATGAGCTCGCCGGCATTGCGCGTCGCTCCGTCCATGGCCGTCATGCGGGCTCCCTGTTCGGCGGCCGACGATTCCAGCAGCATGCGATAGGCTTGGACGTGGAAATTGCGGTGCAGCAGTTCCTCCAACACGTCGGCTTCGCTCGGCTCGTAGAGATAGCCGCCGGGCATCTGCTCCATCGTGTGCTCAACGTCTTTCACGTCTGCAATCTCGACAACCCAATCAATCGGAAGCAGCCGTTCGACGACGACACGCTGCTGAATGGCGGATTTGAACTCGTTGTAGATCGCGTACACCGCATCGATTCGCCCGGTCACATAGTCGTCAATGGCTTGCAGCTCAGTCCCCAAGAGCATGCCGTGCTCGAACGAGAGCTTGTCGAAAATGTCCACCACTTCACGGCGGACCTTCCAGTGGCGTCTCCGGAAGAAATCGCGGCCTTTCTTGCCGATGACCGCCACTTCGATCTGCATCCCTTTGGACTCGAACTCCTTCAGGGCGGCGGCCGCCGTGCGAAGGATGTTGGCGTTGAAGGCGCCGCACAATCCACGGTCGCTCGTGACCACGGCCACGACGAGGCGACGCTCCTCTCGTTTCTTGAGCAGCGGATGCGCGTCTCGGTTCACGCGCCGGCTCAGGGCGTTCGAATCGTATCCCGCATCTTGTGAGCGTACGGGCGGGCGGCGAGAATGCGGTCCTGCGTGCGCTTGAGCTTGGCCGCAGCGACCATCTTCATCGCTTTCGTGATCTTTTGCGTTTTCTTGACGGAATCGATCTTCCGCCGGACGGATTGGAGGCTTGGCATACAGGGTGATCCGAATGGGGAGCCGCACCGTACCATTTGGTTGGAAGGCAGGTCAAGGCAAGGAACAACGACGTTGCGACCTGACGGATCTCTGTTGTACCGTCGCGGCGTGGAAGACCATGAGGAGGTGTCGACATGCTCACCCATGAACTGTTGCGCGACGAGGGGATTCTGATCCTTCGGCCGCAGGGACCGCTTCAAGCGGGCGATTTCACCTCGCTTGCCACGGTTGTTGATCCGTATCTTGAGGAACACGGCACATTACGCGGGATTATGGTCGACGCGCAGTCTTTTCCGGGGTGGGACTCGTTTGCCGCGCTGGTCTCCCACCTTGAGTTCGTTCGCGACCATCATCGCCTGATCGGCAAGATCGCGGCGGTTTCTGACAGTCCGGTCCTCTCCCTGGCGCCCCAACTGGCCAAGCATTTTGTGAAGGCCGAAATTCGCCATTTCAACGCGAACGAACGGGCAGCGGCGCTGGCCTGGCTTCGCCAGTAAGTCCTTCCTTTCAAGACTTTCTTTCTGACAAAAACAGCCGTCTCATGCGAGGGATCGAAGGGTCCTGGGGAGGCTCCTAGGCCATATGTTCCCGCTCCGGGGGGGTCTGTCAAATTTGACAGTGTTCCCGGTCAAATCGGCGCTGTAGAGTGCTTTTCCGGCTGCGCAGTTTTCGTACAGACAATGATGACGACTGACCGGCAAGAATTGCAGGGGAGGGTTCCGCCATGAAAACTCACAGCTCTCACGAGCAACAACAGCAGCACATGAAGACACATCCCGGTTTCATTGCGGCACTGGATCAAAGCGGGGGCAGCACGCCCAACGCACTGCGTCTCTACGGAATCAAAGAAGGTGCGTGGTCCAATGAACAGGAGATGTTTGACCTCGTGCATCGGATGCGTGCGCGCATCATGACCAGTCCCAGCTTTACCGGAGAACGGATCATTGCCGCCATCTTGTTCGAGAACACCATGGACAGGGAGATCGAGGGGCGGCCTACCGCGGACTATCTGTGGAACGTGAAGCGAGTGGTCCCTTTTCTGAAAGTGGACAAAGGCCTTGCGCCTGAAAAGGACGGGGTCCAGTTGATGAAGCCCATGCCCGAACTTGCTGCACTGCTCGAGAAAGCCAACACGAAAAGGATGTTCGGAACCAAGATGCGCTCAGTCATCAAGGAAGCCAATGGAGCCGGTATTAAGAGTGTCGTGAGCCAGCAGTTCGAGATAGCCAGGCAAATCCTCTCCGCCGGCCTCGTGCCGATCGTCGAGCCTGAGGTTGACATTCACTGCCGGGAAAAGGCCAAGGCGGAAACGTTCCTCAAAGAGGCCATCCTCAAGGAGCTCAACGAATTGCCGGCGAGTCAGTTGGTCATGCTCAAGCTCACGCTCCCGGAGCAAGACGACTTCTACGTTGATTGCATCCGACATCCCAAGGTCTTGAGGGTCGTCGCGCTCTCGGGCGGCTATACGAGGGAACAAGCCAACGACCGTCTGCGCAGAAATCACGGCCTCATTGCGAGCTTTTCGCGGGCGCTGGTGGAAGGGCTGTCGGCCCAGCAATCCGATGCTGAGTTCAACGCCATGCTGGATAAATTCGTTCAGAGCATCTTTGATGCGTCCAATACTTGAGATCAGCGGTCTACTCCGCTCGGACTGACATGATGACTGAGGCGCAGGATCTCTGACACTTCAGCGTTGATATGCGGATTCTGGTGATCAACAGCGGAAGCTCATCGATCAAATTCCGGCTCGCAGAGGTCGTAGAGGAAAACGGCACGGTGGCAACGCGACCGGCCCTGCTCGAAGGGGCCGTCAAAGGCATCGGAGGCGCAGGCGAGCTTGGATATGACTGGACAACAGGTGGGCCATTCAACGACCAAGATAGAGGCTCGAGACCATACCCAGGCCATGCGGGTGATCATGAATCGGCTCGGCGATTCGCTGGGCAGCATCGAAGCCGTGGGACACAGGGTGGTGCATGGCGGAGACCGGTACGTCGAGTCCACTGTGATTACCGAGCAGGTTGAGGCTGGAATCGATGCGCTATCCGAGTTGGCGCCACTGCACAATCCGGCCTGTCTTGCGGGCATTCGAGGGGCGAAAGCGGTCATGGGAGCCAACCGTCCCGATGGTGGCCGTCTTCGATACGGCGTTTCACCGAACGATGCCTGAAGTCGCCAGGCACTATGCGATCCCAACCGATCTCGCCGATCGCCATCACATCCGCCGATACGGATTTCACGGGATTGCGCATGCGTCGCTCGCCAACGGCTACGCGGTCTGCACTGGAAACTCGTTGAAGCAGGCGCGCATCATCACGCTCCAGTTGGGCAACGGCTGTTCGGTCGCCGCGATCGACAAAGGCAAGTCGGTCGACACCTCCATGGGATTCACGCCGCTGGAAGGCTTGGTGATGGGGACACGCTCCGGCGATGTCGATCCTTCCATCGTCAGCTATCTCTCCGAGCGGGAAAAAGTCGAACCGGCCGAAGTGGAACGATGGCTCAACCAGCGATCCGGCCTCCTGGGACTCTCAGGACGATCCAACGACATGCGGGAGCTGTTGCGCGCCGTCGAGCAGGAAGGGGACCAGCGCGCCG
This sequence comes from uncultured Nitrospiraceae bacterium, assembly GCA_963824855.1. Taxonomy (GTDB): domain Bacteria; phylum Nitrospirota; class Nitrospiria; order Nitrospirales; family Nitrospiraceae; genus Nitrospira_C. The sequence goes on from CAWGQP010000003.1 coordinate 232,642, forward strand.
AGTTCGCCGTCGATCTCTTTTGCTACCGGGTGCGTAAATATCTGGGCGCCTACCTGGCCGTATTGGGCGGCGCGGATGCGATCGTCTTTGGAGGCGGGATTGGGGAAAACGCGCCGGAGGTTCGGAAGCGAATCTGCCGGAACATGGAGTGGTGCGGGATGAGTCTTCATCCAGACCGCAATCGGACTGCCGTAGGACTCAACGCGGGGTCTGCGGGGAAGATCAGTACGGATGATTCACGGGTGGCGGTGTACGTCGTGGCGGCCGACGAAGAAACATGGATTGCAAAGGAGACGGCTCGCTGTGTGCGGGCGATCAATTGATCATTTTGCAGGCGCCATCCATTAATCGGGGTGGCGGCAGGGGAAGGAGCGCCTCATGGGAAATGCACTTGTCGGACAAAGAGCTGAAGTTGATTGATGCGTATTGGCGGGCGGCGAATTATCTCTCCGTCGGACAGATCTACTTGTTCGACAACCCGCTGTTGAAACAACCGCTGAAGAAAGAGCACATCAAACCCCGCCTGCTCGGCCACTGGGGTACGACGCCGGGACTGAATTTTCTCTATGCGCACTTGAATCGAGTGATCAAGCAGCGGGACCTGAACATGATCTACATCATCGGTCCAGGACACGGCGGTCCCGCCATCGTGGCCAATGCCTACATGGAAGGGACCTACTCGGAAGTGTATCCGAACATGTCTCAGGACGAAGAGGGCATGAAGCGCTTATTCAAGCAGTTTTCATTTCCGGGCGGCATTCCGAGTCACGTGGCGCCGGAGACTCCCGGCTCCATCCATGAAGGCGGTGAATTGGGCTACGCGGTGTCGCATGCCTATGGCGCGGCGTACGACAATCCCGATCTGATCGTCGCCTGCGTCGTCGGAGACGGGGAGGCCGAAACCGGTCCGCTGGCCACGTCGTGGCACTCGAACAAGTTTCTCAACCCACTCACCGACGGCGTCGTGCTCCCGATTCTGCATTTGAACGGCTACAAGATCGCCAACCCCTGTGTGCTGGCCCGCATCAGCCATCAGGAGTTGGACCAGCTCTTCCGGGGCTACGGGTACACGCCCTATTTTGTCGAGGGAAGCGATCCCGAGAAGATGCACCAGATCATGGCGGCGACGCTCGACACGATCATTGAAGACATTCACCGCATCAAGACTGAGGCGCGGCGGACGGGTGCCAAGAAGCGGCCGTTGTGGCCGATGATCATTCTTCGTTCTCCCAAAGGATGGACCTGTCCAAAAGAAATCGACGGGAAACGGTGCGAGGACTACTGGCGGAGCCATCAAGTGCCAATGGGCGACATGGAAAAGACAGAACACGTCAAAATCCTCGAAAAATGGATGAAGAGTTACAAGCCGGAGGACCTCTTCGACAAGACCGGCCGCCTGAAACCCGAGCTGGCGGAGCTGCCGCCGAAGGGCGATCGCCGCATGAGTGCTAATCCGCATGCCAACGGCGGGTTGCTGCTCAGGGATTTGCGTTTGCCCGATTATCAGGACTATGCCGTCCAAGTCACCAAGCCCGGCGCGACGACGGCAGAATCCACCCGCCACATGGGAAAGTTTTTGCGCGACACGATGAAGCTGAATATGGAAAGCCGTAATTTTCGTCTGTTCAGTCCTGACGAGAACAACTCAAACCGCTGGCAGGACGTGTTGGAAGTCACGAATCGCGCTTGGATGGCGGAGAGTTTTCCATACGACGATCACCTGGCGCCGGACGGCCGCGTGATGGAAATGCTGAGCGAGCACCAGTGCCAGGGATGGCTGGAAGGCTATCTCCTGACGGGCCGGCATGGGTTCTTTTCCTGCTATGAGGCGTTCATCCACATCATCGATTCCATGTTCAATCAGCACGCCAAATGGCTGAAGGTCTGTAACGAGATCCCCTGGCGGAGATCCATCGCCTCGCTCAACTATCTGCTGAGCTCTCATGTGTGGCGGCAGGACCACAACGGATTCAGCCATCAGGACCCGGGGTTCATCGATCACGTCGTCAATAAGAAAGCCGACGTCGTGCGGGTCTATCTGCCACCCGATGCGAACACGTTGTTGTCCGTGACCGATCACTGCCTGCGCAGCAGGAACTACGTCAACGTCATCGTGGCGGGCAAGCAGCCGGCTCCGCAATGGTTGACGATGGACCAGGCGATCAAACATTGTGCGGCCGGTATCGGCATTTGGGAATGGGCGAGCAACGATAAAGGGTCGGATCCCGACGTCGTCATGGCCTGCTGCGGGGACGTGCCCACGCTCGAAACACTCGCCGCCGTGGACATTATTCGGCAATACGTTCCGACATTGAGGATCCGGGTCGTCAACGTGGTAAATCTCATGAAATTGCAGCCACCCAGCGAGCATCCGCACGGTCTTTCGGACTTCGATTTCGATGCGCTCTTTACGAAAGACAAGCCCGTGGTGTTCGCCTTCCACGGCTATCCGTGGTTGATTCATCGTCTCACCTATCGAAGAACCAATCACAAGAACCTGCACGTGCGTGGGTACAAAGAGGAAGGCACGACCAGCACGCCGTTCGACATGGTCGTCATGAACGATCTCGACCGGTTCCATCTCGTTGGCGATGTCGTGGACCGCTTGCCGCAACTTGGATCTCGGGCTGCCTATGCCAAACAGGCGATCCAGGAGAAGCTGCTCGAGCACAAGCAATACATTGCCAAATACGGCGAGGACATGCCCGAGATCACCAATTGGCAATGGGGGCAGGGGAGCGGCAAGACGAAGCGCGCAAGCTCAACGGAAGGCGACAACGTCTAGTCCAATCTTCTCCTCGGTTGGAGAGAGGCTCATATGACACCCGAACGCACCAAAGACTTGCTTCAGCAATATGGAGTTGGACCGATCCAATTTTCCGGCACCCACGATGCGCTGTATGAACGGCACCTCATCTTCGACCACGTCGTTGATGTCAAGACAGGCCGATGTGCGTGAGCAATTTGAAGCGGCCGCTCGTTCCGTCCGGGACATCATTTCGCAGCGCTGGCTCCTGACAGAACGGACCTATGCCGAGAAGAATCCCAAGCGGGTGTATTACCTGTCGATGGAATTTCTGCTCGGCCGGTCGTTTGCCAACAATATGACGAATGCCTTGCTTCAGCCGTTGGCGGCCGAGGCTGCCAAAAACAAGGGATTCGATCCGCTGGCCTTGATCGAAGCGGAGCCGGATGCCGGATTGGGCAACGGCGGCCTCGGAAGGTTGGCAGCCTGTTTCATCGATTCGATGGCGACAATGGAGATTCCAGGCATGGGATATGGCCTGCGCTATGAGTACGGGATCTTTAAGCAGACGATCGTGGATGGCTGGCAACGTGAGCAGCCGGATAACTGGTTGCGACGTCCGGATCCCTGGGAGGTCGTGCGACTGGAAGAGGCGGTAGAGGTAAAACTGAATTGTACCTTCGAGCTTCGCGAAGGCCAGCTGCGTCCCATCATCGGTCGGCCGTCGGTTCTCCTCGGCATCCCGTTCGATCGTCCGGTCGTCGGCTACGGGGGGAAAACCATCAATACGCTTCGGCTATGGGCGGCGGCCACGCCGGATACCTTTGACTTCCAGTTGTTCAGCAGAGGTGATTTCGTGGGGGCGTTCGCAGAGACGCTCACAGCCGAATCCCTCACGCGTGTGCTGTATCCGGATGACTCGACATCCAGGGGGCAGGGGTTGCGATTCCTTCAAGAATATTTTCTGGTGGCCTGCTCGCTGGGCGATCTCGTACGCCGTTTTCGCCGAGGCAATCAGGATTGGAATGCCCTTCCGGAAAAAGTCGCCATCCAATTGAATGACACCCATCCAACCATGGCCGTTCCCGAGCTGATGCGTATCCTGCTCGACGAGGCGCATCTGGGATGGGATCAGGCCTGGGACCTGACGCAACGGACACTGGCCTACACGAACCATACGCTGCTGCCCGAGGCATTGGAAAAATGGCCGCTCGAATGGTTCGATCATATGCTGCCGCGGCATCTTGAAATCATTCTCGAGATCAACCGCCGTCTGCTCGAGGTGGTTCGAAACCGCTTTCCCGGAGACGAGGGCCGCGTCGAGCGGGTGAGCCTCGTGGAGGAAGGCGCCAGGCGCAAAATCCGCATGGCCAATCTGGCCATTGTCGGATCCCACAGCACCAACGGCGTGGCCGCCATTCACTCCGAATTGCTGCGGACGATGACGGTCAAGGATTTGGCCGAACTCTATCCCGAACGGTTCAACAATAAGACGAATGGGGTCACACCCCGCCGCTGGCTGCTGTTGGCGAATCCGGCGCTCTCGAATGCGATTACCGAAGCCATCGGAGACGGCTGGATCACCGATCTCAGTCAGCTCGGCAAGTTGAAGGCCCTCGCCGGCGATCCGGCATTTCGCGATGCGTTCCTTGGCGCAAAGCGCGAAGCCAAAGCCAAGTTTGCTCAATGGCTCGAAGCCACTTCCGGTCAGCGCATCGATCCCGACAGCATGTTCGATTGCCAGGTCAAACGCATTCACGAATATAAGCGGCAGCTTCTCAACGCCTTGCGCATCGTCGTGCTGTACAACCGCTTGAGAGAGAATCCCAATCAGACCATGGCGCCCAGGACGTTCTTTTTCGCCGGCAAGGCGGCGCCGGCCTACCACTTGGCCAAGGTCATCATCAAGTTCGTGAACAACCTCGCCGGCACGATCGATGGAGATCCCGTGGTGCGCGGAAGGATCAAAGTCGTCTTTCTGCCGGAATACTGCGTGTCGCTCGCAGAACGGCTGATTCCGGCTTCGGATGTGTCCAATCAGATCTCGACGGCCGGCTATGAAGCCAGCGGAACCAGCAACATGAAGTTCATGATGAATGGCGCGCTGACGATCGGCACCCGCGACGGCGCCACCATCGAAATGGCGGAGGAAGCCGGGGAAGAGAATTTCTTTCTGTTCGGCCTGACTGCCGGACCAGGTCGCCGGCAGCCGGAACTGGTATGACCCCCGTTGGCATTACGATCACGAGCCGGAAACCCGCGCGGCGCTCGACCTGATCTTCTCGAATTACTTCAGCCAGAATGAACCGGGCGTGTTTGCGGCGTTGGAGCAGGCGGTGTTGACGCGGCGGTGACCACTACATGCATTTGGCCGATCTCACGTCCTATATGAATGCCGACCGGGAGCTCTGCGACCTCTATAGCGACTCAAAGGCATGGGCGCACAAGGCGATCCTGAACATCGCAGGCTCAGGAAAATTCTCCAGCGACCGCACGATCGCGGAATATGCGGCCGGCATCTGGAATGTGAAGCCCTGCCCGGTGATGTGATCGGTGGTCGGAACTGCAGGGAGTGTCGTCATGGGAGAGGACCTTCCCATCGTCTACCTGGCGCGGCATGGTGAAACGGCCTGGACCATCTCGCATCAGCATACGGGACTGACCGATTTGCCGCTGACGGAACGTGGTGAGCGCACCGCCCGCAGGCTGGGAGAACGGCTGAAGGGATTGACGTTTGCGAGGGTGTGGACCAGCCCTTTACAGCGGGCAGCCCGCACCTGCGAATTGGCCGGCTTCAAAACACTGGCTGAAATCGATAAGGATCTCGTCGAGTGGGATTACGGTGACTACGAAGGGCGCCGAACGGCGGAGATCCGGGCGGAACGCCCTGGGTGGGAATTGTTCCGCGACGGCTGCCCCGGGGGGGAATCGCCGCAACAAGTCAGCGCGCGTGCGGACCGGGTGGTGAAGCGCGTGCGGGACGTGTCGGGGAACGTCCTGATTTTCACGAGCGGGCACTTCATGCGCGTGCTGGCGACCCGCTGGCTGGGACTTGAGCCGTCCGTCAATTGCAAGTTTTTCATGCTGAGTACGGCAAGCTTGAGCGCCGTAGGTTACGAGCACGATGTTACCCGGCCGGTCATTCGACTGTGGAATGAGACCCGTCATGTGGAGATGGGCCAGGACGAGTGAGCGATCGGCGTGAAGAGGTAGAGAGGCCTATGACTACGACAACACACTAGACGCCGCCCAAAGATTAAGCGGCGCACGACATTGACTCGGCGACAAGCTTGGAAGGCATTGCAGGCCCATTATAAAAGCATGCAGGCGATGCATCTTCGAACGCTCTTCACGGATGATCCTCAACGCGGGACCAGAATGACCGCGGAAGCGGCTGGCCTGTTCCTGGATTATTCGAAGAACCGGATCACGGACGAGACGGTCCGCCTTCTTGTGCAACTGGCGGAAGAGTCCGGTTTGCGTGAAGGCATCGAGGCGATGTTCCGCGGAGAGAAGCTCAACGTGACAGAAAACCGAGCCGTCCTCCACGTCGCCTTACGCGCCCCGCGGGAAGCCTCGATCATGGTCGATGGCGAAAACGTGGTCCCCAAGGTGCATGCCGTGCTGGATCGGATGACGGATTTTTCGCACCGCGTCCGGACGCGGAGAATGGAAAGGCCATACGGGCAAGCGGATCAGGAACGTCGTCAACATCGGCATTGGCGGATCGGATCTGGGGCCGGTCATGGCCTATGAAGCACTCAAGTATTACAGCGAGCGAAGCCATGACGTTCCGGTTCGTTTCCAATGTCGACGGGACCGATTTCGCAGAAGCCGTCCATGATCTTCAGGCGGACGAGACCTTGTTCATCGTCTCGTCAAAAACATTTACCACTCTGGAGACCATGACGAACGCCAACAGCGCGCGTGAGTGGTCGCTCGCAGGCCTGGGCGGTGATCAGGCATCGGTGGCGAAGCACTTTGTGGCGGTGTCGACGAACGCGGAAGCGGTCGCGAAGTTCGGCATCGACACGGCGAACATGTTTCGCGTTCTGGGACTGGGTCGGCGGGCGCTACTCGATGGTCTCGGCCATCGGACTTTCGACGATGTTGGCCATCGGACCGGAGCATTTCCGAGCGATGCTCGACGGCGGTCATCAGATGGACGAACATTTTCGCGCCGACGCCGATTACCGAGAATCTCCCGGTGCTCATGGGCCTGCTCACCATCTGGTATGTGAATTTCTTCGGCGCCGAGACCGTCGCGATCCTTCCCTACGAGCAGTACTTGAAGCGATTTCCCGCCTATCTGCAGCAATTGACCATGGAGAGCAACGGCAAACACGTCACGCTCGATGGGAAAGCCGTCTCCTATGACACGAGTCCCGTGTATTGGGGCGAGCCGGGCACCAATGGCCAACACTCGTTTTATCAGCTCATCCATCAGGGAACCAGGTTGATTCCATGCGACTTTCTTGCGTTTCACCAGCCGCTCAATCCGCTCGGCCGGCACCACGATCTCTTGATGGCCAATGTCTTTGCCCAAACGGAGGCGCTGGCGTTCGGCAAGACAGCCGAAGAAGTGAAGAACGAAGGCACGCCGGACTGGCTCGTGCCTCACCGGGTCTTTGAGGGGAACCGGCCGTCCAATACCATCCTGGCCGAGCGGCTGACACCTGAGGCATTGGGAAAACTGGTCGCACTCTACGAGCATTCAGTGTTTACACAGGGAGCGATCTGGAATATCGACTCCTTCGATCAATGGGGGGTCGAATTGGGCAAAGTCCTGGCCCAGCGCATCGTCCCTGAACTGGAGAGCAAGGACGAGCATTCCCTCGGCCATGACAGTTCGACGAATAACCTGATCCGCCGCTATCGTAATCGAAGGCGTACCTAGCCGTGGAGCCTCAGACGGCGACAACTGGCGGTTTCGTCTTTGGTGAAGATGATCGTTGAAGCAGGCAAGTCTGACTCATCCCCAGGCGCGAAACCATTCGCGATGCAATCGAGTGGAAACAGCGCTCCGCTCGGCGCGACGGTCGGTGCTGGAGGCGTCAATTTCAGCGTCTACTCGCGTGATGCCACTGGGATCGATCTCCTGCTCTTCGACGCGGCGGATGATCCCAAGCCGTCCCACATCGTCGCCCTCGATCCTGCCAACCACACCTATCACTACTGGCACGTGTTTCTGTCCGGTGTCCGGCCGGGGCAAATCTACGGATATCGCGTTCACGGTCCGTTTGATCCGGGGCATGGGCTGCGGTTTGATGCCACCAAAGTGCTGCTCGATCCCTACGGCCGTGGCGTCGTAATGCCGAAGCACTACAGCCGCGTGGCTGCCAGTCAGCCAGGCGACAACACCGCGACCGCGATGAAGAGCGTGGTGGTGGATCCCAAGCGCCTATGAGTGGGAGGGCGACGCACCGCTGAAACGTCCCTCCGCACGCACGATCATCTATGAAATGCATGTGCGCGGGTTCACCCGCCATCCGAGCTCTGGCGTGGCCGACCGACAAGCGAGGAACCTATGCCGGTCTGATCGAAAAGATTCCCTATCTGCAGGAACTTGGCATCACCGCCGTGGAACTGCTGCCCGTCTTTCAGTTCGACCCCCAAGATAGCCCGCCGGGAAAAATCAATTATTGGGGCTATGCGCCAATTTCCTTCTTTGCGCCTCACCAGGCCTATAGCTCTCGGCAGGATGCACTCGGCCCGCGTGGACGAATTTCGCGACATGGTCAAAGCGCTCCATCGGGCCGGCATCGAGATCATTCTCGACGTCGTGTTCAATCATACCGCCGAGGGCGACCATCGCGGGCCGACGTTGAGCTTCCGCGGCCTGGACAACAACACGTACTACATTCTCGAAGAGGACCGGTCACGCTACGCCAATTACACCGGCACCGGCAATACGCTCAACGCCAACCATCCGGTCGTCCGACGGATGATCGTGGATAGTCTTCGGTATTGGGTGCAGGAGATGCACGTCGACGGGTTCCGGTTCGACCTGGCTTCGATCCTCACGCGCGATGCCTCCGGCCGGGTCCTGCCGGATCCGCCCGTGCTGTGGGATATCGAATCCGATCCGGCCCTCGCTGGCACGAAACTCATTGCTGAGGCATGGGATGCCGCCGGGCTCTACCAGGTCGGGAGTTTCATCGGGGACAGTTGGAAAGAATGGAATGGGCGTTTTCGGGACGACGCCCGCAGTTTCTTCCGCAGCGAAGAAGGTTCGTTGGCCCGCTTTGCCGACCGCTTCGTGGGCAGTCCGGAAATTTACGGGCACAAGCAGCGCGAGCCGGAGCAGAGCGTGAACTTCGTGACCTGTCACGACGGCTTCACCTTGAACGACCTGGTCTCCTATAACAGAAAGCACAACGAGGCCAACGACGAAGGCAACCGGGACGGCGCCGACGACAACCGAAGCTGGAATTGCGGGGTCGAAGGACCGACTGATGATCCGGAGATCGAACAGCTGCGGAACCGGCAGGTGAAAAATTTTCTCGCCGTCACGCTGCTTTCTATCGGCATGCCGATGATTCTCATGGGCGATGAAGTGCGGCGGACACAGGGAGGCAACAACAATGCCTACTGCCATGACAATGAACTCAATTGGTTCGACTGGACCTTGGTGGCCAAACACGCGGATGTCCATCGCTTTGTGACGTTGCTCAACGAGCGACGGCTCTTGAGGAGCGTGGAGCATGAACGTCAACGTTTGAGTCTGGCGCAACTGATTCAGCAGGCCAACAAATCCTGGCACGGGGTGAAACAAGGACAGCCGGATTGGAGCCCTGAGTCTCGCAGCGTGGCGTTGCAGCGTGGAAATGAAGCAGGAACGGGCCGTGATCTATCTGATCTTGAATGCCTACTGGGAGCCGCTGGATTTCGAGCTGCCGCATGCTGAACAGTGGCGGCCAACTCTGGCGCCGGTGGATCGATACGGGGCTCGACTCGCCGCTCGACATTGTTCCGTGGCACAGGCTGCTCCTCGATTCCCGGCCGACCTATCGGGCGCAGGCTCGCTCCGTCGTGGTGCTGTTGGCCGATCTGAAAGGAACGTCAGCGTGATGGGTGATCTCGAGCGTCGGCCGGATGGCAGTCGATCGAGTAGATGCCGGCCGATGTTCTAGACACAGGAGTGAGCCAATGGCGAAAGACAAGCAAGGAGGAAGACAAGAGCAACTCCAAGCTGAAGCGCAAAGAATATGAGAAGGAATTGCACAAGCTTCAGGTGGAACTGTGTCACCTTCAGGCCTGGGTGAAAGACAAGGGCGCACGGATCATCCTGATCTTCGAGGGCCGTGACGGCGCGGGCAAGGGCGGCACGATCCGCGCCATCACCGAACGCGTGAGCCCGCGTGTGTTCCGCGTGGTGGCGCTTCCTGCTCCCTCCGATCGCGAGAAGACGCAGATGTACATGCAACGTTACATGGCGCACTTCCCGGCGGCGGGCGAAATCGTCATTTTTGACCGCAGTTGGTACAACCGCGCCGGAGTCGAACATGTCATGGGCTTTTGCACCAAGGAACAGTACAAAGCGCTTCCTCGAACTTGCGTCCAGTCTGTTGAAGGATACATCGCGAGGGCGGGATCAGACTGATCAAGTACTGGCTGGAGGTGAGCAACGAGGAGCAGGAGCGGCGCTTCGAGGCTCGCCTCGAGGACCCGTTACGCCAGTGGAAGCTCAGTCCGATGGATCTGCCGTCGCGCGAGAAATGGTACGAGTACTCGCGCGCACGCGACCGGATGCTGGAGGCCACGGACTCGAAGCACGCGCCCTGGCATCTCGTGCGGTCGGATAATAAGCGACGGGCGCGACTCAACATGCATCAAGCATTTACTGAGTTCGATCCCCTACAAAAAGATGCCCTATAAGAAGGTCAAGCTGCCCAAGCGATCGAACAAGCATGAATATGACGACCAGGCGACATTGAAGGGGAGAAAGTTCATTCCGGAGGTCTACTGAAGCGGCAGCTGGAAGCCGAAGACACAACCAGTCATCGTAATGTCTGTTGGGTTGCTCAGCAGCAAATGATCTGTTTCACAGGAGAAACCTTAGATGGGAATGATCGGCCTAGGCCGGATGGTGCGATCATGGTGAAGCGCCTGCTCATGGGCGACCATCAATGTGTGATCAACGAGATCACGTGTCTTTTATCATGTGAGAAAGGAGCCTATGAAGACGGCTGAACAAATCCGGCTCGAAGAAGCTCGTCAGAATGAAAAGCTTTGGAAGAAGTGGGGCCCCTACCTGAGCGAGCGGCAATGGGGAACCGTTCGGGAGGATTACAGCGAAAACGGTGACGCCTGGAATTACTTCACCCACGATCAGGCCCGCTCGCGGGCCTATCGCTGGGGCGAGGATGGTCTGGCCGGCATCTCCGACGACGAACAGCGGCTCTGTTTTGCGCTCGCCCTCTGGAACGGGAAAGACCCGATCCTCAAGGAGCGTCTCTTCGGCTGACCAACAGCGAAGGCAACCACGGCGAGGACGTCAAAGAATATTACTTCTACCTCGACAGCACGCCGACGCATTCCTACATGAAGTACCTCTACAAGTATCCGCAGGCGGCCTTCCCCTATGCCGATCTGGTGGAGACGAACCGCCGGCGCTCCCGCAACGAGATGGAGTATGAACTGCTCGACACCGGCGTCTTCAATCGACGACCGCTACTTCGATGTCTTCGTGGAATATGCCAAGGACGGCCCGGACGACATCCTGGTGCAGATCACCGCGATCAACCGGGGGCCGGAGAAGGCCGAGCTGCACCTGTTGCCGACCCTGTGGTTCCGCAACGACTGGGCTCATGGATTGCCGGACCTGCCGAGAAACCGATCCTCAAGCAGATCCAGGGACCGGCGGGCACGAGTGCGATCGTGGCGCAGCATTCGACACTGGGCACGTACTACCTGTACTGCGATGGCGAGGTGCCGCTGCTGTTTACCGAGAATGAAACGAACAACGCCCGGCTCTTTCCTCAATACCCGAACCCCACCCCCTACGTCAAGGACGGCATCAATGACTATGTGGTGCACGGCCGCAAGGAGGCGGTGAATCCTGCACACGAGGGGACGAAGGCCTCGGCGCACTATCGGCAGATGGTGGGGCCCGGCCAGTCGATGACCGTGCGCCTGCGCCTCACCAGCCAGGGTCCCGTTGAGCAGGGCAAGGACAAGAAGGCGGTTGCATCCCCTTCGGGCCGGCGTTTGCGGAGATCTTCGCGGCTCGCTTGAAGGAGGCGGACGAGTTCTACCGTCCGTCACCCCGCCTTCCGTCTCCCCGGATGCAGCCAACGTGATGCGCCAGGCCCTCGCCGGCATGCTCTGGACCAAGCAGTACTATTATTTCGATGGCGACCGCTGGCTGGAGGAACACCACTCCAATCCCCTGCATGCCGGCTATCGTAACTCCCGGAATTCGGAGTGGTTCCACATGGTCAACGAAGACATCATCTCGATGCCGGACAAATGGGAATATCCCTGGTACGCGGCCTGGGACCTGGCCTTCCACACGCTGCCGCTCTCGATCGTCGATCCTGACTTCGCGAAGCAGCAGATGAACCTGATGCTGCACGGGCTCTACCTGCACCCCAACGGACAGATTCCCGCCTACGAATGGAACTTCAGCGACGTGAACCCTCCGGTCCACGCCTGGGCGACCCTGTTCCTTCACCGCACCGAGCAGGCCCTGCGCGGCGAGACGGATATCGATTTCCTCAAGTCGGCCTTCAACAAGCTGTTGCTCAATTTCACCTGGTGGGTGAACCGCAAGGACCGGTTCGGCAAGAACGTGTTCGAGGGCGGATTCCTCGGCCTGGACAACATCGGCGTGTTCGACCGCAGCGCCCCGCTGCCGACCGGCGGCCACCTGGAGCAGGCGGACGGCACGGCCTGGATGGCCCTGTTCAGCCAGAACATGGTGGAGCTGGCGGTGGAGCTGGTGGCCCACGACCCCACCTACGAGGACATGGTGACAAAGTTCATCGAGCACTTCCTCTATATCGCCGCGGCCATGAACAAGCCCGGGCCGGAGGGCATGTGGGATGAGGAGGACGGCTTCTACTACGATCTGCTGCGGCTCCCGGACGGCAGCGCCCAGCGGCTCAAGGTACGCTCGATGGTGGGGCTGCTGCCCTTGTGCGCCACCACGGTGGTCGAGCCGTGGCAGCGCGAGCTCGTTCCGCAGGCCGTCGCGGCGTTATCAAGCACGCTCGCGCCAGATGCCCGAGCTGTTGAAGTCCATTCACCCCACCGGCCCGGGGCATTTCGGGGTGGACGAGCGGGGGATCATTGCGCTGGTCAATCCGGAGCGGCTCCGCCGGATCCTCACGAAGATGCTCGACGAAAACGAGTTCCTGAGCCCCTACGGCATCCGTTCGCTCTCCAAGTTTCACGAGCGAGAACCCCTATATCTTCAACGTGGGCGGCCAGGAGTACCGGGTGGACTATCTGCCGGCCGAATCGAACACCGGCATGTTCGGCGGCAACTCCAACTGGCGCGGGCCGGTCTGGATGCCGGTGAATGTCATGATCATCCGGGCGCTCCTGAATTTCTATCTCTATTATGGCGATAATTTCAAAATTGAATGCCCCACCGGGTCCGGCAAGATGATGAACCTCTTCGAGGTCTCCAAGGAGATCGCGGATCGGCTGAGCCGGATCTTCCTGCGGGATGAACAGGGCGGCGTCCTGTGTATGGCGGCACGGAGAAGTTCCAGTCCGATCCCCACTGGCGCGATCATCATCCTATTCTATGAATACTTTCATGGCGACAACGGGGCGGGACTGGGCGCGAGCCATCAGACCGGCTGGACCGGGTGCGTGGCGAAACTCATCCAACTCTATCGGGCTCCTGGATGCCAAGCGGGCCCTGGAAGGGGGCAAGAGGGCTGCATTCAAGAAGGCGACGCATGAACGCCTGGCGGAAATATCCGGTCATCTATGAGATCAACACCTGGGTCCGAAGTGTACTGAGGAGGCGCATATGCCAACACGAACGACAGGAAGGGAACAGGCCATGAAGGGCAAGCAGACGTACCCGACCGTCGAGCATGAACGGTTGTCCACCGATGGACAGGCATGGAAACGCTGGGGCCCCTACCTGAGCGAGCGTCAGTGGGGAACGGTCCGGGAGGACTACAGCGAAGGCGGGGACGCCTGGAATTATTTTACCCACGACCACGCCCGCTCGCGCGCCTATCGCTGGGGCGAAGACGGCCTCGCCGGTTTGTCCGACGAAGAGCAGCGACTGTGCTTTGCCCTGGCCCTCTGGAACGGCAGGGACCCCATTCTCAAGGAACGCCTGTTCGGCTTGACCAACAGCGAAGGCAACCACGGAGAGGATGTCAAAGAATACTACTTCTACCTCGACAGCACGCCGACGCATTCCTACATGAAATTTCTCTACAAGTATCCTCAGGCGGCCTATCCCTATGATGAGCTGGTCCACACGAACAGGCAGCGGAGCCGGGAGATGCCGGAATACGAACTGCTCGATACCGGGGTCTTCAACGACGACCGCTACTTCGACGTGTTCGTCGAATATGCGAAGGCCGGACCAGACGATGTTCTCATTCAGATCACCGCGGCAAACCGGGGGCCGGAGGCGGCTGATCTTCACATCCTCCCGACGCTGTGGTTTCGAAACAATTGGGCTTCTTGGCAGGCCAAGCCTGTCGAGAAACCGTCATTGAAACAGGTGAAGGGACCCAGAGGGAACAAGATCGTAGCGGCCACCCACTCAGCGTTGGGCGAATACCTACTGTACTGCGAGGGTGAAGCGCCGCTGCTCTTTACCGACAACGAAACCAACAACGAACGGCTCTTTCCTGAATATCCCAACGCCAGTCCCTATGTGAAAGACGGCATCAATAATTACGTCGTCCAGGGTCAACAGCATGCCATCAATCCCGACCAAACCGGCACGAAGGTCTCGGCGCATTACCGGTTTAAGATTGCCCCCGGCGGGACCGCGACGGCGAAACTGCGTTTGGTTCGGCAGAACGTGCCGGCGGCCAAAGGCGCCAATCCCGCAAAGGCAGCAGAAAAAACGAAGGTGGCCTCCCCATTTGGCCAAGCCTTTAATGACATCATGCAAGATCGGTTGCGGGAAGCCGATGAGTTCTACGGCGCGGTGACCCCCCCTTCGGTGAGCCCGGATGAGGCGAACGTCATGCGGCAGGCCTTGGCCGGCATGCTCTGGAGCAAGCAGTTCTACTATCTCGATGCCGATCAGTGGTTGGAAGAACATTTTGCGCATCCTCTTCACAGCGGGAGCCGCGAGTTCCGAAACCGCGAGTGGTTTCACATGGTCAACCGCGACATCATTTCGATGCCGGACAAATGGGAATATCCCTGGTATGCCGCCTGGGATTTGGCCTTTCATACGCTGCCGATTTCGATCGTGGATCCCGACTTCGCGAAGCAGCAGATGAAATTGATGTTTCACGGGTATTACCTCCATCCGAGCGGCCAGATTCCGGCCTATGAATGGAACTTCAGCGACGTCAATCCGCCCGTTCATGCCTGGGCCACCCTGTTTCTGCACCGCACTGAGCAGGCCCTGCGCGGCGAAGGGGACATCGATTTTCTCAAGTCGGCCTTTAACAAGCTCCTGCTCAACTTCACCTGGTGGGTGAATCGGAAAGATCGTTTCGGCAAGAACGTCTTCGAGGGCGGCTTCCTCGGGCTGGACAACATCGGCGTGTTCGACCGAAGCGCTCCCTTGCCGACGGGCGGTCACCTCGAACAGGCAGACGGCACCGCGTGGATGGCCTTGTTCAGTCAGAACATGCTCGAAATCGCCGTAGAAATTACCCCTCATGACCGCACATACGGCGACATGGTCGAAAAATTCATCGAGCATTTTCTCTACATTGCTGCGGCCATGAATGGGTCCGGCTCCGACGGCATGTGGGACGAAGAAGATGGGTTTTACTACGATCTCCTGCGATTGCCCGATGGAAGATCCACCAGACTGAAAGTCCGCTCCATGGTGGGTCTGCTGCCGCTCTGCGCCACGTCGGTCGTTGAAGACTGGCAGCGAGAACGGGTGCCCGAGGTGGCTGCGAGACTTCAAGAGCGTGCGCAACAGATGCCTGAACTCCTGACGTTCATCCACAAAACAGGTCGGGAACACCGTGGAGTGGCCGACCGCGGCATTCTGGCGCTGGTCAATGAAGAGCGGTTACGTCGCATTCTCTCGAAGATGCTGGACGAGAACGAGTTCCTCGGCCCCTATGGCATCCGCTCGCTCTCCAAATTCCATCAACAGCATCCGTTCGTGTTTCATGTCGGAGGGCAGGTCTACCGGGTGGACTACCTTCCGGCCGAATCCAACACGGGAATGTTCGGCGGCAACTCCAACTGGCGTGGGCCCGTTTGGATGCCGGTGAACGCCATGATCATCCGGGCGCTGCTGTCGTACTACCTCTATTATGGTGACAACTTCAAAATCGAATGCCCCACCGGGTCCGGCCGGATGATGAACCTGTTCGAGGTCAGCAAGGAAATTGCCAACCGCCTTACGGGCATTTTTCTGCGGGACGCACAGGGCAAGCGTGCGGTGTACGGTGGAACGGAAAAATTCCAGTCCGATCCGCATTGGCGCGATTATCTTCAGTTCTACGAGTACTTCCACGGGGACAACGGCGCCGGGCTGGGCGCCAACCATCAGACCGGCTGGACGGGTTTGGTCGCGAAGATGATCGAGCTCTACGGCAGGCTCGATCCGCAAAAGTTTCTTCAGGAAGGAAAACGCGGGGCGCATGCAGGAGGAAAAACGGGAAAGTGAAAGAGCGGTCACGCCGAAGAGGGTGGGTGCTCAACGACTGTGTGCGCTTGTGGATTTGGGCCGTCGCCATGCTCCTCCTGACGGGTTGCGTGTTTCAGGAGGTGCGCACGCAACAGTCCAAGATGGAGACGTTTTGTCGAATAGACGGATCCGTGAGCGCTCGGCAGGAGACGCCGAGCCCGCTGCTGGTTGGTTTGGTTCGCCACAACGGGGGCGCCTTGGCGGATCAGAAGAATTGGAGTCTGATCGACCACTTTGTGTTGGAGTCGCCAGGGCGTTGGATGTTCCGCGCCCGCCCTGGCACCTACGGGCTTGTCGCCTTCGGCGACGTGAATGCCGACGGCGTCTATCAACCAGGTGAACCGTTCCTGCCCGTCGACGCGAATCAACTGGTCACCTGCGACAGCAGTCACCCCTACGCTGAACTGGCGCTCTTCATCCCGACGGAAGGTCGTTCGCGGGTTGAAGGGGAGATCGATTTCATGAAGTTCCAGGCTCGTTCCTCGAGCGCTCAACTCCAACAGACCCTCGGCGCCGCGACGGCGTATGGTGTGGTGACCACGCTCGAAGATCCGCGCTTCCGCGAGGAACATGCGACCGACAGCCTATGGCGACCGTATGACTTTATTTTCGATGTCGGCCCCGGCGTCTACTTCCTCGAGCCATACGATGCCAGAAAGATTCCCGTGCTGTTCGTGCACGGCATTAATGGCACGCCAATAAACTTTCGTTTTCTCGTCGAGCATCTTGACCGAACGAAGTACCAGCCCTGGTTGTACTACTACCCATCCGGAGTCCGTCTTGCCAGCCTGGCCGACCATCTCGACCAGACGATGAAGACATTGCAGCTCCAGCACGGCTTCACCCAGTACTACGTCATCGCCCACAGCATGGGTGGGCTGGTGTCCCGCGGGTTCCTTTTGAGGAATCAGTTGGGCGGAAGTCGTGCGCGCGTCCCGCTCTACATCACCATCTCCACGCCGTGGGCTGGGCATAAAGCTGCACAGGCCGGAGTCGATTACGCGCCGACGGTGGTCTATGTCTGGAACGACATGGTTCCTCGCAGTGCCTATCTGACCGATCTGTTCTTCACGAACGGTGACGGCGAGCCAGTCCATCGGCGGCTGCCGGATGGCGTCCAGCATCATCTGCTATTTGGTTTCAAGCATCGCGGAAACGGCATCGGGGAAAGTTCTGACGGGACGGTCACTCTGGCGAGTCAACTGTATTCGGGTGCACAGGAGGATGCCAGCCGGCTCTACGGTTTCGACGAGACACATATGAGCATCTTGGACAGCATGGAAACCTCCCGATTAGTCAATCGTCTACTCGATGATGCATCGCCTTGAGACCGTTTTCTAAGCAGAGGAGGAAACTCTCAAAACAAGAAGCATCAAATCTTTACAGAACCCCTGCCTCATGAAAAACGCGTCGTAATCGCCCTCCTTTGCCGAGCGCGCACTATGACAGATACCCGTTCCAGCCGCCCTCATCCTCTGCTTCGCAATCTGAGTCTCTTCCTGCTCGGGATGATTCTATTTCTCGCCGCATGCGCGTGGTATCTCCAAACACAGCACGCATTCCGACACATCCTTGTTCCGCTCGTTGCCGCAGTTGTGCCCGGCGAACTTCGAGTAAATAATGGGTCTCTCACCTTCCCCGCCACGCTCGAATTGACAGGACTCTCCTACCAACGACCGGAGATGGGGCTGTCGTTGCAGATCGACCAGCTACTCTTTCGAATTTCAGTGATGGCATGGCTGCGCGAACACCTCCTCTTTGTTGAAGAACTCGATCTTGAGAATGGCAAGCTGCACGTGGCTTCGGGGTTGACCCCACCTCCGCAAGGTGTATCGACAGTTGCGAGGGCCGGCAAACCGGCGGTGATGATCCCCTTTGTCATTCAACGCGCGCGTCTAGATCACATCACGGTCTCGATTCAAACAGGCGGCGATGAGTTCACGGTGCGAGACCTGAAGCTGGCCATCGATGATGTCGTGGCCGATCGAACCGGCACCATCGACCTGCGCAGCGAAGTGGCATTGAACCGCTCTGCAAGCCAGAGCCGTTGGGCCGGTACGTTCCTCTTGACCGGCACTCTTGAAGAACGTCGCGGCGGCCAGCAGTTGAAGTGGAATGTGTCAAATCGGCTGATGATTCGAGAGTGGCCCGGCCAGGGAACTGTAGCCGATTCCACCCAGATCACGCTCGATCAGACGATGTCAGGTCGCTATGACTTCACGCAAGCCTTTGTGCACGCAGATTCATCTTTGACTGTTTTGCAAGGCGAGACATCCCTCGGCGACTTGCTCATTACGGTCACGGGAACCAAATCATCCGAGGGTTCGGTCATGGATGTTGCGATCAAGCTTCAAGAAATGACTGATGCGGGGCTGAATCTTATACTCGGAAACGATGGATCGTCCCGTCTTCGTTCAGCCCGCATGAGTGGTGATGTAAATGTTCATGCGATAGGGGAGCGGTACGAAATCCGCTCCGTACTCACGGGACAACAGTTGCAAGCCGTATCGGGGAAGGGCACAACTCCACCAGTGGATGTCGATGTAGCACAGGTGGGGATATTCGACAGCGGCTCTCGCAACTTGACCTTGGACATCTTCGAACTGCGCCTTGCGGCGGATGATCGCGTCCTGCTGGCGGGAGAACTGAAACATTCTTTGACTATCAACCTTGGCGTTGAAGGTGTGAAACATAAAGGAGTCTCCACTCAGAATGTCCCTCAGTCTGATTGGATGCTCACGATCAACGATATCGGAGTTACGGAACTTCACCAATGGTGTGATGCCTTCGGCTGGAAGGGATTACGAGGCGTCCGCACAGGACGATTGGATGGCACGGTAATTCTTTCTAGCCGAGACGAGGATAACGCAATAGATTTGAGCACCCGTCTCATGATCTCGAATGTGAGGATGGCCGATGCGCAGAAAGGCACAGACAGTGCCCCGTTGAAGTTCGCTCATGAGATCCAGGGAACGGTCACCAATCTGACCATTTTGCGACTGCATTCCTGGATCATGACCGCCTCGGTAGGCGACCGATCCGTGGGGAAATTACGTTTGTCTGGGACCCTAGACCTGAGGGTGCCTACGAGAGACCTGAGTCTGGAGGGATCGCTTAGGCTTAGAGACTTGCCCGGTAGAGCGTGCAATCCGCTGCTCGCTCTCTGGAGCGACGCACGCATCGACCGAGCCCACTTCAACGGGACGGCCGAGATCAGGATGACCGGAGACCTTCTCAGTTGGGAGATCGATCTTCGTGGCGATCAAATCAGACTACGACTTCCCGAGATAGATCAAGCGACTGTTCCCCTTCATCTTGTCGTGACACACATCCGGCAGCTTCAACCGCACGACCGGTGTCCTTCGTTTGGACAAGGGGATTTTGCAAGTACTCGAGCGGTCCAGACCTATCATCGCTGCCGCATTGGACAGATCAGTTCGCTTCACCCTTCGAGCTAAGCAAACAAAGGGAAACCCGCTTCAATCGCCGAATGGTCAAGTCACCACCTTCACCGTGCAGGCGCGCCATATTGGAATTGACCAGCTGAGACCGCGACTGGCCGTCTGGGGAATCTCAGCCCTAAATGGAGTGAAGACCGGCATCATTGACGGACGTTGGATCATGCGAGCACACGAAGACACAGGCGCCCTGTCTGTTACCGGTACTCTCGATGTCACGGGCCTGCGTCTTGATGCGGGAGCCATGCATATCAGCAAGCCCGTAGGCCTTCGCAGCCGGATCGATGCCACGATCACGGAGTTCTCCCATATCCGGGTGGATGCTCTCAACGTAGAAGCCCTGGCGGGAGCGAGTCAGATCGCGATGATGGGACTCAGTGGTGAAACCAATGTCGCCGACGGTTCCAAGGATCTCGCAGTCGCGTTCAATACCGGCAATATGGCAAAACTTCTCGATCGAATCGGATTACTCGACGAACGGCAACGCACAGTGTTCACAGCCGGTAGAGTGTCGGTTGAAGGACACCTGAAAGGTCGCGGACAGGATCGCCCCGTCTCAGCAGAGGCTACGATTCACGCGCGTGCACTTCGGTTCCAGCCGTTACGTGGGCAATTCATCACGTATTCGCTTCTCGCGGAAGGAACCGCGGAACTAAACGCGGCCCGGACGGATATCAAGATCGACAAGGTCGACATGACTCTGGGGTCCCAAGGGAAGCCGGCTGGAGTGCTAACTTTTGCGGGAACATGGCCGATCGCCGCGTCCAAACAAGGCGGCGGCATCACCGTCGTCACCAAAGACTTAGATACCGCACCGCTTGTGGACGTATTCGGAGTATTTCCAGGTCGAGAGCGTGGCCCGTTACCGGTCAGCGCCGAGGTCTCCATCACTCTGGATTCCGGCGGTGGGAGTCTCGTCGTTCGTGGTCAGGAAATACTCGGACCGATTCGGATCGCACGTCAAGGTGAAGATGGAGGGTCCAAAGAGGCCACCCTTCGTATTGAGCACGACCTGGACCGACACAATGACGAGGTCCGCGTAGCAGGTCTGACGGTGACCGCCGATCGTCCCGGCGGCCGGCCTGATCGTGTGACTGCCAGTGGCGTCGTGAGGATCGCCGGGCAGCCGGGCGCGCAACTCAGGGTGGAGATCGCCTCGCTCGATGCTGCCTGGCATGCAGCGTTGTTCTCGAGACCCGAACCCATGCCGCAAACCAGTGCTAATCAGGCTGCGGGAAAGGATCGAGAAGACAGAACGGAACCGTCGAACAGCCTAGCCCTCCTCACGAACCTCGATGCAGAACTGTCAATTGCGTCTATCTCCTACAACAACCTGATGATTGGGCCTGGTCGTGTCATCGTGAAAGGAACCGGCGTGCGACTGGAGGCCAAGCTGGAACCAACGGTCATTGCTGGTGGCCGGGTGCATTCGATAGTGACCCTCGTGCGGCAGGACAAACAGACGCAACTCATCTGGTCCGGTAACGGCCAAGGGTTGAATGTCGAGTCCGTGATGCAAGCCGTGCAACCAGGCCAGGAAGCCGTCCTCAAAGGAACGGGGTCGTTTGTGACTTCCGGATCAGGTCTTCTAAACGAAGAGCCCCTCAGAACGCATGCCTCGGGAACGTTTGATTTCAACGTTGTGGACGGCCAAGTCCTCCACTCTGCACTGTTTCAGTTCCTCGCAAAGCACACGCACATCAGTGAACTCGAGCAGATGGAATTTGATGGCTTCCAGGGCAAAGTGCGCCTGGAAGATGGCTGGATCCATGGCGATCCCTTGGCTGTCACCGGATCTCTCGCCTCTCTGGAGGGGAACGTATCGAGCTCGCCTGACGACATCGCCGATGGTCGTATTTTTGTGAAAATCGGCCCATCGCTCGCAAAGAAAATCAAGATCCCCTGCATGTCGGCGCTTCTCAAAACCTCTGACGGATTTACGGCTCTCCCGTTTGCTGTTCGGGTCAGTGGCCCCATAAAAAACCCCACCTTTAGCCCTGATACCGCGGCGTGGCACAATGCCAAAGGCCGGATCACCTCCCTGGCAGGCACGATGAAGAATTTGCTTCGTGGCTGTCAAAAGGATCGCTCTGAGCGATAGTGCGAAGTGATCTCTCCCCTCAATCCTCTGCAGAAAACTACCAAACTGCAGGTCAGGTACCTAACCGTGCGCCATTACCATAAAGCGGGCGTCGTAAGGTCGGTTCACTTCCCAGGAACAACCGTCAACGGCAGTGGCAAGGTAGGAAGCATGTCGATGGATGGTGAAGAAATGACAATCTCTATGAACACAGACAGATCCCATAACGGTGACGAGCCGCACCTGTCACTTTTGACAGTACCAATGCGACCGCATACCTCTTATAGTGCTTCCCGCCTTAAATCGGCAGAACAGCCTACGGAGGAATCTGACTCATGACTTCATCAAGCACCGAAAAGGAAGTACACATGTGTAAATGCGTGGCGTACGGAAATGGCGTCAAAATAAACGTTGGTGCCTCCCACTGGTTAACCGCCCGGGTTGCCGTCGGGATAGTCCTGTTGATGTTATCCGGATGCGTGACTTCTCCAACCTATACAATTTCGCCGCCAAAGCCGGACCAGATGTCCTGCAACCATCCGATGAAACCGAGTGACACACTGATCGGGATCGCCATATCGGGAGGGGGGAGTCGAGCGGCATTGTTCGGGGCGGCCGGCCTCGAAGCACTGGCGAAGGTGCAAGTCGGACCTGCACATTCTCTGTTGGAAGACGTCTCAATGATTTCCAGCGTCTCTGGCGGCAGCATGGCGACGTCGTACTTTGCCTCGACGAAACCGCGAAAGAACGTGCCGGTTCTGACCCCGTCAGGCGAACTCAGCACGGAGTACCAGACGTTTTTTGCGCAGTACAAAAAAACCATGAACCAGGATTACGAGGATCCTCTCTTTTGGCGGAACATGAGCCGATTGCGCTTTTTCAATCCGGCCTGGACTGCCAGTGTCTCTCTCTGAACATCTGAATGCCAAGTTCTTAAATGAACTGACATTTAAAGATGTTCGCGAGCGGGAATTGAGCGGCGAGATTCCTCGACTGCTGATCAATACCACCTTGTACAACGATGGGCGTCGGCTCGTGTTCACGACGTTGCCGCATGAGCAGACCCAATACGACTTATTGAAAGATGTCAGTCGGGCAAGCGGTGGAGTCCCTCGTTCGAAGGAATCCGTCGAACTGATGAAAGTAAAAGTGGGCCTCGCTGCAGTCTGTGACTCCTCAGGCGATGAACCTCGACCTGTGCGCGATTGAATTAAGCGAGGCCGTGACTGCATCGATGTCGTTCCCTCCAGTGATCGGCCCCATTACCTTCAAGCTTGAGGGAGAAGAACGGTACTGGCATGTAGGGGACGGGGGGTTGTCCGACAATATGGGGCTGGAGTCGCTAGCGACGGTTGCGTTACACGCGCTCCAGCAGAATGCGGTCCGCCGGGTACTCCTCATTGCGTTCGACAGTTCTTTCCCCTTCCAGGTGGGGTCAGATCGGCTGGATCATTTTCCCGAGGGGTTTACGTTATTCAATTACGACTATGGCCGAATCCCCGGCATCATGGAGGAACGGGCGTTAGCCTACCGAATACTCTATTTTCGCACGATGGCGGAGCAGGGCGTGATGCCAGACGAGAGTCGATTGAAATTCCTTCAACTGAGGCATATTGACGCGGTGTGGAAGGAAGATATGAGTGATCTCCCAGAATCATGCAAGAACGAGAAGGTGAAGCTTACGAACCCACCGATGGTCAAAAAGCGCCTCGCGAGCGTCGTTACCAGGCTATGGCTCGAAGTCCGATTGCGATCGCGACTTGGTGGCCATGGCAGCAGCGAAGCTGGTGGAAGCCCGAAAGGACGAGATCCTCAAATTCTTGCAGCAGTCGCCTCCATAGACGCGGCATTACAAGGGAGGAGAGCATCATGAGAAAACATGTCATCCTGGCGACATTGAGTGCGGCTCTCATATTGGCGGCCGTTATCGCCTTGGATGGATTAAGGCAGACCACCGCGACATCCCCACCCACAGTGTCTGGGGAAATGGATCGAACAGTCGCTCCCCATCGCGGAGCCCGACTATCCGCACGCCACCGAGCTCGACGCGCGCGATGCCAAGGCGCCGCCGCGGTTCGAGGTGAAGGCGCCCACAGGGCGCGCCCAACGTCATCGTCTTCCTGATCGACGACATCGGCTTCGGCCACGCGAGCACGTTCGGCGGCGCCGATTCCCATGCCGACGCTCGAGCGGCTCGCCAGCCAGGGGCTCAAGTACAACCGCTTCCACACCACGGCACTCTGCTCGCCCACGCGCGTGGCCCTGCTGACCGGCCGCAACCACCACACGAACAACGCCGGCGCGATCATGGAAGTCGCGACGGCGTTCCCCGGCAACACCGGCGCGCGGCCGCAGAGCGTCACGCCGCTGGCCGAGATCCTGCGCCAGAACGGCTACAGCACCGCCGCGTTCGGCAAGTATCACGAGACGGCGCCGTGGGAAGTGAGCGTGTCCGGGCCGTTCGATCGCTGGCCGACGCGTTCCGGCTTCGACAAGTTCTACGGCTTCATCGGCGGCGAGACCAACCAGTGGGCGCCGCTCATCTTCGACGGCACGATCAAGGTCGAGCCGCCGCACGACCCGAACTACCACTTCACGACCGACATGACGAACCAGGCGATCGCAGTGGATCCGGAGCCAGCAGTCGCTGACGCCGGACAAGCCGTTCTTCACGTACTTCGCCACCGGCGCGACGCATGCTCCGCATCACGTGCCGAAGGAATGGATCGCGAAGTTCAAGGGCAAGTTCGACGGCGGCTGGGACAAGTACCGCGAGGAGACCTTCGCCCGGCAGAAGCAGATGGGCATCATTCCCCAGAACGCGAAGCTGGCGTCCAAGCCCGCAGACATCAAGGATTGGGACAAGCTGACGGCCGACGAGAAGAAGCTGTTCGCGCGGCAGATGGAGGTGTTCGCGGCGTTCGCCGCGCACACCGACCACGAGATCGGCCGCGTCGTGAAGGCGATCGAAGACATGGGCGAGCTCGACAACACGCTGATCCTGTACGTCGTGGGCGACAACGGCAGCCAGCGCCGAAGGCGGCATGGTCGGCATGTTCAACGAGATGACGTACTTCAACGGCGTCGACGAGACGGTGCCCGACATGCTGAAGAACATCGACAAGTGGGGCGGGCCCGAGACCTTCCCGCACATGGCCGCGGGCTGGGCGGTGGCCGGCAATACGCCCTTCAAGTGGACCAAGCAGGTGGCCTCCAACTTCGGCGGCACGCGCAATCCGCTCGTCGTCAGCTGGCCCGCGCGCATCAAGGCCAAGGGCGAGATGCGCAGCCAGTTCCAGCACGTGATCGACATCGCGCCGACCGTGCTCGAAGCGGCAGGTCTGCCGGAGCCGAAGACGGTCAACGGCGTCGTGCAGACGCCGATGGAAGGCGTCAGCATGGTCTACACCTTCGACGACGCCAAGGCCGCCGAGCCGGCACAAGACGCAGTACTTCGAGATTTTCGGCAACCGCGCCATCTACCACGAGGGATGGGTGGCCGCCACCGTGCACAAGGCCCCGTGGGAAGCGACGCCGCGACGCAAGCTCGCCGAGGACGTTTGGGAGCTCTACAACGTGGACGAGGACTTCAGCGAGACCAACGACCTCGCGGCGAGCAATCCGGCCAAGCTCAAGGAGCTGCAGGCGCTCTTCATGAAGGAAGCCGAGCGGTACCGCGTGCTGCCGATCGACGACCGCGTCGATCGAACGGTTCGACCCCGCCATCGCGGGCCGTCCGGACCTGATGGCCGGCCGCAAGTCGCTTGACGGTCTATGAGGGCATGACCGGCATGATGGAGAACGCCTTCATCAACGTGAAGAACCAGTCGGTGACCATCACGGCCGACGTCGAGGTTCCTGCCGGCGGCGCCAATGGCGTGATCCTCTGCCAGGGCGGCCGCTTCGGCGGGTGGAGCCTCTACGTGAGGAACGGCAAGCCGGCCTACACGTACAACTTGTGGGTCTTCACGAGTACACGGTCAACGCCACCGAAGCGCTCGCGCCCGGCAAGGCGACGATCAAGCTCGATTTCGCCTACGACGGCAACGGACGCGGCAAAGGCGGAACGAGCCACGCTCTATGTCAACGGCAAGAAGGTCGGGTCCGGGCGCGTCGAGCAGCACCAACGCCAACATCTTCTCGGCCGACGATGCCGCCGACGTGGGCGTGGACGAAGGGACCAACGTGAGCTCGGCATACAAGCAACACGAGAACAAGTTCACCGGCAAGATCGAGAAGGTTCGAATCGACACCAAGTGAGAGCGACCGATGGTGCAGGAATCGTTGTTAACGCGTCACGCATTGCGCGCGAGCCTGTTGATCATGCTCGTCTGCCTGGCCGGTTGCCCCGGGTCAGTCTATATGTGGGAAGTGATCACTGAATCTACGCGGAAGCCTGCTTCATTCAAGATCATGGCCACGGGGCAACCTGTCGCTATCCTTGAAGCGCACACGGCACCGGGTCTTTATGGCAATGAGGTCGGCCTTGCCCTGTCCCTCAAGCGGACGATGCAACAGATTGCTCCCAACATGCGCCTGATGTCTCCGCTGGAGGCGGCGTCGCGAATCAATCGACAGGGACTGGCCTCCGAGTATGCCAGAATGAGAACGGAGTACGCGCAAAGTAATATCCTGGATCGTGATTCGCTCCGAAAAATCGGGGCGGCACTCGGCGTACGATACGTCCTCCAACCCCGTCTGGCGGCCTTCACGCAAAGCTTTTACGACCGTTGGAAGGTGCCGGCATTAGAAATCAGCGTCATGCGAATTCGGGTGAGCATTCTTCGATTGGCGCTGCAACTGTGGGATACGGAAACCGGTGACTTGATCTGGGCTTCAATGGCGGAAGGATCGTTCCAACAAGAAGCGGTTACCCAAGAACCGGTATACCTCAGAGAGGCGGGACGAATTACCTGGGGCAGCATGATTTCAGATTTCGCGCATGATAGGACGGCCTCCAAGTACTCTCCAACAAACAACCTTCTTGATTCGCTGAGCGGAGAGGACAAGATCGAAGAAGACTTGCCTGACGGGAATCCTGCCACAGCCCCGGTAGGTCAGTAGGAATTACCAGCAAACTGAGTCCTCGCCCTGGTAGCAGCGAGCAGAAAGTGGACTGGCTATGGACTCCCCTGCAACTCGGTCATCAATCGCTGGAACTCGGGATCATTGCGGATCAGACGCGAAGCCGCGAGGAGCAGCCGGTCAATCTGCTCATCGGTGAGGTACAGTGTCGTGGGAATTCGCATCAGCGACTCTCGTTCAAGGGGATCTTTGATCTCACTGAGACTCGCGTTGACGAAATAGATCTCAGCATCCTCGGCGAAAGGGCTGTCGGGCGGTCTTGGCTTTTTGCTCAGTTCCTCCCGCACCAGCTTCACGCCTAAATGCATAAGGGCAACCGAATCGGCTGAGTAGCGATTGATCGGCACGTCGATCAGCGAAGCCATGGCTTTGACGAGTGTTGGGATCTGATCGCCTCCGAAGTCCATCACGTCGGGGCTCGTTTCGGCGCCCACCGCCAGGATGACGAATTTCTTCACTTTTTTCACGCGCCAGTATTGCATCATCCTTTCTATCCCACCCGAGACGGTACTTCCCTCTAGCAAGGCACGGATCGCCATGTTGTCCGACAGGCCCCCATCGAGCAAATGGATATAGCCCCGTTTTTCGAGATCAAGATAGGACTGAAACTCTTTCGCCCGCGTAGCGGCTACTCCGCCTCGCTTCAGCGCTAAGTCCAGCGCTTCCGCCGGAACTTCAAATCCACACGTGCCTGCATAGTTCTTATAGGAGATCGGACTGAGGACCAGTGGCAGCGCTGCAGATGCGGCCGAAGCCCGGGCGATTGGTAATTGGCTCAGGTCTGAGCAAATCCAGTCGAATTGCATTTGTGAAAACTCGAAGCGCGAGAGGGTGGCCATGTCGGTGGCGTGAATGTGAAGATAGGGTCGCCGATGACGTTGCAGCAAGTCGCCGTAGGTTTTCCCCTCGAAGAGGGCCTCTTCCAACAATTCGGCCATGATGTGCGTCCGCCCGAAATAGGGTGACCAGAGGCGAACCCAATTGCTGGGAGATCGTCAGGATTCGCGATCTGAGTTCACTATCCCAGTCCTTCCTTAAAAATCGTCCCTCAAAGTCGTGGAAGATTTGGTCCCCGTTCAGGGCATAGTAGCCAGCTGTGAACGTGCCGCCGGACAAGGCAGAGATGGCATCGAGCTCGTCGAGGAGCCGCTTGGTTTTGCCTTCCCAGGTAATCTGCTGTCGGGCGAGTTCGCGCAAGGCCCCGAATGCGAGCGTGGAAGCACGGGTTCCTCCGCCAGAAAACGTGGCGAGAATTAGGAGACTATCTGAGTTGTCTTCTCCACCGGGGGCCACATTGCTGAACCGATAGCCACCGGCACGCTCCCACTGCTTTAAGGGCGCATTGAGCGTCGGACGCACATATTCACAGCTGAGGAGGATACTCAGGAAGGCGAGGAGAACACCGCATGAACCGATGAGTCGACCCATGTGCGCCTCGATATGCTCGTGTAGGCGTGCACCTCTTTATCGCGGCGGATCGAATGTTACATTCCGGAGGAGGAACGGTCAAGCACTTGAGCCCAGGACCGGCGGATGCAGTTCAGACTACACGTCGTTGACGGACTTCTTGTGGTTGGCTATAACGACTGACGGTTTTCCTCTCTCCTGGTAAGACTATGCATCATTTCTTTTGGGCTCTAACCCGTATCTTTATGATGATAGCCTTCTTGTTGTGGTACTCACCGCTGGTGTGGAGTCAAGAATCGTCTGATCCTCAGTTGCCTGAAAAGCTCATGCTCCGCGGTGGGTGGGCCCATGTATTCGGGGCACAGGCAACTGTGGCGGTTCCTGGACGGGTCTCGGGAGTTGGAACTAGCATTGATTTCGTCGCGACCCTAGGTGGGGACACGAATACCGACGCGTTCCGGACCGATGCTCTCTATCGGTTCAACGACCGACATGCCGTCGGATTTACCTGGTACCGCGTTGGATTGAGTGGAGACAAAGTTACCAATCAGCAACTTCAAGTTGGCGACGACGTTGTTGCCGCTGGTGCGACGACGCAGACGAGCTTGAGCTTCAGTATCTACCGGCTGCTTTACAACTACTCGTTTTACCGTGATGATAAAGTTGAACTCGGGATCTCACCGGGCCTGTACGTGATGCAAACCAAGTTTAACTTCGCGGCCCAAGGCACGATTAACGGGGCACCAGGCGTGTCGGCGGTCGTCAACGATGGAGTGACCCTTCCGCTGCCATCGGTCGGTCTCGTGGCGAACTACAACATCATGCCGAAATTACAGTTTCAGAGCCGCTTCGACGTCTTCTATGTGAGCATCAACGATTACACCGGCGCGATGTTTGAGTTCTATGCTGGCCTTGAGTATCGCCTGTTCCGACATTTCGCTATGGGTGCTGCCTACGATCGTTTGAGCGCCAACCTGAGAGGAGACGGAGATAAAGGATTTATCACCGATTTTAGCTATAACCTTGCCTATGTATACGCAACGCTCTACTTTTTCTAACCGTTAAGAAAATTGATCTTTCAGTTAGCTGAAACCTACAAGCGGGTTCTGGCCACGATGTGGCGAGCGATCAGGTAGCTCTTCTTGCTCTCCTTAGGGTATTCACTGTGACTTTTGACAAGGTGCCGTCTTTCGTGGGAAAACCACCTAAGCAAAATTCCAGGAGAGATATACAGAGACTCTTGGGCTAGGAGTCAATCAGAGAACCGCACCGGGGGTGGTTCATGAAACGGGAAGCCGGCAGAGTTCTGCTGTATGTCGTGATGGGAGTCGCCGTGGTCGTTGCGCTCCTGATCGCGATTGCGTGGGTCACGAGGACGCCGCTCTATACGTTGCAGACCGCCGAGCGACCGGAGTGCGTGACGCCGGCACCGGATCGCGATGTGCTGATCGGCCTCGCTGTATCCGGAGGCGGAAGCCGGGCCGCGCTGTTTGCGGCCGGCGCGTTCGAGGCTCTTGGAAAGATTCGAACCGGGCCTGATCAACGGTCGCTGCTCGAACAGGTGTCCTACATTTCGAGCGTGTCCGGCGGCAGCATGGCGTCCAGCTATTTCGTCGCGCGCAAGCCGGGGAAAACTGTGCCGGTGCTCACCCCGGAGGGCGCCGTCACAAAAGAATACCAGGACTTCTTCCAGCATTTTAAAGAAGACATGAAGTTTGATCTGGAAGGGCTCATCCTCCGGCGCCAGCTCTTCCGTCTTCGCTGGCTCAATCCCGCCTGGACCGCCTGGTCTCTCGCCGAATTGCTCGACGAATCGTATCTCACTGGCATGACGTTCAAGGAGCTTGGGATTCGAGAAGCGCAAGGCGACAGCCCCCGCCTGCTGGTCAATACGACGCTTTACAATAATGGGCGCCGCTTCGTCGTGAGCACGCTTCCTAGGGAGGCCTCGCAGTATGACGTGTTTCTCGACTTAAATCGTGTCAGCGGAGCTCGCAAGCTCGACGAGGAAGGGGAACAGCTGCTTCGGTCCCGTTGGGAATCGTTGCGTTCCGTGACTCCTGAAGACATTAAACTTGACACCTGTCCGATCAGAGTGGCTGCGGCGGTGGTCGGCTCAATGTCCTTTCCTCCCGTCGTCGGACCGATCAGTTTCCGCGTCAAGGGTCAAGACAAGTACTGGCACGTCGGTGACGGTGGTCTTGCCGACAACACAGGCGCGGAATCGCTGTTGATGGTCTTTTTGAAAAAACTGCAAGAACGGAAGGCCCGGCGCGCGCTCATCATTTCGTTTGACAGCTCCTTCCCGTTTCTCGTCGGCGGCGAGGAGTTGAGCCATCGCGCCGAAGGCTTCACGCTCTTCAGCTACGACTTCTCGCGGATTCCGAGCATTATGGAAGAGCGTGCGACGGCCTACCGATCCTGGTTCCTCAGAATCTCGCAGCGACAGGGGCTTCTTCCGGGGCCGGACCAACTCGGACTGATCACACTCCGGCACACGGATGCGGAATGGAAGGCGGACTTGAGCGATCTGCCGGATTCCTGCCGTGAAAGCGAAAGCAAAATAAAGGCGCCGAGAGAAGTCGCCCGCCGATTAGCCGGAATCGCAACGCGGCTCTGGCTGGCTTCTCCGTGCGATCGCGATCTGACGATCGCCGCGGCCGCAAAAGTGGTCGCTCAGAATGAGGCAAAGATCAAACGGTTTCTAGAAGCCGCGATGGATGAAGGGCACCCAAAGCGACTTTGACATCGTCGGTTGGACAGCATAAATCGTTTCCGGTACACTCGCGCCCAAAAGATGACGCGGCCGAGAGAACTGCGCCCGAGCGCACAACGGAGCACTAAATCTATAAGAGGAGGAACAGCTCATGAACGAGTCGACGGTGCACAGAGCGGGACTGCTTCTTCTCGTACTCTCAATGTGTCTCCTCACCTTCTCGCCGCCTCTGCGGGCCGAAGAGGGAACAGATACCAAGCTCTCGGATAAGCTTATGATCCGCGGCGGATGGGCCTATGTCTTCGGGGCAACGACAAATGTGACGGCCAATGGTCCTCTCCTGGGGGTTGGGACCAACATTGACTTCACCAAAACCCTCGGCGGGGACAGCAGCACAGACGCATTCCGGATCGATACCCTCTATCGCTTCAATGACCGACATGCCATCGGCTTTTCCTGGTATCGGGTCGGGTTGGGTGGAGACAAAATCCTCAACCAGCAAATACTAGTTCGCGACCAAACAATAAATGCCGGTGCGTCGACTTCGAGCAGCTTGAGCTTCAATATCTACCGCTTACTGTACGACTACTCGTTCTACCGGAACGATAAAGTGGAGCTGGGGATCTCGCCGGGCCTCTACATGATGCAAACCAAGTTTCACTTCGCGGGGCAAGGCACGATTAATAACGTACAAGGGAGCACGACGATCGTGAACGAGGAACTGACGCTTCCACTCCCGTCGATCGGCCTCGTGGCGAACTACAACATCACGCCGAAGTTAGGGTTTCAGAGCCGTTACGACTTCTTCTATCTGACCGTCAACAATTACACAGGAGCGATGTTTGAGTTCTATGCTGGTCTGGAGTATCGGCTCTTCCAACATTTTGCCATGGGCGCTGCATACGACCGTCTTCAGGCCGGCTTGAGCGGGGACGGGGATAAGGGATTCAACATCAACTTCAGCTATAACCTCGCCTATGTGTATGCGAGCCTCTATCTTTTCTAACCGGCAAATAGAATGACCTCTCAGTCAAAGCATTGTCCCCCTGGACACCAATCCGATAAGCTTTCCCCCTTCGTCCGCCCACACGGTGTCTCTAATGGTGGTCTGACTCAGGCAGCGCCAGGCACCCCCTGTCAGTTTTTACAGTTCCATGGCTCTAGGTTTCGTGACACAACTACCCAGGTGTTAAATCCAGGGCTTGGGGTAGTTCCCCTAATGGGGAGATGTGGTCATCTCATCTTTGGCACAATCGGGTCATAGGAGGAATTCATGAAACATCTCATCACAAGTTTGATGGTTTGCGGATTGGTCATCACGGCCGCCGGCTGTTCGAGTTATTACCGGGTGACTGACCCCTATACCGGAAAGGCATATTACACAACGAAGGTCGACGATATCAGAGGCGGAGCTGTCAAAATCAAGGACGCCAATACAGGAAATATGGTGACGTTGCAGTCTTCTGAAGTGAAGGAAATTTCAGAAGGCGAATACAATGCGGGGCTGATGGCGCAAGCGACCGCCAAGCCAGTGACTGTGCAGCCGGTGTCGGCTCAGCCTGCGCCGGTTCAACCGGCGGACCCGCAGCCAAAGCCGGCTCCCTCGGCTGAGCCAGCGCCTGCGCAGTAAATAGCGCGGGAATCCTCTGAACGCCTACACATCGGCCGCCCGGACGATGCGGCGGAGCCGATCCTTAGAGAGGCGTCGGCAGGGCCTCAGTCCGCTGATCACACATGTCTTCTTTCGGTAGATACCAATTCACACAACAGAATTCTGAGAATGTCTGCCTCGAAATTCCGGAGTCCACCGGAGTCCAATGGGACTAGTGGAAGGAGGGACTGGATATGAGACACCTGACTCGTACTCTGCGATATGCCACCTTCGGAGTGATAGCCCTCATCGTGGGGATGTCCTGGCTCACGCCTTTGGCGGCAGAAACGGAATCCGGACAGCCCACCCTCAGGGAAATCATTGAAAAACGGTCTAAGACGTCGGCCGACGAACGAGCGGCCCCCGGTGCTCCGGACGATCCGCTGGGTCGCGGAACGCCGCGATCGAGCGTCAGGGGTTTCCTCTCATCGGCGAAGGACCGAAATTATGTTCAAGCCGCCGAATACCTGGATCTCCGTAACCTGCCGCCGGGTCTCACTGAGAGTCAGGGACCTGAACTGGCACGGCAGCTGAGAATCGTCCTCGACCAGACACTCTGGATCGACGTGGAACTGCTGAGCATCAATCCTGAGGGAGAACAAAGCGACAATCTTCCTGCCGTGCGAGAACGGGTCGGACGCATTGCGGCCGAAGGCAAAACCTATGACCTCCTCTTGCAGCGTGTCCCCCGTGGCGATGGCGTGTACATCTGGAAATTTGCCGATGTGACCGTTGCAGACATCCCTGACCTGTATCAACAAGTGGGATATGGCCAACTCGAGCGGATTTTCCCGGCGTGGATGTTCGACGTATCGATCCTCGGCATTAATCTCTGGCTGTGGGCCGCTGTGATCGGCCTGGCGATTGTCCTCTATCCGGCGGCGATGCTCGTAACCAAGCTGGTGGCTCTCGGTCTTCGTATCTTTCACGCGCAAGTTGCCGATCAGTTCGAGCGACTGTTCAGCGGTCCGATTACGCTGCTGATCTGGACAGTAATGGTGAGAAGCGCCCAGACCTTCCTGGGATCGTCCATCGCGCTCGGCGCGCTGAGTCAAGCCAGGACCGTCCAAGTGATTGGTCTGGCCTGGTTATTCATGCGAGTCATCGACTTCATGGCTCAACGCGCGGGCAGCAACCTCGAGCGGAAAGGACTCGCAGGATCTCGGGTTCTCTTGATGCCGGTCGCCAGGCTAGTGAAATTCATCGCCTTAGCAGGCGCAGTCTTATTGTGGATGGATAATGCGGGCTATAAGGTCACGACCCTCCTCGCCGGCCTCAGCATCAGCGGTGTGGCCGTGGCCTTGGCGTCGCAAAAGAGCCTGGAAAACATTTTTGGAGCGGTGACGCTGTTTACATCCCGACCGGTGAAGGTCGGAGACTTCTGTCGCTTCGGAGATAAGATCGGCACCGTGGAAGAAATCGGTCTGCGAGCCACCCGCATACGGACATTGGAACGGACGGTCATCACGGTCGCCAATGCGGAGTTTGCCAATCTTCATCTCGACAATTTCTCAGCCCGCGACCGGTTCTGGTATCATCCGACGCTCCAGTTACGGTACGAGACAACGCCCGATCAGATCCGATACATTCTGGTAGAAGTTCGGAAGATGCTGTACGCCCATCCATTAGTTTTGGCCGAACCGCTTCACGTACGATTCAAGGGCTTCGGACCGTACTCATTGGATGTGGAAGTGTTCTCCTATATCGGAGTGACGGACTACGGCGAGTCGTTGGAAGTCGCCGAAGATCTGAACCTCAGAATCATGGACATCGTGAGCGCGTCGGGATCTGATTTTGCGTTTCCATCCGAGATTCAATACTCATTGCCCGGCAAGCCGTTCGATGAGGAGCGTGCCAAGGCCGTCAGTCAGCAAGTGAAGGAGTGGAAAGCGAAGCGGGAGCTCTACCTGCCGAGCTTTCCTGCCGACAAGATTGCCGCCATCAAGAACTCATTGGAGTATCCGGTTCGAGGGTTCGCCGCAATTTTCACCGGCGCGGGGTTGAGCGGGTGGGCAATGGACGCATCGCCGCTGTGTGGGTCGATCACGCGAAAGGTCGTGCGTGACTCAATCACCTTCATTCGAAAGGCAATATCATGCGAGGACAATCGAGAGGGCTGTGGGCCGGGCTGCTGCTCCTCCTTTCAGCATTCCATATGGGATGCGAGTACGTGCGTCCGACCCTCAATGCGCCCTTGGAAAAATGGGTGCCTGACAGCGGCTATCGTTTCGTCAATGTCGCTCCGCCAGAGGCGGATAACACGGATAGTTTGCTCTTTGTCGCCGCCTTTTCAGGCGGCGGAACCCGCGCGTCAACCCTCGCATTTGGTGCCCTTCGAGAGCTCGCGCACCAGCAGATCGTTTGGGAAGGCAAACAGAAGCGGCTGCTCGATGAACTCGACCTGATTCATGCCTTATCCGGAGGCACGTTTACCGGCGGCTACTATGCGCTGTATCGCGACCAAATCTTTCATGACTTTGAATACCGCTTTCTTCGGAAGGACTGGGAGACCGAATTGAGACACCGGGTCTTTCGGTCCCCCAGTAATTGGGTTCGGCTGTGGTCGCCCTATTTCGGCCGGGCGCATCTGATGGCCGAACTGCTGAATGAAGCGTTGTTCGATCATAAGACCTATGGGGACCTGGCTGCCCTCCAACAACGACCGATGCTCATCATTCACGCCTCGGACATGGCCACCTTGGCACGATTTGAATTTACGCAATTTCAGTTCGATTTCCTCTGTTCTGATCTCAGTCAATTGCCGATCGCTGACGCCTCTGCCGCCTCTGCCGCGCTGCCTCTTGTGCTCAGTCCGATTTCCTTAAAAAATTACGCAGGCCAGTGCGATTTTCAAGCGCCGGCGTGGTTGGCTCAAGCCAAGAGGGGAGGCCGAATCGGTGCACAACGAGCCAACGAATTGCTCTCCTTCATGGACGTGGAAAAACGTCCTTATATTCATCTGCTCGATGGAGGCCTCTCGGACAATCTCGCGCTCCGAGGAATTATCGAAGGCAGCGGTCTGCAAGGATCATTCGAAAAGTTACTCGTTATGGCCCGCGTGAAGAATGTGAAGAAATTGGTAATTCTCGCGGTCAATGCCGAAACGTCCCCGGACGTCCTCGAATTCCGTAGCGACCATGTCCCTGTCATCTCCAAAGCGATGGGCTCCATGATCGATATCCCGATCAACCGGTATTCCTTTGATACGACCACGCTCATTAGCATGGGAGTGGAGAAGTGGAAAGCGGAGCTGAAAAGTCAACCTAGACCTCGACCTGCGGGAAGTCCGTGGGCTCCGGATGCCGAGATTTATTTCATTAACGCCAGCTTGAGTGAAATTGAGGATCCCGACGAGCGTGTGTCGCTGATGAGAATCCCGACGACGTTGTATCTGACCGATGAGCAGATCGACCGGCTGGTCATGGCGGCATCCAAGCTGATCCGCGGCAACAAGGACTTTCAGAGGCTCATGAAGGATATCAAGGCTCCCCCCGATGGTTCAGTGACAGCGCTTCAGAATGGGAAGCTTGGTCAGGGGCAGACAGCTCACTAACAGAGACGCAAGTCAATGGTTCAGGGGCCGGTCACCTGCCGCTTCCCATCCCCTGTTACTTTTGACAGTTCCAGGAGCCAGCGAATGGTGATATGCATGCCGCTCGCTCAAGCGGCAAGTAGGGGTGTGTGACCTTCAACTGAAAGGATGCATCATGACGATCAGGTTGATTTTGTGTGTATTTACCGGCATTTTCCTGCTGGCGGTTCCCGCCTTTGCCGAGCCGCCCTCAGATACGAACATGGAGATCCTGAAGGAAAAACTCAAAGCCGACAAGAAATTGCTGATCGCCAGCAACATGGATCTTACCGATGCCGAAGCCAAAGAGTTCTGGCCTATGTACAACGACTATCAAAAAGATCTTGAAGGCATCAACAAGCAGCTTGTTCAAACGATCAAGGAGTATGCGGATGCCTTCAACAAGGGGACGATTTCAAATGACACGGCAAAAAAGCTGCTCAACGAAGCACTCACGGTCGAGGAGCAGGAGGTCAAGTTGAAACGCGCTAGTGCCGAGAAGCTTGGCAAGGTGCTGCCCGCGACCAAGGTAGCCCGCTATATCCAATTGGAAACGAAAATCCGGTCCGTGATCAAATTCGAGATGGCGCAAGAAATTCCGCTGGTCAATTAGATCCGAACATCAAGACGCGGGGCCGTTGTTTCCCGTGCGCAAAGCAGGGGCGGCTTGCCGCGTCATCGACGGACACGATGGCGAAAGAGGAGCGTATGTCTGAAGCTGATTCCGCCGGGCTGCCGGTCCTGCAACAGGTCTTTCATCCTTCCGATTTTACGCCCGCCAGCGAGGTGGCGTTTAATCACGCGCTGAAAGCGGCGCTGGTCGCCAAAGCGGAGCTGACTATCCTTCATGTCTCCCCCAAGCATGAATTGGAGTGGACGGAATTTCCCGGCGTCCGACCGACGCTGGAGCGCTGGGGACTCCTGCCGAAGAACAGTTCTCAGCGGGACGTGCTCAAGCTCGGCATCAACATCAAGAAGGTTCAGGCCAAGCACAACGATCCCGTGGAATCTGTCACGGGCTATTTGAGTACGCACAACACGGATCTGATCGTCCTCGCCACCGACCAACAGAAAGGCAAGGTCCAGTGGCTGAGCCGCTCGATCGCCGCTCCGATTGCGCGTAAGTCCCGCCAAATGACACTCTTCATCCCCAAAGGCGTTGAAGGATTCGTGTCAGCGCGGGATGGATCCATTTCGCTCGACGAGCATCCTGGTCCCGTGGCGGAGGCCCCGCTGCCGCAGCCCGCGATTCAGGCGGCCGCACGAATGGCCCGCCGGTTGAATTGCTCATCGGGAGAATTCACAATTCTTCATGTCGGAGAAAAAACGGCTATGCCTGAGGTCCAGTTCCCGGATGTGTCTGGTTGGAGTTGGAACACCGTGGTCCAGTCAGGCGACGTCGTCGACGTCATCAGCGAAACGGCGCGGCAGTCAAAGCCGGACTGATCGTCCTGACGACAGAGGGGCGAAATGGGTTTCTCGATGCGCTGCGTGGAAGCCATAGCGAACGAATTCTTCAGCGAACTCCTTGTCCGCTGTTGGCGATTCCTGCGAGCGGCTTTATGGCCTCTGTGGTCTAGGCGGGCACTTGTCCGTTGGAAGCGCTGGCAGTGAAGAACGTATGGCGCATGACTCGGTCGAGAGCCCACATCAGTCTTGTGCTGATAATTGCGTTGGCGACGGGTTGCTCCAGTTCAATCTACGGCTGGCAGGTGCGAACCAATTCTTCACCGTTCGCGCCCTCGTTCGATCCGGGGAGCACTCGGACAAGAGCCAGTCGCTGTGTTTGGGGCTCTCACGATGCCC
Source organism: uncultured Nitrospiraceae bacterium (assembly GCA_963824855.1). GTDB lineage: Bacteria > Nitrospirota > Nitrospiria > Nitrospirales > Nitrospiraceae > Nitrospira_C. The sequence continues at coordinate 270,978 of CAWGQP010000003.1, forward strand.
GGACTCCGCGGGAATGAGATGGGCTTGGACTTCATGCTCGCCCAAGTGCTGCACAAAGTCGCACCTCAGATACAGGTTGTCAGCCCGCAGCGCAGCATGTCGCAAATCAATCAACAGGGTCTGGCAGCGGAATATACGCAGATGCGGGCGGATGCGGAGCAGAGCCATATTCTCAATCGTGAATCCTTGAAAAAAATCGGAATGGCCATTGGCGCTCGTTATGTGTTTCAACCCCGTTTGGCCGCCTTCACGCAAATTATGTACGATCGCTGGACATTCCCCGCTATCGGAGTGCTCCTCGTGCAGGTTCGGTCGAGCAACTTGCGAATGTCGCTCCAGCTGTGGAATGCAGAAACCGGTGAGCTGCTTTGGTCCTCGATGGCCGAAGGGACCATGCAGAGTGAAGCCGTGTCGAAGGACCCTGTCTACTTTGAAGATGCGGCACGGGTTGCGTTGGGCAGCATCGTCTCAGACTTTCTGAATCGCAAGACCGCGTCAACCTACACGACCGTTGAACAAGATCGTCGACGAATTGATCCAGGTACCGCCGCCGGAGGAAAAGTCCAAGATGGGAAGACGACAACCGCGCCACGGAGTCAATAGACATATGAAGGCCGTCTGGAAGCATCAATTTCATTGTGTTAGATTTCCCTCCCGCCTCGGTGAAGCGAAATGGGAGTGGTTCATGCACACATCTCGATGGTCGATGACGTGTCTGGCTCTCGTCTGCCTCGCAATGAGCCCTGCCTGTGAAACGACGGATCGTTCCGAGCCGCCGCAATGGGTGCAGGTTCCCAATTACCGATGTCTCGGAGGTTGCGGGAAAGTGGGATGGGCTCATGCGTCGAATACCGCCCGATCGAAGGGACGACTGGGTCACGGTCGCCATCGCCTCCGATGGAAAATATGAGTTCAACAGCCTCCGAACCATCGGAGTCTTCAGCGGCCATGGTGAGTTTGCCCTCAACGAGGGCAGATTAGTCTCGAAATCCGAACGAGGGACCGTCGAAGCCGTCCTCTATCAGAACGGTACCCACCGAATGCTCAAGGCAAAAGGCCGCGCCGCTGACGGCACGGAATACACAGCCGAGGTGAAACCGGCCAAATGAACGCTACCACACGATTCACCGCGTACGACCGATCGGGAGAACGACTATGATGATTCGCGCTCTGACATTGGCTCGACAGCCTGTGAAGAATCTCTCTCTATTGATACTGCTGGCAGCGGCAGCCGGCGCTTGCTCGATTAACCCTGTCAGCAACCTTCCAGAGGTCACCCTCATCACCGTCGAACAAGAGAAGAAAATTGGCGAGGAGGAAGCGAAGAAAGTTGAGCAAGAAATGGGCTTGCTCGATGACGCCGCTTTAACGGGTTATGTTGACGCGGTTGGCCAACGGCTTGTCAAGGAATCGCCACGACACGACCTGCCACACCAATTTCATGTCGTGGATATGGTCGAACCGAACGCCTTTGCGCTTCCCGGCGGCTATGTGTACGTCACGCGCGGATTGCTGGCATTGGTCAATACTGAAGACGAGTTGGCCGGGGTGGTCGGCCACGAAATTGGGCACGTCGCTGCGAGGCATACGGTCCAGAGGATTTCCCGCCAAGGGCCGTTCGCGCTCATCACCAATCTCGTGTCCGGCGTGACCGGCTTTTTTGTTCCCGTCGTCGGAAATATTGTCGGAGGCGTGGGCAATTTCGCGCAGAGCCTCGTGTTTTCTCCGTATAGCCGCTCTCAGGAGAGCGAGGCGGATGAAGTCGGACAGGAGATGGCGGCCAAGGCCGGCTGGGATCCCGTCGGGCTCGCCACCTTTTTGGCCACCCTGGGGCGTGAGGAAGCGCTGTTAAGCGACGGCCCACGCAAGCCCAGCTTCTTCGACTCCCATCCTGCCACGCCGGATCGAGTCAAGAATACGACGAAGCACGCGAAGGAGCTTAAGCAGGCCTAGCGCGAGCCGATCTCCCCTTCACATGACGCCTTCCTTGCGAGGCTTGACGGTCTCGTCGCGGGTCAGCGGGCCGCGAACGGCATTATTCAGGGATCGACCTACCGCCACCCTGACTTGAACTTTTTTGTCCAGTTCCCGGCATCGTGGAATGTAGACAATCGCCCGTTGCAGTTGGCTGCGGCGCCGAAAGATGGAGGCACAGCGGTCGTGCTCCGCGCTGTCGCCCAGGGTAATGATCCTCTGGAAGGGGCCCGCGCCTTGGAAAAGGCCAGCAAGTCCACGCTCCCCAGAACGGAGACGACGACGATCAACGGGCTGCCTGCAGCCCGTACGCAGGTGGGCGACTCCAGGGTGACGGTCGATCTCACGTGGATCGCCCATGGCGGCATGATTTACCAAATCGCGGGCATCGCGGAGGCCAGGAATTTTGACACCGTTCGCCCGGTGTTCCAGACCGTCGTTCAGAGTTTCCGTCCGCTGTCTCCAGACGAGCGAAAGAACATTCGTGAAAAACGGATTCGTCTTGTGAAAGCGAAAGCAGGGGAAACGGTGAAGGATCTGACTGCCCGCACGCGATCGGCCTGGAAGGCCAATCAAGTGGCCGTCGCGAATGGTCTCGAGGAATCGGACCGTCTTCGGGAAGGGCAGTTGATCAAAATCGCCGTCGAAGAACCCTATGCCGGAAAACAACAGCGATGAGCTCTTCTTCTGAATCGCATGCCTCAGCGGGAGCCTCCACCGGTCCAGACGGCGGGCGCCGACGGTTTTTTCAGTTGGTCATCAAGGCGTCGGCCGGCTTGATCGGGCTCAGCCTTGCGGTTCCTTTGGTCGGCTACCTCATCTCTCCTGCGTTCAAGCGGCGGGCGCAGCAGTGGGTGGATGTGGCTTCCGCGGGCGAGCTGCCGGCCGGCGTTCCCAAACAGTTGGAGTACGTGGCGACTATTCAGGACGGCTATCTCGAAACCAAGACGCAAAAGGCCGTGTGGGCGGTGAAACAGGCCAACGGAGAAGTCACGGTGTTCTCTCCCATGTGCACTCACCTGGGGTGCGGCTATCACTGGGACGGCGCAGGGCAACAGTTCAAGTGTCCCTGCCATGGCAGCGTGTTCGACATCTCGGGACGTGTCGTTGCAGGACCGGCGCCGCGGCCGCTGGATGCTTTGCCTGCAAAGATCGAGAACGGTCGTCTCCTTGTGGTGTTCAAGGAGTTCAAGTCGGGAGTTGCGAAACAGATCGAACTGTAATGGGCAAGGTGAGCCACACTTCTGCGTGAGGGGGGACCCAATGGATGAGATCGACGGACGACGCGCCCGGAACGCCATGATCCCTGACGCTCGGTTGTTCAGCCGATGGTCTCTCTGGACGCTGTGCTGTGCGCTGGCCATGACGTCGACCACCATCATGACGGTCGATGCCGCTCCAGCGACGAAAGCGCAACAGTGCAAAAGCCAAGAGCGGCTCGTCTCAAGGGAAATCGACCGCCCAAAGCGGCGGCACGATCCCGGCCATCCTGACGGATGCTCCCCAAGTACCGCCGCGCATCACACGCCGCCACCCAAGCAAGGTCGTCGTCGAACTAGAGGTGAGCGAGGTCAACCTGCCGATGGCCGACGGCGTCGAATACACCTTCTGGACCTTCGGCGGAAAAGTTCCCGGAAAATTCATTCGAGTGCGGCAAGGCGATACGGTCGAATTCCACCTCATGAACCATCCCGACAGCCGGTTCCCTCATAACATCGACCTCCATGCGGTGACCGGCCCAGGCGGTGGAGCTGCCAGCAGCAACACCGCACCAGGCCGCCGCACGCAATTCACGTTCAAGGCGATCAATCCAGGGCTCTACGTCTATCACTGCGCGACGGCGCCGGTCGGCGAGCACGTCGCCAATGGCATGTACGGACTGATCCTGGTCGAGCCGCCAGGGGGATTGGCTCCAGTGGATCGTGAGTATTATGTGGTGCAAAGCGATTTTTATACCAAGGGACCGCACCACGAGAAGGGCCATCAGCCCTTCGACATGGAAAAAGCCATCGAGGAACATCCGACCTATGTCGTGTTTAACGGCGCCGAAGGGTCCTTGTTGGGTGACAAGGCGCTCAAGGCCAAAGTCGGGGAGCGCGTCCGCCTCTTTGTGGGAAACGGCGGACCGAACCTCGTCTCCAGTTTCCATGTCATCGGCGAGATCTTCGACCGTGTCTATGCGAGAAGCTGGTACCCGCTACTCTGAGCACATCCAAACCACGCTTGTCCCGGCAGGAGGAGCAGCCATCGTGGAGTTTAAGGTGGACGTCCCCGGTTCGTACAAACTCGTGGACCATTCCATCCTGCGCGCGTTCAACAAAGGGGCGCTTGGGGAGTTGAAGGTCGAAGGGCCGGAGGCCAAGGCAATTTATTCAGGAAAGCAGGCGGAATCGGACTATCAGGCGAAAGGCGGCACTGACCGCCCAAGCCTGCCATGGCGGCCGCCGACGAAAGACATCCAGGAGTCGCGTGGTGCAGCGCCTCTACAAGACCTACTGCATGGGGTGTCACCAGGCCGAAGGACAGGGGATGCCAGGGCACGTTTCCGCCGCTCGCGAAATCGGACTACTTGATGGCCGAAACATCACGCGCGATCGAGACGGTCTGTCAACGGGCTCAACGGACCCATTGAGGTGAATGGGCAACACTACAATGGGACCATGCCGCCGATGGGGCATCTGAAAGATGAAGAGATTGCGGATATTTTGAGTTACGTGCGGAGTTCATGGGGCAACGAGGCCAATCCCGTTTCGGCGGCGGAAGTGGCGGCCGTGCGGGCGAAGACTTCTCATTGAGGAGGAGATGACCATGAATCGGGGGCTGTTTGCAGCGTTGTGTGCAGGAATGGTTCTTGGACTACTGTTGTGGGGGACGCGGGCCGTCGATGCCGGCGATCCTGCAAAGGGTAAGGCGCTCTATGAGAAGAACTGCCTCGTCTGTCACGGGCCGCAAGGCAAGGGAGACGGACCGTCAGGGAAAGTCCTCAAGCCGCCTGCCGCCGACTTCACGAGTCCGGAAAGTAAAAAGAAGTCCGAGGCCGACTTGAGGCAAGTGGTCGAAAACGGAAAACCCGGTACGGGCATGGGTCCGTGGAAGAGTCAGCTGCGTCAATCTGAGCTGAACGACCTGATGGGCTATGTCATGACTCTGAGAGAATAGCCGTTTATCAGTAGCAGGAGAAGCGTGCGATGACATCCCGCATCTATGAGTGGCTGGATAGTCGGCTGAAGCTCAAGTCTCTCGAAAAAACATTGTTAGACGAGCCGATTCCCGGCGGAGCCAGCTGGATCTATGTGTTCGGCTCGGCCACGCTCTTCCTCTTTCTCCTCCAAGCGGTCACCGGCATGTTCCTGGCCGTCTATTACGCGCCGACCCCGGACCATGCGTACGACAGTGTGCAGTTCATCGAACAGCAGATTACGTTTGGCTGGTTCGTCCGGGGCCTTCACCACTGGGGCGCGTCAGGGATGGTGATCGCGGTCGGCCTGCACATGCTGCAAGTGTTTCTTTACGGCGCGTTCAAGCCGCCGCGCGAATTGATGTGGATGGTCGGCGTCGCATTGTTCTTCCTCGTCATGGGCTTCGCCTTTACCGGCTACCTGCTCCCCTGGGACCAAACCGCCTATTGGGCCACGCAGGTGGGCATCAACATGGTGGGCACGGTTCCGCTTGTCGGTGACTTTCTGGTGAAGGTCATGCGTGGCGGAGAGACGCTGGGCGCTCTGACCCTCTCCACGATTTTTTGCGGTTCATGTGCTGTTTCTGCCGGCGCTCATCGTCACGGGGATTGTCGTGCATCTCTTCATTCTCCGGCGGGTCGGACCGGCCGGTCCCTGGGATGAACGCAAGGCGGCGGCCGTCCGTGAACCTTTTTATCCCCGCCAAGTCTACATGGATGCGGTGGTGATGGTGGGGGTCTTTCTTGTCCTGGTCTTTTTGGCGACGTTCGTGCCGTTTCCGCTGGCCGACAAAGCCAATCCCGCGGACACCAGTTTTGTGCCGGTGCCGGAATGGTATTTCCTCTTCTATTATGAGTTGCTGAAGTACGTCCATGGTCCGCTGGAACCGTTGGCCACGTGGGTACTACCGGCAATCGTGATTGCAGTGATGCTGCTCTGGCCGTTTCTCGACTGGCAAAAAAAAGTCCGGGCTCCGGCCTCGCGCCCCGTGGGCATGGCCGTCGCCGCCCTGTTTCTCATCACAGTCTTTTCTCTCCTAGGCATCTCGTTGAAAAACCTGTACGGCATGAAGCGAACGGATCCGGCGATTGCGCATGGTCAGACGCTGTATACGAATCTCGGTTGCTTGGGGTGTCATCGCATCCATGGCAACGGTGGAGCGATCGGACCGGATCTGTCCTATGAAGGCGACGCCCGTCCGGATCGGGAATGGCATATCAAGCATTTCCGTGATCCACAATCGGTGTCGCCCGGCTCGATTATGCCCAAGTTTCCGCTAACCGAGGCGGAACTCCATGACCTCACGAGTTACATGCTGAGTCTCAAGCGGACGACGTAGCATCAGATGCTAGAGCAAGCCCTGCCTTGACGATGTCAGGAGGGCAATTGTATAAGAGACACCCCTTCCTCAATCGCCGGAGGGCGTATGGACCATGCACTCAGAGGCCGTCTCCTGGCTCGATCAGCGGCATCGGTCCTGGTAAGCCTGTCAGTGCTGGCCCTCGTTCACTGCAAGGGTGAAACGGCCTCCGCTCCTCCTCCTCCCTTGGTCCAGGTCGAAGTCGCCGACGTCATTCAGAAAGACGTACCCATCCAAATGGAGTGGGTCGGAACCACGGACGGCTCAAACAACGCCCTCATTCGGGCGCAGGTCAGCGGCTATCTCCTCAAACGGCCTTACACCGAAGGGGCATTCGTCAAAAAGGGCGAACTGTTGTTCGAACTCGACCCGAGCAAGTTCCAGACGGCCCTCGATCAGGCCCTGGGCGATCTGGCAAAGGCGCAAGCCCAGTTTACAAAAGCCAAGCAGGATGTCGAGCGTGACACGCCTCTCGCCAAGGAAGGCGCCATCAGCCAAAAGGAATTGGATGACTCCATTCAGGCGCATGCCGCGACAAAAGGCACAGTCGCTGCGGCGAAGGCGGCCGTTGACCAGGCGAAACTGAATCTGTCATGGACGAGAATCACGGCCCCGATCGACGGCGTGGTCGGCATCTCAAAAGCCCAAATTGGCGATCTCATCGATGCCAACACCGAATTGACATCCATGTCGACGCTGGATCCGATTCGAGTCTATTTTCCTATGAGTGAACAGGAATATCTCGAAGCGGCAGACAAGGTGCAGCAAGGTTATAGGGATCGGAAAGAGGCAAAAGAATACAGCCTCGCACTCCTCGAGTTGGTCTTGGGTGGAGAAAAGATCTATCCCCACAAAGGACAATTTTATCTCGTCGATCGCCAAGTCGATACGAAGACCGGCACCATTCGCGTGGCGGCGCTGTTTCCTAATCCGAACAATCTGTTGAGGCCCGGCCAGTTCGCCAGAGTGCGGGCGGTGACACAAGACCAAAGAGAGGGCGATCTTGGTCCCGCAGCGGGCCGTGACGGAAATGCAGGGTAGCTACCAGGTTGCGGTCGTCACTCCGGAGAACAAAGTGGAGATCCGGCCTGTCAAGGTCGGTCATCGGTCCGGCAGTCTCTGGATCATCGACCAGGGGCTCGAAGCCGGGTGAGCGTGTCGTGGTCGAAGGGCTGCAGAAAGTTAAAGCCGGAATGACCGTGGATCCCAAACCGTTCCAAGACCAGCCGGAAGAAAAAGTCGGATGACGTGACGCTGGTCTGATCCTCGTTTACGAACTCAGCCTCATTCCTATGGCGAAATTCTTCATCAATCGGCCGATTGTTGCCATGGTGATCTCCATCATCATGGTGATTCTTGGCGTGATTGCGATGGTGCAGCTGCCGATCGCGATGTTTCCGAACATCGCGCCGCCGGAGATTCTGCTGCAAGCCACGTATGTCGGCGCCGACGCGGTGACCGTAGAAAAGTCGGTTGCCACTCCCATCGAGCAGCTCATGAGCGGGGTGGACAACATGGTCTACATGTATTCGGTGAACGCGAATAACGGCCAGATGTCATTGCGGGTCGACTTCGACATCAACACGAGGCCAAACGACGATCAGATTCTGGCGCAGATGCGGTATACCCAGGCGGAATCCCAGCTGCCTCCCGATGTCAAGAATTTCGGCGTCACCATTAAGAAAGCCACGACCAGCCCCCTCGCCCTGTTCTCCCTCTATTCTCCGAACGGCACCTACGACGCGACGTTCTTGGCGAACTATGGCTATGTGAACATCAATGATCCGATGACGCGCGTGCCCGGGGTTGGACAGGTGCAAATCTTCGGCGCCGGGCAATACGCCATGCGATTCTGGGTGCGGCCTGACCACCTCGCCAAGCTGGGCATCACCGTGACGGAGATCACGAATGCCATTAAGGCTCAGAACACGGTGAATCCTGCCGGCCAAGTGGGTGCCGAACCGGTGCCGCCAGGACAAGAGTTTACGTACAGCGTGCGCGCCCAAGGCCGCCTGGAGTCGGAAGAGGAATTCGGGAACATCGTGATTCGCGCCAATCAGGACGGATCGATGGTTCGGCTGAAGGATGTGGCCCGAATCGAGCTCGGCGCGCAGATGTACAACATCATCGGCAGAATGAACGGCAAACCCGCTGCCCTCATCGCCATTTATCAGCTTCCAGGATCCAATGCCATTCAAACGATGGATGCGGCGACCAAGCTGATGGAGGAGATGAAAGCCAGGTTCCCGGCCGATCTCGACTATGTGACCTCGCTCGATACGACTCAGGCCGTGCGTGAAGGCATCAAGGAGATCGTTCACACCCTCTTCGAGGCGCTCGTTCTCGTCATCATCGTCGTCTATATTTTCCTTCAAGGTTGGCGCGCCACGCTGATCCCGCTGCTCGCCGTGCCTGTCTCATTGGTCGGCACGTTTACGCTCTTCCCGCTGTTTGGGTTTTTCCATCAATACCCTGTCGCTGTTCGGGTTGGTGCTGGCGATCGGCCTGGTCGTCGACGACGCCATCGTCGTCGTCGAAGCGGTCGAGCACCACATCGAACACGGGATGTCCCCGAAAGACGCAAGCCTCAAGGCGATGGAGGAAGTCTCGGGGCCGGTGATCGCGATTGCGCTTATCCTGGCGGCGGTCTTCGTCCCGACGGCCTTTATCCCCGGGATCACCGGCCGGCTCTATCAACAATTTGCGGTGACGATTGCCCTATCCGTGGTGATCTCGGCGTTCAACGCGCTGACGCTGAGCCCGGCGCTCTCGGCTCTCCTCTTGCGGCCAAGACAGCCGGCGAGAGGGCCTCTCGGCCTCTTCTTCGGCTGGTTCAATAAATGGTTTGGTCGAGCCACGGATGGTTACGTCAGTATCTGCGGCCACCTGATTCGAAAGGCTGGCCGTTCGATGTTGTTTCTCCTCGTGGTGGCGATCGTAGCAGGCTGGCTCGGTTCACAATTGCCGAGCGGTTTTCTTCCGATGGAAGATCAGGGCTATGTCTATCTTGAATGTCCAACTCCCGGAGGCCTCGTCTCTTCAGCGCACGGACGAAGTCTGCAGGAAGATCGAGGCGATTCTAAAGTCGACGCCGGGGATCCAATATGCCTCCACCATTGTCGGGTTCAGTCTGTTGAGCACGGTGAGCACGACCTACAATGCGTTTTTCTTCGTCACGCTCGACGCCTTGGGAAGAGCGGAAGAAGCCCGAAGAACAGCTTCCGGCTATTTTCAAGAATGTGAACGCGCGTCTCGCCGATTTGCCCGAGGCCAAAGCCTTCCTGTTTCCCCCGCCCGCCATCCCAGGAGTCGGCACGTCCGGCGGCGTGTCGTTTGTCTTGGAAGACCGAGCCGGTCGGGATATCGAATTCCTCGCAGACAAGACTCAGAAATTCATGGAGGCAGCCAGGAAACGTCCGGAAATTTCGCGAGTCGATACGACGTTTATTCCCGCCGTGCCTCAAGTCTTTGCGAGGGTGGATCGTGAGAAGGTCTTGAAGCAAGGAGTGAATCTTTCCGATGTCTACCAGACGCTGCAGTCGTTCATGGGCGGCGTCATGGTGAACTTCTTTAACCGCTTCGGACGTGTCTGGCAGGTCTACGTGGAGGCCGAAGGGGATTTCCGCACGCAAGCAGAGAATGTCGGGCAATTCTATGTGCGCAACGCGAACGGCGATATGGTCCCGCTTTCCGCATTGGTGACGATGGACATCTTTCATGGCCCGGAGTTCACGATGCGCTACAACGAGTACCGTGCGGCGCAACTGATCGCAGGAGCGGCTCCGGGATACAGTTCGGGACAAGCGATGAAGGCTGTGGAGGAAGTGTTCGCGAGCACGATGCCCGACGGGATGGGACTCGATTACATGGGCATGTCGTTTCAAGAAAAGGTGGCGGCGGAAGGCGTGCCGGCGACGGTGATCTTTGGCTTCTCGCTGCTCTTCGTGTTTCTGATTCTCGCGGCACAGTACGAGAGCTGGGCCTTGCCGTTCAGCGTGCTGCTCGGGACGCCGATCGCCGTCTTCGGTGCCTTCGGTGCGCTGTGGCTCCTGAAGCTGGTGGCGCCTCAGGCGAGCGAGAACGACGTCTTTACCCAGATCGGATTGGTGATGCTGATCGGACTGGCGGCGAAGAATGCCATCCTCATCGTAGAGTTCGCGAAGGTCGAGTATGAGAAAGGCAAGTCGATCGCCGATGCCGCGTTGGCCGGAGCCAGATTGCGGCTCCGTCCGATCTTGATGACGGCGTTTGCATTCATTCTCGGCGTGCTCCCGCTGGTTATGGCGACCGGCGCCGGCGCGCACGGCCGGGTGCTGCTTGGCCTTGCTGTGTTCGGCGGCATGCTGGCCGCAAGCCTGATTGCGATCTTTCTCGTTCCGGTCACCTTCTACGTCGTCGAGAATCTCGTGCATCGGGGAGGGCGACATCCTGCTCCGCCTCCAACGCCTCCCTCAGGACCGGCTCAGAATCCAGCGAGATGGAGAATTGTCCCGAGAAGTGCCGCGGCCGGCGCTGACACCGACCCATGTGCGTGAAAGCGAAAGCTATTGAGGAGGCATGACATGGCAACCGACTCTTGCCGATCGACCTATCTTGCGGGTCTATTCTTCCTCGTGATCCTCAGCGCGTGCAAAATGGGTCCCGATTACCACCGTCCAGACACACCGAAAGCCGACTCCTGGCGTCTGACGGCAGCGACCGCAGAATCCATCGCGAATTTGCCCTGGTGGGAACTGTTGAAGGATCAGGCTCTGCAGCAATTGGTCCGCACGGCGTTGCAGGAAAACCTGGATTTGCAGATCGCCGCCGCCAACATCGAACAGTTTCAGGCTCAGCTCATGATCGCCAAGTTCGATCTGGTTCCCTCGTTCGATTACTCAGGTCACGTCTTGGGCTACCGGAACACCAACGCCAATGCCCTTCCGATTGATGCTGGCGCCATTCCGTCAACTCCCCAGACTCCTGGCAAGTCGGGAACGAGCCTCTCGCACGAGGGTGTCAATGTCGGTCTCAAATGGGAACTCGACCTCTGGGGGCGCATCAGAAGATCGATTGAGGCAGCGCGGGCGCAATTGCTTTCCAGGGAGGAGAATCAGCGGGCGGTCATCATCGGATTGGTCAGCAACGTGGCGGAGGCCTATTTCGATCTCCGCGGATTGGATTATGAGGTCGAAATCGCTCAACGGACTCTCAAGTCGTGGGATGAATCCGTTCGGCTGTCGGAGCTTCGCTTCAAACAGGGAGCGATTCCGAAACTTGACCTCGATCGATTTCAGGCGGAGCGAGCAGGGACTGCCGCGCAATTAGCAGACCTGGAGCGACAAGTCGTCCAAACCGAGAATCGGCTGAGCATCCTGCTGGGACACAGACCGACGGAGATTGTGAGAGGGGTTCACCTCACCGAGCAAATCATTCCGCCGGAGGTTCCGCCGGGGCTCCCGTCAGATCTTCTTCAACGGCGTCCGGATATTTTGAAAGTCGAGCAGGATCTGAGCTGCGGCGAATGCCACCATCGGAGTGGCACAGTCAGAACGATTCCCGCAATTGGCCTTGACCGGTGCGGTCGGCGGAGCAGGACTTCAGTTTCAGGGAACTTCCATCGGGCCCTACGCGGTCTTCAGAGGGGCTGCTTCGGTGACCGGCCCGATCTTCAACGCGTCAGCGTTGGGCTATCAAGTGAAGGCCACGGAAGCCCAAACCCAAGCCGCGGTCGCTCAATACAGGAAGACAGTTCTGACTGCTTTCCAGGAAGTGGAGGATGCATTGATTGCCGTGCAGAAGACCGGAGAGCAGCGAAAGGCGCTGGAACAGCAAGTGGTCGCCCTCCAATCTGCCTATAACCTCGCCGATGCTCGCTACCAAGGAGGACGGGCTAGTTACCTCGATAAGTTGACCGCTCAACGGGCTCTGTTTGATTCGGAACTTGGCTTGGCTCGCACGCGCCGGGCACAACTGACGTCCGTCGTCCAGTTGTACAAAGTACTTGGGGGAGGGTGGTCCCCGGAAATGGCCAAGAATCAACAGGCTGCCGGAGATCGTGGAAACACGGCTGGATCGATAGAACCGACTCCAGTGGCGATTCGTTGAAGGTTCGGTTCGTGTGTCGCCGTTCGATCCTTCCCCGTTCACTCTTCACGTAAGAAGATAAGAGCTTTATCGGAACGGATGCGACCAACGCGTTGAGAGAAGTGGAAGATGCGCTCCTCTCGGTGCAGAAAACGCGCGAGCAACGGGACCCACAGGAGCAGCAAGTTGCCGCATTGCAATCAGCGCTGACCCCGCCGTCTAGAGATGAACAGGGTCCCTCGCGCGAAATGGTCCATAGTAGTGGTGATCGCGTGCACGATGGCCGCAGTCGGCGAGCCCGTGGCCTTTGGTCAACTTGCTGCAGAACAAGAGCCTCGAGCGTCCGACCGGACCACGGCGCATCCCGAAACACCATCGCCGTCCGGCGGGAAGCAATCCGAGCAAGTCGTCGTGCATCCGAGCGAAGGCTATTTCGCCGGATTCGGCGGATACACATTCGGCGGAAAATTCGACGCGGAGGGCATAGGGTTGTTGAATGGCGCCAGTTTCGGTAACGGCAGCCTGGCCAGTTCTGCGGTGGTCGGCGCGAAAGCTGGGGGATTTTTTCCTGAGTCACTCAATTGGTTTGGCGTGGAAGCCGAATTGTTCAACACGACGCCCCACATCGAGCAGCAGGGCGCGGCGGCTGGCAGCCATATGCGCGTCACCACGCTGGCGATCAACGCCATCGCGCGGGCGCAGTTTGCCTGCGAGAAAAAGCATTTAGACACCGAGCAGGTGACAGAACGGTTTGCTTTTCAATATGTCACAGAATTTTGCCGGCTTCAGCCGTATGCAGGAGTAGGGTTAGGCATCTATTGGGTGGATATCTCCAATAGTACGTTCTCTGCACACGCGAACTTCGTTCCCGGCTTCAATGCATTGGCCGGCGTCAGGTATTACCTCACCGATCGAATCGCGATGTTTACCGAGTATAAATATAATAGAGCCACATTCCACTTCGCTGGCGTCCAAGGACTCGCCGGATTCGAGGGCGTCTACAGCATCAATCATATTGTGGGCGGGATTTCTTATCATTATTAATGGCGTCTGCCGCGGCGAAAACGTTGCTCTGCACAGAATGATTGTTATCCGTCCTCAGCAATGTGTAGCCCATTCCGCAGATGACTCTTGACTCGGTGAATCCCTGAGTGCTACTTTAAGCGTCCGTTTTGTGATCCTGCCTGTTGACCGCGCCTGACGGCGAGTCACGGTGTGGTTCTCAAAGGGAAACTACCCGAAGCGTTTTGCTCCGAGCATGTCCCTTGACACGTGTTGTCGCGCGATGTATAGTGCGCGGCTCGCGTGAAGAGCGCGATTGTTCTTTGACAACTGAATAGAGGACGTTGAGCAAGGTGTAAGGTGTATTGAAGTGGTGGCCCTTGGTCCAATTTGAAAGCAACACCTATATGAGAGTTTGATCCTGGCTCAGAACGAACGCTGG
>CAWGQP010000003.1:290000-444836 GCA_963824855.1 uncultured Nitrospiraceae bacterium
ACTACGAGTTTGATAGGCTGGGTGTGGAAGGCTCGTGAGGGCTGTAGCTAACCAGTACTAATCGGTCGTGCGGTTTAACATCCTTTGCTCCTGATAGACATGGTCTTCATGCAATCACGACGAGCGAGTTTCGATGATCAGTGCGAGTCGCATGATCGCAGACCTAGTAACTCCAGTGATTTTCGAATGTTCCCGGTGGCCATACCGGAGGGGCCACACCCGTTCCCATCCCGAACACGGAAGTTAAGCCCTCCAAGGCCGATGATACTGCTGCCGTGAGGCAGTGGGAAAGTAGGACGCTGCCGGGTTACAAAAAGAGCCCGATGATCGAAAGGTCATCGGGCTCTTCCTTTTTGTAACCTCGGCGGCGAGAACTACTTTCCAAGAACAGAGAGAAGAGATGAGGGCTGCGGGTCCTGTCGCGGCGAACAGCCCCACCGTGCTCGCACCCCCGCCCGGTGTGGGGTCCCCGCTGCAGACGAGCGGTCGATCGCCGCCACCCGCAACGGGATACGGCTAACCCGTCCGCTAAGGAACAGATACACGCTGCAATCGCTTGTAGATCGCAGCGCTCTGACGGTGGCTTTGCGTCTGATCACAGTTAGCAGACATTCGGTTCGGACAGTCCGCTTGCTGCGGACCGCATCCGATCGGCAAGTCCGGTAATCCGAACCTCCCCAATTCGCGACGCCAGGTCCACCATCCCGCTAAGCAGCACCCTTCAGCTAAAAGAGACGAAGTGGAGCGCTGCGATCGCTTAGTGATCGCAGCGCTAGCTAGAGAAGGGCCTTGTTATTTGGCGGCAAGAACCGAGAAACTTGTGTGCACAGTACACGGCCGATTTGCTTCAAATTCAGAACAAGGTCAACGGTATCTTGAAAAGAAAAGATTGGAAGTACGGAAGGAATGTCAAAGATCGCGACTATCTTCGCGAGGAAGCCTCCTTTGATGACATTGTCCGAGAGATATGCGAGTCGATATCTGGCATCAGCGGCGACAAAGTCATGTTCGTCTTAGAGCCGGTAAGAGGAAAGTACGAAGAGAGCGACCCGTTGTTAAAGAAACTAAAATGCCTGCGTCCCGTTTGGCGCTTGCAGCTTAATCAGGTTTTGCTAGATCGGTTTTTTAACGGCCAGGGCGGCATACGAGCGCAGTACTACAAAAGCCCATACCATGGGCAAAAGGAGAATCTCGATCTCATTTCCAGATTAAGCGATCGACTGGTTGAACTGGCCCGCTTTAAGGACTCTTCGGTGGACATGAAATTACTAACAACGTCATTGAGTAAGCCATCAGCCAAGGCTTGGATTTCTGAAAGAGACATTCAAGGCCAGAAGATTATCCGAGTGAGTGATTTAGAGCTCGACGAGGAGTCCATACAAAACGATTGGCTAGAGATAGCTAAGAAAGTAAAGAGCGGTGAATATGATGCTGACGAGTATAAGTTTTACTGCGCAGCGCTAAACGGCGTTCGAGCTCCGATTCCAGCCCAGCTAGAGATCAAGGGGGCTTGGATTGACGAAAGCAGAAAGCATGAATACGTGACCTCGGACAAGAGGATCGCGACTGGCAAATCTTCATGTTTGGTTTTTCCTAGGTCCCGTGTAACACAATGCTCACCGGCGGGCCGGCGATTCGCGAATCCGCCGAAGTCCGGCCGGCATCGAACCGAGTAGCCGGGGCTGTCGATGTCGATGACCAGCGGTGCGTGATCCGAGGGCAGAGGTTTACCTCTCCGCGCTTCACGATCGATTTCGACGATACATTGCTGTGTTGATCCGCTGTTCGCCGACCCAAGCTCGGCCACGAGCTTGACAGAGACCTGCAAACGGGATAGGAACGCTCCCGTCTGGGCTACCTGAGTTGACCGCGCGGCCTTCGTGCGACGGTTTCCTTCAATCTCTTTAATGTCATTTATGCCTAAGGCTCAAGTCCAACCGCCGGTGATTGTCATTCCAGGGATCACAGGAACTGGGTTTACAGGACTATTACCCCATCCCACCGGAGGAAGTGTGGTCCGCCGTTCTCAAGAAGAATTACGAACGTATCTCGATGCATCCGGATAATCCTCGCTATGAAGCGCTTGAGCCGGCACGGGTGCAGCCACATGGCATCTTTGGAATCATCTATGAAGATTTGGTGGAGGCCCTACGTCATGACTTGACGATAAGACGCACGGAGCCAACCCCGGTCTATCCGTTTAGCTATGACTGGCGGCAGGATTGCACGCAATCCGCCGACTTGCTCGCTGGTTTTGTTGAAGAGGTCATCGAACGGACCGTGCTCCTTCCTCATTATCGAGAAGCAAAAAAAGCGCTGTGTGTCGACCTCGTGGCCCACTCGATGGGTGGGCTGATCGTAGCTGATTACCTGACACGTTACGGCAAAGAACAAAAGGTTCGTCGTGTCGTATCGATTGCTTCACCCTTCGAGGGTGCAATCGACGCCATAGAAAAGGTTTCAACAGGCATGGGTACGTTGACCGGCTCATATCCACGAGATAGAGAACGCGAAGCGTCCCGCACCATTCCGGCTATCTACCAGCTGCTACCGTCATATGGTGGTGCCATCGAAGACGAGCCTGGACAGCCGAATGACATCTTTGACGTTCAGACTTGGCGCGTATGGCAGCGTTCAGTCTTGATGACTCTGCGCGAGTACATCCGCCTGCATAAGGCAGAGATAGACCCCGAAAAGCTTCTGGGGCAGTATCTCGAGACAGCATGGAAACATCGGCAACGGATCAGAAAGCTAAATTTGGAACAGGTTCTGCCGGACGGTGTGAAGGGTTGGATGGCGATCGCGGGGTTAGGAGAGCCGACCCGAATAAAAGTTGAAGCAAAAAAGGATGTCGGAGGACGGTGGTTTTCATTTCCGCCGCCGGTCGAAGAGTGGAAGAATGATCACAGCAGTATGAAAACAGGTGATGGGACCGTTCCATTTGCAGGGGTGATACCACGCTTTCTTAGAATTGAGAATCTAGTCTGTATCAGCCGAGCCGAGTTCGGGTTATTCGAACTTGGTGACCGGGCGCTCGCCCTGGGTGCCGGGCTTCATGCTGCTCTCCCGACAGTCAACCTCGTTCAACGGCTGACGATTAAGTTCCTGCGCCGCGAATATTCCGGCGATATCGAAGGTAGGCCAGCTCCCGGAGTGACGACGCCGGAATGGCCGATGGACATCCCGGTAAAATAAGTGCCAACCGGGTGTTCATGGCGCCAGCCTAAAATAAGGCCGAGGCACGGAAGAGGTCAGGCCTATCGAGGCTTTGACACGCGCCCCGCGATTCGCGATTCCGCTGAAGCCCAGCCGGCATCGAAGGGAGTGCCGGGGCTGTCGATGTCGATGACCAGCGGTGCGTGATCCGAGGGTAAAGGTTTTCCCTTCCGCGCCTCGCGATCGATCTCTGCCCAGACAACACGGTGTTGTAAGGGGGTGGTCACGAGTAAGTGATCGATGCGCATGCCGAAGTTTTTATGAAAATTGCCGGCGCGGTAGTCCCACCACGTGTACCGCCCAGCTTCCGGGTGATGCAATCGGTACGCATCGACGAATCCTGCGCTCGAAAGCCGCGCAAAAGCCTGCCGCTCGCGCTCCGAAACATGCGTACCGCCATGACAGGCGTCGGGGTCCCACACATCGATATCTTCGGGCGCCACATTGAAATCGCCGCCGATGACGGCCGGTGTATCCGGAGTGACGGCCTCGTTGATCCAGCGAGCCAGCCTGTCGAACCACACGAGCTTGGCTTCATAAAACGGCGAGCCCACGAGCCGGCCGTTCGGCGCGTACACGCTGATGATGCGCACGCCGCCGCATTCGGCAGCGAGCATCCTCGCCTCAGCCATGCGGTTCATCGTCACCGATTTCAGACGTCCGCGCCGGCCGTAACGGCTCTCCAAAATTCGTGATAACGCCGCCGATGCCGCATCGACTCGCGATCGCAACGCCGTTCCATCGACCCTCACCATGGTGCACCAGCTCGTATCCGGCCTGCTTGAACGTTTCGACAGGCGCATCCGCGTCCGCCAGCTTCGTTTCCTGCATCAGAAGCACGTCCGGCTTCGCCCGATCCAGCCACCACATGACCTTTTCCAGGCGAGCCTTCAGCGAGTTGACATTCCAGGTGGCAATCCGCATGTCTGAAAGATTATCCCAACATGGGCCGCGTCTTATGGCGGTAATCACTTTGCATCATGGAAGATGACGCCGAGAGTAAAGCGTGAACCGGAGCGAACCGTACTCACGCCGTGCCGCATGTTGACTCGATAATAGCCTCGGCTTCCTTGTACGGGACGGTGCCTCGTCGCAAAGATCACGATTTCGCCCTGCTCGGGGGCCAAGACCTCACCGCGTGATTGTGCCCGCGGTCGCTGTTCCACGAGCAGAAATTCACCACCGGAAAAATCGCGGTCAGGCCGACTGAGGAAGGCGGTGAGCTGCAGCGGGAACGCGACCGCTCCATAGATATCCTGATGAAGGCAGTTATAATCCCCGGCACCGTAACGAAGTAACAGCGGTGTGGGCTTGGTCTGTCCGTTCCGACGACAGAAGGCGAGCAGTTTATCGTGACTCGGTGGAAAAATATCCGGCTGACCCAATGCCTTTGCCCAGGCATTGGCGATCACCGCAAGACGAGGATAGATTGTTTCGCGCAGCGTTTGGACCAGCGGCGGCAAGGGATACGTGAAGTATTTGTACTCCCCCTCGCCAAACCGAAAGCGCTTCATGTCGATCCGGCTTCGGAACAATTGGTCCTTGCCGTACAGGGCGACGAGAGCATCGCACTCTTCGGCCGTCAGCAACGGATCAGTTTTGGCATAACCCCGCTGCCATAACGATGCTTCGATCGCTTTCCAGTCTAGCTGGGCCAGTCTGTCTTGGATGGTATGTTGACCACTTCAGCACAATTCGTCCTAAGTAATGGATTTAATTGTGCACGGACTCGATGTCGATTTTGGTCATCGCGAACGACTATCTGTCAAGAACAGCGTTTCACAGTCAAATTGGAGGGTCGAAGCCATGAAATATCTGCTCCTGTGTTGCCACGAAGAGAAGAAATGGGACTCCATGTCCAAGAGCGAGTGCGACGCCGTGATGGAAGAGACCATGGCCTATGTCGAGGCGCTGAAGAAGAGCGGTCAGCTTCTTGCGGTGGAGCAACTCGAACCCATACAGACGGCCATAAGTGTAAGAGTCCGGAGCGGGAAGTTGTCCGTGACCGACGGTCCCTTTGCTGAAACGAAAGAGCAGCTCGGTGGGTTTTTCCTGATCAGCGCCCGAGATCTGAACGAGGCGATCCAGGTGGCCTCGAAGTTTCCGTCGGTGCGGTTCGGGACCATGGAGGTGCGGCCGGTCAGGGAGATTCCCGGCAGCGGCCACATCGCGGCTGCTTCATAAGGGTTCATCATAAGAAGAGTCCTCATGTAGGTTGTAGAAAGGAGCAATAGTCGTGGGAACTAATACCATTCGACTGCATCGCGTGTTTCGTGCAACACCAGAAAGGATTTACCGGGCGTTCCTCGATGCGGATGCCATGGTGAAGTGGCTTCCGCCAAATGGGTTTACGGGCAAGGTTCATCACATGGATGCCAAAGTCGGCGGCACCTTCAAGATGTCGTTTACGAATTTCACGACAGGCAAGAGCCACTCCTTTGGCGGCCAGTATCTGGAACTCGTGCCCCACGAACGCCTTCGGTACACGGACAACTTCGACGACCCGAACCTGCCTGGAGAAATTCGTGTGACGGTCATGTTGAAGAAAGTATCTTGTGGAACGGAAGTGAACATTTTGCAGGAAGGCGTGCCCGACGTCATTCCCTAGGATAGTAGTGAGTTTGTGTGAGGATTCAGGGCTCTTTTTCTACTAGATCGATTGACGCATCCGCTTCCAGCGCAAACCGGCCTCGGCCTCGCTGCACAAGTCTCACCTCGGGGCATTTCTGCTCAAGGCGTCGGCGGAGCAGGATCAGGCGCGTTTCGAGATTGTCCTTTAACTCCGGTAGTCCGAGCCAAGAATCCATCCGTAGCTCCCGGTTCGTGAACTCCACCCGGCCCTCGTCACGATACTGCTTCAGCAAGCGCCAGAGAATCCTGGCCGGGACATTACGAATGAGATAGTCGCCATCCACGCAGATGCAGTCATCCTTCTGAAAAAAAGTGAATCGGCGTATAGCACCCGAGCGAGACGCAGGGATCGTGGCTGCACTCCTGATCCGGTCCATCGGCGCATCGTCTGTCTCGCGGCTGAGTTGGTCGATCGCGGTTGCGAGATGCGAACCTATGGTGGTCAGCAGCGTGTTCTCGCGCGGGAGAAAGGCGAGCGGATCCTTGCTTTCGACAGCCAGGACACCGACTAAACGTCCACGACTCACGAGAGGCACGGCGATCTGACTGGCCGCATCGGGGAGACCGGGCAGGGGGATTTCTCGTGCAATAGCCTCGGTGCATCCTAAGGCTTCGGCGCGGTCCCGCACCGCGCGTGCGTATCGCAAGCCATGATCCATTGCCGATAGATAGAGCGTCCGCCGAGCACGCGCGACCATGCCGATGAGGCCTTCGCCCACTCCAACCTCGGATCCCACTCCGTTTTCTGCATAGCCGTGGCTCGCAATTGTCAGCAGCTTTCCATTCTGCTCATCTGCGAGCAGGATCTTCGAATGATGGAATCCAAACTGCTCATCAAGGAGCTGCAGCGAGGCTTGAAGGACTTCGTCGAGCGACTGTGCCTGATTCAGGCGCTCGGAGATCAGCCGTAGCGAGACCAGGCCCGAGTCCACAAAGAGGCGTGACGAACGCTCGGATGGTTGAGGAAAAGGCAGCCGTGTGAATCCCTCCAAGCATTCGACATCGAGCACCTCGTACACATCGGCGGCTAGTAGGCGAAACACGTCAGTCATGCCCGAGTAGGATGCCACCGCCTGGAGTTGAAGCGACATGGACTCGAACAACGGGCCGGTCGATTCAGAATGATCAAAGCGGAGGCGAAAGCGATAGGCATGCAACGTTCGTGGGTCGAGGACCATGATGCAGGCAAAAGGATTCTCACGAACGTTGCGATGGGTCTTGTTGAAGAATTGAAACGAAATGGCTACGTGTTTCGTGTCTACATAGTAGACCTTTCCGGGTGGACTCACGACCGTTCGGATAGTGAATGAAGGTCGCGACCTCCATCACATCCAGTTCTTGAAATTGCTGCAAGGCAAGTCAGCTGCCGACTTCCGTGCAGCCATCGCGGCCGATCCAACTCGGCTGCCAAGTTGGGTGCAATATGCCGGTGGACCGAACGCGCACCTGCCGGGCAGCCAGGCGTCCGCCACGGTAAACCTGACTGAAGGAGACTATGTGTTGATGTGCTGGATTCCGGACAAGAACGGCGTGCCGCACGTTGCGCTGGGGATGCAGAAGGCGCTGTTCGTGCGAGGCGGAAAGCCGACGAAGGTCTCAGGGGCTAAAGCCCCAATCACCATCACGCAAATTGATTATCAGTTTATTCTCTCAAAGCGAATTGAAGCGGGCCTTCACACGATCGAAGTCCTAAACCATGGCACTCAGCCACATGAGCTCGTCGTCGTGAAGCTTGCACCGGGCGCCACGGTCCAAGACGCGATCGCGTCCTTCGAGCCGGGCGCCTCCGGGCCCCCTCAGGGTGAATTGGTGGGGGGAATCACCGGAATCGAAAGAGGGGAGCGCGTGCACTTTACCGGCGAATTCGGTACTGGCAGATACGGCCTCATCTGCTTTGTCCCTGACGCCGCTACCGGACGACCACATTTCCTTCACGGTATGACGACCGAATTCACGGTTGAGTGAACGAACGCTCAAGGCCGAGCGGGGGCTGATAAGAACGAAGTCCGGTCAGAGTCTGGAACCTGACCGGACTTGCCCGAGGCGTGTGTTAGTTCGTGACGGAAGACATTGCCCATCGTCGCGGCAGGTAGTGTGACGGCTACTGAGGCTTGGAAACGCTCTGCGGCTGGCCGTTGCGAAATTTCTCTCTCTCAGCCTGCTGTTCCTCGACCAGTTTATAGGCGACGTAGTACTTATAGATGTTGGCCACATAGGTGACCGTTTCCTCGCCGATTCGTCGCGCGGCGATGATCTCGACGTTGTTGAACCAGACGTTCGGATCGAGCCCGCGTTGCGCCGCTTCCTTCCTGAGTTTCTGAACACGGGCTGGCCCGCAATTGTAGGCGGCAAATGAAAAGAGGATCTTGTTGCGCGTGTCCATGGGTTCGTTTTCAAAATATTGGTCCCGCACGAACCGCATGTACTTGATGCCGGCATGGATGTTCGGTTCGAGCTGTGTCACGTCGCCGGTCTTCATCTCTTCGGCCGTGGCAGGCATCAGTTGCATGACGCCGATTGCCCCGACGCTGCTTCGAGCATTCTGATCAAGCAGAGACTCCTGGTAGCCCTGGGCGACCATCAAGAGATAGTCCATGTCGTACTGAGCACCGTATTTGCGAAAGTACTCGACCGTCTTTTTGAATTTCTTGATCTCGCCGGCCGAAGTCGCCTGTTTCACGACTGCGCGGATTACCATCCCCGCCATACTTCTTGAGCAACTCGTTGCCGAAGGCGGATTTCCCGCCGTACTGTTTGGCAAATTCGGCAATTTCCGCTTTCAATTTCGGGCTGTTCTTCCGGATCATCCAGGCCAAGTCGCCTCCTGCGTGGATCACGATGCCTTTGTGCGGCTTGAGGTTTTTGAAAACCTTCGCCCAGAGGAGCGCTTGGTAGCGATCCACCACGATAATTTCTACGAGCCCGGCATTGACCATCTCCAATAGGTCGTCGTCCTGGAGATCCTCAGGGGCGGCCTTGAGCACCACCGGTGCTTTGTGCTCTTGAACGAACCGCTCATTGAGACGCTCCAGATGAGTCCAGTAGCTCGATGACTTGCGGACGAAGACCTCCTTGCCTGAAAGATCATCGAGTGATTTCAGTTCGGGCGATGCAGGTCCCGTCACGGCGATTTCCCTGACTCCGTGGAAAAAAGGCGCGCCAAAATCCACCTGTTCGAGCCGTTCCGGTGTGACGGTCAGGATGCCTGCCGCGATGTCGCCGCGTCCCTCCAGAAGCCCCGGGATCAATTGGTCGCGCGATGTCGGGATAAAGACCACATGGATAAGGATGTGCTTGCCCTTAGCCTTGTAATGATTGTTGATTTCCTCCTGGAAGGCCTTGAGGAGTTCATATTCGGCGCCGGTCTGTCGGGGACCATTGAGCCAGTAGGATGTGCGGGATGGTGCCACAAGGGCGCGGATCACGCGGCGTTCGATCATCCCGTCGAAGTCTCCGGTCCAAGGCTTGAGGATGGAGGCCTGGATCAGCTCATTCTGGTCGGGTTTAGGTTGATTCTGGGCAAAGACGGGGAGGGTGAGCGATGAGCACACGCAGACGAAGGTCAGAAGGAACTGCTTCACGAAACCTCCTCCTGTTCAGATGGGTCGTCAAACGTGCTGAGGCTATTAATGGTAATGAGGCTAACACTCGCGCGTTGACGGGTCAAGAACGCGCTTGGATCACCTGTGGACGGCGAGTAGAGAATCGGTCGATTGAAAATCCTCGGCACCTTTGCGTTAGTATGGCCAGATGACAAGTCGCGGGATGATGGCATGAATACAGATGGTCATGCTGCGCCGGTTTGCGCCATCTTTGTGGGCGTCAGCCTCGACGGATTCATCGCGCGACCGAACGGCGATCTCGACTGGCTCATGGGAGAGGGCGGCGGGGATAGCGCAGAGTACGGATATAACGAGTTCATTGCCGACATTGATGCAATCGTCATGGGTCGGAGGACGTTTGAGAAGGTTTTGACGTTCGACAAGTGGTATTACGGCGACAAGCGAGTAGTCGTCTTGAGCCATCAATCACTTGATCTATCCGTCGCGCAGGCGCGCGGAGCCGTTGTTGAGCAAATGTCTGGGGCTCCCTCAGAGATTGTGTCCAAGCTTACTGCTTCGGGTGCCAACCGTCTTTACGTCGACGGTGGAATCACTATTCAGCTATTTTTGCGCGCCGGACTCATCCACCGTCTGATCCTCAGTCGTTTACCTGTACTCATCGGCGAAGGCATCCCCCTCTTCGGTTCGGTTCCGCACGACATCCGCCTCAGCCATATCACGACGCGCACGTATCCAGGGGGCATGGTCCAAAGCGAATACCATGTCGTTAGCCAAGCCGGCGAACTTCCATAGACGCAGTTCGTCCCACCATCGACCGTCCCCGGCAGGCTTGCCTTGTGTTCCGTAGCGCCTCATGAGGAAATTTTGGACTAGTAAAACTACCCGATCCCAGGGGCTTCCCTAGTGGGCCTCTAGGTATATCAAGCAGAAGCTTTGCCCCCTACGCACATCACTGTAGAGCGATCAACAAAAGGAGGGGGCCATGCAACCAAAACGGTTTATCTTGAGCGGCGCGGCAAGTGCTCTCCTGGTGCTTGCATCGGCATCGTATGCGGCGGATATGCCTGCCGAAGCCACCATCAATCCGATGCCCGAGGTGACGGCCAGCCCTCCGGCTGACGCAGTGGCCACGCCAGCGCCCGAGGCGGCGAGCAGTCCACCTAGCGAGGCAACGACCAATGCACCGGCCGACGCACCCGCGGACACTGCGACCAATCCGCAGCCTGAACAGTCGATGTCCGCTCCGGCGGAGACACCTGCTGACGCAAAGGTCAGTTCAGCGCCAGACTCTGTCTCTCCAGAGCGATGAGCGAACAGGGCCAGGAGGTAGGGCACCTGATATTGTCGAGAGGGGTGAGCGAGGCGGAGCCTGGCTCACCCCTCCCGAGCACGCCTACAAAGTTCTACATATGTTCCACCACAATGGCCAATATCTCTCCGCCGCCGATACTGGCTAACCCTTGCCTGGCGCCGGTAATTGCCATCCAACCGTATCAAAGTTCGTGCGCGAGCAAAGCACGGCCCCTGTCAAAAGTGACAGTTCCTCTTCTAGTGCTTTTCTGCCATAGTCCACTCTCTAAAACCCTGGCGAATGGAGGGCTGATACTCGCCATCGAGTTGGCCTCTCAGCGCCGACTTTTCACAAAAGGAGGGAGCCGATCATGACGAAACCAATGTCTCATCGATTCCAGTTGGCGTTGAGTTGTGCAGGAGGTCTTCTCCTGGTGCTCGCATCGACCTCGTATGCGGCCGACACGCCAGCTGGAGCAATGGCCAGTCCAACGCCAGAGGCAGCGTCCAATCCACCTCAAGTTGCGGCAGAGCCACCAGCCAATTCAGGGATGACTTCTGCTCCTGCCGAACAGAAGGCCCCGGTTGAGAAAACAGCGATGGCTCCTCCCGTGGTGAGCGATCCCGGGAAAGTCTATCTGATCAGGGAGAACCCCTTCTACTGGCAGCATATTGACAAGTCTATAGAACATGCCCGTGCCGCTGAAATTGCAGGCAACATGGGACAGGCTGCAGAATTACTGGAACATGCCAAGATGTCGTTGATGCAAGCCCGGGAGGCACAGCGTGCGGGCAATGTGGGTGGCTTGAATGAAGGGATTGCCAATTTGAGAAAAGCGTTGAGTCTCCCAACATGGTTGACGCAATCCTCAACACAGACTTCTTCCACGGCCCAGGGCGTAGATCCTCAGTGTATCGATGAGCTTGAGAGACAATGCGGGGACGTTCAGCCTGGCAGCGGGCGTATCCAACAGTGTTTTGACGACAAGGTAAACAACTTCTCACCGATGTGTCAGGAGAAGCTGAAGGAGGGAAAGGCCGCGATCGCTGCCGCTATATTGGGGAGCAGGCATGAAAAAGCACTCTCGGGGACACCCCGTGAAGAGGCTGCCGTGCGTTCGGCGACTGACTTTGTTCGTGAAGCTCGTAAGAACTTGTCGCAGGCGGCTGGAACGAAGTACGTCGAAATTCAGCCTCAGAAAGCCACAGCATCGAATTGATCCGGCAGCTGTCTCTTCCTGACGCCGGATAATAATGTCGTAGGGGTGAGCGAGGCGGAACCTGGCTCACCCCTCACGAGCTCCCCTACAAAGTTCGCCGCTACATTCGTTTCACCACAATCGCCAGGGACGGACGAAGGCCGGATCACTCTTGTATGTTACGAGCCGCTCCGTCCTTTCTCAAGCAAGGCACAATCCCTTCTTCAAGCCAGGTGTACTCGCCGCTCATGATGGCCTTTGACAGGTGATACACGACCGAGTCTTTCTTGTATCGTCGTATTCTTCCGACCACGGAGGAGGGAGGATACAGGCGATCCGCTATATCCTGGCAGAAGTAGGTGACCAGCTCACGGATACCCGGCTTCGTTCGCATCTCTGGTTGAGACGCAAACCAGAGTATTGCAGCCATGGGGAACAGCAACAGACTGTCGTTCACGAGATGGTGCAACAGGAGTTGTTTATTGTGAAGTTTCTGACGGTGGTGAAGCGTCGCAAGCAGTGTCGCTCGGGTCAGGCCTCGGGAGGAGGACTCGATAAACCGTACCCACCTTGCATACTCTTTTCCGCAGGCCGCGGAGGCGGAGCGGGAATGCAGAAAGGGGAGACAGGAGGAAAGGGACATGCGGGCGTAATAGAGTGCCGCGGCGACCTTGCGTGACACGGATCCTTGGAGAATGGCCAAGCCCTGTTCGACATAGGGAGCGAGGGACTCGCGTGCCATCCAGATTCGGAGAATCTCGCTGGTGCCTTCCCAGATGAGATTGATCCGGGCGTCGCGGAGCATGCGCATCACTGGAATGGCCTGCTCGCCACTCTTGTGTTGCGCCTCCGTGGTCATGAATCCCCGTCCGCCGCGAACCTGAAACAACTCATTGACGGCTTCCCAGTACCACTCGCTTCCAATAATTTTGGCTGCCGCCGATTCCAGCCGGAGATCGCCTTTCTTGTTGGCCCAAGCTCCGCAGAATGCCATGACGGCATCGAGAGCCAAGGTATAGGCAGCCACTCGGCAGAGCTTTTCTCCAATCAGATTGTGTTCCCCGATAGGCTTGTTCCATTGTATGCGGATCCGTCCCCACCAGCGCATCGCCGAGAGACACTGCTTGAGTCCACCCAAACACGCTGCGGGGAGGGTCAGGCGCCCTACGGTGAGGGTGGCGAGGGCGATCCTCAGGCCGTCTTCTTCGCTGCCCAGCCGGTTTTCAACCGGGACGTAGACGTTGTCGAACCGCGGCACTCCGTTATAAATTCCTCTGACCCCCTCGAAACGGAGACGTGTGACGGAACAGCCTGGCCATTGAGTTTCGACGATAAACGCTCCATATCGTTTCTGCCCCTGCGGGTCCCGGAGCTCTTCTGGACGATCCACGATCCGAGCGATGACGACTAGCATGGAAGCCAGAAACTCACCGTCCCGCTTGGCAGAATTGGTAATAAAAAATTTCTCTCCGGTGAGGCGATAGCCGACAGTCCTGCCGGCTTCTGTCACTCTGACTGCGTAGGTCTCCACTTTGGAGATGTCGCAGCCGACGTTCCGTTCCGTGAGAGCAAACCCTGAAATCTCTCCGCCCGCAAGCCGGGGCAGGTACTTCGCTTTCTGCTCAGGCGTTCCGAAAAGCCGCAGTGGCTCTGGCACGCCGATCGATTGCGCCGCCGACAACAGCACCGTCAATGAGGCGTCGACGCTTCCACAGAGGGTAGCGACTTGTTGATACTCGTATTGGGTAAATTCCTGCCCGCCGAAGGATCTTGGAATCTTGATTCCAAGTGCGCCGAGGTTGGCTAATGACTTAATGAGGGATTCGGGCAGTTCGCCCTCGAGATCGACCCGGTCGGGATCCAGAGAGAACAGGAGAGGTTTGAGCCCTTCGAGAAAGTCAGCGGCTTTTGACGAAACCTCTGGAATGCTGATCTCGGTAAAGAGGTTCCAGCGAACATCAGCCTCAAACAGACCCGCAGTGAATCCGGTATAGGCAGCTTTGTCCCGGGCCGCTTCCGCTACTGCCTCGGACCCCTGAAACAGCCCCGATTTTGCCATGCCGCGTTCTTCCGACGTGAGCTAGAGGCGTAGCGTCCGGGTGATCTTTGTTAGTGTACCACCTTTTCAATTCGAACGCTGTCATTTGCGCACCTGACCCTAATGGGGGAGGCTGGATTGCACCCAAAAAAGGATGAAATTCGTCACTTGCGTGGTAGGATGGGGGTGAGGGCATTACTCCTGATTTCTTACGGGGTATGCATCATGCGCAATGTCGTCGTCGTTGATGGATTTCGAACTCCTTTTTGTAAGGAAGGAACAGACTTTCGCGAGATAGACGCGGATGTGCTTGGGGCGTGGGTTGTGCGCGAAATGATCGCGCGCTGTCACCGCTGGAATCTTCCGCCGAGCACCATTGATTGCGTCATAGGAAGCAATGTCGCCACGCCGATGCACGCGGTCAATCCGACCCGGGTCGCTGCGGTCACCGGCGGCCTTCCGCCCACCATTCCTGCCGATACTGTCGCTGGTAAGAATTGCGGTTCCGGCGTCACCGCACTCTACTATGCGAGCCTGCGCATCCGAAGCGGCGATGTCGATACTGCGCTCGTCATCGGCATGGAGGCGATGAGCCGGATCCCTGTGGTCGTATGACCGTGCAGTCGCCGACCTGCTCCTGAAATACGGCAAAGCGAGAACTCCTCGTGAAGCGTGCCATGACCGCTCTGACCCTCATTCCTAAACTGCTCAACCTCAAGCGCTATCCGCCTCGTATCGGATTCGTCATGGGTCTCACCGATCCGATGTGCGACCTCATTATGGGACAGACCGCTGAGAATATTGCCAAGGATCCCTCCCTGGGCATCACGCGTGAGGAGCAGGATGCGTTTTCTATTCGGTCGCACAAGCTGGCTGCGCAAGCATGGAAAGGCGGACTCTTGGCAGAGGAAGTCGTGCCTATGTTTGTCCCGGAGAGAAGCAGCTGTGTCGAGCGGGATAACGGAATTCGAGAAGATGCGGATCAGATGGCATTCCGTGACGTGAAGCCGGTATTTGACAGGCGCCACGGTTCTGTGACGCCGGCGAATTCTTCGCAAATTACGGATGCCGCCGCAGCGATGCTGTTGATGGACGAGGACAAGGCCAAGTCGCTTGGGCTCCCGATTCTTGGGTATGTGAAGGACTATGCCGATTTTGGGTATGAACCTTCCTGCATGGGCCTCGCTCCTGTAGGAGCCATCGCCAAACTCTTGTCCAAATCTGGGTTGACCCTTAAAGATTTTGCGGTCTGTGAGATCAACGAAGCCTTTGCATCCGTGGTGCTAGGGATCACCCGAATTCTTGCGTCATCCTCTCTCATGGAACGCAAGTTCGGCAGATACGGATGGACGGAGCGTCTGGGCGAGATTCCCCCCGACGACCTGAATCCGCACGGCGGAGCGATTGCGCTCGGTCATCCGGTTGGCGTATCCGGTCTGCGCCTGGCAATGACCTCCCTGTTCGAGCTCAAACGACGAGAGGCTGAGCGAGCCCTGATCAGCATGTGCGTGGGAGGGGGGCAGGGAGTCGCGATGATCATGGAGAGAAAATAGCGATGTCCAGCGAGTTCAAACACTTTAAGATTTCTCCTGTCCAGGACGGAATTCTCCTAGCAGGGTTTGATTACGCCGGAAAATCGGTCAATGTCCTCAATGGTGAGAGCTTCGCCGAATGGCAGGAGATCGTTCGGTTGGCACAGCAATCGAGTGCCGTCACCGGTGTCGTGCTCGTGAGTCTGAAGGAAGGAAACTTTTGTGCCGGAGCCGATCTGGAACAGATGCATGGCGCACAGGAGCGACGGTCGTTTGAGGCATTGGAGCAATTGGTCAATACAGCCCATACGGTCTTCGACGAAATGGGGCGCTCGCCAAAACCGTTTGTCGCTGCGCTGGAAGGGGCTTGTCTCGGCGGCGGGCTCGAACTCGCGCTGGCCTGCCATGCGCGGATCGCTAGCGCCCACGCGAGGACCATGTTCAGCCTGCCGGAAGTCAAGCTCGGCATTCTTCCCGGCTTTGGCGGCACGCAACGTCTTCCACGGTTAGTCGGCGTGCCGGTAGCGTTGGAGATGATCACAACGGGAAAAACGGTGTTCCCGCGGCAAGCGCTGAAGATGGGGCTTGTGGACGCCATGGTGACTTCGATCCCTTCCACGGTCAGGACGTTGGACCAGATTCAACGTGAAGCGTTCGTTCAAGTCGCCATCTCCCGAGCGCGTAAGCTTGGTTCATCTCCTGTTCGGCGGCGTTCGCTTCAGGGAAGCAAAAGGCTTCTGAGCGCACCGGGAATTCGTGCGCTCGTGTGTGGCTATGCGCGGCGTCAGGTCATGAAGCGAGTGCGACACTTTTATCCTGCTCCGCTCGGTGCCATCGACGCAGTGAAGCGGGGGATGGGTATGGCTGTTTTGAAGGGATCGATGGCAGTCGAGAAGCCCCTGTTATTGGATCTCATGGCCAGCCCGGTTTCTGCCCACCTTGTTGGCTTATTCCTGAAAGGTGAAGAGGTCAAGCGGAAGGCTGCGAGTGTCTCGGAGCCCGTGACGCGAGTGGGAGTGCTGGGAGCCGGCTTGATGGGCTCGCAAATCGCCGGTCAGCTTGCCGAAAAGGGGTATTCAGCCGTGCTGCGGGATGTGGCCTCGGACATTCTGGCGAAAGGCATGGGGAGGATCCATCAGGCTCAATCCGTCCAGGTCCGGAAACGGATCATTCTTCCCTCCGACCTGCGCTATCGCATGATGCGGATTACTCCGACCATCCGGCTGAGCGATCTGGCTTCCGTTTCCCTGGCCATCGAGGCAGTGTCGGAGAAGTTGGATGTGAAAAGGGCCGTACTGGCTGAATTCGAATCCGAAGCGCGCCCCGATGCCATCTTTGCCACGAATACGTCATCCTATACCTTGACCGACATTGCGGTGAAGGCCACCCATCCCGAACGGTGCGTCGGACTCCACTTCTTCAATCCCGTCGCTAAAATGCAGTTGGTCGAGGTGGTGCGCGCCCCCTTCACATCCGATCAAGCCTTGGCGCAGGCCTCCAGCCTGGCGAAGCGGTTGGGCAAGTTTCCGCTCGTGGTCCGCGACGGACCAGGATTCCTGGTGAACCGGATTCTGGCACGCTATCTCGCGGAGGCGGTGATCCTGGCGGGCGAGGGGATCCCTATTCGTCGCATCGATGCGGTCGCGAAGGACTTTGGCATGGCCGTGGACAGCGGGCATCCCATGGGACCTCTCGAACTCATCGATTTGATCGGACTCCCCGTCGCCGTGCACGTGCTCGCCTCGCTTGCCGTGCTGGGATCGCGCATTGAATCGCGTGAGTCGCTGCTGCGTGGCTTCCTTTCCGAGAAACATCCCGTCACATTTTGGAAGTCAGGAAAAGAAAACCCACAGGCCATCGACCTGATCAGGCAGTATCGTCGTACCGAGTCGTCACATAGTGCCCCTGTCACAGACGACGCGCTTCACCAACGCCTGCTCCTTCCGATGGTGGACGAAGCGGTGCGCTGTTTGAAGGACAAGATTGTAGACCATCCCTGGCAGGTGGATTTTGCCCTGACTTACGGGATTGGATTTCCCGCGTTCCGTGGAGGTCTCCTGACCTGGGCGAGGCAGCAGATGGCGCCGGCGCAGCTCACAGCGGCCTTGGATTCACTGTCACGAACGTATGGCAAACGGTTCGAGCCTTGTCCGGCGATTGCACAGGGAGGATGGTAGCGACCGAGTCACCTCAAAGGGAGCACGTCATGCCCGAACAACCTTGGTTCGTTCATTATCCTCAAGGAGTTCCCAAAGAACTCTCCCTGCCTGATGAGACGCTCACGGCGATGTTCTCCAGAAGCGTGCAACGATTTGCGCGCCGACCGGCCCTGTATTTTTTTGGCAAAACCCTGTCCTACCAAGAATGTCATGCGCTGGTTGAGCGATTCGCCTGTGGCCTTGCGGCACTGGGCATTCGCAAGGGGGATCGCGTGGCGCTCTGCCTGCCGAATTCACCGCAGGCAGTCATCGCGTACTTTGGCATCTTACGGGCAGGCGCCATCGTCGTCGCCTGCAATCCGACGTACACGGAATATGAGCTAGCCCATCAACTGCGCGACTCTGGAGCGCGAGCCATTGTCGTGCTCGACTTGATGCATCAAAAAATTCAACACCTCAATTTGGAACTGGTCATCGTCACCCGGATCACCGATTTCATGACGACGATCGCGAAATATCTTTATCGACACCGAAATGGCCACCATCCGGCTCCTGACATTCAACCGGACGAACGAACGCGTTTCTTCCATGATGTGCTCGATGAGGCGTCTCCTGTCGCGCCGAAGGACCTTCCAGTCGCCTCGCCGGACGATATCGCATTGCTGCAGTACACAGGCGGCATCACAGGGATCTCAAAAGGGGCAATCTTGCTCCACCGGAATCTGACGGCGAACATACGGCAACTGATCAGTTGGTTTTCTCCCGCAGAGCGGGTGGAGAGTTTTCTTGCGGCGCTTCCGCTCTTTCACGTCTTTGGCATGACCGTCACGCAAAATATCTGTCTGGGGATCGGAGGATGCATGGTGTTGGTGCCCGATCCCCGCAACATCCCCGTGCTGGTCACATTGTTGCGCAAGAAGCAACCGACCGTGATCACGATCGTTCCTGCGTTCGTGCGAAAACTGCTTGAGCAGTGTGATGCAAAGGACTTTACGTCGACGCGGTTTGTCATTTGCGGCGGGGCGGCGTTGCCGTACGATCTGCTGAAGCAGTTCAAGGAGCGCACTGGGCATCTCATCTGCGAGGGCTATGGTCTCTCCGAAGCCTCACCCGTCACGCACTGCAATATTGCTCGTGGACTCTCCGTCAAGCGGTCGATCGGACTGCCCATCGGCAATACCGAGGCGAAGATCATGGATGAGAAAGGCCATGAGGTGGCGACCGGTGAAAGCGGGGAACTCTGGGTGCGAGGCCCCCAAGTCATGGCCGGGTACTGGAACAATCCTGTCGAAACCGCAAATGCCCTGAAACCCGGTGGCTGGCTCGCAACCGGCGACATCGCACGTATGGATCAAGACGGCTTCTTCTACATCGTCGATCGGAAGAAAGACATGATCTTGTCGACCTCCGGGTTGAATGTGTACCCGGCCGAAATCGAGCAGGTGCTCACGCTTCATCCTCATGTGCGTGAGGCTGCCGTCATCGGAGTGCGGGCCACGGATGGAGGCGAATCCATCAAGGCGTTCATCGTGCCGGCGAGCGAGTCCGTCTCCGCGGAAGACCTCACCGCGCATTGCCGAAGTCATTTGGCCTCATACAAGGTTCCGAAGAAGATTGAGTTTCGGACGGAACTGCCCAGATCAATTCTTGGAAAGACGCTCCATCGGGTCCTGCGCGTCGAGGAGGATGCGCGCCTTCAACTTCAACGATCTACAGACGGTGAGCCACAGGGGAAGGACCCATCGGCCGAAAATGTTGTTGAATGCAAGGCAGGTCACTGACATGTCTTGCCAGCGCCAGCGCGGCGGACAGTCCGGGCGATTCAATGCCGACCAGATTGATGAGGAGGGGGGTGTCTCGGTCGACGGAGACGATAAAGTCGCTTTTTTTCTGCTGGCCGATCATCACGCAGGGTCGGATGCCCGAATAGCCCCAGCGGAGATCAGACTCTTCCAAAACGGGAAGAAACCTCCGCAGGGCCTCGACGAACATTCCCGGCGGCGTCTTTTGGGACAGATAGTCAGCTTTATCCTGGACCGGTACCTCGTTGGGTCCCACGAACAATTGTCCATTCGGCCGGGGGCTGAAGTGGATACCCTTGCCGGTGGCCTTTGGGGGCAGGGCGGGATACACGAGGCGTCCAATCAAGCGCGTCTTGGACGAAGTGACCAGTTCGTAGTACTCCCCCCGGATCGGTTGGATGCTATATTTACTGTGGGACAGTGCGAGGGCGGCGATGTCATCGGCATGGAGGCCCGCCGCATTGATCAGGCAGGCGACTCGCATCTTTTGACGGTCGGTCGTAATGAGGTACTCAGTGCCTTCGTCTTCGATGCCGACGACCCGGTTATTGAACGCGAATTCGACTCCGCTCGCTTCTGCGTCGGTTTTCAGTGATTGCACGAGGGCGGGTGAATCGATGACACACACGCTTGGAATGACGATGCCGCACGAGGCGCGAAGGTTCGGCTCGAGGGCCCGCAAGCCGGATGGTGTGACGAACGACATTCGGATATTCGATCTCCACGCGTTCAGCCACAGCCGTCGGAGCATGGACAGCTCACGCCAGAGACCTCGACGGATATCCTCCCGCGAAATGGCGATGATCATGCCGCTGCGGAGGAGGGGGATGTTCTGTCGTGCCGCGTATGCCACGGCCAAGGCGCTTCCCTCTCTTGCCAACCGCGCCTTGAGGGAACCGGGATGTTCATGGATTCCGCTGTGCAGGACGCCGCTATTGCGTCCGCTGGTCTCCTCCGCCGTCCTCTCGTGTCGTTCCACCGTGATGATACGCAGTGGGCGCTGCCAGCGACGGCCTCCCAGTTCCCTGGCAATGGCACATCCGACGACCCCCGCACCGATGATGCCGATGTCATACGTCTTCATCGCATTAGGTTCTCTCGGGCCGTTCACCGGGAAGATTCGTATCCAGGAGTCGTTGTATGCCAGATAGCCTCTCGACCAAATACGGCAAAATCCTGTTCGTCCTTTGTGGTGGAGGGTGCAAGGCCATCCACCAAGCGGTTGCAGCGGCAGAGGTGGTCAATGCCGGCTTCACTCCGTCCCACATCATGAGTTCCTCGGCAGGTACATGCAACGCTCTCGGATTTGTCGAGAATCCCGGTCCCGTGGGAGCCGAGAAAACCATCCGCATCTGGGAAAACTATATCACTTCACCCGAAGCGATTTACGAGATCCATCCCTTCCTCAGGGACAAATTGACGCGCCTCTTGGGAGTCGTGCCGGCTGCGACGCAAGATTGCGGGCCTTCCGGATCGCTCCTCCACGACGTCCGGAGAGCCATCAAATTCCTGCCGTTGGTGCTCTCGTTCTGCGTGCGCATGCCATTGCGTGTGGCTGGCCGCACGGTCAGTTTCCTCTTTCGACTCATGGATACGTTCGAGGCCCAACAGCAATCGTTCCGGAGACTCGTCCAAGCGCCGGAGATTCTCGAAGCCTTCGATGAGGTGGATAAATACTTTGAATTCAAACGGATGAAGGCTTTTCTCGACCCCTTCCCGCTCTTGGCCAGACTTGGCGAACAAATCGATCTGCAGAAGGTGCTCACCAGCTCCATCGTGTGGCACATCATTACCGAACGATATGAAGATGGAGCGACGGTGCTGTTTTCAAACAAGGATCCGGATCTCGTGATCGATGAACACACGGACGCACGAAGTCAGAAGGCAAAATACGACACGTTCTATAAACGCATTCGCGCCTCTATGGCGCTGTATCCCCTGTTCGAGTTGGTTGAAATGGACGGCTTCCGGTATCTTGACGCCGATCTGGCGAATCCCCTCCCGGTAGAGGAGGCATTCAACCTTGGATGTGACACGGTCTTCATCTTCCTCAATGTTCCGAAAAGGAGCGTGCGCGTCGATCCGCATCCATTGCGGGACCTTGTGGAACTCAATGACCTGCTGCGATTGAATGAACGATACATCCATCACCGTCTCAAGGAAGCGCAGGTGAGAGCCAAGGAAGTAGGGATCAATCTGTTCGTCATCCGTCCAGACGAGATTCCTGCGGGCCTCGGACTGTTAGAGATCGATGCCAAGGTGATCGAATTCGTCAAGGGGCAGGAACGAAAAAAGATGAAGGACTATCTCGCGGACTTGGAAGCACACAATCTTCGATTTGCACCGCCGCTAAGCTGATTCCTCTCTTCGCCATTTGCTCTTCGGTAGACAACACGGAGCGCTCATGCCTCGAGTGTTGAGAATCGGCCATCGCGGTGCTGCCGGACATGCGCCGGAGAATACCTTAGCCGCTGTTCGTAAGGGGATCGAACTCGACGTCGATTTCGTGGAGATCGACCTGCGTCAGACGGCAGACGGCGTCCTCGTTGTGCTTCATGATGCGACTGTCAATCGAACCACCAACGGGAAAGGACGAGTCGATGCTCTATCCCTTGGGGAAGTCAGGGGACTCGATGCCGGGAACCGGGAGGGTATCCCGATGCTTGAAGAGGTGCTCAAGACGGCTGGAGGACGCACAGGACTGATGTTGGAACTCAAGGTCGCTGGCCTGGCTCATCTGACTGTGCAAGCCGTGCAGAAGGCCCGATTGGACACGCCCGTCATCTATGCCTCGTTCTTACATGAGGAGCTCACACACGTTCGAGCGGTCGATACAGAGGCTGCGCTCATGGTCTTGTTCGATAGGCTGCCTCGCGCTCCGGTGGACTATGCGATGCAATATCACCCGGCTTACGTTGGTCTTCGGCACGACAGGGCCACCGGACGGCTTGTCGACGCATTCCATCGAGAGAACGTGCTGGTGTGGGTCTACACCGCGAATAGCCTCGCTGACATCACGCGTGCAATCTCTATCGGTGTTGACGGAGTGATTTCCAACTTTCCTGAGCGCATCCCCACCCAGTAACGTACTCAGATGTCCGTACTCTCTACGGACCATGGGCTGACGTTGGACCCTGCGCGAATCAGTTGGCCCGAATCACTGCCAACCCTTGGTTGCCCATCGACACGTAGACCGCACGTGGCGTCACGGTCGTGTCCATCACCACACGACGGACGCTCGACACGCCAGGCCAGACCTGTACGGTCGATGCGGAGGGATTGAATCGAAGCAAGCGGCCGCTGCTATCGACAATCCACAGGGAACCGTCCGGATCCGCTGCGATGTCGACGAGGCCAGTGGCCGGTAAACCTGGCACGCTGGTGTAGTGGCGAGTCATGGAAAAAGCGAATTGGGCGATTGCATGATTGTAGCTCGATAGGCCTGTTAGCGGACTGACCCACCAGGCCGTTCCGTCGGATGTGACTGCTGCACCCCGGTTGTCTTCGCGATAGCCTTCGGGGACGACGAGGTCGTGTTCGCCCTTGTTGTAGGCGGTGGCAGGTCCAAAGGTCGTAAGTCCCCACACAAAAGACTCATTCACCCAGGCTCTGGGATCCGGATTCCACCGTTGAGCGCCGACTCCATATGCACCAGCCGACAGAACGTCTCCATTGGGAAAGAGGGCCAGGCCATACTGATTGCCCATTTTCTGGACTTCTCTGCCGTCGTCGGAATGCCAGGTGGTCTGGACATGAGTGTGATCGCCAAATACGTCGTTAAAGACATGGTCGAATCCGTGATCGAACCCGATGAACAGATGTCCGGCTGCCGTACCGCTATGTCCAAAAATCATCCGCCGGACGGAGCGTTCTTCCCAGCAGTTGGAACTTACATCGCAGATGAACTCGTAGCGATGAACTTGCAGCGTCCCATTAGGATCTAACGCCACTCTGTCTGCCTGACCCAGGTGCCAGCGAGGATCACTGAAATCGGCATTGGGCTGACAACAGGATGGAGGAGCGGGAGGCGGAATGGTGTTTTCGTAGCCTTTGTACCCGACGAATACTTCGTTACCCTGTCCACCCGCCAGAGCCGTGATATTGCTCACCGTGGTTCCGTTTGTATCTGTAATTGACTGAATATGAAGACCGTTGGCGGCCGTAAACGGTGTGAAGGTTGTTTGACCAGGCTGCAGGACATAGAGCGTATCTGGAGTCGCAGCCCAAATATTTTGTGCCTCATCGGATCCCGCGTCGATAATCGTGCCGCTTAAGCCGTGAGTCGATGCTGCATAGAGTGTCAGATCTGCGACGGGCCAAGGGCCCGCAACACCACCCGGCGGTGGCGGAGAAGAAGATGGCGGTGGTGCTGTTGATCCCGCCGGCGGAGAGCTATCGGATCCGCTACAGGCGCTCAGGACACAGAGAAAAGCACAGAGGACTGCCCGCATCCACATGTGAACTCCTTGTGATCAATCTTGAATTCAAGGCACTCTCCTATGTCCTATCTTCCTTCCCTAAATTCCCTAGCTAGTAAGACCCCCTGAAAGACGGCTGTGAAGCCCTTGCCGAGGTTCGTTGACGACGTTTACGTCAATGGGCTAGGCTCGTGCCTCTCCAAGGAGGCCTCGTGGCTATGAATCACAAGACTCTCTGTGCGGCGGTGGTGTTGGGATTTTTAGTGGCGGGTAGCTGGACGATCCGAGCGGCCGAACCATCTTTCGAGCTGACCGCCCGCTACATTCTCGAAGTGGTCAAAGCGTTCAGGACGGCCTATGTGCTCAAGGTCGTGGAGCACGCCAAGGAGGGAGGAATCAGGCCGAACGAAGAGTGGCAGAAGGATTCGCATTTCATTCCGTTGCCGGCGCAGTTCGTCAAGGCTGCTGCCGATCAACTGGACAATTTCGAGATCGGCCTGATCGGGCTCACACCGGTCAATCAGGCCAATTTTCCAAAAACGCAGGCCGAGACGGACGCGCTTCTCCAGCTCATGAAAAATCGGGAGCGGTCGGTGACCTCGTTTGTTGACGGCGATCAATTCAAAGCCATCTCGGCAGACTTGGCGCTGGTGCAATCGTGCGTGGACTGCCACAACCACCATCCGAAAGCCACGCGGCGGGATTTCCAACGATGGGATGTCATGGGGGGGCTCGTTGTGCGTTTGAAACGCGAGGCACGCTCTGAAGGCTCAGCGATCGGCCCAGAGCCTTCAAACCGTCCCATGGGCCCGATTGAGAAGACTGACCCCTCCGATGACGACCCCGCCGCCCTGGGTTCGATAGGTGAGACCACCTCTTGACGCTCAACGCCAGGGGGGCGTAGGCTTCACTTAATACTTTTGCCGCCTCGCAACCGAGGTCGCATTATGGTCCTCCGTGGTAGCCAGAACCAGCCGCGTGGACCTGCCAGGTGTGCGCCTCTCACCAGACGGGACCTACTCCCTCAGACTGTGCCATGTGAGCCGTCACCGCGCTGTGATGCTCCAACCGCGGTTTTTCTCTCTCCAGCGTCGTTTCACCACACATGTCCGAGTCGGCCGAAACTCCCGGCCAGGGCCGCGGTTTTGCCCGATGCGGAAAGGAGGTTCGTATGCCCTATCGCTTCAATAGCATAGACATCCTTGTGGGTGTCGGTCTGTGCGCGATCGTTTTTGGTGCGATGATACTTGTTGTGGCGACTAGCGGCGCGTTTCTCGTCAGCGGGCCGCAGTCAGCAGCGATAGATGAGGCACTTCCCTCAACAGAGGCAGCCTGGCTGCAGCCGGCCTTGGGGCGGGCCATTGTTGAGCGGGCGATACTGCAACAGCGTACGGACCAGATCACGGCATCAGCGACAGCTGAATGGAATCAGGCCATGATCGCGCACCGTAACCTGCAATCGATCCAGGGCGGCCCATTTGCCTTCGTGATGGACCGTGCAGCAAAGGTTCCCCAAGAGCATGACGCCAGGGTACAAACAGTGATGGGACGGACCATTGTGAATTTCACGCAGCGCGGGATTCGCAGTGGTGTGCTGTCGGCTGACTTGTATCTCTCGGATTACAATCAAGGCATGATTGCTGCCACCGAAATCCGTGGCCGGCGGATGCACGAGGAGTTCGCGTCGACATGGCAATCAGT
This sequence comes from uncultured Nitrospiraceae bacterium, assembly GCA_963824855.1. Taxonomy (GTDB): domain Bacteria; phylum Nitrospirota; class Nitrospiria; order Nitrospirales; family Nitrospiraceae; genus Nitrospira_C. Next base: position 315,550 of record CAWGQP010000003.1, read on the forward strand.
GCTCGGACGATGGATTGTCGATGTGAGTCGCGAGTACATGCGCCGGACGGCTGAGGTTCAAGAGCAATTGGGGACCGCAATTGTGCACATGACACAGGCCAAAATGGGCTTGGAGGGTGCGTGGGCAACCAATCAGTACCAGTTGGGCAGCCTGATGGCCGCTGTCGACCGCACCCCCCCAATGGACGAGGGGGCGGCATTCCTCGCCTCAGGCGATGCCACGCGACCAGAGTCCAGTACCTCCTTTAGACTGCCTTTGATTCCTGACATTCAGGTCGGCTACCTCCTCGCCGCTGCCATGCTGTTGTGCGGTGTTTTCTTCGGAGGCCTCGTCCTGTCTGCTGCATCGCGAGAAGCGAAAGCGCTCGCAGAATCGAGACGAAACGCCGGCAGATGGGTCTACCGCATGGCATCGTAATAGGCCCGGAAAGATCTTCTGCGGGCCATAGATCTGTGGCCCGCAGAAGAGTGATTGCGCCACCCAACTTTCCTTGCTCTACCCTTTCTCGCGGATAGCCGAGTGTTGCGTTCCCTTGCGTTCTCCACGACACTGACCCCATAAATACTCTTAGGGACTCCTACGGTCTGAAGGTCCCGATCCTCCCAAACAGGGCGCTCAGACTGGGTTCGAGGCTCCGTCTAGAAACCTAGGATGTGACGAGTCTATGCTAGCCAGGCCGGAGCGTTCACCTAAGGAGGCGTCGTATGACGGGTCACCCGTGGCAAGCTTCGTCATCCAGTTGACGGTGTGGGTGATGGTGGCGGGGCAGCTGGAGCGGCTGGAGCGGTCACGCCCGTGGTCAAATCGACCTGTATGATCTCCTGGGATCCGAGCGAGGATGATACGCGGATTACCGAATACCGCATCACCGTCTGGATGGTAAACGGACAGCGAGCTGCCCAGAAGACCACGCATGTCGTCAAGGCTCCGACGACGCAAGTCTCCTGCAAAGAGGTCGGAGCGACCAAAATCGGCCAATGGCAGGCAACGGTTCAGGCGTGCCTCAACGATGGCACTTGCAGCGAGGCGAGCAAACCCCTGTCGTTCAAGGTGGCCGAAAAGTAAACGAGGTCAGGTTCGACTCCTGAGCCCTTACCTCGGCCTTCCAGCCCCTTCACAGCTTGTACAAATCTCAAAAATCGTTACGTGATCCATCGGTCCTTGTGTAGAGTAGGCCCATGCAGAGCTATCCGCTAGCGCCAGAGGTGTCGCGTCCTCCCACGCTCAATCGCTTCCGGCGTCACCCCCGTGTCCGCATCGAGACACCGTTTGCATGCGCGCTCTCACCGCTGCGGTCTCGCCGTTGGCTGAGAAGGCCTCCGACGAATCTGGGCTTGGTATACGATCTCTCGGTGCGCGGCGCGCGTGTGTGCACGGAGGCCCCATTTAAGCCAGGGGACGAGGTGACGGTGAGTCTGCGGCTACCCAGGCAAATCCGCTCGGCTGACATCGCCGTGGCGACCATCCGCTGGACAAAAGACCAGTTTTACGGACTGGCGTTTCGACGCCTATCCTTCGACGCCCATGACCGGCTGAAGAAATTCGTTTCGATTGCATCACGATCGATGAGGTAGCCTGATGGAGGAAGTCGAACGACAACGCGAGGTGGGAGTAGATCTACGCCGGTATCCGAGGTATCGAGTGTCGGCTCCATTCCCCTGTGCGTTTTCCCTCTTGGGTCTGAAGCGCTGGACGGCCGTCGACCGCAACGGCCTGGGCGTCGTCCTCGATGTCTCGCTGGGGGGTGCGAAGGTCATGAGCACAGCGGTGATGAAACCGGGAGACCACCTGGCCGTGAGCTTCCGAATGCCCGACCACGTGACGGCTCTGCAGCTGGATGCGAGGGTCAGGTGGATCAAGGATCAGCTCTTCGGCCTGGAGTTCGTCTCGATCCCTCTTTCGGTCGAAACTCGCCTCAAGAAGTTCCTTGCCCGCTCGTCGCAGCCCTCGGCCTGACGCCACGACGCCTTCGCCGGTATGGTCCCCACACTGAAATCGACACATCCGTTTATTTGAGAATCGACTCGAGGGCAGAGGAGGGGAAGGATCCCGACGGAATGCCGGGATCCCGTTACTTGATCGCGACCGCTTTCACTTCTTTGAAGGTGGTCAGGCCCTGCAAGCACTTCTGGATGCCGTCCTGCATGAGGGTCGTCATCCCATCTTCCATGGCGGCTTTGACCATTTCTTCCGTCTTGGCTTTCGTCTGAATCAGCCGTTTCAGCTTGTCGGTCCCCAAGCACAATTCGTGCAGAGCCACTCGGCCTTTGAATCCAGTCCGGTTGCAGGTCTCACAGCCTTTTCCGCGCGAGAGGCGGAAGGCGTTGTCCAGCGGGATGCCGAGCTTGTCCCACCCGTCCGGCCCGTAGCCTTGGCGGATTTCCTCATATTCTTCCTTTGTGCCCACATACTGCTCCTTGCAGTCCTTGCAGACCCTGCGCGCCAGGCGCTGGGCCATTACGCCGAGCATCGCATCGGCGAAGCTGAAGGAATCGCAGCCCATGTCCAGCAGGCGGGTCACGGTTTCCACCGCGCTGTTGGTGTGCAGCGTGCTCAGCACGAGGTGGCCGGTGAGCGAGGCTTCAATGCCAATTTCCGCCGTTTCTTTATCGCGCATTTCTCCCACCATGATCACGTCCGGGTCGGCGCGGAGAAATGCGCGCATGGCCTTGGCGAAGGTGAAATCGATCTTGGGCTGCACCTGGACTTGTCTGAGCCCATATTGGGTGATTTCGACGGGATCTTCCGCCGTCCAGATCTTGATGTCGGGTGTGTTGATGAATCCCAGGACCGAATGCAGCGTCGTCGTTTTTCCGGACCCGGTCGGGCCGACGCAGAGAATGATGCCGTAGGGCTTTTCGGCGATGTCCTTGATCGCCTTCAGATTGCGATCGGAAAAGCCCATCTTGTCGAGCGGCAATGGTTCGCTCGCCGCGAGAATACGCATCACCACGTCTTCGTTGTAGCCGGCGGTCGGAATCGTCGCGACGCGAAGCTCGATTTCCCTGGTCTCGCTGAGTTTGAATTTGATCTTCCCGTCTTGCGGTTTTCTGCGCTCCGCAATGTCGAGGCTCGCCATGATCTTCAAGCGCGACACGATTGCCCGCCGATAGCTCTGCGGAATCTTCATGTATTCGAAACAGTCGCCATCGACCCGAAACCGCACCAGCGTTTCCCGTTTCTCGCCGTACGGCTCGATGTGGATGTCCGAGGCGTTCTGCCGGTAGGCATCGGCGATGATCTGGTTGGCCAGGCGGACGATGGCATTGTCGTTTTCGTCGAGCCCGCCGCCCATGCCTGATTCTTCCGCGGCTTCGGCTTGGGCTTCCGTGACCAACTCGCCCAGAATGTCTGAGACGTTTTCGTCCAGTTTGCGTCCGGCATTGCCATCGCCCGTGCCCGTCGCCGAATTCAAGAACTGGGCGATGTCCCGTCTCAGGCTGACCGCAAATCGGATATTGAGGCCGGGGAAGGTGCGTTTGATGTCCGCGACGCGGTCGAGATCGCCTGGATCGTCCGTCAGGATCTCGATGGCCGTTCGGTCGCGCTTGAGCGGCATCCAATGATTCTTTTTCAGATAGTCGACATTGAGGTTTCTCAGCAGTTCGATATCGACGAGGGTGCGCTCGCTGTATTCGATGTAGGGACACTTGTGAAATTGCGCGATGGACTTGCCGATCTCCATCTTAGGCACTTTGTATTTTTCGATCAGAATGCCTTCGAGGTCCGAGGAAATGCTTTTGCGTGCCTCGGCGATGGCATTGTCGAGCTCGTTTTGAGTGATTTTGCCGTTCGTTACTAGCAGGTCGAACTTGGTCGAGGCTTTCTTCGTTGTGACCTTCTTGAGATTGAAGAAGGCAATGCCCAGCGCCTTGGCGATCTCGGCGACCGACTCCTCGTCTTTCCGGGTGAAACGGAGTCCGCTTTTCTTGTTGAGGAGCTGCAGCACACCCATGAGGTACTTATTGTCGGCGACGATCGGATAGGTCAGGACCTGCTTGGTCTTGAATCCCGTGCGCTTGTCGTAGGACGTATCATGACTGAGCGACGGATGGATGCCCTGCAGTTCCGCCGTGTTATAGGCGTCCGCAATGTTCACGGGCCGCAAGATATTTGGCGCAGAAGCCGGCCAGGCTCTGCTCGGTGATCGGGATGCGGACTTCCTCGATCGTGTCGATATGGGGGACCTTATGAGAAGATTTCTTTCTTGTCGGCATCAAAGGCGAAGAGGGTGAGGTCCTCGGCATCAAAGAGGCCCAGAATATCCTTGTGCAGGTCGAGGAGGATTTGGTCTAGATTGCTGGCCGCGTGGATTTGACTGGTGATCCGCTTGACATGTTCCGCGAATTCGACTTTTTGCTGAAGTTCCTGCAAGTTTTGCGTCGGAGGTTTGGCCTGCATCTGTGCTCCTCTGAGGAACCGATCACACGATTGCGGTCATGCCAGTGGCTGTCCTACAGCGCGCGGCGCAAAGACATTCTTTTTCGAGTCGAGACTCAGTCTAGCCCAACAGAGCGGGAAGGCAAGGAAAAGGCGCTTTCGCGATGGAGTCGTTTGGTGGCGGAAACGGCGCAGAATAAATGATTGGAATCAGGAGGCGGATCGTCCCGAAGAAGCCATGGCGAGAATGCCCGGCGGGACGTCGGTTGGAGCAAGTTTGGTCTTGACGCCGGTGTTGCGGGATTTCACTTCCAGCAGGCCTTCCGCGAGACCCTTGTCGCCGACGATCACTTGATACGGTGCGCCGATCAAGTCGGCATCGTTGAATTTCACCCCTGCGCGCTCGTCCCGATCATCCCACAGAACCTCGAGACCCACCGCTTCCAACGCCGCATAGAGCTTGGTGGCCGCATCGATCACGGTGGTAGATTGGCCGAGAGAGATGAGATGCACATGGAACGGCGCGATGGGGAACGGCCATACGATGCCCTTGTCATCATGGTTCTGTTCGACCGCCGCCGCTGCCGTCCGGCCGATGCCGATCCCGTAGCACCCCATGACCGCCAGGCATTCCTTCCCGTTGGGATCGAGGAACGAGGCATTCATGGCCTGGCTGTATTTGGTGCCGAGCATGAAGACGTGGCCCACCTCAATCCCCTTGGTGGTCTTCAGGACGCCGTCCTTCCGTGGCGAGGGATCGCCGGCTCGGGCGTTGCGCAGATCCGCGAATTGCTCCACATGAAAATCGCGCGGACAGTTGACATCGACCAAATGCGTATCGAGTTGGTTCCCGCCGACGACGACGTTTGCGCTTGCCTTGACGGCATGATCGGCGATGATACGTAACTTCAACCCCACCGGCCCCGCGAATCCCACCGGCGCGCCGGTCACTTTTTCCACAGTCGCGGGACCGGCCAGTTCCAGATCGGTCACGCCGAGCAGGCGCTTGAGCTTGATTTCGTTTGCGTCATGGTCCCCGCGGATCAAGACGGCCACGGTCTCAGAGCCCGTCGAATAGAGCAGGGTCTTGACCAGCTTGGAGGCCTCGACCTTCAAAAACTTCGTCACTTCCTCGACGGTCCGGCAGCCCGGAGTGTTGACGCTGCGCAAAGGGCGGGGCGCTTCCTTGCTCTCGTCATTCGGTGGCAGCACCTCGGCGCGTTCGACGTTGGCCGCATAGGTGCCTGGTTCGCTGTAGACGACCGTTTCTTCTCCGGTGTCCGCGAGAACCATAAACTCGTGGGAGGACGTGCCTCCGATCAAGCCAGTGTCGGCTTCCACGGCTCTGAAGTTGAGACCACAGCGGGCAAAAATGCGGTGATACGCGTCGTACATCTTCTGATAGCTCAGACGCGCTCCTGCCTCGTCCCTGTCGAAGCTGTAGGCGTCTTTCATGATGAATTCGCGTCCGCGCATGAGTCCGAAGCGGGGCCGGATTTCGTCACGGAACTTCGTTTGGATCTGATAGAAATTCAGCGGCAGTTGCCGGTAAGAGCGGACTTCACGGCGGAACAAATCCGTGATGACCTCCTCGTGAGTCGGGCCGAGGCAAAAGTCGCGTTCGTGCCGGTCCTTGAAGCGAATCAGTTCCTTGCCGTAGTAGTCCCAGCGGCCGGTTTCCCTCCACAATTCGGCGGGGGAGGCAATCGGCATCAACAGCTCCTGGGCGCCCGCCCGGTTCATTTCTTCCCGGACGATCTGTTCCACTTTTCGGATGATCCTCAGACCCAGCGGGAGATAGGTATAGATGCCGGCAGCCACCTTGCGAATCAGTCCCGCGCGAAGCATTAGCCGGTGGCTAACGGTTTCGGCTTCCCCGGGCTCTTCACGCAGGGTGGGGAGAAGGAGTTGGGATGTACGCATGAAGCGTCAGTGGGAGAAGAAGATCCGTTCGAGGTCGTTCCAAAAAGCAAAGATCATGACGCCGACGAGCAGGACCAATCCGACCTGCTGCGCCAATTCCCGCTGCCGTTCGCCCAACGGCTTGCGCAGGATGCCCTCGATCAGGAAGAAAAGCAAGTGGCCGCCGTCGAGGATCGGAATGGGCAGGAGATTCAACACGCCCAGGTTGATGCTCAGCAGCGCAATGAGGAAGATCACATTGGCCGGGCCTTGCGCAGCGGCTTCGCCGGAAATTTTGGCGATCGTCAAGGGGCCGCCGATGTTCTTGCTCGAGATATCGCCCACGATCATCTTGTACAGACCCACGACGGTCAACTCGGTCCACTTCCAGGTGGCTTCCAGGCCGTTATAGATCGCGGCCAGCGGAGTCGTGGATCGCATGAGCGAGCGGTCTGGTCCCGCGATGCCAATTTTGCCGATCTGCACCGTCTGGCCGTTCACCGTCGTGCTTTCTGCGACAGGCGTGACCGACAAGGAGACCCGATGGCCGTCGCGCAAGACGTCCACCTGGAGGGTTTTCCCCGGATTGTCTTTCACCAGGCTCGTCATCTGCGTCCAGGTATGGATGAGGGTGCCGTCGATTGACAGGACCCGATCACCTTCCTTGAAGCCTGCAGCCGCCGCCGGTTTGCCGGGCACCACTTCGTTGACGACGGGAGGAATCTCCTCGATGCCGAGATAATAGCCTGCTTCCTCGCCCTTATGGGCCGGTCCAGGCGCCGGGATCGGCGTCACGGTCAGGGTTTCAAGGCGGCCGTCCCGCAACACTTCCAGCGTGAGCGGGGTGCCTTTTCCTTTGGCGGCAGCGTCGAGCAGTTCCACGCGGGTCGCAATGTCGCGTCCGTCGATCTTCTTGATTTGGTCGCCCACCATCAGGCCGGCCTTTGCGGCCGGGGATTCGGGTGCCACCGCTTCCAGAACCGGCGCGATATCCTTGAACGACGGCACCGGCAGCGTATAGCCGGTGGCGAGCCAAGCTGCAAAGATGAGATAGGCAAGAATGAAATTGAACCCCGGCCCGGCGGAGACGATCAGCACCTTGCCCCACAGAGTCTGATGGACGAAGGACCGTCTTCGATCCTCGGGAGTAATCGCTTCCGCCTCATCTTCGCCGAAGAGCTTGACGTAGCCGCCCAATGGGATGGCAGAGACCAGATACTCCGTTTCTCCGACTTGCCGCCCAAAGAGCTTCGGTCCGAACCCAAGGGAAAACTTCAAGACCTTTACACCGACCCAGCGTGCGGCCAGGAAATGGCCGAGCTCATGAAAGGCGACGAGCACCCCTAGCACGACGAGAAACCACCAGGTCTTCTGCATCAGGAGCCAGAGACTATCGGGCGAAAAGGTCCAGGCGGAAAAGGTCATAGTTCATACTCGATGGTGAAGGTTTGCAATGGTCACGGCTTGTATACTTTCTCAGCGGGCCAACGTATGGACCAGCGAGTCGGCCTTCTCCCGCGCCCACCGGTCGGCTTCCAAGGCCGCTTCCACCGAGAGGACGGGCTGTGGGGAATGAGCCTGCATGGTGCTCTGAATGATATCAGAAATATCGGTAAAACGGATGCCGCCGTTGAGAAACGCGTCAACGGCGATTTCGTTGGCGGCATTCATCGCGGCAGGCATCGTCCCGCCGATCCGCAGCGATTCATATCCCAATCGCAGGCATGGGAACCGATCATGATCAGGCTTGCAGAACGTCAGAGTGCCGATCTCGGTCAGGTCCAATGAGGGTAAATCGAGCGGCAGCCGGTCCGGGTAGCACATCGCGTACGAGATGGGCGTCCGCATGTCCGGCAATCCGAGTTGTGAAATCATGGATCGGTCTTCGTATTCTACCAGAGAGTGGATAATGCTCTCCCGATGAATCAGCACGTCGATGCGTGATTCCGGGATGTCGAACAGCCAGCGGGCTTCCACCACTTCAAGTCCCTTGTTCATCAACGTTGCAGAATCGATCGTGATTTTTGCGCCCATTTTCCAGTTCGGGTGCTGCAATGCGCGCTCCGGTGTGACGTCAGGGAGCGCCTCTTTCGGCAGGTTCCACAGCGCGCCTCCGGACGCCGTCAAGATCAAGCGGCGGACATCCTTGATGCGGTGCCCCTCCAGCGATTGAAAGATCGCGCTATGCTCGCTGTCGACGGGAAAGATTCTGACGCCTGCGCGTCGCGCTTCCTCCTGCATCAGCTGGCCCGCCATCACCATCGGTTCCTTGTTCGCCAGCGCGATGTGCTTCTTGCCGCGAATTGCTGCGAGCGTCGGCACGAGCCCCGCGCCGCCGACGATGGCCGACACCACCAGTTCGGCGTCAGGAAGCGAGGCGACTCTGGCGAGGCCCTCTTGACCGCTGACGATTTCGGTAGGCAGTCCCGAACAACGCTCTCTGAGCCTCACCGCCGCGGCTTCCGTGGACATGGCGACGGCCTGCGGCCGGAAGCGGCGGACCTGCTCAGCCAGCATCTCGTCGTTATTGCCGGCCGTCAGGCCGACGACGCGAAACTCGTCGGGAAACCGCTCGACGATGTCGAGCGTGTTGGTGCCGATGGATCCGGTCGAACCGAGGATGACGATCGATTTCATAAGCGGGTCCTCAAGGATGAGGGGCGACTCGTCCCATGAATGTCACATAGTAGTAGAAGGCAGGCGCGGTGAACAAGAGACTGTCCAACCGGTCGAGCATTCCGCCATGGCCTGGAAGCAGATCGCCGGAATCCTTCACGCCGACGCCGCGTTTGATGGCCGATTCCACCAGGTCCCCCCACAAGCCGGCGAGCGTGAGAAAGAGGGCCAGGACCAGGGTATCGAGGTTGGAGAATTCCGGCACGAACGTCCAGCGCGCCGCGTAGGCGACCAGTGTTGCGGCAACGAGCCCACCGGCTAGACCTTCGACCGTTTTCTTCGGACTGATTCTCGGCGCGAGCGCACGCTGTCCGTACAAGGTTCCCACGTAGTACGCTCCCGTATCGGCCGCCCATGTCACCAGCAGGAGAAAAAACAGGAGCGATTCTCCCTCCGGCAGGAGCCGGACCAAGACGAGATAGCTGAGGGTGAGACCGACGTAGAGCATTCCCGTCAACACGATGGTTCCCTGCCTGAAACTCTCCAGCAGGGGGACCTCGACCAGCAGCGGAACCGAGAGGACGGCGATGACCGCGACGAGCAATCCCGTCGCGACAAGAGCGGGGTGATGCGGTCCGACGATCAACCCAGCGCAGCCCAGCAGGCCCACGGCGACAGCCAAGGGCCGGGAGGATGCCTGAAAGCAGAGCCGGTAGAGTTCCATGAGAGACACGCAGCCGGCGAGGGCTACGATGCCGGTGAAGGCGATGGGAGGAAGATAGCGGATGGCGCCATACAAGAGCGGAACGACCAGCAACACAGTGTAGATTCGGCGGGGATCGAAGCGAGCCCGCGTCTTGTGGACGGTTTTCGCCGGTTCCTGATTCGTCGTTCCACACTCGAGCATGTCGGTGATTCCTGGGCGGACTATGAAGACAGGCTGCTGAAGACGCGGCCGAAGCGTCGTTCCCGCCGTTGAAATTCGAGCAGGGCCAGCAACAGCTCACGTCGCCTGAAGTCCGGCCAGAGCGTCGGGGTAAAATAGAGCTCTGTATAGGCCAGCTGCCAGAGGAGAAAATTACTGATGCGCGTCTCGCCGCTGGTGCGGATGAGCAGATCGGGGTCGGGCAAGTCGTGCGTGTACAGGTATTGTTGAACGTGGAGTTCGTCGATATCCTCCGCCTGAAGCTTCCCGTCCTGAGCCTCGCGTACCAGTCCTCTGACGGCGTCCACGATCTCTGAACGCCCGCCATAACTCAGCGCGACCGTGAGATGCAGCTTGTCGAGGTGCGCCGTCTCCTGTTCGGCTGCCCGTACCCACTGGAGGGCGGAAGCAGGAAGCGCATCGGTACGCCCAATCGTGCGGAACCGCACGCCCTGTTCAATCAACTTGTTGCGTTCGGTTGAAAGATAGTGCTCGAGCAGCCCCATGAGGCCGTCGATTTCCGTCGTCGGACGGTTCCAGTTTTCCTGCGAGAAGGCGTAAATCGTGAGGGCCCGGATGCTGAGCTCCAGGCACAGCGAAATGGTGTCGCGAACGGACTTGATGCCCTCGCGATGTCCGGCAATCCGTGGCAGACTCCGTGCCTCGGCCCACCGCCCGTTGCCATCCATGATAATGGCGACATGCTTTGGGAGCAGGTCGGGATCGAGTTTTGCCGTCAGTTCTGTGTCTGACAGGTGGTCAAGTCTAGAAGGTGATCCAGTGTCCATGAGTGCTGGTCAGGCAACGGTCCTTTCACATGAAGCGCGTATGGCAGGTGAGGAAAGTCTACTGACGGTCCCGGTGAAAGTCAAACGATATTTCCCAAATCCTTTGCAAAAGCGAAGAGTTGGAAGCGCTCGCATTGCGCCTCGAAAAATGAATCGGCTATACTCTGACCTCTTGCGTATATCAACTAATTTTATAAGGAATTTTTAACGATGGGACAACTCATTCCCTTGGATTCGTTCGGGGTCACAGAGCATGACGTGCTGGAGGCCTTGGGGCGGGTGAAGGTCCGCGACGTGGATTACGCGGATCTCTATTTCGAATCCTGCATTTCGGAATCCGTCTCGATGGAAGAATCGCTCGTGAAGCGAGCGACGAAGAGTATTTCTCAGGGGGTGGGGGTACGTGCAACTGCCGGAGAAAAAACCGGTTTTGCCTACTCCGATGATCTGACCAGACGCGACCTCGAACTCGCCGCCGATACGGCCCGGTATATCGCCAACTCACCAGGAGGGTCCCAACCCGTCCCTGTCCCAGTCCATTCCAGGCCGGTAAGAGATCTCTACCCGGTCCCCCACGAACAGGCGGATGTCGCCACGGCGGACCGCGTCACGCTCTTGAACCGCATCGATGCGGAAGCGAGACGCTACGATCCTCGCATCAAAAATGTCATGGCCTCCTTTAATACGGAATACAAGATTGTGATGGTGGCGACGTCGGACGGCACGTTGATCGGCGACGTGCAGCCACTGTCCCGCTTGCAAGTGACCTGTATTGCCGAGGATGGTGGAAATCGCCAGATCGGATCCTTTGGCGGAGGCGGTCGCATCGGGTTCGACTTTTACCGCCAAGGGGACCGTTATCTCAATTACGCGAAGGAGGCCGCCCGTATTGCGATTCTCAACCTGTCAGCGGTCGATGCCCCGGCTGGCGTCATGCCGGTTGTTCTAGGGGGCGGGTGGCCTGGAATTCTTTTGCACGAAGCGATCGGCCATGGACTCGAAGCAGATTTCAACCGGAAAAAGACCTCTGCCTTCTCGAATCTTCTGGGTAAACGGGTCGCCTCCGACGTCTGTACGATCGTGGACGACGGCACGTTGCCGGACCGGCGCGGATCGCTCAACATGGATGACGAAGGCACAGCGACCGCTCGGACCATGCTCATCGAGAAAGGGATCTTGCGCGGCTATATCACCGACAAGTTGAATGCGCGTCTCCTGGGCATTCCTCTGACAGGGAATGGAAGGCGAGAAAGCTATCAGAGCATTGTCCTGCCGCGCATGACGAATACGTTCATGCTGGCCGGAGAGTCGAATCCAGAGGACATCATCAAATCGGTCAACAGGGGTCTCTATGCCGTGTCGTTCGGAGGAGGCCAGGTCGATATCACGAACGGCAAGTTTGTGTTCTCGGCCAGCGAAGCGTATTTGATCGAAGACGGAAAGGTGACCAAACCGGTCAAAGGAGCGACATTGATTGGGAGCGGGCCGGATATTCTGACGAAGGTCTCGATGGTCGGCCATGACTTGAAGCTGGACGAAGGCATCGGGACCTGCGGTAAGGAAGGACAATCCGTGCCGGTCGGCGTCGGATTGCCGACGATACGAATCGATGAAATTACCGTCGGCGGCACCCAGGCGGGATGAAGGACGAATTACCATGAGCCAAACACAAGAGTCTGGTCGATCACTCCAGCCCGACAAACGGCCATCTGGCGCAGCTGGCCTCTGACGTGCTCGCCATGGCCAAGAAGCACGGCGCGACGGAAGCTGACGTCGTCGTGGCCGACGGCGAAAATCTCTCCGTTCAAATCCGCCTGGGATCTGTCGATCGGCTCTCAAAGGCTCGGGAAAAGCGGTTGGGACTGCGCATTTTCGTCGGCAAGCGGTCCGCCACCTCGTCCACCTCGGACTTTTCATCTGAATCCCTGCGACGGTTGGTGTCGGAAACCTGTACGCTGGCCAAGGCCGTCGTCGAAGATCCCGTCTCCGGCTTGCCCGGCGCCGATCAGCTGGCGACGGACCAACCGGACCTCGATCTGCATGACGAGACCCGGCTGGATACGGATCGACAGATCGATTTGGCCAAGCGGGCGGAGGCCGCGGCATTGGCCAGCGACGACCGCATCACCAACTCAGAAGGAGCAGATTTCGATTCTTCCTGGGGGCGTGTCGTGCTGGGGAACAGCCACGGATTTATCGGAGACTACCGCAGTTCCAGCTATTCGCTGGCCGTGTCGCCGATCGCCGTCGATCCGGTCTCCGGCAGCATGCAACGCGATGCATGGTACGACGTGCGGCGAAAATTTCAGAAGCTCGACGCGCCGGAGGCCATCGGCCGTGAAGCCGCCAAGCGTACGGTCAGACGGTTGGGCGCGCGCAAAGTGGGGACCAAACGGGTGCCGGTCGTGTTCGATCAGGAAACTGCCGGGAGCCTGCTCGGCAATTTGTGCAGCGCTGTGTCGGGGTATGCCCTCTATAAAGGGGCATCCTTTCTGGGTGGACAGTTGGGAAAACGGCTGGCGCCTGACTGGTTCACCGTGTATGACGATGGCCGGATAGTCGGGGGACTCGGCTCGCGGCCGTTCGATGGGGAGGGACTGCCGACGAGAAAAAACACGGTCGTCGAAAAGGGGGTGCTCACCAGCTATCTACTTGATACCTATTCCGGGAAAAAGTTGGGATTGCCATCGAGCGGCAATGCCTCAAGAAGCGTGGGAGAAAGTCCCTCGGTCGGCCCGACGAATTTCTACCTCACTCCTGGGACCTGCTCGTCGGAGGACATTATCCGCGGTATCAAGGACGGATTGTACGTAACGGAACTGATCGGCTTCGGGATCAATATGGTGACCGGAGACTATTCCCGCGGGGCGGGCGGATTTTGGATCGAAAACGGTGAACTGGCCTATCCGGTGGAGGAAATTACCATCGCGGGGAACTTGAAACAGATGTTCCGCGACATCGAAATTGTCGGCAGTGATCTCGTCTTCCGAGGGCGGATTGCCAGTCCGACCTTGAAGATCGCGGAAATGACGGTGGCGGGCAATTGACGGGGAGACCTCCATATCTGTATCGGGCGCTGCGAGCCGCGACGCTGACTGCCGCCATGACGGCGATGGCCGTTTCAGCCCGAGGGGAGGGCAACATGCGGATTGCCTCAACCGCGTTCACCCATGAGGGTGCGATCCCTTCGCTCTATAGCTGTGAAGGCAAGGATGTGTCTCCCCCCATCTCCTGGTCGGAGGTCCCGCCGGGGACGAAGAGTTTGGCCCTGATCGTCGATGATCCGGACGCTCCCGATCCGGCCGCGCCGAAAATGACCTGGGTGCATTGGGTCCTTTATAATTTGCCGCCGACGAGTGACGGACTGCCGGAGAGCGTGAAGGCGCTGCCGGCGGGAACTAAGGAAGGCTTGAACGATTGGAAGCGCACGGGCTACGGAGGCCCATGTCCGCCGATCGGCCGCCACCGGTATTTCCACAAACTGTATGCGTTAGATACCGTGCTGCCGGATCTGAGACAGCCGACCAAGGCGAAGCTCGAAGAGGCCATGAAGGACCACATTCTTAGCGAAGCCCGTTTGATGGGGACCTATCAGAAGACAAAATAGATCAGTCAACAGGCATTGAACAGCGGCCAGGAGAAGAGAGGAGAAGGTTATGCGACGGGCATGGAGCGTGGTCCTGACAATACTCGTGCTTCCGAGTCTAACGGCGGCAGCCGATTTTCGGTTGACGAGTCCGACGGTGAAAGATAAGGGCATCATCAGCAACGAACATGTCTTCAACGGGTTCGGATGCAACGGCAACAACACTTCGCCCGAACTGCGGTGGGAGCGTGCGCCGAAAGGCACAAAGAGTTTCGCGGTGACGGTCTATGATCCCGACGCGCCGACGGGAAGCGGGTGGTGGCATTGGGTGATCTTCAATATGCCTCCGGAGACCACGTCCTTGCCGGCAGGGGCCGGCAAACCTGAGGGTGGAGGAGCGCCGCAAGGCAGCGTCCAATCCATGACGGATTTCGGTCAGCCCGGCTACGGCGGCCCCTGTCCGCCGCCGGGGGATAAGCCGCATCGGTACATCTTTACGGTGTACGCGCTGAAGCTGGATCAATTGCCTTTGCAGAAAGAGGCATCGGGTGCGATGGTGGGCTACTACCTGAATCAGAATAAGTTGGGAAAGGCCTCGTTCACGGCGAAGTATGGTCGGAAATAAGACCCTTTTCACGCGTTGGACTGACGGCATAGATAAAGGAACAGGTGCCGTTGACGGAGGAATTGAATGCCGCTTGATATGGAACTCGGAAAGAAAATGCTGCAGCTCGTGACGTCACGCTATGACGACCGGCATTGGCGCAAGAAGATCGAAAAGACGTTGAGCCTGCCTCAGTCGGGTGTCAGCGACCCTATTCAACAGCAGATCTTCATGTATCTCAAGGTCGGGCTGAAAGCCTACAAGTCCCGACGCGCTGATCCGGACTCCTGGATCATTGGCGGCTTTGCCACCAAGGAAGTGATCGAGCGGGCGAAACACCAGCCGAAACAAGTGGGAGCCGACCTCACCAAGGATGATGTCGCGTTTCTGGGCACCGATCCGGGCAGTGACATAGATGAGGTCTGGTGGGATGAGATGCTGGTCCAGTGGTTCGATGTGCCGGAAGAAGAAAAGCCCGCCGACGAAGAGGAGGTAGTCGCTCATGAGGATCCCGCCGCCGTAAGACCTCCTGAATCACCCAACTAAGCCTCGCTCGCTCAATCCTGTAAACTCGCAAGGCCTCAAACAATACACGCTTGTCCCTTGCAACAGGCTCGCAACGGCCGCTTGCTTCGGCTTGTTGTGTCCCGATTCATCCGGTCATCGGCGGCCACGATCCTCATGAGCGACTTGAGGAAGGGAACAGCTTCTCTTCCCGCGGGATGAGGATAGTTGGGGGCTCCGGCGACTTGTTTACTGCTTTAGATATATGCGGGGATGGCTGTCCGTCTGCGACTTGCGCTTGGCTCGGGCACCACACTTGTTGATCAGATGCGACCAGCCCTTGGCTGGCGATGCCGATGTTTGAAGTTCCCTTCAAGCGAAGCTTAGAAGGGAACAAGTTTCGGAATCGAGCAGATGAGAGACTTAGTGTGGTCGAGACGAGCGCTGGAGCAGTTAGGACACCATCGCCGCAAGAACCGCTCCCGAAGCCGGAATTCCAACTATCCGAATAGATCCATCTGGGCGGGATTGGGCGGTTCGATGGTGAGAACCGGGGTGGCGGGTGAGGCGGCTTCAGTCTCAGCGGACTGTTGCGTGTGCCGGTCGAGGAACTCCTTCAGTTTCTTGAAATCCTCCTTCAACGTATCGAGCAGGTTGCCCTGGTGTAAGGCGGCTGCCGGATGCAGGAGGGGGAAAATGACGAAGTCCTTCATGTAGAAGGCCTGCGCCTTGACCTTGGTAATCCCGACTTTCCTCTCCAACAGTGTCTGGGTGGCCCAGTTGCCCAGCGTGCACACCAGCTTGGGCCGGATCATCTGGATTTGCTGCATCAGGAACGGCTTGCAGGTGTCCACTTCATCGGGTTCCGGGTCGCGGTTGTTCGGGGGCCGGCACTTGATGACGTTCGCGATGTAGATCTGGTCGCGCGATAGATTCGCCGAGGCCAGCAGATCGTTCAGGAGTTTTCCCGCCGCACCCACGAACGGCTCGCCCTTTTGGTCTTCGTTGAATCCAGGCGCTTCGCCGACGAACATGATGCTCGCATGCGGATTCCCTACGCCAAACACCACCTGGGTTCGGCCCAGCTTTGCGAGTTTGCACTGCTGACAGTTGTGAAGTGATTTGGCGAGTTCTTGAAGCGTCATGATGAGAGAGATGGTCGAAGGAGGGCATCTTAGGAGCGGTACTGAACGTTGTCAACGGCAGAAAATACCAACGAGGAAACGCTAGTGCGGGAGACCCTGGCGCTGCAGAATGATCTCTGCGCATCGTTCGCCGCTGACAATCGCGCTTTCCAGATTGGCCGGCCAACCGGTGTCTGTCCAGGCTCCAGCCAGGAGCAGATTGCGAATGGGACTCCGCTGAAGCGGGCGCCGGACTTTTGTGCCGGGTGGTAGTGCCAACCAGGCATGGGCTCGGTCTTCTTGTCGGAATCCCGTGATGTGACGGTCCGGTTGAAGCAAGTTGAGCGATCGAAGCAGCGCGGAGATTCGCTGGATGGGCTCCGTGACCGCTTGATCCTGCGCGCATCGTCACGGTCGCGACCAGGCCGCGATCGAATTGCGACGGCTTACACGCAATCCAATTAAACGGGCCGGCGCCCATCAGGATATGACGGGGACTCGTCATCGGTTCTCCCGTCCGAACTTGCAAGACGGTGGAGGAGAAGGTCTCAAGGTCGACGATTTGCTGGAAATAGGCGTAGCGGCTGAGCCAGCGTTCCGGCAACAAGCCCGTCAGCTCACGAGGTGGCAGGGCCGCGACATACCAATCGGCTTGAAGAGAGGTTCCATCTTTGACGCGCAGCCCGGTGATCCGATCGTCATGATACTCGAAGCCCACAGCACGCATTCCCGCACACACCGTGGCCTGTGCCTTTGCAAGGGCATCCGTCACCGGCTGCACGAACGCCCGGTCCCAGGGTCTGTCTGGGAACCCAGATACGGCTGTCCGCCGCATGTGAGAGAAAGAACGGCTTCAACGCCATGACAAACGCATCCGCCGAGAGGTGGTGCAGATCGTTGCCGGTCAGCCAGCGGGCGAGCGGAGCCCAAATGGTCTGTCGGGATGATGGGCTATGGGAGAGCGAGTCAAGCCAACTCTCCGCTGTGCGCTGTTCGAGATCGGCCGGCAACTCGACCGACCCTTCCCAAAGCTGTTCCAGCCAGGAAAGCAGTTTCCACCGTTCGCCTGCTCGAAGGCCTGAAAAACGACCGATCGTCAGGAGTTGCTGAATGGGAGTCGGGAAACGCGTTTTTGGATAGCGGACCACTCGGCCGCTTGGGAGCAAGAACTCCAACTGGGCCTCGGCGAAGGCTGGCTGATCCGGCCGAAGACCGAGCGCATGCAAGAGTGCCCAGGTTGCTTCATGACAACCCAGGATGCTGGCCGGCGGATCGCTTTCGCGTCGCACATGCTCGCCGATCCGAGCAGATGGAGTGAGCACAGTGACCCGAAGGCCGCCCAGTGCCAGCCGATAGGCAGCGGTCAGTCCCGCCGGTCCGGCGCCGAGCACCATCACCGATTGGCGGCCGTCCGGCGTCACGAGAATTTCGAGCGAAGCCACACGCCGCCGGCAATGGCCAGCCGATGAGACGTCGACAGGCGGACCCGCGGGCCGAACCCGCATGATCGGGACGTTCAATGCATTCCAGGATACGGGAATAGACGGCCCTCATGATTTCAGCGACGGTCAGCGCACGGCGATCTTTCGCCGGCAGGGAAGCGAGCGCAGCCTGGGCCTTTGCATAGTAGGCCCTCGCCCGTTGCGCCTCGAAACGGACCAATTCGTGGAGGCGGGGGCTCTCTTTCCGCTCGAGGAATTCCGCTTCACTGCAGCCGAACTGTGCCAAATCCTCTTGAGGAAGGTAGATGCGGCCCTGTTCGGCATCGGTCGCCAGGTCGCGGAGAATGTTGGTGAGTTGAAAGGCCATTCCGAGATCCACCGCATAGTCCTGTGCATGGGCCGAAGTCGGACCGAAAATGTGCAGACAGATCAGACCGACGATCGAGGCGACACGGTAACAATACAGCGATAATTCTTCGAAGGTACTGTAACGCGTTGTCGCGAGATCCATTTCGACGCCCTTGATGAGTTCCTCGAAGTAGGCCTTCGGGATCGAGAGCCGCTTGGCATGATGCGCCAGGCTGATCATGAGCGGCCATGTGGGTTCGCCGGCATAGACCAGGTCAAGTTCGGAGCGCCAGCGACGAAGCTCTTCCTTGGGGTCGCTTCCGGGCGGCGGCTCGTCGACGGCGCTATCCACCGCTTTGCAAAAGGCGTAGACCGTGTACATCGCCTCGCGCCGGGCCTTCGGCAAGAACACGAACGAATAATAGAAGTTGCTTCCGCTTTGTTTTGTGAGATCGGTGCAGTATGCCTGAGCCTCCGCGGACGTCATCGTCATCTCGATTGACCTGTGAGGCATACGCTGCCCGTCAAATCGCGAACGGCATCGTTCGGGCGGTCGGCATGCACCGATCCAGCGCAGATGTCGGCCATCAGCTCCACACCGTCCACGAGACGAGGACCGGGACGACTGAAGTATGAGCCGGCATCGACAACATAGATTTTGGCGGCGGAGAGCAGCAGACGCGAAGAAGCCGAATCCTCCCGGCAGAGAACGGTCAGTTCAGAGATGGTGCGGGCCAGCGAAAATCCGCAAGGCATGACGATGAGAATGTCGGGCGCCGCGGCTCGTACCTCTTCCATGGTGACCTGCCGGGAAGGCTCGCCAGCATGTCCCAGCACATCGAGCCCCCCGGCGGCGTCCACCATTTCTGGAATCCAGTGTCCACCCACATACAGAGGGCTCAGCCACTCGAGACAGACGATGCGTGGCCGTGGCTGTTGCATCGATCCCTCGCGAACGGCGGCCATCCGGCTCCGGAGCGAACCCGCGAGGTCGCGTCCACGCAAGTCCACCCCCAGTGCGGCTCCGATACGTTCGACATCGTTGATCACATCGGTGAGCGAATGGGGAGCGAGCGTCAGGAGCTGCGGTTTCCGTGGCAGTGATTGCATGGCGCGCTCGAGCTCATGCGGCGTCACTGCGCACACGTGACAGACGTCTTGGGTCAGAATGATATCGGGCCGCGCCTCAGCCAAGGCCCGCTCATTCACGCGATACAGCGGTTGTCCCGACGACGTCAGTGCCTTGACCTGGCGGTCGATATCGGCGCTGTCCGCGCCCTCCGAATCGACAGCGGGCTGCACCATGACCGGAACACGGCGGACGGCCGGTGGATAATCGCACTCGTGGCTGATCCCGACGAGCGAGTCGGCCAACCCGAGCGCCATGACGACCTCGGTTGCGCCCGGCACAAGCGAGCAGATTCGCATATCAGCGTCCTCTCATGCGGCCGGCCATAGACGTGTGCGCAGCTCTGTGAGATTGGTCTCCAGGAGGCTATTCGTGATGGCATGAGCCTCGTGCAGGTCCTGAACGGAGTGCGTGCTTGTCACTGCCAACACCTTCATGCCGGCGGTTCGTGCACCGCGTACTCCAGGCAGCGAATCTTCGATCACCAGGCACGAGGCCGGGATGAGGCCGGCGTCGTGTTGCTGGAGTGCTTTCAACGCCAGGAGAAACGGCTGTGGGTCCGGTTTGCCTCTGGTCACGTCTTCCGCGCTGGTGATGTGCAGAAAAGCTGGTCTGAGACCAGCGGTGTCTAGAATGTACTCAATTTCATGCCGCAACGCGCCGGACGCAATGGCCAGAGGGTAGGCATGGGCAGCCTCACGGACGAACTCGGGGACACCGGGAAAGATCACCTGATGGTGCCTGACTGATTCAAGGTAGGCCTCGGCTTTCCGCTTCATCAGACGCCCGACGGCGGCGGCATCGGCAGGACGATGATTCGCCGCCAGCGCGGCCAGAATGCAGCCGCGGTCGTCATATCCGAGGTAGTCGGCGTAGTATTCTGCTTCAGTCAGCTCGATGCCGATTTCTTTGAGCGTTTGGTGCAGGCCGGCATAGTGCAACGGCTCTGTATTGGCAATGACGCCGTCGAAATCGAAAATGAGAGCTTGAAGTGTCGACATAGAAACGACAGGAAGATCATGTTGGAAGCTTCGGCGCGGATTATAGCACAGGGGTCACAAAAAGAAGGCGGACCAACGCAGTCGCAGAATTTAGAACTTCAATCGCAGCCGCTTTTCCGGGATCCAACCCTTGACGCCGTCGTCCGTCCGAACCGAGTAGACCCAGCCGCTCGGTTGGAGATCGCCGTCGAGCACGCTCAATGTGACACCGGGACGGACCACAGGACCCGGCTTCGCACCGGCGGGGTCCAGAGAGAGCGGAATCGTTTCACCGGGAGCGGTCGGATTCCCGATCGCGGTCACCTTTTGCCCTTCGGCAAACATCGGAGAAGCGACAGCGGATGCGGGTGCTGTCGGAGCCATCGCTGGAGCGGTCGCAGAAGGTGACATCGGCCCGGTCGGAGTACCTGAAGGAGCGGTTTCGGAAGCGGTGGGTGGCGTTGCCGGAACTGTGGACGTGGAAGCGGGCGGAGGAGCCGTCGGTGGAGCAGTCCTTGGTTTTGTCGCCGTCGCGTGCGGTTCAGGCAGATTGTCACCCGTAAAGGGAGCCAGCCAGTCCGCGAGTTGTTCCGGTTCCATGGCGAGGTAGCCGATCCCTGCGACGAGGAGCAGGAGGAAGATCCACAGCAGCGGTCGTCCGCCACGCGATTTCTTTCCGGACTTCATGGAAGAGGCAGGTCTGGTGGCAGTCGTCTGATCCAGTTCCTCTTCCGTAAATTCCAAGTCCGGCTCCGGTTGACGGGCCATCGAATACCTCCAAGCTGAACGATTGAACCTTGTCTTATCACCATCCCCCCCGAGAGTCAATTTCCCCTTTGAAAATGCCGCGAGTCGCGATCAGCAGGGTTGTGCGGGAGAGCAGGACAGGACCTGAGCTTCACGGCTGCCGCTGCGAAAGACCGTCAAGCCCTTGCACCCCAGCTCATAGGCCAGGAGAAAGGCATCGGCCACGTCTGCCTTGGTGGCGGACGATGGCAAATTGATCGTTTTTGACACGCCGCTGTCGCTTAGGCGCTGAAAGACGGCCTGCATGCGAACATGCTGCTGTGGCGGGACGTCGTGTGCGGTGACAAAGAGCTGGCGGATCTCTCGCGGAATACGTGCGATATTCTGAATGGAGGGGCTCGCTGACAGATCATCCCGAAGCATATCGAGGGTAAGACCGTGCGCGCGGATCATCCGCGCAAAAGCCGGGTGTACCATCGTCAGTTCCAGATCTTCCAGAGCTCGGCGCAGAATGCGGACTCCATACAGCGGTTCAATGCCGGGCGAACAGCCTGCGATGAGACTGATCGTTCCTGTCGGCGCGATGGTGGTGACGGTGGCATTGCGCCGTCGCTCACGGCGGGCTTCAAGCCGGCTGCCACGGTAGGCCGGGAACAGCCCTCGCTCCAAAGCGAGTTGGCGTGAGGCGTCGTGGGCACGCGTCTGGACAAACGACATCAGCGTGGTCGCCTGGGCAATGGCGGCGTCGGTGTCATAGGGGATGTTCAGGGCAATCAACAAATCGGCGAATCCCATGATCCCAAGTCCGATCTTTCGCGTCCGGAGTGTGGCGGTTTCGATGTCCTTGAGCGGGTAGTGGTTGCGATCAATCACATTGTCCAGGAAGCGGACAGCCAGGCCGATCGTTTCATCAAGCCTCGCGTAATCGATGGCTGCCGTGCCGCCGGTACGCAGCGACGAACTTCGAGACATCGATGGATCCGAGGGTGCAGGATTCGTACGACAGCAGCGGTTGTTCGCCGCAGGGGTTCGTGGCTTCGATGTTCGCCTAGCCGGGGCGTCGGATTGGCCGCGTTGATTCGGTCCAGATAGATGACACCTGGCTCTCCCGTGGCCCAGGCGGCCTGCGCCAGACGATCAAACACCATCTGGGCTGGCAGCCGCCTGGCCGCTTTTCCGGTGCGCGGATTGATGAGGCCATAGCGCCGCCGACGTTCGAGGGCACGCATAAAGTCCGCCGTGAGCCCGACCGACAGATTGAAGTTGGTCATTTCAGCCGGATCCTGCTTCAGCCCGATGAATTCTAGAATGTCGGGATGATCCACACGTAGAATGCCCATGTTGGCTCCGCGCCGTGTGCCACCCTGTTTGATGACGTCCGTGGCCATGTTGAAAATCCGCATGAACGACACGGGGCCGGAAGCGATGCCGTGCGTAGAGGCCACGAGGTCGTCGTGTGGGCGAAGCCGACTGAACGAAAATCCCGTCCCGCCTCCCGACTGGTGGATCAGCGCCTGCTGCTTCACCGCATCGAGGATGGAACTCAGCGAGTCTTCGACCGGCAGGACGAAGCAGGCAGCCAATTGTTGCAGGGGACGTCCGGCGTTCATGAGTGTCGGCGAATTGGGGAGAAATTCCAGGCGTGCCATGGATTCGTAAAACCGTTGGGCGGCGCCGACAAGGCGCGTTGGACCCGGATAGAGCTGTTCGGCTTGTGCGACGTCAGTGGCAATGCGCCAGAACAATTGCGGGATCGTTTCCGTGACGGCGCCGTGGTGATTCTTGATGAGGTATCGTCGCCGAAGCACGACCTTCGCTTCGGGCGACAACCGCGGGACGGGCCTGGAAGGGGGCGCCGGCGACCGGACAGAGCGGGGAGAACGCATGCGGTATTATAACCGCCGCACCTCCGTTTGACGATATTACCGGGCTTGAATCTTCTCGGCTCCCGGTCTCACAATGCAGTGCCGGTGACACGATCATGCGCTCTTACCGCGAAGAACTCTGGTTCGAAACGAAGACACGGCGCGCCTACCTCAACATCACGCCTCAGGTCGAGCAGATCGTCAAAAAGAGCGGCGTTCAGGAAGGGCTGGTGCTGGTCAATGCCATGCACATCACGGCCAGCGTCTACATCAACGACGACGAACAGGGGCTGCTGCACGACTACGATCGCTTTTTGGAGCGGATCGCGCCTCATGACGACGTGTATCGCCACAACGAAACGGGTGAGGACAATGGGGATGCGCACATCAAGCGGCAAGTGATGGGTCGTGAAGTCGTGGTGGCGATCACCAACGGCCGGTTGGATTTCGGACCGTGGGAACAGATCTTTTATGGTGAGTTCGACGGCCGGCGCAAGAAGCGGGTGTTGGTGAAGGTCGTCGGCGACTGAGGCGTCGAGCGTGAGAGTCGATAGGCGAGGTTCAAACCGATTGAGCGCTTGCTCCTCGATGGAAAGTTTGGCAACATGGATGTCTACGGTTCATCGTCTACTGTCCGGAGTATTTCATGCAAAGTTGGTCTCGTCCCGATCCCCTGACCAGAGACTTGGTTCATCTGATCAATGCCCGCCGTCACGATCACGGTGACACCGACGCGGCGATCGATACGCTTCAAGCGTTCCTCGAGCAGGGGCGTGAAGAAGATCTGTTGACGGTGCTCGCCGCGCTCGATGAGGACATGGCGGAATGGCTGTTCGATCTGGTGGCCGAGGCGTCCTGTTCCGTGATGCTCGACACCACAGCCGACGAAAAACTCTCCTACGCCGTGATGGCTGCGCTGGAGCTTCCGCTTCAGGCCAACCTTTCCCACCCGTTGAAGCTCAAAATCGATCCCGTCGCTACGGCGGAAGTGCTGCATCGGCATCTTCGCCTGTCCTCGGGGACCGTGGTCCGCGTGGAGCCACGGCTGTTGACGGATGCCACGCTCGAGGCGTTGAGTTTGCAAGCGTTGAACGAGCATCTGACCACAGTGGCGGAATCCCAGCGCGGCCGCTCGATCGCGGCGCGGTTGTATCCTCCGGTCGAGAACACGGCGTTTCTGTTTTTTGAATTGATCGGCGTGCCTGATGCCGGTCTGCCGGATTCACTCGAGGATCCGCACCGCCGTGCGTTGTTGGAGGGCTTGGTCGAGCAATGTCCCGAATTGGCGCTGGCTCCCGACACGATCGAGGCGCCTGTCTACGCCGCCTACGCCATGTTCGATGCGCAGAACGCCGTTCGCCTTCATCACCTGGCCGACGAAACCGCAGCCGTCTGGCGTGATCTTGATCCGCTTGTCCGTGCCCGAACCATCGTGCACCTCCACACGCAATGCGGGAACGGGGTGTATATGCCGGTGTGGACCGATCTGTTCGACCCCGAACTTCCGGAGGAGCACGGTCCTGTCTGGACCTCACCCGATGTATGGGTCTTCACCGCCGACCTGCCGATCGAATGGCCGGGAGAGATGCTGACCAATCGCCTACTGGCCGAAGGCTGCACAAGGTTTGAGAATCATATCGTCGAAGCCCCCGAGAACTGATTTCTACTGATCATCCCGCTGACCTTCCGTAGGAATGCACCGGTTTCTGCTTGTCCGAATCCCCGCATTTCGTCGATTTTTTGCGCCTCTTGACCTATGCTCAGGACTCGTCGAGAGGAGCTCTCATGAGTCAGCAGCCTCTTTCCAGCCGGATTCTGGCAGGTGCGATGACGTTTGTTGGGCTTGGACTTGTCTGGATGGCGATTGCCAGCAATCTGCCTTCTCAACAGGAACTATCCGCCAAGGAATCGCCGCAGCCGCCGGCTCACGCGGTGCCGGTCACTCTTCCAGAACCGGTGCTCGATCTGTCGATTCCTGGCGTGCCAGCGACGCCGCCGGCATCCGAGACCCAGCCAGCCGCGACGGCCGACAGATCGCCGGTGTCGGCACCGACGGATCCTCGTGCAGCCCAGGTGGCCCGGTTGCGGTGCGAGGCTGAAGTCGAGCAGCTCTGTCCGGAGGCACCGGATGGGTCAGGACGCCGCCAATGTCTGGAAAAGCGGGCGCAGCAGTTGTCAGCGCCCTGTCATCAGCAAATGCGGGATCGCTTGGTCAAGTGGAAGGAGGAGCGGAGCCGATTGACGCTGGCCTGCCAGGCCGACATTAGGCGATTCTGTCCCGTCAAACCCGGCGGCGGGGAGACGCTGCAGTGTTTACAACACCATGCGCAGGAATTATCCGACGGCTGTTACGAGATGCTTCCTAAGGGCACGCTGCACTTCAAGCAGTGACCCTAGTTCCTACTTGGCTTTCGGCGGGATGACGTAAAACGTCATCGACACGCCGGCTACTTCAATTACATCCCCATCCTTCAGTGCCTGCGGCACGGACACATCTCTTCCACTGACCAGCAGCCGCTTGCTTCCCTCTGAAGGGCTGATGGTGAACCCGCTTCCACGAGCCGAAATCAGGGCCGCCGCCTTGGGTGCGAACCATCCGGTCAGGCGGATGGTCGCGCCTTCCTGCGATCCTATCAGGTTCGCCGTTTTCGTGAGATGGTACTCCAAGCGGTCGGTCTTTCCCGAAGTGATCACGACCTTGGCCGTGATCGATGGCCCAGGGGAGAGATGTTTGCCGGAGATCGCCATGGTTTGGTCCAAATCCGACGAGGCTGAGGCTGATACCGCACGAGATGGCGCGTTGTCCTGGAAGATGATTCGATGCTGCCCGATCGTGATCACATCGGCATCGTGGAGCTGAGCCCGCTCGACCGGCTTGCCATTCACCGCCGTGCCGTTCGTGCTTTTGAGGTCTTCGAGGAAGTACACCGATTGCACCCGCACGATCTTGGCATGACGACTTGAAACCGTGTGGTCGTCGATCGGCAGATCGTTATCCGGCTTGCGGCCGATGGTGAAGGTGTCCGCAGTGAGATCGATGGACCGCGAGCCTTGGCCGCGCAGTTTGACCAGAAGTTTCGCCGAGTCAGTGAGGATGTTACCCATCATGCTGCTCCTGTGAGGATTAAGACGCTTTCAAAAACCACCGTTGCTTGATGCGGTGCCAGAGGCGACCGGCGGCACCGCCTTCGACGGCGACCAGCATGACCGTGATGTTGTCCTCTCCTCCGGCATCGTTGGCCAGAGCGATCAGCCGGTCGGTTTTCTCGGCCAAATCACCGTCCTGTTCCAGCGTTCTCAGCATCTCGCTGCAGCGGACGTCGCGAGTGAGTCCGTCCGAACACAGCAGCAGCAGGTCGCCGGTGGACACCGGCAGTTCCGCCAACTCGATATCGACGGTGCTCTCGACGCCTAACGCACGCGTGACGATATTCCGTCGCGGCGAGCGTTCCGCTTCCTGTTCCGTCATATATCCCTGCGCGACCTGTTCGGCCACCCACGAATGATCGACGGTCAGCACCTGCATGACCCCGTCCCTGATCAGGTACACGCGGCTGTCTCCGACGTGAGCAATCGATAACGTGTGTCCGGACAGACGCGAGGCGGCGACAGTGGTGCCCATCCCGGCGTATTTCGGATGCTCCCAGGACGCACGAAAGATGGCAGTGTTTGCGGCACGGATCGCCTGCGCGAGCTGATTGGTCGCCAGCGTCAGGTTGGGATCGTCCTCTGGGGTGTTGGCTGCGGGTTGGTCGCTCGGCGATTTTATGCGGGCCAGAATGGTCTCGATTGCCATGCGGCTTGCCACTTCACCTGCGTTGCCTCCTCCCATGCCGTCACAGACGACGTAGAGCCCGAGCGAGGAATCCGCGACGAAGCAATCCTCGTTATGGGGACGTTTCCGCCCGACATCTGATTTGGCGGAGTGCAGCCGGTCCATCGCCACGACCTACGTTGCCTCCTACGCTGCGAGGCTGTGCAGACAGGCCCGCAGGTCCTGCGCCAACTCTCCTGCCCGACGATACCGCTGCGGCAGCTCCTTCTGCAGGGCGCGGTTGACGATCTCCTGGAACATCGGCGGAAGCTCGGGGCGAAGCGTGTGCAGATCTGGATGTGGATGGTGGGCAATCGCGAAGAGCAGTGCCGACAGGTTATCGGCGGTAAAGGGCGGTTGTCCGGTCAGCAACTCGAAGAGCACGACGCCCAGCGAGAAGACATCCGACCGGCCATCCACCTTCTTGCCGGCGATCTGCTCCGGAGACATGTAGGTCGGCGTTCCGAGCACGACGTCCGTCTGAGTCTTGCTGCTCGAAGCGATTTTGGCGATGCCGAAGTCCATGACTTTGACCAGCCGGTCCTTGGTAATCATGATGTTTGCGGGCTTAATGTCGCGGTGCACCACGCCTTGCTGGTGGGCATAGTCGAGCGCCTCAGCGACCGAGGCCAGCGTCGGCACAACTTGGGGGAGCGGCATCAAATTCGGTTTGCGCGACCAGTCCTTGAGCGACTGACCCTCCACGAGCTCCATCGCGATGTATCCCAGCTCGTCCTGTTCGCCTGCGTCGTAGATCGTCACGATGTTCGGATGCGACAGGCGTCCTGCCGACTCGGCTTCACGGAAGAAACGGACCTTGATCTCCTGAACCTTGTCCGGCTCCTCGATTTGGTCCAAACGCATGGTCTTGATCGCGACAAAGCGTTGAATGGTCGGATCTTTCCCGAGATACACGAGACCCATGGCGCCGCGACCGAGTTCCTTGAGGATCTTGTAGCGGCCGAGACTCGCCGGTGGTTGTCCATTCCCATTCATCACGATGGCCGTGCTCTTTTCGGCCGGCTCAGCGGTGATCTCCGCACTGTCGTCAGGAACCGGCGACTCCTCGGGCACGGTTGCACGGACCGGCTTTCGTTTGACTGGTGCAGGGGAGAAAGTGTTGCGCAGGAGCTCCAGATGGCGCAGCCAGGCGATGGTCAGCCAGAGCCCGGATGCGACGAGCATGATCGTAAAGCCTTGCGCGAACAGGGAGGGGCCGATCTGGAAAATGAGCGGGGAGCCAAGGGTGCGGAGCGTCTTCCCGCCGAAGATCACCACAACCAACGCGGCCGACGGCAGCACGATGGTCCGAAGAAAGCTGGATCCGCGTCCGTTGTCCGGGAGCTGCTGATAGGCGGACACGGCAAGTGACATGAGAAGGCCAAGCGCAATCCCCTGGCTCACCAGCCGCATGGCGTTGGCGCCGGTCACAGAGGTCAGTGGAATGCTGAAGAATTCGACCCATGCCATCCCGCTGAGCAGAGGGCCCAGGAGGAGAGCCGCGAGAATGCCGCTCGCTTGAGGGATAATCCAATGCAGGCTCTTGGACATGGTATCGTGGGAAAAGTGAATGGACTTCAGTCTAACGGACGGCGACCGAGAGTCAACGAATTGAGGGAAATGTGCGGTGATTGTGCTTGAAGAACGGTGCTATGCGCCGGTGATCGGCTTCAACGTCCGGCCGCGGCTGTTTTGAGCGGCTCCAGCAGACGGGGATTCACTTTGAGGTCGCCTCGTCCATACCCGACCTCGATGTCGGGCTTCGTGATCCCGTGAAAATCGCTTCCGCCGGTGACCAGCAAGTCGAGGCGCTGCGCCAATTCGAGGTAACTCGATGTCTGAGATTTGCTGTGAGTGCTGTAATGGACCTCGACACCGTCAAGGCCTGCTTCTTTCAAGGCGGTGACGCAGCCGCTGAGCCCGTCGCCGCTGTCTTTGACCCAGGTCGGGTGCGCGAGCACCGCGACCCCCTTGGCCTCCCTGATCCACTTGATCGCTTCAGCGGGCGCGGGAAGCTCGCGGGCGACATAGGCCGCTCTCCCCTCCGCCAGATATCGGTCGAAGGCCTCTTTGGCGGAGGACACATATTTCTTCTGCATGAGTAGCTGCGCGATGTGAGGGCGTCCGACCGATTCAGTGCCGGCCAGCGCACGGACTTCCTCGTATGTGACGTCCAGTCCGGCGGACCGGAGGCGCTCGATGATGAGCGGATTCCGGCGGTGCCGACTGGCTCGAAGCGTCGCCAGCCGCTCATTAAACAGGGGGTCCTGCCAATCGAGGCAATAGCCGAGGATGTGAAGTTCGCTCCGGCCGTCAAAGGAGCTGATTTCGACGCCCGGAATCACTTCAATGCCCAGTTCCTGCCCGGTCGCCATGGCCTCAGGAATCCCGCTCGTGATGTCGTGATCCGTGATCGCCAGCGCCGTGACGCTGGCTTTCCCGGCCAACTTCAGGACTTCGGACGGCGGGAGGCTTCCGTCGGAATGGGTGGTATGGAGATGAAGATCAATGCGGCTCACGGCGACTCGTGCGTGGGACCGGCCTGACTAGGCTTCTGCGCCACTAACTGCGCGGTAAAGACGGACCCCATGCCGGGGCCTCCTTCATGTTCACCCTCGTCATAGGAGAGGACGCGGAGGGAGGATGTTAGCCGAAGTAACTCGTTCTGCGCCAGGCAGAACTCCCAGCGACGGGGATGGCGATAGCGTACGTAGTTGTCGATGGTGAACGTTTCGTACAGCAGGACCCCCTGCGGCTTCAAGGCCTCGACCAGCCAAGGGAACAATGGTCGGTGGAGGTAGAAGCAGACGACGATGGCATCGTACGTGTTCGCGGGAAATTCTGGCCGATCGTCGGTGCGCCGTTCCAGGTCGACCTGTTTGACGGTGAGATGTGGGAGACGCCGCTGGGCGACGGCGGCCGAAAGCTTTGCGAGATTTTCGTGGTCTCGATCGATCGCCTCGACCTCGAATCCATGAGCGGCCAGATAGAGCGCATGACGCCCATTTCCGCAGGCGACATCGAGCGCACGCCCTTTCGGCAGGCGGTGGAGCTGCTGGGTGACAAAGCGGGAAGGCACCGGATCGGTGGCCTGAGCATGATGAGCGGCGCGTGGCCGGTCGAGCTTCACACCGACGGACCCCGTCTTTTGTGCAATCGGAGGTGCCAATTTCCGAAGCCAAAGGCGTGCGCGGCTGACCGGAAAGTCTGTGAAGAGCAGGGTCAGTACCTTCTCGCCGAGGGTTTCCAGAAGGGCGCAGACTTCCTTGCTCCCAAGTTCGACGATCCGCTCGGCAACCTGAGCGTAATCAACCGTGTCGCTCAAATGACCGGAAGTGGCGGCCGAGGATGTTTCGCAGTCCAGTTCAAGGTCGATGGCCATGGGTTGCGGCCGCTGCCGCTCCTCGGGCGTGATGCCGCACCGCGCTTGAAATTCGAGGCGTTCGATGACAATTTTATCGGCCATTTCGGTCATTGTCCGGGATGAAAAGAGAGGCTGTCAACCTGTCGTTAGATGGGTAACGAGAGGAAGGCGCAAGCGTTCAGGCCATCAAGTTCCGCCTGCACCAACCTCATCATCCCTGTCTCTATTGACTCACTCTTTCGCCCCCTCATATAATTACCGATCGTCGCAATCTAACCGACTGATTCAGCGGGGAAAATGGCTGAGTTTACACACTTCAACGAGTCCGGCCGCGCGCGGATGGTCGATGTCGGTGGGAAGGCTCAGACCGAGCGGGTCGCGACTGCGCAAGCCAAAGTCTATCTCCGGCCGGAAACCCTGGAAAAAATTCAGCGGGGCAAGATCGCCAAGGGGGACGTCCTGGCCGTCGCCCAGGTGGCGGGTGTGATGGGCGCCAAGAAGACCCCTGATCTCATTCCCATGTGCCATCCTCTATTCCTCACGTCCGTCGACATCTCTTTCAAGGAAGAACCTCAACCGGACCGGGAGGGCCGCTGTTCGATCACCGTGACGGCAACCGCCAAAACCAGCGGGCAGACCGGAGTCGAGATGGAGGCCATGACCGCCGTTTCCGTTGCCGCGCTGACCATTTACGACATGTGCAAGGCAATTGACCGGGGAATAAGCTTCAGCGATGTATGGCTGGTCTCAAAGTCGGGTGGGAAGTCCGGCGCCTACGACCGAGAGAGTGGAGCCTCACGGCATCACGGCGAGGAGGGGACAATGAGTCGAAACGCATGATCACCGTGAGACTGTTCGGCATGACGAAGTCGCTTGCGGATAACCAGTCGAGCCTGACGCTGGCCTTGGGAAAGAACCAATCCGTGAAAAACGTTATCGAACTGGTCAACAAGCGTTATCCCAAGATCGGCGAGTTGATATACCAGAAGAAGATCCTGGTGTCCGTGAACCAAGAAATCGCCCACGACGATACCAAGGTGCAGGAAGGCGATGAAGTGGCCCTGCTGCCTCCGTTTGCCGGGGGAACGCCGGGCCGGCCGAATCTGCAAAGCAATCGGTAGGATGGGCGGGTGAGCTCGGGTGAGGCGCGTCTTGGCGCGCTTGGGTGGGCGGGTGAGAAAAAAGGCGAGGTCGAATGAGCACAGTCGAGCAGAATGAACTGTTGGTTCGCGTGCAGCGCGAAGACTTTTCCGTCGATGCGGAGATCAATCGCGTGCGAAGCCGCTCCAGGCGGATCGGCGGCATTTCCATTTTTCTCGGCACGGCGCGGGACCATTCAAAGGGACGTGACGTCGATGGGATCACTTTTGAGCATTACGAGGGGATGGCCCAAAAGAAGCTGCGGGAGATCCGCGAGAGGGCGCTGAAGGATTTCGACATCCTGGAATTGCTGATCGTTCACCGGTACGGCGAGATCACGATCGGAGAAAATATCGTGTTGATCATTGCCGGCGCAGAACATAGAGCGGACGCGTTCCGCGCCTGCAAATGGGCCATCGACGAGTTAAAGCAGATCACCCCGATCTGGAAGTTGGAGCATACGCCGAGCGGGGAGGTCTGGGTCGAAGAACACCCGTGAGGATGGTGAAAATGCAGCAGTTCACACCCACCACCGCCGTGCAAGGCACGTCGTGACCCGGGCTGCGTTCTCAGGCTGCGGCCTTGATTCGGGTGAGGCGCGCCGGGGCGGGCGGGTGATAACTGACAACATTTTGACCATCCTCTCAATGAATGTAGTTTGACCATGATCTCTGGAGCCGATGGAAGCCACTACTCACCATAGCGATAGCGCCGCTATAGAAGCCGTCGTCGATGCGTTTGGACGTCCGCTGAAAAGTCTGCGGCTCTCCGTGACGGATCGGTGCAACTTGCGATGCTCCTACTGCATGCCCGAGGAGGAGTATGTCTGGCTTCCCCGTGAGGATGTGCTGACGTTCGAGGAAATGGCGGCGCTCTCCGGCTATTTTACGGATCTCGGCGTCGACAAGGTGCGGCTCACAGGAGGAGAGCCGCTCCTGCGGCGTGATCTGCCCAGGCTCATTCGGCTGCTGCTTCAGAACCACAACATCAGGGAAATTGCACTCACGACGAACGGGATTCTGCTGTCGGACCATGCGGAAGCGCTCTACCAGGCCGGTTTGAACCGGGTGACGGTCAGCCTGGACACGTTGCGGCCGGAGCGGTTCAGACAGTTGACCCGCCGCGACGAGTTCGCGCGGGTCTTGGAAGGGATTGAATCAGCCGGCCGTGCCGGATTTACCGGACTCAAGCTCGATACCGTCGCCATTCGAGGGTTCAACGACGATGAGTTGGTTGGGCTGATCGAGTTCGCGAAGCATTTCCAGGCCGAGGTGCGCTTCATCGAATACATGGATGTCGGAGGCGCCAACCGGTGGGCTCCCGAAAAGGTGCTCTCGCGTGAAATGATGCTGGCGAGCTTGGGCAAGTACTATGGGACCATTGAACCGTTGCCAGAACGCGGATCGGCTCCTGCGCAACGATTCCGGCTCCCTGACGGCGCCACGTTCGGCATCATTCCATCCACGACAACGCCGTTCTGCTCGGCATGCGACCGGAGCCGCGTGACGGCCGACGGAATGTGGTACCGCTGCTTGTACGCGACCACAGGCACGGATTTGCGCAAACCGCTCCGCGAAGGCGTTGCGGCTCACGAAATGCTGGCGCTCATTCGAGCCGGCTGGGAAGCGCGCCGTGACCGGGGCGCAGAAGAACGAAAAGCGCTGGAGCGTACGGGGCTGCGTGAAGGCGGGCTGATCGGCATCGATCGCTTGCGCGAGGATCCGCATCTCGAGATGCACGCACGCGGCGGATAACAGCAGGCAATCTCCGTCCGGTTCGTGTCTCGCTCTCTCGTGCGAATCATGCAACACATGTTCGTCCTGAACGCCTTCGGCGAATGGCTCTGGGTGCCGCGTGGCTGATTCTTCCTATCTCACCGTTCTCGGGCTCGGTTTTATCCTCGGGCTGCGTCACGCCTTGGATTCGGACCATCTTGCTGCCGTCTCGACGGTGCTCGCCGAGCGGCCCTCATGGCGCGCTTCGGGCCTGGTGGGCCTGAGCTGGGGAGTGGGCCATACCGCTGTCCTGCTCTTCGTGGGAGCGATCGTCCTCGTGCTCCGTGTGCCGATCCCAGCGCCGCTTGCGGCGGCGGCAGAGGGCATCGTCGGCGTCATGCTGATCGTCCTTGGCGGTCTGCTCGGCATGAAACTGATTCGGGAACGGTGGCATCTCCATCACCATGATCACGACGGCAGGAGCCATTTGCATCTTCACAGCCACCGCGATTCCCAGAATCACGGTCATGCCCATTGGTGGCGAGAATCACTGCGGCCGCTCTGCATCGGGATGGCTCACGGTCTGGCCGGTTCCGCAGCGCTGCTGCTGCTGGTTGTGACGTCGGCGGACAGCGTGATCGACGGACTGATGTACATCGCGGTGTTCGGATGCGGTTCGATTCTGGGCATGATGCTGATCGGTCTTGCGCTGAGTCTTCCGGTGATGTGGTCCTTGCGGCTTGG
This sequence comes from uncultured Nitrospiraceae bacterium, assembly GCA_963824855.1. Taxonomy (GTDB): domain Bacteria; phylum Nitrospirota; class Nitrospiria; order Nitrospirales; family Nitrospiraceae; genus Nitrospira_C. Next base: position 349,268 of record CAWGQP010000003.1, read on the forward strand.
GCGGCCGCTCTTCCTCGCTGTGCAGGGATTGGCGAGTGTGGGAAGCATCGCGCTGGGCTGTGCGATCGTGTATCGCATCTTTCTCGCCGAGTCGCTGTCGTAATGAGAGATGCGATGTTCCCACGAGCGGGAAACTACGTGCGCAGACGAGCCTGCTGTGCTATTCTCCAGCACGCTCCTGAATGTATCGAGTCACCGCGGCCGATTGAGCGGTGAATGGAGTCGGGCATGGCGTGGTTCAAGAAGCAGAAGGGTGCTGAGCCGGATGTTCCGAAGCGGTCCAAGGTGGCCGAGGGGATGTGGCTCAAGTGCAACCACTGCCGTGAAATCGTCTACCGTAAGGAAGTCGAGCGAAACAGCAAGGTCTGTCCGAAGTGCGACTACCATTTTCCGATTTCGGTGATGGAACGCATCACGCTCCTCGTGGATTTCGGAACTTTCAAGGAGTGGGATGCCGACCTGGGGCCGCTGGATCCACTCCATTTTCACGACACCAAATCCTACAAGGAGCGCGTCAAGGCTCAACAAGAAAAGACTGGGCGAAAAGACGCCATCATGATCGGCGAGGGCTTGATGAACGGCCGTCGAGTGGCGCTCTGCGTCTTCGATTTCGGATTCATGGGCGGCAGCATGGGATCGGTGGTGGGCGAGAAGATCTGCCGCGCCATCGATCGTGCGATTGAGGGCCGCCTGCCCGTTGTGCTCGTGACGGCGTCCGGTGGCGCCCGCATGCAGGAAGGAATTCTCTCGCTCATGCAGATGGCCAAGACATCCGCGGCTGTGGCCAAACTGGGCGAGGCCAAGCTTCCGTTGATCTGTCTGCTGGCCGATCCGACCTTCGGGGGCGTCACGGCCAGCATTGCCATGCTGGGCGACGTGATCCTGGCCGAGCCGAAGGCATTGATCGGCTTCGCCGGTCCTCGGGTGATCGAACAAACCATCAAGCAACAGCTCCCGGATCAATTTCAGCGTGCAGAGTTTCTTCTGGAGCACGGAATGATCGATATGATTGTCGAGCGCAAGCAGCTCAAAGAGACTCTCAGCACTCTCGTCGCCCATTTCTAGCAGGGTGATGAAACAGTCTTTTCTCACCCGCCCAACCCTGGCGCGCCAAGACGCGCCTTTCCCAGGCGTCGTTTCCTTGTCGCCTAGAGCACTGCTGAGAACACGGACTGCTCCCCAGACGATGGGAAGACGGATGAAGGAGGTTCAGCTACGAGGCCCCGCGTCGTGACGGCGGAGCAGCGTGCCGGGAGAAAAGCACCGGTCAAGTTCAGGCCGGATCGTCAAGGACGTTGGTCTGTGAGGGGTGATGCTCGGAGTCCGAAAACGAGTAGCTTCTAATCTACTCGTGGCCATGCTCCCGACCATACCATGACCTACACTGCAGCCGTTTCCTACCTCTACAGTCTCCAAAAGCACGGCATCAAGCTCGGACTGGACACCATGACGGCTCTGGTAGGCCGTCTTGGCATGCCGCAGTCTCGATATCGAAGTCTCCACATTGCGGGTACCAACGGCAAAGGCTCGACGGCCGCCCTGACGGCCGCCATGTTTCAGGCGGGCGGCTATCGGGTGGGTTTGTACACCTCGCCGCACCTCGTCGAATTCGGGGAACGCATCCGAGTGGACGGCCGCATGATTTCCGAATCGGATATTGCGCGGCTGACGAAACTGGTGAAGGGCATTTCCGAGCCGGACCTGTCGCCGACGTTCTTCGAATTCACGACGGCAATGGCGTTGCAGTATTTCGCCGAGTCGCAAGTCGACCTGGCAGTGCTGGAAGTGGGACTTGGAGGCCGGTTCGACGCGACCAACGTGGTGTCCCCCCTGGCATGTGCCATTACGACGATCGCGTTGGACCATCAGCAGTATCTTGGCAGTACCCTGGAGTCCGTCGCGTTCGAGAAGGCCGGCATTATCAAGCCGAACGTGCCGGTGATCCTCGGCCGTCTACCCGGCGAGGCTCGCGACACGATCGAACGAATCGCGGTCGAGCGGGATGCCCCGGTCTTTTGTCTGGGCCGTGACTTTCAGGTCGAAGGCGAGATGCCGGCGCGATTCAGATATTCCGGGTTCGGCGTGCGGTATGACGATTTGTCCTGTCCCTTGCTCGGAACGCATCAGCTCGAGAATTGCGCCTGCGCGGTGTCCTTGGTGGAAACCTCCCGTCGCGATCGGCTCGCGGTTGGAGAGCCGGCCATCCGCGAAGGGCTCCGGGAGGTCCAATGGGAAGGGCGTTTGGAGGTCGTGGCACGGGATCCAATGACCGTCCTCGACGGGGCCCATAATCCTGCGGCGGCCAAGGCCCTGGCTGATTACCTCCGCACATTTCGCCTCTCGAATCCCATGAGCCGGGTCATCCTCGTGCTGGCCATGATGCGCGACAAGGATCATCGCGGATTCGTCGAGTTCTTCAAAGGACTCGTGGACGAGGTCGTGGTGACGCAGGCAGATTTGAAGCGGTCAGCGACGGCGGACGAACTGTTGCCGCTCGTCGTTGAAACCTGGCCACGGGCGAGAACGAACGCACGGGTCTCGGAGGCGCTCGGCGCCGCCAGACAGCTTGCACGCCCACAAGATTTGATTTGTGTGACCGGCTCCTTGATGCTCGTCGGTGAAGTGAAAGCATCGTTGCGCGGCTGTGGGCTGTCCCGGCTGCGGGGTTGATATGGCGGGAGTCGTGACGCGAGTCATTGACCGCCTGACGCGAGCGCTGCTGGTCACTCTTTTATCGATGCCTCCGTTGGCGGCCGCGGCCGCTTCGCCTGGTCAGTCCGGTTCCGGATCCCCGCCGCTCGACGTAAAAGCCGAACGCATCGACTATCTTCAAGAACAGGACATCTACGAGGCGGACGGGTCCGTCGTGATCGATCAGGGGGCGGTGCACCTCACCGCCGACCACGTGACCATCCAGGCGCTGCCAGGTGTCATGATTGCCACCGGGCACGTCCGGTTGACCGATCCCAAAGCCGACATTGTCGCTGAGCGGTTGGAGTTGAACGTCAATACCGAGGCGGGGGTCGTCACCCACGGAGAAGTGCACCTCAAGGCGTCCAACACGACGGTCGACGGACGTCTGATTCAGCGGTTTTCGGAGGACCATTATCGCTTTAAGGAAGGACGGTTTACCAACTGCGATGCGCCGGAAGGGGAAACGCCGGCCTGGCGATTTCGGTTCAAAGATCTGGATCTCAACGTCGGCGACAGCCTCGCATTCAAAGGGAGCTGGTTCTGCGTGGCTGATGTGCCAGTGATTCCGTTTCCCACGATGACCTATCCCCTGTCGCCTCGCCAAAGTGGATTCTTAATCCCCACCCCGGCCTACGACAATCGGTTCGGGTTCCATTACCAGCAAGGGTACTATTGGGCCATCAATCCAAGCCAGGATCTCACCATTTCACCGTCGTATTACTCGAATTTGGGATACGGCAGCGATTTTGAATACCGCTACGCGCTAAACCGTGTTGCAAGAGGACAATGGTTTGTCAGTTATCTCCAGCAAACGACGCTGCCAAATGTCTCGGGAGTGACCGATACAGGCCAGAGTGCGAAGGAGGCGCGGGCGCTGATCACCGGCACCCATACCCAGCAAGTGACGCAGGATCTCCTGTTGCGGGTCAACGCCAATCTCGTGAGCGACCCCCAGTACCTGCAGCAACTCAGCAACTCGGGCGCGCAGCGTGCGCTTCCGAGTGCCGAATCGAACCTTTTCGCCAACCAGCGCTTGAACTTCGGGAACGCGTATCTGCTCGGTCAATATCTGCAGCCGTTGCTGGCCGGCGGCCCAGATACTTTCCAGCGCCTTCCTGAGGTCGGCTACAGTCTACCGAACCTCTCGCTGTTCAATTCCCCCTTGTTGTTCGGGGGAGACACCAACGCGGTGTATTTCTTCCGGGAGGAGGGATTCACGGAGAATCGCTTTGATTTTCTGCCGGGACTCTCGACCGACGTCCTCGACGTGGGCCATGTGGTGGGATTCACGCCTCAGGTCAAGTTTCGTGAGGTCTATTATTCGCGCGGCATACAGGAGACCAGCAGTCTGCACCGGGAAACGTTCTGGGCGGGCCTCGATGCGTCCTCTAAACTGAGCCGTCGCTTCAACCGGGATGACGGCGATGCCATGATGCATACGATCGAGCCGGGCGTGATCTACGAGTACGTTCCGGCGACGGATCAGTCGCAAATAGCGCAGATCGATCAGGTCGACAACCTGCCGAAAAAGAATCTGTTGACCTATATGGTGAGGAGCCGGCTGCTGGAACAGGATGGGGACAAAAGCTTCAACTGGCTGGATTTCACGCTGGCCCAGAGTTACCACGTCGGCGCCGTGCAGACGGAAGCGAGGGATTTTGCGCCGGGCGCCGTGCCTCCGATCGGCACCGTGACGCAGCCTTTGCAGCCGGCGACGGTTCCGGTCGCCGGCAAGAAATTTTCCGACGTCTGGCTGCGTGCGGTCATCGGGAACAACGAGCCTCAACTCGCAGTTGCCCAGCTGGCCGGCCCGGTATTCGGACGAGGCGCCGGCGCCGTCTCACTCGCCAAGCCCCCCATCAACCAGTACGTGACGGTGGACGCCTTTTTCGATCCCTATAGCGCCGGTCTCAGCCAGTTCAATACCGACTTCCGGGTGCAGCAGTCCAATGAGTGGTATGTGGAAGTCGGACAGCGTTTCTCGAGGAATGGGAACCGGGTACAACGGGGCGACCTCTGGAACCCCATCTCGTTCAATCAAGTGTTCGATCCCACTAATGAAGTCCAGTTTTTGACGGCTGGCGGCGCGTTTCGGACACCCTTTGGATGGCTGGTCGGCGCCAAGGGGTATTACGACATCAATAATCGCCAGAGTCCGGAATACGATGTGGTCGCGCTGTATCAGAATCCGTGCAAATGCTGGTCGCTCGGGTTGTTTTATCTCCAATTTCCCGACCGGGCGCAGTACAATTTCATGCTCAGTCTGACGGGGATCGGCTGGACCGAGAACTATGGCACGAATGTCGTGAAACAGATCCTCAGTCCTCTCACGTGGGGCGAGAAAGGATTGCCATGGGCTTCGCCGGGTGGGCACTATGGTCATTTGGAAACTGCTCAACCACAGCCGCGTGTCGGCGGAGCTCCGCGATGAGTCGAGTCGTCGGCCTCAAGCGCGGCTGGTCTATCGGCTGCGCAGTCGCCGTCGTCCTGTGCGTGACGGGTTGCAGCACGTCGGCGATGACCGTTGCTTCCACGCCGCCCACCCACTTACAGCGGGCAAAAGTCTTTCTCGCAGCCGGAGATTATCGGCGGGCCGTCGAAGCCTGTCGGCAAGAGGTTCAGGAACATCCCTCTGCACGGAGCTATTTGTACCTGACCTACGTCTATCAAGCGCTCGATGCCCATGTGGAATCGCTGGCGAAAGCGGATCAATGGGTGGCGATGGAGCATCTCTATCTGAACTTGAGCTCGAGCGGGCCGGAAGAGCTCCTGGATCCTCCCAACGTCCTGGCTCGTATGGCGAAGGAGATGATTCAAGCGTCGGCACGACAACAGGCAGACGTTACGTCCGAACTCGCCACGAGGCTCGATCCGTCCGTCGTCGCGGTTGTCTGGCCTCAGCAAACGGCTTGGCGGAAAGCCAAACCAGAGGGTTGGTGGTTCACGGTTCCCCCTGAATGGGCGTGGTAGACCGGTGTGGCCTGCCGGTTTGACTCCTCGAAGAAGGCTGGGTTACGATGATTTCCCATTCATTCCTGCGATTCAATTGATTTTCAAGGAGGATAGACGTGGCAGGTAATGCGTTGAAGGTTGAGGATGCGAGCTGGGATTCCGAAGTCATGAAGGCCCCGGAGCTGGTGATGGTGGATTTCTGGGCGGTCTGGTGCGGACCCTGCCAGATGGTCGCTCCGATCGTGGACGAATTGGCGAACGAGTATGCAGGAAAGGTCAAGGTTCGTAAGCTGAACACCGATGAAAATCCCGAAGTGGCTGGACGCTACCAGGTCATGAGCATTCCGACGATTCTCTTCTTCAAGAACGGCCAGGTCGTGGAAAAGCTCGTGGGTGCCAGGCCGAAGCGGCAGTTCAAGGAAATGATTGATCAGCTTCTTGCTCAACACGCCGGCTCTGCCTAATGGGATGGTGAAACAGCCTCTATCTCACCCGCCCAACCCCGGCGCGCCAAGACGCGCCTTGCCCCGCGCTTCGTTCTCGCATCGCGGGCGCACAGGGTGAGAACCACGGTGACTCGAGGGGTTCCTCGCTCGTAACGATGCTTGCCGAGCTGCGCATTGTCAATTTTGCTCTCATAGAACAGCTCCACATTCAGTTCCAGTCGGGATTTACGGTACTCACCGGCGAAACCGGCGCCGGCAAATCGCTGCTCATCGATGCCATCGCCTTACTCGTGGGCGGGAGAGGCTCGGTTGAGCAGATCCGATCCGGTGAAGAGGAGGCGCAGCTCGAAGCCTCATTTCAGCTTCCTGCAACGCATCCGCTGCTCGGCCAACTGCGGGCGATGGACCTGCTGGGCCCTCACGACCATGACCTCGTACTCAAGCGGATTCTCTCCAGATCAGGACGGCATCGGGTGTATGTAAACGGTGGGCTCAGTTCCCTTCGCGTGCTCGAAGAGTTGGGTGGTACCCTCGTGGACGTACACGGCCAGCATGAGCAGCAGTCGTTGTTGGCGCCGGTCAAGCAACTCGACGCGGTGGACGCGTTCGGATCTGCTCAGTCCATGCGCGATCTGTATGAAGCGGCCTACCGGGAGTGGAAGAATTTGGAAGGGGAGCTCGACGGCTCTGCGCCGGCTGGGCGCCGATCGCGCTCGGCTCGAAGAGCTGTTGCGTTTTCAAGTGCAGGAGATCGAGCAGGCGGCGTTATCGACTGCTGAAGAAGATCGGTTGCAAGCGGAACGACAGCGGTTGGGGCACGCGCATCGACTCCGAGAATTGGCGGAGACGTCTTATGCCGAGCTGCAGGGTGACGACCAGGGGATTTTGATGCAACTCGCCCGGGTCGGACGCCTGCTGGGAGAATTGGCACAGACCGATCCGGGGATGAGGGATTGTGAACCTCAGGTCCGCGATGCAGCGATTCAACTCAAGGATCTCTGCGGCCGTCTTCGGGATTATGCTGCCGACCTGGAGGCTGATCCGGCGAGACAGGGGCTGGTCGAGGATCGGCTGGAGCTGATTCAACGGCTCAAGGCCAAGTACGGAGGATCGATCGAGGCGGTCTTGGCCACGGGCCTGCGAGCCCGACAGGACCTGCAGGCGATGGAAGATCATGAGAGCCGGATCGCCGATCTCACCAAGCAGCTCGAAGCCGCGGAACGTTCCGTGTTGGAGAGGGCCGACCAATTGACAAGAAAGCGCCGGGAGGCTGCAAAGCGGCTGACGGCTCTGGTCATGAAGGAATTGGCTGCGCTCAAAATGGAACACACCGCGTTCGATATTGCCGTCTCGATAGAAGAAACGGTGGCTCGGTTCGGACCGACGGGGCGTGACCATGTCGAATTTCTGTTGTCCAGCAACGTCGGAGAGCCGCCTCGCTCCCTAAACCGCATCGCGTCCGGCGGAGAACTTTCGCGCATCATGCTTGCGCTGAAGACCGTCTTGGCAGAGAGAGATCATGTGCCGGTGCTCGTGTTCGACGAGGTGGACACGGGTGTCGGCGGCGCAGTGGCCGCAGCCATGGGAACCAGGTTGCGGAAGCTGGGGGCCTACCACCAGGTCTTCTGCATCACCCATCTGCCTCAGGTGGCTTCCCAAGCCGAACACCATCTGCTGGTGGCCAAGGGTCAAGATGGCAAGAGGACCACCACGTCGGTGAAGCCCCTGACCGGTCTTGGCCGCGAGGAGGAGATCGCACGCATGATCGGCGGGGAAACGGTTACGAGCAAGGTGCGGGCTACCGCGGCGGAGTTGATTGCGGGCGCGAAGATAAAACGCTGAATGGCTCAGGCGTCTGAGCGGCTGGAGGGATTGGTCGCAATGGCCATCGCGGGCAACGACGCCTTGCATTCCTGCACGACCTGGGTGAACAAGACGGTGAGCGCGGGGTCGAAATGGGTTCCCGCCCGTTCGGTGAGAAACATGCTGGCGTCGTCGATCGAGAGCGCGGTGCGGTCCGGGAGTTCAGCGGTGAGGTGGTCGAACGCTTGAGCCAGGCTGACGATTCTCGCCAGGATCGGAATGCCTTCCCCTTTCAGCCCGTGCGGATACCCTGAGCCGTCCCACCGTTCGTGGTGATAGGCAATGATCTGCCCGGCGGCCGCGGGCAGGCCGAGGGGGCCCACCATCTTCGCACCGATTTCCGGGTGGGCACGGAGCTTGTTCTCGCGGTCTCTCGCCACGATTTCATCGTCGGCAAAGCGGTACGGCTCTTTGCCGATCTTGCCGATGTCATGAAGAAACGCGCCAAGCGCCAGTGATTTCTGCTCATCCACCGTGAGATTGGTCCGGTTGGCAAGCAAGGTGGCGTAAAAACTCACGCGGCTGCAATGGTTTAAGAGCTGACGGTCTTTGGCTTCAAGGAGATCGGAGAGCATGGGCAGCAGATCTGCAGTGTCGTCTCCCCATGGCAGGGTCGGGCTGCCTGATCGACCGATGGCCTCGTACCCGGCCCGCAGCTCCTGCCAGGCCTGTGCACATTCGGCTTCAGACCCCCACAGAGCATTAGACGCCTGAAGATAGCGGCGAAGATAGTCGAGCCGCTGTTTCTTTTCCAGCGTCTGATTGACCAGCGTAATGAGTTCCGTGACGTTGAAGGGCTTGAGCAGATACCCTGCGGCCCCATGCCTGATACCTTCCATCGCGGATCTGAGACTGCCGTATCCGGTAATGATGATGACTTCGATATCGGCATGATCTTGTTTGATTTCCTGCAGTAGATCGAGGCCTTGCCGATCGGGGAGCTTCTGGTCCAGCGTAATAAGGTCAATCTGTTGCTGATTCAACACATCGATGGCGGCTTGGGCCGATTCGGCGGATTGAATATTGAAGAAAGGACGGAGGATGACTTTCAACGCATCGCGTGGTCCTGCCTCATCGTCGATGACCAGGACAGTGGGCTTCTGCGTGGGCCTGTGCGCCTCGAAGGACGTTGCCATATGTTGTTCATGTACCCCGATGTACGTATTCTGTCAAGCAAAACGTATTCCTTTTCAGCTATTTATGCGTAGAAATTCTAGTGGATGTGGTGATGTGGCGCGATGGCCCAATATGTAGTTTCCACGTATGGGCCTCTACGTAGATTGGAATCACGAAAACGCATGAAATGGCTGCAGAATTCACGCAGTTCGAAAAGGGGGGTGTGCTATTCCTGCACGACAGGTTCAGGTTCAGGAGGGGTTGTGTCATTGTCCGGACGACCGATACCTAGTGTATCCATCCGGTACTTGAGCATGCGCCTGCTGATCCCGAGCTGGGTCGCGGCGTGGGTTTGCACATAGTTGTTCTTTTTCAGTGCGTCAAGAATGATCTCCCGCTCGAATTCCATCACGGCCTTTTCGAGCGAGAGGCGGCCGGCAAGGGTGTCGTCTCGTAAAGAGGAGGACCGGGTGTCGTTGCGAAGGATAGTCGGAAGATGTTCGGGGGTGACGGCCTCCGAGCCCTTCGACCAGATGAACGCCTGTTCGATGATGTTTTCCATCTCTCGCACGTTACCCGGCCACGGGTACCGGGTCAGGAGCTCAATCGCCTCCTTGGAGAACTCCTGGTTCGGCCGGTTCTCCTCCTCGATCCGCTTGGACAGGAAATGTTTCGCCAACAACGGAACATCTTCTCCCCGATCGCGAAGCGGGGGCAGGTACAACGCGATGACATTGATTCGGTAGTAGAGGTCCTCGCGGAACTGCCCTTTCCGGACCAGATCCTCGAGGTTCTTGTTCGTCGCGGCGACGATGCGAACGTCGACTTTGATGGCCTGTACGCCGCCGATGCGCGTGAATTCGCGTTCTTGCAGAACCCGCAGCAGCTTGGCCTGCGTCATGGGACTGAGGTCCCCGATTTCGTCGAGGAACAAGGTGCCGCTGTTGGCGAGCTCGAATTGACCCACGCGGCGAGCCGTCGCATCGGTGAACGAGCCCTTTTCGTGGCCGAACAGCTCGCTTTCGATCAACGTCTCGGGGAGGGCGGCGCAGTTCAACGCTATAAACGGGCGGTCCCGCCGTCCGCTGTTGTAATGCAGGGCCTTGGCGACCAGTTCCTTGCCGGTGCCGCTCTCACCGGTGATCAGCACCGTTGTCCTGCTGTCGGCAACCTGTTCGATCTTGCCGTAAATCTCCTGCATTGGCCGGCTTTTGCCGATGAGGTTGTGAAACGCATATCGCTGAGTCACATGCGCACGCAGCTGTTTGACTTCGCGCTCGAGCTCCTGAGAGTTGAGCGCGCGGTCCACGACGATCCGCAGTTCTTCGACGTCGAACGGCTTCGAGAGATAGTCTGCGGCTCCCAGCTTCATGGCGTCGACCGCCGTTTTCACGGACTTGGTGCCGGTCAGCATGATGACGGGGGTCGGGTTCTGCTCCGTCCGCAGCGCCTGGAGAACGGATAACCCGTCGGTTCCGGGAAGAATGACGTCGAGCAGGACGACGTGCGGCGCTTCTTTGTGGAACAGATCGAGGCCTTCCTGCGCGTCGGCGGCCTGAATCACCTCATACGCCGGCTCGAGGACGGCCTTGAGCGAGGCCCGGACACGGGCTTCATCATCGACTAAGAGCACCCGCTTCTTCACGCTCGACTCACTGCCGTTTTTTGATGTCATGCTGGGATCGCTGGGAGGTTGACGAGAAATGTCGTGCCGGCGCCGGCAACGCTTTTGACCTGTATGTCGCCATGGTGCTCTTCGATGATCTGGTGCACGATCGTCAAGCCGAGGCCGGTGCCTTCGTGTTCGCCGCTCTCGTGCTTGGTCGTGAAGAACGGATCAAAAATGTGCTCGAGATTCGCCTCGGAAATGCCCTGCCCTGTGTCCTCGGTTTCTATTTGCACCCAGGGCTTCCCGCCAGGCTTGGCCAGCAGCCTCGTCCGAACGCGCAGCACCCCGCCCTTTTCGCTCATCGCATCCAAGGCGTTGAGAAACAGGTTAAGAAACACCTGCTTGATTTGCTGACGGTCCAGCATGACACGAGGGAGGTCGGGCGCCAATTCTTTTTCGATCTTGATCCCGCGGCTGTCCGCCTTGACCTCGATGAAATATAAGCAGGAAGACACGATGTCGTTGACATCCTCCTCCGTCAGCTTCGGCTCCATGTAACGGGCGTAGTCGAGGATTTCCTCGATGAGCCGTTCGATCCGATACACGTCGTCGAGCACGATGCGGCTGAATTCACGGATGAAATCGGCATCGTCTTTCCGTTCAGGGGCCAGCTGGATGAAGGTCTTAATGGAGGTCAGCGGATTGCGGATTTCATGCGCAAATCCTCCAGCGATCGTTTCCAGCGACCTCAGGCGGTCCGTGCGCTTCATCAAGGCGTGTGAGCGGTGCAGGTCTTCCAACAGCAGGCTGGTGTCGAGCGCATTGGTGGCGGTTTGAGCGAGCGCGTTGAGCAGCGACACGATAGACGTCGCGTCGTGCTCCTGGGTCCGGTTTCCTCCGAGGAGCGAAAAAGCGATGAGCCGGCCTCGGCTGACATGCAGCAAGCTCCGCTCAGCTCGCATGGTTGCGAGCGCATCATCCAACGCCGTGCGGCGCCCATTGTGCGGCTCGGCCATCTCCGGGACCGTTTGGAGAGAAGACGACAGATGTTGCGGGATGGTGTGGGTCAGTGGAAGCGTACCGGGAAAACAGGACTCGGCGGCAAGGCCGACCAGGCCCGCACGACGAAAATGTTCATGCTCACGATCCAAGAGATACAGGGCGCCGTGAGTGGTGCCGCCCACACGGCAGAGCTCCTGAATAATGCGTTCGGACAGGGCGCCGAGATCGGTCATCGCGCCGATTTCTGTGGAGAAACGAGTTACCAAATCCAGAAGATGTGTAGGTGAAGCCGTCGACGCTGAGGTCATCTCGGTCGGTCGTACGCTCATAGAGAGAAGGACGCGCCCCTATGCATGAGTCATCGCCGAGAGGAACGGGTTAGGTCATCACGTGCACGTGATGTGCAAAGTTGTACAGCGAGGGGGAGTATACACCGCCCTATCAAAGGGAGCCAGAGGAATTCTGTTTCCCGACAATGGCGACCAACGCCTGCCCGTCGAAGATAGGAAGGATTCGGAAGGAGACGATACCACATTGTCTCAAGAGCGCCCCAAGACCTGCTTCATCGAATGTATGCAGGATCCCGTGACGGACCGCTTCCCGTAACCGGGCAAAGTAGTGAAGCAGCGGTTGCGCTTGGGCACTGAACTCGTCCTGGTTGGCCTGCCGAAGATGTCGCCGATAGACAGGAGAAAGATCCGTGTTCGGATGAAACACGGTAAAAATCAGGCGGCCATCGGGATGCAGCACGCGGTGCCATTCTTTGATGGCGGCGAGCGGGGAAGGCATATAGGGGAGTGAAAGGTTGCAGACGAGCCGGCTCACCGAGCCGGTCTTAAATGGGAGCGTAGATCTCCGATCAGCCTGAAGCCAGGCGATGGCAAGCGGCGGCATGGCAGACAGCCGGCCGACAAAGCCCGTCGCGAGCTCACGTTGCAGCACCAGCACCGCATGGCGGGCCTGGCCGATCCGCTCCTGCGACCATCCGACGCCGACCATCAGCGGCGACGGCCGGTCGGTCCAGCTGGCCTTGCCTGCGCGGTACGTGTGATTGATCAGCGCAGCACGGGTCAAATCGCTTTGGCCGACGCTCGCATCGACCAGCGCGGCGCCCGGCTCGAGCGGGCTCATTAGGGCATAGAGATCATCCAGCAGTTTTCGGTACTCATGCAGGTTGCCCAAATGCGGCAATTGGGCGAGATGGGCCGCACAGAGCGCCTCTCGGTTGATTTGCGAGCCGTCATGCCGCAGGAAGTTGTATTCCTGTTCGATGCGGTGCTGGCGTGCGACGTAGGGCTGTGCGGCGATTTCCTGTTGAGGTGACATGGTCTGCACCGAAATGACGGAACTGATCTGCTTGAGCAGCTGTCTGAAGGCAGCGGGCGGCGCTCCGTGGACGTCGAGATGCTGGTCAGTGACCGGTGAGGAAATGTTCACCAGCCTCGTCTGAGTGCCCAACGCGGTCATGAACGCGTGCGGCAGATCGGTAGGCGGCAAGGCCGTGGAATCAGCGGGGCTTGTCGCGATGCAAAGCGGCGAGCGAATCAATCGCAGATCTTCCAGGGTCGATTCGAGATCGGCACACCGGCCGGCGACCAGATCGCTGACGAACTGATCCACGTTGACGTTCAAGCCCAACAAGTTACAGACGCCGCGCCGCAACCCGAACTGGTGGTCGGCGATAAGATCGTGTCCATGGACCGCCATGAGCAGGCTCGCCACATCGATGGCTGGATTCACCAACAAGAGCAAATCCAGGGCGCGCGTATGAGCGGCGGTCTTCAATGCAGCGCGGGCCGCCAGATCGCCAGCGATCACGACGATCGGTGCTTGCGGCCAGGTGTGCCGTACAAACTCCAACACCTTTTCGAGATCATGCTGCATGCTGCGCAATGTCGTCTGTTGGAGCTCGCCCTCGCTGTTCCCAAGGTGATTGGTCGGATCATAACGAAGCACGCGGAACCGATGTTGGGTCAGGTAGTAGCTGAGGGCCATATAGTCCGAGGCCGTTTGCCCATACCCTGGGGCAATAATGATCGTGGGGCAGTTGGGATCGGGCAATTGACTGAGATGGTCGTCCGTGATCGCGATCGTCTGACCACGGGCGTTGCGGCATTCGCGCGGCAGGCTGATCACCGGCACCGCCGCTGAAAACGCTTCGCCGGATCGCTGGGCTCGGAGATGTTGTCTGATGACTCGGTTCAGCTCGCGCTCGGCATAGGGGGTCAGCGGCTCGAACCGGAGTCCTGCCCGTACCGCGCTGGGGCGGTCCGCCGTATGGAATGCGCTGGGGGCCATCGGATCGGCTGCCGTCCAGACAACGCGCGCTGGAAGCGTGGTATCCGGCGCTCCGGGCTCATGTGACCCCGGCTCGCTGCGATGGGCGGGGGCGAAGTGAATTTCGACGCGTTCTGCCAACGCCTCGGGCCGTTCCTGCGCCACGATGCATGCGCCGGAGCGGCTGAGATTCATCACCTGTGCCTGAAGGCGAGTGGCGGGCTCCTGCTGGGAGGTCGTTTCCAGGCGGGCGGGTAACGCGGTCGATACCCGAACTGTTTCACGGCGGTCATATTCGGCGAGGTCGAAAGAAAGGGGTCGATCAGTCTGCGGCAGAGCGGCCGGGATGGGGAGGTGGATGTCCAGTGTGAAGGCAAGTGATCGCTCATGAGCGGCCGCGATGAGCGAGGCAAGGACTGCCGCCTCCGTCTGATTCGGAGTAAATTGCACGATAAGTTGAGTGTCCGGTTGAATCGACAGCTGGACCCCTGACCCTGCCGCGGTTCGTGTATGAGCCTGGCCGCCAAGCTCCAATGTAGCGACGGCAGTCGTAACCCGGATGACCGCTTCCTGGTATGGAAGCGGTGGAAAGTCGCCCTGCACTCGTATCCCGGCTCCACTCACACCCACGTTTATGACCGTTCCTTCCCAGGCGGACGATCCTCTGGTGATCTTTGCCGGCAGCGCCGACTGGATCCGTGCGTTGGTTCGGCGCTCGGTGCGAGCGGCAGTGACCAGGTCCTGGTCCGCTGAGGGGCCCAAGGATGACGGCGCTTCGGCCGTTCGCTCGATGGCAGCCGCGTCGATAGCCTGGGAGTGACGGGAGACAGAAGCGGGCCCTGTCGGCAGACGGACGATCATGCGAAAAGGTCCTGAGGCCGGCGCGGACACGTCGAGCGTTGCGCCGAGCGCTCCGGCCAGTCGGTAAAGGCTGAGCACGTCGAGGGTGTCGGTCAACGAAGGCAGGATGGGGCCTGAGGGGTTCACCGTCTCGGTTTCGGTGATGTCCAGATGGATGTGGATGGAGGGAGCCACGGGAAACAGTGTGGGTGTATCAGCCGGGTCGCCTGTTTTGATGGCAAGGAGATGGGGCCGACCGACCGTTGCCAGATACGCGCCTGCATAGGCCAGCAACTGCTGGAAAAAACGGGCGGTGGTCTCCCGATCGCCGGTGTAGTCGGGAAGGGTTGAGGTGAAATCTGAACTGAAGCCGCTCGATCCGGCGGCCGTCGATGCCGATTGCAACACCTCGTCAAGAAGGCGATTGATGATGTGCGCGGCTCCCGCCGGACGGGCCAGGCGCATCAGTCGCTGAGCCAGTTCCGCCGAGGCCGCGGCCTGGCCACGTAACGCTTGGAGACGGTCGAGAAGACGGGATTCTCGGAGCGTATCGGCGAGTTGTTGTGATTCGTGCACGAGGGTGGAGAGCGGCTGCTCGAGCTCCTGCGAGAGTTCAGCCATCTGCCGAATGACTGTCTGGAGTTCTTCTGTTCGCTGCCGTTGCTCGATGAATGCCTGCTGCGCGGTCTGCTCTTTTCTGCGGTGAGACACGTCTCGAATGAGGCCGATGGTGCCGAGGAAGTGCCGCGACGCGTCGTACACTCCACGCGCAGTGACGGAGGCGAGCATGTGCCCCATGCCCTCGGCCGTCTTTCCTTGAAGCGTCACCTCAAATTCCCTGACCGCCCGGTCGCCGGCGCGCCGCTCGTTGAAGCGAAAGCGTGCAAGCCGTTGCTCGGCCTCGGAAAACAACGTGCAGTATGACCGGCCGATCAATTCTTCCAGGCGGTAGCCCAACGACGCCGGCAGATTGCGGCTCAGCGAGAGAAACCGTCCATCGGCGTCGAGTTCGTAGAGGACATCCCCCAGGCAATCGACTATCCAGGAATGGCGCCGCTCTGCGCGTTCTGCCGCCAACCTGCTCTCGCGTCTGTCGATGGCCTCTCTCGTGCAAAACAAGAGCTCGGTCAGAAACGCCGGAGAGTGTTTGTAGAGGAACAGGTCTGCACCCATGTGAAGCGCATCGAGCGCCGCCCCGGAATCGGTTCGGGAGGTCTGTAAGATGATTGAGGCGTAGGGCATCCGATGCTTGAGAGCAGAGATGAAGGTCGAAGGCGGATCGGGCAGGGAGCCCTCGTCGACGAGCGTCACGGCCCAGGAGTCCGCCGGGGCCTGGATCATTCGTTCGGCCTCCTCGGCGGAATAGGCAACTTCGATGCGGACGTCGGCAAAGAACCCGCGCAGGCTGATGGTGACGAGTTTGATCTCTTCGGCGTTCTCGTTGACGAGAAGGATGGTTATAGGTTCGCTCTGCGGCATCGGACCGGTATCCAAAGGAAACACGGTTCCAGAGCGAGAGAAGTCACCATCCCGCGCCTCAACAAGTCGGACGAAACCGTCAGGCGTGGGTAGACGAATATCTGCTGCTCGGATCGGTAAGTGATTAACACAGGTGTGCGCCAGAAACCCAGCCTGGCTCTGGGGGAAGAGCTCCTACTTTCGTAGGGGACCAGGCAGCGTCCCTAGGGAAAGAGCACAAGGTCTCTCGTCTGACGGCTAGCGGACGCTCGCCGTGGCGGGGGACGGACAGGTTCCCGGAGTCATGTACAACAGGTAATTGCCCATGCCGTGCTGCGGATCCTGTTTCTGCAGGGGATGATGATGCACCATCACCATCTCGTAGTCGTCGTCTTTGGTGACAGGAAACCCTTGAGCGTCTTTGTAGACTTGATGCGGTTGAAACTCGAGGAAGGTGCCGTCGCGCGTGACGTCCGGCACGGTGCGTAGGAGCGTCTGTTGTTTCGTCTTGTTCTCGAGCGCGATGAGCAGCAGCTCGTCGTGGCCGTGCGGATAGGCGAATTTTACGCAGCCATCCATCGAGAACTTCAATGGGGCAGTGTGGACCTGAACCCCCGACTTGATCTCGATGCCTTCGTCGGTCTGGTCCGGGCCACGCTGCGCGAATTTGCTGTAACACACGACATTGACGCCCACCTGGTAAACGTCCATCTCCTTCACCGGTTGATCCTCGGGCGCCATGTACATGGTGAAACTGGCCATGACATGCTTGGTCGGAGGCGCCTTATGATAAAACGCCACGACCGACATCAGATGTTGACCCTTGGCGAGCTTCACGCCGTACCCTTCTGGAAATTTCGCTTCCGTCATCTCCAGGCCCGCTCCACCGAAAAACAGCGGCTCGCCGGGACAGGACACGCTGGGCTTGTCGTTGTTGAGCATGAGAATATGGTGGAGATAATTTCGGGGAAGCGTCTTCCCTTCCTGAGTGAACACGGCGGACTTGAAGCCCACCATATACATGTCTTTTGGGAGTTGGAAAATATGTTTGGGCATCGACGCGGCCAAGTCGCCCTCATGCCCCGAGGGAAGATCGATCGGTCCGAACGTCAGGGTAACGGCATTGTCTTTGATCGTGACGACAGTGGTAATCTGATTCTTCAGTGTCGGCACCGCATGGTGAGCATGGCCGCCGTCCGCCAAGACCGGTGAAGGCCACAGCCAGAGGGCGGTGAGAAGCACGAGCCAGTGCATAGTTCCTCCAAAACAACGTACATTCCTCAAGGCCCGGCCCGGGCGCTGAACATGCGCCGGCTGTCCCTGAGCGTTCGGATCAATCACGGGGCTGCGGGCACCGGCGTGATCCGCTTCCATTGATAGGTGCCGCCGTGTTCACGCGGCGGGATGTTCTTATGGTTGCCGACTCTGGTGTACCACCAGACGCCTTTGGCTTCTTTCCCGTCTTCTGAGAGCAGGACCTCGAATCCGCCTTCACGATCGTTGCCCGGCTGTTGCCAGGTTCCCTGCCATAGACGGTTGGCGAACTGTGTGGTGACGAAGCGGCCGCCGTGCTGCGTATAGGGACCATTGCCGCCTTTGTCCAACGTTGCCCGATAGCGCTTATCGTCCTCCACCTCAAGGATTTCCCATTCGCCGCTCAAATCGGGTCGCGACCTGAGCTGTGGCTGACGCCGTCAACGTGAGCGCCGGCGGTGATGGCTGTCGATCGTTCAGTGTCACCGCGCTTCCTGCATTGCGAAACGACTCGTGCCAGGACAGGAGGACCCACTGTCCGTCTCTACGCTCCAAGACGCCGGTTTCGCGCAGCGGAAGCAGCGCCCGCTGAGGGTCGTTGCCATCGGTCACGGTTCGAATGTAGTCGAGCTCCATGGCGTACCACGCGAGGTCGCCTTTGGTCCACACCCTCAACTCCTGGATGGAAATCTCAATGGTGGCCGCTGAATCGAATTCCTCCCGTAGATCCTGCTCAAGACGCGACCAGCCGACGTATTTTCTGCCTCCGATCGTGTAGCTGGTGATGTCGGCGTCGTGCGCCATCATCCGCGACATCGTCCGCATGTCCTTCTCGACATTGGCCCGTACGAGGGCACGCACGGCAGCTTCCGCACTTTGGTCGTCGGAGGCGAGGCTCACACAGGCCGGTGCCGCCAGGGCCGTCACGCAGAGGACCCAGCAGACAAGGGAACCTCGAATTAACAACATCTTAGATCGCTCCAGCTAGTCGATATCACGGATGGCGCGCGAAGGAGTGTGTGGCTAGATTCTGAGGCTACATTGGCGGTAGGGTCTTGTCAATGGCCAGACTTCCGACTTTGGCAGGCGTCGTGTACGCGCAGACGATGACGGTCACATTGTCTTCGCCTCCCCGAGCCAATGCCTCTTCCACCAGGTCGTGACATGCGCGCCGGGGATTGCGTTGTGTTTGTGCGAGGATGGACGCAATGTCCGCATCATCGAGCATTTTCGTAAGTCCGTCGCTGCAGAGCATCAGGACATCATCGTCCGTCAACGCCGTCGAAGTGACCTCCGGCGTCATGTCGAGTCCCATCCCCAGCCCTTTGGCGAGCACGTGCCGATCCGGATAGGCGCGGGCCGTCGCTTCGTTGATCAAACCGCGCTCGAGCAAGAGGGCGACCAGGGTGTGATCGCGGGTGAGTTGGGTGAGGGTGCCGGCATGAAACCGATAAGCGCGACTGTCCCCCAAGTGGGCAATGTAGGCCACCGGCGGAGACGTCGGCGCAATGGTCATGGCGACGATTGTCGTGCCCATGCCCTTGAGGGTCGGCTCGTCCCGTATTTTCTCATGAATGGCGCGATTGGCCTCCGTAATCGTTTCGGTCAGGTGTTTCTCCAGTATCTCCGGAGCCAAGTTGTTTTCGGCGAGGAGCGCCTTCGCCCGTTGCGTGGCCGCGTCGACGGCAAGATGGGCGGCAACGTCTCCACCGGGGTGGCCGCCCATGCCATCGGCGACAATCCAAAAATTGCAGCTGTTGATCGCGGCGAAGACGTCCTGGTTCATGCTGCGCACATGCCCGGTTTCCGTTCGGCCGACGCCCAACCATCGTGGAGATTTTTTCATGGGGTCACCGCTTCGCCGATCGGCGCAGGCCGATCAGCGAGGCCCACCGAAGCCGGGCCGTAACGCGCCGCCATCTGCTGGAACAGAAGTTCGGCCAAGGGTTCCAGGTTTCTGGCATCGGCGGCGTTGTAGCGCAGCAGGAGATCGAGCGCTGCCTCCTCGCCGCCTCGCCATCGCTGCCACAGCCGGACCGCATCCCAGCCATCCAGGCCTTCGATGGCGTCCTCCCGGTGGATCTGCAGTTCACGCTCGATGAACTTCAATCCGCCCTGCAGTCCCAGGCGGCGGGCGGCAAAGCACAAATCGAAATGCGGCTTGTTGAAGATTCAATCGGGGGAACGCCGCTTGGAGGTAGGGAATGTCGAAGACGCTGCCGAAAAACGTGACGAGCAGGTCGGTTTGCTCGAGCGCCTCGTGCAAGCGATCTTCGGTCAGATTTTCCCCGCGGACCAGGCTCTCCATGCGTCCGTTCCGATACAGTCCCACGACGGTCACGAATCCCTCGCGGGCAGAGTGGCCCGTGGTTTCGATATCGAGATACAACGCGCGATGACGGAAGGTGTCGAACAGGCGCCAATGGTCGCGGCTCTTAAGGCACGTTCGGAAGAAGTCCGCCCCGCCGACCGCCAGGCGCGATTGTGCCGTGGCGAGCGCGTCGTCATACCAACATTTTTTCATGGAGGAAATGTAGGGAATCAGCGGTCGGTTGAGAAACGCCGACCAATCGGCGATGCCATCCTGCCACAGCCGTCGTTCGGTTGCAGGACCGATTCCTTTGAGAAGAACGAAGGTGGAGGTCAGCATCGTGACGGCTGATTGTAGCCTTGATTTCACCGGTTAAACAAGCTAGAGTCCGCGATGGGAGCGGGTTTTGTCTCGTTGCAGAAAGAGAGCGTCCCGTCGTTGGCTGACCCGGTCAGGAAAATTCGCATCACGGTCGGAGCCGTGCAACTGGAAGCGGAGCTGAAAGGCAATAAAACGGCTCAGGAGGTCTACGCGGCGCTCCCTGTGGAAGCTCCGGTCAATACCTGGGGCGAAGAGTTCTATTTCAGGCTCGACGGCGTCAAGGATTACCGGGAGACGGCAACCAATCAGGTGAAGATCGGTGATGTCGCCTTCTGGGGGGCCGGGCAGGTGCTGGCCATTTTTTTCGGGCGCACGCCGATGAGCATGGGGCCCGACCCTGTTCCGGCGGATCGCGTCAATGTCATCGGCCGCATCTCGGGCGATCCCACGGTCCTGCGACGGGTGATGGAAGCGCCGCGGATTCGGGTCGAACGGGTGTGAGCGATGCGGCTGTCCAAAGAGCGGGTGAGGCATATGGCTGAAGCCCTGGTGGCGCGGTTGGTCCAAGAAGGTCATGTCTCGCTGACGGGAACGCCGAAGGCGCTTGTGGATGCGTTGGCTCAGACTGTCACCGACGAGTTATCGATAGAGGACCGGTTGAACGGCGAGGTCCGCCAATTGCTCAAGGCCTACGAACGTGAGATTGAAGCCGGCCAGGTCGATTACCAGAAGATGTTCACGATGATCAAGCAGAAACTGGTCCGTGAACGAGGCATCATTTTGTAAGAGAGGATCGTCAAGCACAATCGACGATGCTGTCCGAAGACAAGGTCAGCCACCTCTCGCATGTCATCCTCCTGGCGGTGAAGAAAAGCCCGCTGGTCCAGGTGAAAACCGAGGATGGACGGATCTTGAAAGAGATCAAGCGGGTGCTTGCCGGCGAGTTGGCGCAAGAACAGGACATCGATCGAAAGGTGCGGGCCAAGCTGGGGTCATACTCTCGCGGGATCGTGGAGGGCAGTCCGGAATGGGAGGTCCTGTATCGTAAGACGTTTGAGGAAGAATCCAGGAAGCATGCGAAGTGACGAGCTGACTGTTGTAGGGAGGAACATCATGAAAGCGTGGTTATTGGTCCTGGCGCTCGTGGTCATCGTTGGTCTCGCAGGCTGTGCGAAAAAGGGGAGGCCGCTCGTGCCACTGGCGCTGGACCGCGGTGCGACGCCGCAGGCTGTGACGTTGACGGAACAGGGAACCCAAGCCTATCAAACCCGACAGTTCGACGCGGCGAAGCAGTATTTTTCGCAAGCGGTGGCGGCGGATCCGCAGTCCGGTCAGGCCCATTACAACTATGGGCTGGCGCTCAATGCGTTGGGCGATGTCGATGATGCGAGGCAGCATTTCATCGAGGCGGCCAACCTGGCGCCCGGCGATAAGACGATTTGGGATTCGCCCGCCCTGCATCAGTATGGCAATCCGCAGACGGAAAAGGTGTCTAAAGAACATAGGACGACGAACAGCCGCCCGACGTTCGGCGGTGGGCCTCGGTAGAGAGGATCAGCATGGCCAAAGAGCTCACGGTGGGAGACCCTGCGCCAGACCTGTCGCTACCTGACCAGCAGGGCAAGTCGGTGACCTTGAAAAGTTTCCGAGGAAAGCAGGTCGTGCTGTACTTCTACCCGAAGGACGACACGCCGGGCTGCACCAAGGAGTCGTGCGAATTTCGTGATGTGGAATCCCAAATTGTGAGAGCGGGTGGGGTAATCCTCGGGGTGAGTTTGGACGACAAGGAATCCCACCAGAAATTCATCAAGAAATTCGGGTTGCCTTTTCCGCTGTTGAGCGATGAGGACGCCGCCGTGTCCAAGGCGTACGGTGTCTACAAAGAGAAAAATATGTACGGAAAGAAATACTGGGGCATCGAGCGCAGCACCTTTGTCATTGATCCAAATGGCAAACTCAAGGCCGTGTTCAAGAAAGTAAAAGTCGACGGGCATGTCGATGAAGTCTTGACCGCGCTCCGGTCCTCCTAGCGCCACTCCGCTCTGCAACCATCGACGTTTCAACTCCACCCGATGCAGTCCCGCCGCCGCATAGCCCACGCAACCTTCTTCCTGTTACTCGTGCTCCATGTGTGCAGCGCCGGCGCCGTGAAGGCTGCAGACAAGGTCTCCACGACGGTCCTGGTCAAAGACAGTCTCACGGCACCCAGGCAAGAGGCGACCATCGAAGCCAAACTGTTGGCGAAGGGGATTCTCCATGATTCGCCGTTGGGCGGAGAGCCTGTGGAACTCCTCGTGAATGGCGTGGCGGCGGCGACGAGCATGACGGGTGGCGACGGCAGGGCTCTTCTGCCGTTCGTTCCGACCAGCAAGGGCATCGTGCCGGTCCAGGTGCGTGTGGGAGCGAGCCCTCGTGTATCGGCCGCGGAGGCCCACGCCAATCTGGTGGTATGGGAGCGGCGGACTCCCGTGCTCGTGGTCGAGTTGTCGTCACTGATCGAAGACGCTCGCTCCGAAGGACCGTTGTCTGGCATCGGCTCCGGTTTCCAGCAGGACCTGAAGCCTATGGCCGATGCTGCCGAGGAACTGGCCAAACTGAGCCAGTTTTATTACGGGATCATGTATGTCGCAACGGTGCCTTCGGGCGCCGACGCATTTGCGATCAGCACTGACGCGAGGAACTGGCTTGCGACGCACAAATTTCCTCCTGGTTTCGTACTGACGCTTCCACCAGGGGAAGACGCGCTCGGGGCGAAGATCGATGAACTTCATGGGGCGGGCTGGAAAAGCGTGAAGACCGGAATCGGTCGCTCCAAAGTCTTCGTTGAAACGTTTCTTCGCCGCCGCCTCGAGGCCGTCATGGTGATTGACCCCTCCGAAGGCGACGCACCCAGAAAGGCCAAGGTGGCGAAGAACTGGAAAGACGTACGGAAGAAGTTGTAACGATGCGGGAGCGAATGCCGGATCCGCTCTGACACTGCCTTCCTTTTATTCTCCGCTTTCCTCTATTATAAGGGCCGTCACACCACCTGTTGAGGCTTTCCAGTCCATGAAAGCAAAGTCCGTCTTTTCCTGCCAGTCGTGCGGACACCAATCTCCGCGGTGGTTGGGGCGCTGTCCTGATTGCGGCGGCTGGAACACCATGAAGGAAGAGCGTCAGGCCGCTACCGGCAAGGGACGTCCGGTTGCCATGAAGACGGTGCAGGCGAAGGCGACGCCGATTGGAGAGATCGAAGTCATCGGCGAAGACCGTCGGCTGACCCGTATCGGCGAATTCGACCGTGTGCTGGGTGGAGGGGTGATTCCGGGTGCCGTGATCCTGATCGGCGGGGACCCGGGAATTGGAAAGACCACCCTGCTGTTACAGGCATTGCCCCGCCTTGCGTCGAGTACAGAGCCGGTCCTGTATGTCTCGGGTGAAGAGTCACCCAGGCAGATCAAGATGCGGGGACAGCGGCTGGGGGTTGAGCATCCACATTTGCTGATTCTGGCCGAAACCTCGCTCGAAGAAATCTTGAAAGCTGTCCAGGCGATCCAGCCGGCAGCCATCGTCATCGATTCCATCCAGACGGTCTATACGGAGCAAATAACCTCGGCGCCAGGCAGCATCAGTCAGGTGCAGGAAGTGTCGGGACAACTCATGTGGTTCGCCAAGCGGGCGGGCATTCCGGTGTTTATCATCGGACACGTGACCAAGGAAGGGGCAATCGCAGGTCCGCGCTTGCTGGAGCACATCGTCGACACGGTGCTGTATTTTGAAGGTGACAAGGGACACAGCTATCGTATTCTCCGCGCCGTCAAAAATCGTTTCGGATCCACGAACGAGATCGGTGTGTTCGAGATGAAAGAATCCGGCCTCGAAGAAGTGGCCAATCCGTCCCAGTTGTTCTTAGGCGAGCGCCCGCAGCGGAGCACGGGTTCGGTCGTCGTGTCGAGTCTCGAAGGCTCGCGCCCCATCCTGGTCGAGTTGCAGGCGCTGGTCTCTGCGACAAGCTATGCGATGCCCAAGCGGATGGCCAACGGCGTGGACTTGAACCGGGTGTCGCTGCTGTTGGCCGTCATGGAAAAGCGGCTGGGCATGCATCTGTCGGGACAAGACGTCTATGTGAACGTGGTGGGCGGCATGCGCATCGACGAGCCTGCGATCGATCTGGGGATCGTCGCTGCCGTGACGTCGAGCTTACGCGAAGTGGCGATAGAACCCGGATTGCTCGTGCTGGGAGAAGTGGGACTTGGAGGGGAAGTGCGGGGCATCACCCAGGCTGAATTGCGCATCCGCGAGGCCGCGAAGATGGGCTTCAAGCGTTGTCTCTTGCCCGAGCGGAATCTCGCGAAACTTGAAGCCATCGAGGGCATGGACTTGGTGGGAATCAGCGAAGTCGGGGAGGCGTTGGATGTGGTATTGGCTTAAATCGCCGACCGGGCGCTCTCCGAGTTTCTGGCATCTGCTTGTGTTCTGTGTACTCATCGCCGGCTGTGCGACGTCCGCGCCGCGCGAGGATCTTCAGTTGAAACGGGCCACGGCGGAGGAATTGACGGCGCTGCTCCGCCAGCGTGAATCGGCCATTCAGACGATGAAAGGCCTCTTCAGCGCGAAAGTCCGTGGCGGGATCATCCCGATTGCGACCCGCGTAGAAGGGACCATGTATTATCGACGTCCGAATGCCATGCGGCTTCGTGGCTTCACGGCCATCGGCAGCGAGTTGTTTGAATTCGTTCAAGCGGACGATCAGTTCACCTTGCGTCTTCCCACCATGGGCCGGGTGCTTGACCGGCCATCCTGCCGACATGAGCGAAATGGGCAAACTGGCCCGACCGTTCCAATTGAGCGTGTGGGCGATGCGGGGGGTGCTTGGAACCGGCACGATCGGCGTCAACGAAACGGCTCAGGTGGTCGAGGATGGGGATCATTACCGGCTCGACATCTCCGGCCCTGCGCCCAATGGCGAATTACTGGTCCATCGCCGGCTCTGGTTCGACCGACAGACTCTCTTGGTCGTAAAAGAGGATCGCTTGACGGACACCGGCGAGATCGACGCCATCATCCAATATGAAGATTTCCGCGCGGTGGGTGAATCGGCCGATGTCTCGCTCGTTCCTGACGGCCGCTTGCTGCGCCCCTTCAAGATCTTGCTGGAAGATGGGCGAGGGCAGGGAAGCGTCCAGGTGACGTTTCATGAGTTAATCCCGAATACCATCCTCAAGCCGAGCGAGCTCGCACAAGGATAACCGCCTCGTACCGGCTCCCTCAGCTCGCATCTCAAGGCCCTGCGGAGAAGGGCACGTCGCGGGCGATCGATTGCACAGCAATCGGTGGGTGGGGGCGGGTGGAAAAGATCGCCCAGGGTGGGTGAAATCAAATCATGAAGGTGCTTGCAGTCGAAACCGCAACGGCCTGGCAAAGCGTCGCCATTCTCAGCGGTGAACGGGTACTTGCCCGTTGCGACCAGGCTGCCGCCGGCTCCCATGCCCGGCTGCTGCTTCCCGCCATCGACCGGGTCTTGTCAGAAGCCGGCGTCGTACCGGGAAAATTGGACGGGCTCGTCGTGTCCATCGGGCCGGGATCCTTCACCGGGCTGCGGGTCGGCCTCTCCGCGGTGCTCGGCATCCGCACGATCACCCAGGTGCCTCTGGTCGGTCGTCCCTACCCTCGAAGGGATGGCGTGGAACCTGCGCGATGCGGCCATGCCAGTCTGTCCAGTCATTAATAGCCGGCGTGGCGAAGTCTATTGGGCGCTGTTTCAATGGCGAGGCAACGATCATCTCGAGCGGCTCGTGCCGGAGCAAGTCGGCACCGCCGAAGCGTTGGGAAAACAACTCAGCGGACCCGTGATCGTGTATGGGGAAGGATGGGAGACGGAGAAGGCGGCCATCAAGGCAGCGGTCGGGACCGCCGTCATCATGGAGGCCGCCGAGCAGATGAGACCGTCGGCTGTGTCGGTCGGCTTGGCGGGACTGCTGCGGCTGTCTCGCGGTGATCGGGCCGGGCTGGGAATCAGCCCGCTGTACATTCAGCGCCCTGAAGCTGAACTCAAGTATGAACAGTCCGGAGGAATCTCACCGGTGGCAAGGCGGCAGGAAAAGGTCGCGCGAAAACTCAAAAGCCGTCTGGACAAGAAGCCGGCTCGCCCCAGGCGGAAGGCATGACGGCGTGCAATTGGACCATAGAACCCGCAACCGTTGGATCTCTTTCAGAAATTTTAAGAATAGAAGAAGCTTGCTTCTCGGCACCGTGGACGCGCAAAATGTTGGAAGCAGAGCTGAGCGGCAACCCCTTCGCGCATTTCCTGGTGGCCAGGCACGAGGGGAGAGCCGAGGTCTCGGCTGAGGCGATAGTCGGGTATCTTTGTTATTGGATCGTCTTCGAGGAACTCCGGCTGATGAACCTGGCGGTCATCGAGTCGATGCGGCATCGCGGGATCGCCAGATCCCTGGTTTCCACCGCATTACAGACCGGAATATCCCAATCCGCCCATCGTGCGGTTCTTGAAGTCCGGGCCTCGAACCAGGCCGCTCAACGGCTGTACGAAGGGTTCGGCTTTTCTCAAACAGCCATTCGGCCGAAGTATTATGCCAATCCAGAGGAAGATGCCGTGCTCATGGAGTTGGACCCGATTGTCGTCAAGCCTGCCGGCTCGCCGGTGTGCCATGACGAGGGAGGACACCAGCCACTGCAGTAGTCACTCAACCAGGAGGTACAACAATGCTGACGGACAATGTGATCGTGGATCGACTCCGCCAATCGAACACAGAATTCCGCGAACTGGAAGAGTCCCACCATCGCCTCGACCTGGAATTGAATGAGTTGCAAAAACGCCATGTGTTGACGCCGGCGGAAGAATTAACCAAGAAGCAGATGCAGAAAGAGAAACTTGCGAAGAAAGACAAGATGGCGGAGTTGATCCGCGTGTATCGCGATCACGATTCGCACGCCACCGCCCACTGAGGAGCGTCATTGTGGGCCCGACTGGCCATAACTGGAATGCCGTTCATGCCGCCGATCATCAATCCGCTGGCCGCACATATTCAAACCATCAAACGGCGCCTGATCATCATCGGAGCCACGCTGCTCGTGTCGCTGATGGTTGCCTTCGCCTATTCGGCCGAGATGGTGGCATGGTTGAATCGTCCCTTCCCCAATCCACTGGTGTTCTACGGCCCGACGGAAGCGCTATTCGCCTCGATCAAAGTGTCGTTTCTGGCGGCGGTGCTAGTCAGCCTGCCGGTCATGTTCTATCAGTTCTGGAAGTTCGTGCAACCGGCGCTGCTCCCCAGGGAGCAGCGCTGGGGCATTCCGCTGATCCTGCTTGCCGGGGCGCTCTTCGGCCTGGGACTGCTGTTCTGTAACCTCGTCATCCTGCCGCTCGTCATCGATTTCTTCGTCAGCTTCGGCATGGATCGGGACATCACGCCCGAGCTGAGCGTCGGCACCTACATCGATTTCAACGTCAAGTTTCTGCTGACGTTCGGGTGTGCGTTCGAATTGCCGCTGGTGCTCACCATCCTGGCCCGCGTCGGCGTGGTGTCCGCGCAGCAACTCGCCAAATATCGCAAACATGCCATTCTCAGCGCCTTGATCATCTCGGCCATCATCACGCCGGATGCCACGCTCTTTACCATGATGCTGATGGCCGTTCCGTTGATGGTCCTGTACGAAATCGGCATCCTTGGCGCCCGGCTCTTCGGTCGCGGTCAACCCACCGATGTGGATCTTCCTCTGGATCCCGATTTACCGATCAGGACAGCAGGCCATCGAGTTCGATAGGATAGTCCCATGACGAGACGAGTGGTTACGGCGGTCATGACGTTGCTCTTGCTGTCGCCGACCTATTCGGCGTCCGGCCAACCCGGTCCGTTTGATCCGCAGGCCGCCAGCATTCAGGCCTTGACAGTGGTGGGGACGGATGTGCTCTACGCAGGGTCCTTCGGGTTCGGCCTGTTTCGCAGCGAAGATCGCGGCTCGACCTGGATGAAATCCGGTGAAGGCGTGAGCGACCCGTTCATCTTGTCTCTGGCGACGGCAAAAGACGGAACAGTGTATGTCGGCACGTTTCGAGAGGGAGTGTTTCGAACCACGGATCAGGGCAAGACCTGGCAATCCGTGAATGCCGGGCTCAAGCGCAAGGAAGTGAAGACCTTGCTGGCCGTCGGGGATCAGATGTACGCGGGGACCGCCGACGGCGCGTATCGGTTAAATCGGGCCGATGGCCGGTGGACGGTGGTGACCAGCGGCCTCGATGAGATCCTCGTTCATGCGCTGGCGCAGTCGGCTGACGGCACGTTGTATGCTGGAACTTCCGGCAAGGGGGTCCTGCGCTTCAAGGCCAATTCCAGCGGCTGGGTGCGTTTGCCCCATGGATTGAAAGATCACGAAGGGATGATCGAGAATTTCATCCGTGTCCTGACCATCGATCCCGAAGGCGGCATTTACGCCGGGACATTCGACGGCGGAGTCTTTCGAAGCAACGACGGCGGCACGACTTGGCGTCCGATCAGCCGCGCGTTGCCGAATGATTCCATACGAGGGATCGTGTTCAACAGCCGTGGCCTGTTTGTCGCCACGGGCCACGGGATCTTCAAAACCACGGACAAGGGGCGGCAATGGGTTCCGCTGAACAACGGCTTGACCAGCATGGCCGTACAGGTGCTCGTCGAGTCATCCAATGGATCGCTGTATGCCGGGACCAATGCCGGCGCATTTCGCAGCGATGATGATGGGAAAAGCTGGAATGCCATTAATGAGGGGCTGGAAGGGGGCGTCGCTCCGCCGCCATTTCTGTTTCGGTAAGAGACGCGCTGTTCAACAGATGATAAGAAAGGGAATGGAGCTATGGCTGACGTGACGGAGAAGACCAGAGCCACGATTTCGATCACCAGTAAGGGACAGCGAATCGGAGATATCGTGCTCCGATTCTTTCATGATGTCGCGCCCGGCCATGTGAAAAACTTCATCGACCTGGCCAAAAAAGGGTTTTACAACGGCACCACCTTTCATCGGGTGATTCCAAAATTCATGATCCAGGGGGGCGACCCGAACAGCAAGAATCCCGACCGCTCCTCTCATGGCATGGGCGGTCCCGGATACAAGGTCAAAGCAGAGTTCAACAGCAAACCGCACAAGCGGGGCGTCGCTCTCGATGGCGCGCGCCAACGATCCGGACAGTGCCGGGTCCCAATTTTTCATCTGTGTGGCCGATTCGCATTTTTTGGATTGGCAATATACGGCGTTCGGCGAGGTCGTGAGCGGGATGGAGGTGGCCGATGCCGTCGTCGACATGAAGCGCGACGGCCGGGACAACCCCCTGGAGCGGGTCGAGATGACGGTCACCATCACCGACTGACGTGAAGATGGCGGAGGTCGCACAGGAATGCGGATGGAGCCGGCTCGCAAGAGGCGGCTCCTTCTTGACACTGTTCCCGCGACTTCTCGTTTGGCTCCTGGTCGCCGGCTGTGCCATTCCGTACGTTCCCTACCGCACCATCTACGAAGACCCGGTCAATTACGTCCGCTTGGAGGAAGATGACGCCGTGCTCCCGGAATGGCCGCCGGGGCACCATGCCCATCCAAAGGCCTTCACCGTCGATCAGGTGACACGCCTGCTCAACGGCATGACCGTGAAAGAGCATCGCATCTGGCTTCAAAAATTGTTCCAAGGTGAGGCGCCGCTCGTCCCCGTCTTCAAGGACGAGGAGGTGGCGTTGCTGGCTCCGCAACTAGCCGAGGCCTTTGCTGTCTCGACATACAACGAACGGGTCACCTTTTATCTGAGCCAGCCCCAAACGTCGGTCAAGCGAGTGATTACGTCAGGCGGAATGTACGTGCACGGCGACCAGTTGCACGTCCTCCTGGGCAACTGGCAGATTGTCTACGGGATTCCGACGTACGGCATGATCTACGACCGCCGGTACCCGATGCGTCCCACGGCGGCCAAGGGATTTGATCTGTATTTTGAACCCTCCGAAGCGGTGGTGAGACAAGGCAGCAGCGTCTGGGACACCATCTTTGCCAACACGAAGGATGAACTCGTAATCGACATGAGCCGCTGGCACGCGTCGGTGGACCCTCGGTCCGTCCGCAACCACGCTCCATGATCACGATCCCGCGACGGCTGTCTACCGTATGGTAGGATCCACCGCGAGTTGTGTGCCGCCTGCCGAGGCATAGGCAAGGGTCACTTCGGCAATCTTGTAATCGTATTGAGCCTCGGCCAACCTGGTTTCCGCGGCTGTCACCGCGACTTCCGATTGAGTCACTTCCACGATGCTGCCAAGGCCGAGCTTGTACCGTTGCTTGGCGAGTTGGAGCGCTTCCTGCGCGGTCTTCACCTGTTCCTCTCCCAATTTGATGTGCTGAGCAAAAGTGACCGTATCGAGGTACGCATTGGTCACTTGTTGGGTCAAGGCCTGCTCGATATTGAGACTCGCGGCTTGCGCAGCGGCCTGCTGCGCACTCGCCTCGCGGACCTGATTCTCGATCATGAAGCCGGTGAAAAGCGGCATCGAGACGAGTGCGCCGGCTGCCCACCAACCTCCGGTAGGTACGTCCGTGCGACTGGAATCGAAGGTGTCGTAGCTGCCTCCGCTGGCGATCGCCGACACGGTCGGAAGGTACTGACGTTTCATCGCCCGGGCTTTGGCCTCAGCGGAAGCCGTCTGCTCCTTGGCCCGCTGCAGTTCGGGGTGGGACAGACTGTCCGACAGCAAGTCGGGTAATGCCCTTATTGGCTTCACGTCGACCGGGACGTTTTCGAGCACATAGTCCTCGGGGCCCACAATTCCCATCGCACGGTTCAGGTCTGCAAAGCTGGCTTTTGCATCGTTGCGTGTCTTCACCAGTAGCGACTGGGCATTGACCAGTTCGAGTCTGGCCAGATCGAAATCCAGTTTCGATTTTAATTGCTGCCGATACAGGGTTTCGGTCTGTCCGGTAATGATTCCCCGTTCCCTCACGGTTTCCTCGGCAATCTGTACGAGCTTTCGTCGCTTCAAGCTGTTCAGATACGCTCGCTGCACTGACAGTGTCACGAAGGCGCGCCTCGCACTGACATCCTGTTCGGACGCACGCTGTTGAAACTGATTCGATTCCACCAAATTTTGCGTGAAACCGAAATCGTAGACCCGTTGGCTGGCGAGTACGCCGCCAGCATAGGAACTGAGGTTTGGCTGGAGCAGGCCGCCGGCTGGCGTCAGAAAGCGAGGATTGATCCGACCCGCGCCGGCCGCACTATCGAAGTTGGCATAGACTTGCGGATAGTAGAGGGAACGGGCTTGCTCGGTCCTGGCTTCATTGACTTTGAGATTCGCGTTGCCCTCTTGCATGGCCGGATGGTTCTTGAGGCCCGTTTCGACCGCCTGCTGGAACGAGAGGAAGCTTCCTTGCATTGGCAGGGAAGCCTTGTCGTGACCGGGTTGTGCCAAACTGTCCGGCAACTCGATCGCGCCGAGCATGACACGTCAAGCTGACGCAAGCCATCAATTGGAACCGAAGAGATGTCATGATCATTCCTCCTCTTCAAGAGTGAGCAACGTGATTCCATCATCTACTTGTTCGGGGGAGATGGGCTGGTTCCGGCTGAGCGCCGTTCAAAACTTTGTTGAGCCGACTCCGCGGCTGGCAAGGAGTAGGGGGTGGCGCGAACCGGGATGCCGTCTGCCATTCGGCGTTTGCCGACGACAACGACCTCTTCCTCTCCCTGAAGCCCGCTGACAATCTCTACCCATTCTCCGTTTGAGATGCCTGTCTGGACCAGAACGGCTTTTGCGCGTCCTTGCTCGACAACGAACACCACCTTCCCTTGCACCGTACTTACGACTGCTTGTGCCGGTAACGCGAGAGCGTTCGGAATCTCGCGCAGACCGAGCGTGACTTCCACGAACGTGCCTGGTCGAAGGACGTGGTCTGGATTGGGCAAATCGATCTCGACCAAGAGGCTCCTGGTCGAGGGGTCGAGGGCCAAGGTTGACCGTGTAATGGTCCCGCTGAACGAGCGATCAGCCATCTCCTTGACCGTCACAGTCGCCTTTGTCTTCCCGGAAATAATCCACGGTGAATCGTCTTGCGGCACGTTGGTGTAGATCCGGACCGTCTCTAGATCCATAATGGTGAAGAGCGGAATCGCGTTGGTGGCTGAGGAGGTCGCGATCTGAATCAAGGCGCCGGGGTCCGCGAACCTGGCGGTAATGATGCCGTCGTAGGGAGCACGCACTTTCGTGTAATCGCGCAGGGCGGCCCGTTGCTGCATGAGGTTCTTGGCGCCTTCATAGGCCGCCTCGGCGACATCGACGTCTTGTTTTGCGATCACGTCGGGCGACTCTTTCCAAACCTTGCTGAGCCGTTCGAATGTGATCCGTTTGATCTTGAAGTCGGCGGCGGCCTGCTGATACTGCTCTTCAACCTCGGGTGCATCGATAATCGCGACGATCTCGTCTTTCTTCACCGGATCACCCTTGTCCGGGCCGATCCACTTCAGATAGCCCGAGACCTTGGCGTACAGCGTGGTCTGATAGAGGGGCGCGATGTTGCCCGGCAGCGTGATCGTGTACACAACTGGCCGTCGTGTGGCTCTTATCACTTGTACATCCACCGGCTGGTTGCCCTTGGCAACGGGAATGTCACGCTCATACGACCCTTTGGAAGCAGTGGCGGGATGCTTCGGCGGCTGAGCGGAGTCCTCACGCTGGCAACCGCCAAACGTGAGAACCAATGCGACGAGTGGAAGACCATAGATCAACATGATCCTAAATGTCCTCTCCGGTCGCAGCAGGCGTCATTGACACATGGGGATGAACCCGTTTCGCTAGCACCAACGCATGCATCACGGGCACGACGACCAATGTCATCACCGTTGAAACCGCGAGCCCGCCGACCACCGCACGTGCCAGCGGCACCATCGTTTCATTCCCCTCGCCGAAGCCCAGTGCCAACGGCAGCAAACCGAGAATTGTGGCGAGCGCCGTCATTAAAATCGGACGGATGCGCCGCTTGCCGGCCTCCAAGACAGCCTGCTCGGCCGTCGCCCCGTTGCGGACCATCCGGTTGGCAAAGTCGACGAGAAGAATACTGTTCGATACGACGATGCCCATCATCATGAGTGTGCCGATCATGGACTCAACGTTCACGGAGGTGTCCGTGACATGCAGCATGAGGACGGTGCCGATCCAGCCGAGGGGGACAGCGACAAGGATGATCAGGGGATCGATCATCGAGCGGAACAGTCCCACCATGACGAGATAGATCAACAGCACGGCCAGGGGAAGCGCCAAGGTGAAGTTACTAAAGGCCTGCCGCATGTTGGCCACTTCGCCCTTGATGTCGATGGTGACGTCCTTCGGCAATTCGATCGCCGCCAGCACCTGTTCAATCTCACCAGCGACTCGACCGAGATCATTGCCAACGGGTGTGACCAACACATCGATCAAGCGGGACAGATCGTAATGATCGACCGAGTCCGGTCCCGTTCTCATGTCCAGCGAAGCGACGTCGCGGAGCAAGACAGGTGGGCCGCGCCGGTCGTCGCCGGCATAGAAGCCGCTCGAGAGGTCGAGGTTGCGCCCTGCGAAGGGAGTGTTCTGCAGTGCGATGCTTGAGCCGCTGGTTCCGGCCGTCGTGAGCGATGCAGTGGGATTCAACGGTGTGCGCGCGCCGATGATCGGGATGTTCAGCAGATCCTCGGTCTTCGTGAGCGATTGTTCGGGATATTGCGCCAGCAGGAAATAGCCGTTGGCCGTCTTGGGATCGAGCCAGTAATTGGGACTGAGGGCGAGGTTTGAACTGATCCCGGTGATCACATCGACGATGACGCGATCCTGAGTCAGTCCATAATAGGCGGCCTTCGTCCTGTCGACGTTGATGTGAAGCTCCGGATAACTTTTGCCCTGCTTGATGCGCACATCGGTCGTATCGGCGACTTGGGCGACTTTCATCCTGATGTCTTCCGCCACAGGACGAATGAGATCCAGCCTCGGCCCTTTGACCTGAATGTCGATTGGGGCACGCAGGCCGAAGTTCAGCACGTCGCTGATGATGCCGCCGGTCTGGAACGAGATTTCAACGCCGGCCAACGATTGCCGAAATTTGGCCCGCAGCGAGGCCATGTAGTCGTTGGTCTTGCCTTCGTGACCAGTCACCAGGTTGACCAGTACGAAGGCGGTGTGGCTCCCGGTATTCGGAGCAAACCGAGCGGCGTCACCGTAATAGAGTCCTGTGTTCGAGATCACTTCTTCCAGATCATGCGCCGGAATCGTCTCGTGCACCAGTTTTTCGATCTCGGCCACGATGGCCGTGGTTTTCTCGATGCGCGAACCTTCCGGCGCACTGACAATCATGGTGAAGTTGCCGGCATCGATCTTGGGAAAGAATTCGGTGTGCAAACGGGGAAGAAACAGGAGGCCGGTCCCGGCGAGCGCCAGCACCGCACCGGCAATGACCAGCGATTTGAAGCGAACTGCTGTCTGTAGCACGGGCTCGTAAATCGCCAGGATGTATCGGAACCACCCTTCGGCGGCCGATCCATCATCGTCCGATCCGTTGCCATGGCCCTGTGAGTAAAGCCGTGCGAGCACCACGGGGGTCACGGACATGGAGACGGCATAATCCGCAAGCATGGCAAAGGTGACGGTCATGGCGAGCGGGACGAAGAGGTATTTGACGATCCCCGTGAAAAACATGATCGGGAGATACACAATCAAAATGCAGATGGTTGCCACGAGAATAGGGAGGGTCAGTTCCGTGGCGCTGTCTTCGGCGGCCGAACGGCCATCCTTGCCCATTTCGAGATGCCGATGGAGATTTTCCTGAACTACGATGTTGTTATCGAGCAGCGTTCCGATGACCAGTGCCAGGCCGCCCAATGTCATGATGTTCACGGTCTGGCCGGTGAGATACAGGGCCACGAGCGCGGCCGTGAGAGAGAGCGGAATCGCCAAACCCACGACGAGCGCCGCCTTGATGCTCTGCAAGAACAGGAAGATCATGAGCCCCGCGAGCCCTGCCCCCAACAACCCTTCCTTCTGCAGATTGCCGATGGCTTGGCGAATGTACAGCGATTGGTCGTAGAGAAATTTGACCGACGCGCCCGCGGGGATTTCGGTAAGTTTGTGCAGCTTGGCTCGAACTCCATCTGTCACTTCCAGTGTGTTGGCGCCTTCCTGTCTGGTGATCGGCAAATAGGTCGCTTCGCGGCCATTCACCCGCACGACAGACGTTTGAATTGCAGCGCTGTCCGCTGCCGTGCCGATGTCGCGCACCAGGACCGGCGTGCCATTCACGACCTTGATCGGGATGTCGTTGATCTTTTCGACCAGATCGATGAGGCTGTTGGAATATACGTAATAATCCAAATCTCCGATCTTGATGTCTCCGGCGGGAATGATCGCGCTTTGGGCGTTGATCGCCTTGACCACTTCCGAGGGTGAAATCCCGCGGGCCAGCAAACGCGATTGATCGAGAAACACCGTGATCTGTCGGACCTTTCCGCCCAATGGGGACCCGAATGAGATGCCGGGAATGCTGGCGATTTGGCTACGTACCGTGAAGTAGGCGAGGTCGCGAATTTCTTTTGGACTCAAAGTATCGCTGTTCACCGAAAGCAGCCCGATGGGCAGACTGGCGACGCCGAACTTATAGACCGAAGGGGGATAGACGCCAGGTGGCAATAGGCGAATGATGCTGTAAGCGAGGCTTGTCAGCTCCGACTGTGCCGCATCGATTCCGTACTCCGGTTGGAAGAACACCTTGATGTAACTCATTCCCGCAAGCGACTGCGATTCGATATGTTCGACGTAGCTCGCTTCGACAAACCGTTGCTCCATGCGAAGCGTGATCGCCCCTTCCATCTCGCTTGGGCTCAACCCGCGATAAAAGGTCGTGACCAGAATCGTCGGGATTTTGATTTCCGGAAAAATGTCGATGCGCATCTTCTTGTACGACACGGCACCAAGCAGCAGAGCGATCATGCAGATGGCAAACACCGCATACGGATTTTTCAGGGCGGCTCGCGTCAGCATGTGGTTTCGACCCAATACGGCGTTCGATTCCTCGCCAGCCAATACCGGCAGATATCCCCGACGCAGAGCACAAGGTCCTCGAAGGTCTCCGGCTTGACCACGTAACCGTTCACGGTATTCGCATAGGCGGCTGAGAGATCGGCCCCGTCATCCGAGGTGGTAAACGCGACGACAGGAATCGCTGCGAACCGCGGTTCTGAGCGCATACGCTTCAGGAAGCCGTCGCCGCGTTGATGGGAGAGATGCCAATCGAGCAGGATCAATGCGGGTAGCTCAGCCCTGTGTCTCAGAAAATGCAGGGCTGCCTCGGCATCCTGCTCCGAGTAAAGGACAATATCGAGACCGGTGCGCAGCAGCGCTTGGTGGAACAGTTCCCGCTCGCCGGGACTATCGTCGATCAATAAGACAGAGGCATGACGGTGCATGGAGAAGCACTTCAGCAGAGACCATGCCGGGATGGACTGAAAGACAAAAGGGGTGACTTATTTCGAGAGATCAATTGCTTAGCGACTTGATCTCGCTACAATCATGGTGGTGGGACGAGGGGAGCCCTGGAAGAATTCCATAGGACCATGGAAGTTTTCCATAGCTGCGGCTCGTGGACTGTGTCCTAGGGTGAACGGCCATGCTGCTCCTGACTTTATTCGTTCTGGTGATGCTCGTAATGGTCGGTTCCATTGCGTGTTTCCGATTGTCGTGGAATGCGGTGCTGTGGGTAGCCGCAAGTCTGTGGCTGCTCTACATTCCCTACGAGTACCTGATGTATCGCCGTGTGCTGTGCTCCGGCGAGTGCAATATCCGCGTCGATCTCCTGGTCATTTATCCAACGCTGTTGTCCGTCACGCTCGCGGCTCTGGGGCGGGCATTCTGGACACGGTGGCGACGTCAGCAATAATTCGCAGCCCCCTGAGCCCATCGCTCACTGCTGTTGAGCGAACGGGGTCCCCGCAGCCGCACCGACCGGCGGAAGCTGCGCGACGGGAGCCTTGTTGGCCTGATGATATAGCGCCAAAGCTTCCGGCATCTGTTCATTCAGCCGCTTGATTCGGGTTTCATGTCCCGGATGGGTGGAGAGAAACTCCTGCGGCTGTTGGCCTCCGGACTGCTGCATCCGTTGCCAGACTCGAACGGCTTCCTGGGGATCATAGCCGGCGTCTGCTGCAAGCAGGAGCCCGATGTAATCGGCCTCCGATTCGTGGGCCCGGCTGAACGGCAAGAGCACGCCCACCTGCGTGCCGACTCCCAGAGCAGACATCGCCGCCTGACTGGTGGCCGGACTGAACCCTTGGGATTGCATGGCGATGGAGGCGCCTACCAGCCCGATCTGCGCCAGGATGCCCTGGCTCATGCGTTCGGACCCGTGGCGTGCGAGCGCATGGACGACTTCGTGCCCGATGATGGCCGCAAGACCCGACTCATTGTCTGCCACAGGGAAGATGCCGGTATAGACGGCAATTTTCCCGCCGGGCAAGGCAAACGCGTTCTTCGTGCCGTCGTCTTTAATGACACTCACTTCCCACTTAAATTCGTTTGCCTCCTCGGCGTACTTCGACCGTTTGGCCGCCTCGATGATCCTGGCAGCGATCCTCTGAACCGGCGCGACTTCGGAGGGATTTTGGGATATTTTGACTTTGGGATCGCTCAAAACGTCCTGATAGGCTTGAGTGCCTAAATTCGCCTCGTACGATTGGGGGACCATGAGCAATTGCCAGCGCTTGGTATAGGGATTCGTCGCGCAGCCAGTTGCCTCCAAGAGGATGAACGGAAGAAGAAGTAACCAAGGTGATAGCCGAAACATCATTCAGCCTCCCTTCGCTTGACTCAACAAGGCCATCGATAGAAGCATTGTATGGAGCTATGAGCGGTCATCGTGATTAGGACATTCCCTAGGAAGTCTCTCAGAAGACGAGGGAGCGCCTTGACACGTTCACTCGAGGGTACTACCGTGTCAGAACGTACGAACCCATTGCGAGGGAGGGCTCAAGATGCAGCAGAAAAGACGCCTGCATGATGCCATTGTCGGCCTGCTGGTCACGATTGGCGTCGCGTTGGGACATTACGTCAGCGCCCACTGGCTGCTGTTGCCCGCCGCCATCGGCCTCACGCTGCTCCAAAGCGGAGTGACCGGCTTCTGCCCGGTGTATTTCGGGTTGGATCGTCTCCTGCCTGCTGAAGGCAAGGCCGACTCCGCCAGTTGTTGCGCGAAGTAACCGGCCGCTACGACGTGTGGTTGGTCTGGATGATGCGGAAGCGTATTTCGTCCGCTTGCGTGTAAGCGGAGGTCCGTTCGCCGGCGAACAGGCCGCAGCGGTAGAGACCAGGCGTCCAGCCCCGTTCAGGAGCCGCCAATCGGAAATAGCCGGATTGATCGCTCATGGCCATCAGCACCTGGTCCTGCGCGATCAGCCGCGGATGTCCCATCGCTTCAGCAGTTTCCAGAAAACACTGGGTGGCGAGAGGCACGGCGTCATAGGAGTCGGACACGAGCCGGAAGACCAGATAGATGTCTCCCTGTGTCGTGGGAAAACTGTCGCTGGGACTAAGGGGAATAAAGTCGTGCTGGCCGGTGGGCAGATCGTCGCGCATCACTTTGGCTGCAGGAATCACGAAGCGAAACCAGCTGAAATCAGCGTCTCGTCCCACCAATGTCCCTCCCGTATCCAACGCCCGCTCGGGTTTGAGCCGGTTCAGCACGTCCTCCACTTCCTGCTTGGTCGGGCCTGCGTCAGGATTCGAGCGGTTCTGAGGTAAAGTCGATTCCGGTGCCGGTCCGGTCTCCAGAGCGGCCATTTCCGCGGGGACGTGCGGTCGGACCTTTTCCAACCAACGCAAGATCTTGTTCTTGTCCAATACGCGGGTGCCCGGGGGGAGCGCGTTGTCTTTGGTCTGAACCTCGAATAGTACGGCCTTCTCATAGAGCGTGTGAAAGTGCAGGTAGGCCTCTTCCCACTTTCCCAATTCCACGAGACACTGCCCCATCCGGAAGACGATGTCCGCGTACTGGTCTTCCGTCGGATCGAGATCCGAGACCTTGCCGAAGACGGGGAGTGCCTCTTCGCATTTGCCCAGCTGCATCAGGGTCAGGCCGAATTGATGGGCGGCTGATGGATCGCGCGGATTCAATTCCAGCAGCTTCCGATACATCGGCTCGGCTTCTCTGTAGTGGCCGGCGACAAATAATCTCCATGCGTCCGCGCGCATGAGCGCCCACTGTTTCAGTTGATCTGGGGTAATGTCCTTCGGTGTAAATACGGGATCGAAGCGCCGCCCTCGGTCCTGCGAATGTCCATGAAAGACCGTCACGAGCGTATGAGCCGGCAGTTCCAGTGGTGAGCCCGGCGGGATGCGATCGAGGACGTATTGCACATCGCTCGCGGCGCCTTCGTAATCCAAGACATCAAAGCGGGCACGCGCCAAGGCCAATCGCCACGCATACATCTCCGGCGCGAGGGTGACCGCCTGCTTGTAGGATTCAAGAGAGGCTTCGAGGTGATCGAGCTTGCGGAGTTCGCGTGCGAGGCGAAAATGAATGAGAGGATTCTGGGTGTCAATCGATGCAATGCGTCGAAGCTCTTCAATCGACTCGTCCCCGTATCCGGAGCGGACCAACAGGCTCCACTTGGCCCATCGCACATCCAGGGCCGTGGGCTGCCGGCCAAGCACGGTGTCGTAGGCTTGAAGGGCTTGCTGGGAAGCGCGAGCGGTCGCCAGGATGTCGCCGCGGAGCTTGTGAAGCGTCACCGCATCGGGATTCGCCTCGATGCCTTGATCGAGCGCTTCAAGTGCCGGCGTGATCGCGCCGCTCTCCCAATCCGTTTTGCGCGATCGACAATCTGCCGGTCTGCGAGCTCCTGCGAGTCGCCCGCGATTCCATGTGCCGCGGGCAGAAGACGACCACACGCAATAGAGCGGCAGCCACAGCAGTCGGCTCCGGAAGAACGCTTGGTGCGTCCGCGTGTATCGCATGTCCATTCCCAGAGTCGTGAAGGGTTAGATAGCGTCTCGTTATCATTATATCCTAGGCATGGTCCGTCGCCTACCACGTCTCGCGCTCACAATTCTTTCGACCAGAAGATAAAAAACCCGTTACGACCCGGCAGCGGTGGACCACCCCCATGGTCGCTGTAAATCCCAAAATTGTAGCTGTAGTTGATTTCTATTTGTGAGCGCCACGGCGCTCCAGTCACGACGCCGCCGCCCACGGCCGGCATGGCATCCATTTGAAACTTGATAGAGCCGTCAGGCTGAAATCGCGCCTGTTGCACGAGGCCCCATGAACCGCGTATGTAGGGATAAATAAAGAAGATCGGTTCGTAGCGGTATTCGAGATGCCCGATGGCGTATTTCTGTGGATATAATTCATTGAAGGCGACGCTGGGCATCATGGGCAGGGCCAGGGCCTCCCATTCGTAGCCGGTCGGCCGTCCAGGTAGGCGGAAGGTCGAAAACCGGTCAAGGTGCTGTCCGATGCCCCCGTAGAGCGAGGCGACCAGCCGATGCCGCTCACTGTTGACGAACGGCACACCGGCCGCGCCGACGGCAAACACGCTTCCCATCAAGTACTCGCGCTCGTCCGAAAGCCCAAACGGAGGTCCTCCCCAGGTACTCCACTTGGCGCGATGTCCATAAATAAAATCGCCGCCAAATGCAAAGCCTCGATGCGGGAGTTCCATCAGATTGCGTTCCAACGCATCCCGGCGGACGCGCGCGTGCACGCGCCCCTCATAGGTATCTTCGGGAACGATGAAGTTCGGGCTCGATTTGCTGGTGGCCTTGAACCACCGATAGCCCGGTTCATAGGTTAAGGACAGCTCGAGCGCGTTGTCCTGATGTCCAGGATCCAAGAGTCTCCGATAGGCGATCCCCAACCCTCCGAACACGTAACTCCATTCCACTTCGACGTCTCGGATGATTTGTCCTTCGACATATTCCGATCGACCGAGCGGAATGATCATCGTATTCAATGTCATCCGAAGCTCCCAGCCGCTGGATGAGTGTGACCCTACGTTGTACGTCAAGTCGTTCACCGGACCGGAGAAGGTTCCGCGAAAGCGCTGTTTCAAATCATCCGAGTTGCGCCACACATACAAGGCGCCAAACGGCAACACCTGGTAAAAAGTCGGGCCGTTGGGAAGGTACTCCACCCCGAAGCTTGCGGCAGTGACATTCTTACGATCCCGGGCTTGCACTTTGACCGGCTCGCCCATCACTTCGGTATCGAACTCTTCACCGGCCAGCGGCGTCGGCGTCTCTTCTTCCTCGCCATAAGCCGGGGAAATCAGGACAAATACAAAGACAGTTATGAGAAAGGTGACAAGTGCGAGGGGAAGTTGGAGCCTATCGGTGGCGAGCTGATCTGGAAACAGCAACTTGTTCATCGATTCAGCATCCGTTACGGTAGGAACCTCAGGCACTAGGGATCGCCCTAGGTTCGCTACGGCATTTGTGACTGTGCCAGTGAAAGAGGGGCCGGGCAACCATCGGAGGAAAAGCAGCATGTTTGACGTCATTCTCTATCAGCCGGAGATTCCACCAAATACGGGCAACATCATACGGCTCTGTGCCAATACGGGGGTGCGACTCCATCTCGTAAAACCCTTGGGATTTTCTCTAGACGACCGGCAGATGCGGCGGGCTGGCTTGGACTATCACGAGTATGCGACGGTCGAGGTTCATGACGATTGGCCGAGCTGCGCGGCGAACTTCCGGGAGAGACGGTTGTTCGCGGTCTCAACAAAAGGTGCCCAGCGCTACGATCTCAATCGTTATGGTGCCTGCCGACGCCTTCTTGTTCGGTCCAGAAACCAGAGGATTGCCGGCGGAGTTGCTTGCGCAGTTTTCCCCTGAGTGCCGTATCCGCCTGCCGATGCTGGCAGACAGTCGCAGTTTGAATCTCTCCAACGCAGTGGCGGTGGTCGTCTATGAAGTCTGGCGGCAATTGGGTTTCGGAACCGCGGTCTAAACGACGATGACTTTTTAGGACTTGATCATGCGTGCGTCGGTGAGTTGGAACTGTCCCCGTGCCGTCACCGGATAGAGGGAAAAGATCGGCGTGTGGGCGGGCACGACGGCCGTGGTCACATTTGGTAGCAATTGAAGATGCATGTTCACGTAGTTAAAGCTCAGGCCATCCTGCCACGTCTGGCGGGCGGCTCCCGCATAGGCGGCGGTTTTTTCCGAGGCGTACGTTCGCGTGAGTAATCCCGCTCCTCCCTCCAGCCCGTATTCATGCAAATCCGGCGCGCCCTGGACCAGCAAGCTGACGGCATTGGCATCGAACCACACTTTGATGTTGCAGCCGACCTGGACATAGGGGCCCAGCGAATTCGTCCCGTCAAGGAAGGCGCGCGGCAGCGCAATCTCGAACGGGACGTCGTCCGGGACGGGCCTGTCCACCTTACCGAGATTGGTTTCCTGCAGCGGTCCGACCGAGACGAACAGCAGGTGCGGATCGTTCATGTCGAGATCAAGCACCTGGTCATCATAGTAGCTGCAGAGGCGTCCCATGTCGTAGCGCAGCGGAAACGAGTATCCGATCTTCGCGTACCAGATGCGCAAGGCGGCGTCCAACGGATCTTCCGGAGAACGGCTGATTTTGAGATCAAACGGCAGCATCACATGCCACGCCCCGGTTCTGGCGGCGACGAAAGGGGCGCAGGCGCCCGGGAATTCCTTCTGGACGGCCGTCGTCTCGGGCTCGAACTTGCGGGCGGCGGAGGTGAAATGTTGGGCGATCTTCGATTCCTTCGAGAGCCGATACTTTTCCTGATAATAGGCGGCGGCTCGCTGCTGGGCAATGGACAGGTAATAGTCCGGCATGTCGGTCTCGACGATGATCCGTTGGGGCGGACTGCCTGACCCATGACGTTCAGGTTTCATTGCCGCTGAATACACGTCAAGCTCGGCCTTCAGCCGCTGGATGTCTTGATGGATCTGACGAGCCAGTGCCGGATCGAAAAAGCTCGTTCCCGGCAGGATGTCGAGCGCTTTCTGCAGGCAGTCCAACTTGTGGGTGTAGCGCTTTGGCTCGTCGGCAAAGGCCTCGGCGGTCGCGACGAGCAAATTGAATTGTTCTTCCGGCACAAGGCCCAAGCTGTTCAGGTTGTGGTCTTTGATGAACGCAAAGGCCAATGGGCCGAAGGTCTCAGCCTTCCTGATGCACAGCGTCAAGAGGAAATTGTAATGGGCGCGCGCCTCATCCCGCGTCATGGCCGGCCATCATAACGGGGCTGCATTCGAGGGAGCAAGGGCCGGAGTTGCGAGACACTCGATGTGGTTGGTGTGAAACTTGGGCAGCCGGCAACCGGCGAAGGACGCCTTGGCGGCGGCGCAGAGGCACAGAACAACCGATCCAAATTTTCTATGCGTATTATGGTCGTATAACCGTCAGGGTAACCGGCACGCCGCTGCTGCAACCGCCCGAAGATGCCGTCACCGTCACCGTCGACGTTCCAGCCGGTGTGCCGGTGGTTGCACCTCCGCTCGAGGTGATATGCAGGGCAGTGGAGTGCCTAGCCTGAGACAGGCAGTAGATTGACAGCGGAGGGTGTCATTAGTAGTCTAAGCGCCCTGTCATTCCCGCCCGGAGATGATTGTATGTTCCCCTTCAGATTTGATGCGGTGAAACTTTTTTCGACCATCAGGACGATACGACAAATCTGCGGCCTGACCTGGCGCAAACCAACGATGCGCATGCTTCTTCTGCCACTTTTTTTGTGGGCACTCATCGCCAATTCTGCGGCAGCCGACAGTTTTCTTGAGACAGAGTGCCTCCACAAGGCGCCGGCTGGCATTGCGCTGACCGACCATATCGCCAAGGCCAAGTCGGGCAATGTGCAATCGATGTTCTGCGCGGGGGCCATAAAGTTGTACGTATCTAAGGAATATGACAACGCGATTCCCTGGTT
Source organism: uncultured Nitrospiraceae bacterium (assembly GCA_963824855.1). Classification (GTDB taxonomy): domain Bacteria; phylum Nitrospirota; class Nitrospiria; order Nitrospirales; family Nitrospiraceae; genus Nitrospira_C. Next base: position 393,322 of record CAWGQP010000003.1, read on the forward strand.
GGAACGAGCCGCCAATGCCGGGCACATGCGAGCGCCGCTTGTCCTCGGTATTCTTTATGAGCAGGGGAGTGGCGTGAAGGAGGATCCGGCGACGGCAGCCAAGTGGTACCAGAAGGGAATCGATAACGGCAACGCTGCCGCGGCGAGGCGGCTCGCCAATCTCTATCATCTCGGCACAGGCGTTCCTCACGATGAAGCCAAGTCGAATGAACTCCTGAAGAAGTCGGTCGAGATGGGTGATAAAGCCGCTCCTGCCTTTATCGAGAAGCGGGAACAGGATCTGAAAGACACCAGGCCCGGTATGACCATCAAAGCGGAGGCATACCGTTTATACAAGCAGAAACAGTTCGCGCAGTCAGCCAAACTGTATCGACAATGCGCGGATATGGGAAATGACGCCTGTCAGCTTGCGATGGGACAGTTGTATGAGTTCGGCGATGGTGTGCCCAAGGATGAGCGTCAGGCCGCGGCGTGGTATCGCAAATCTGCGGATCAAGGTAACCCCATCGGCCAAAAAACACTCGGACTGCTGTATGAACTTGGCAAGGGCGTTCCCGAAAATTGGGCCGAAGCCGCTCGACTCTATGCCAAGAGCGCTGATCGGTATGGAGACTCGGCGTTTCTCATGGGCCGTGTGTATGAGTTCGGCATGTCGGTTCCGCAAAACCGCGCCATCGCAATCGAGTGGTTCAAGAAAGCCGATAAGATGGGACATCCCAAAGGCGCCTATTGGGCCAAGTGGCTCAACGATTACAGCAACTGCATAGGCTTTCGAAATCAGCAGGAACAGAATGAGATACGAGGTTTGCGCTGCCCTGCCGATCCGGTGGGTGTCATATTTCACAACAGCGGCGAGCGGACCGCCTACATTCGACAGATGGCCAAGGAGTTCGATCGGTTCGATGCGGAGCGGGCAAGGGAACAGGCGGCTCTCAGCAACGCCACCACCGACACCGCCTGCACGATGGCCGGCGGCAGATGGACACCGGACAAGCAGGCCACCTTTGGCGGTTCCTGCAATTAGCCGGCAGAATCGAGTGCAGCAAGGAAGGTAGGTTGGCGCAGCGTCCGAGGTCATGAAGGTGCAGAGCTGTCTCGCCGCCGTCGCTGTCATCGCCGTGCTCGTCTCCGCATGCGGCGACTCCTTCAGCGCCGCGCATTGCGAGCCCAATGCAAGCGGCAACCAGGAAGCCCTTCAATCACTCAACGCCGTCCTGAGTAAGAACCGCGCCAACACGGGAGCGTTGCTCGCGCACGCGCGATGCGTCTACTTTCTGGGCGACTATTCACAAGCGGTACAGGAGACAAGTGAGGTGATCCGGCGCGAACCGAAACAGGCCGAGGCCTATCTGTTTCGCGCCAGGTCGTTGAAGATGCTCGGCCGGATTCCCCAGGCCATGCAAGATTACAGTACCGCGATTGACCTGAGGCCGACCGCCGATGCGTATTACGGACGGGGGCTGGCCTACTCAAAGGAGTTTCAGGGAAAGGAACGGGAGGCCGTGAACGACTTTACGGCTGCGATCAGGCTCGATCCGAAACACGTGGGCGCCTACAATTTCCGTGCGCAGGCGTATAGCAAGTTGGACGACTTTCCGCATGCCTTGGAGGATTCAGAAATGGTGTTGAAACTCGCCCCCGACACTCCCAATGCCTATTGCAACGTCGGCCTTGCACAGTACGGGATCGGCCGCGATCAGGACGGTCGAAAGCATCTCACGACCTGTTATCAAAAAGATCCCGATCCCCAGACGCGTGGATACTATGAGACGGAAGTGAATAAGGTGCTGTATGCCCGGCAACCGCGACGAGGCGGAGGCGGCTATGACTCAGGCGGCGGGAAGACGCCCTACGACCGTGAAAGGGAACGGGAGCACAACGTCTATGAAAGCCTTCGCAATTCCGGATTCAACGATCGGGCTGAAGCCTGCCGGATGGACAGTTCGAAATGCTAGTTTTCCCACTGCCTTGCGGCAGTCCCCTCAATAGCCCGGATAGTGAAAGGCGTCGACAGCCAATGGTATAGTTGGCGCCCTCTCGATCGCTGTTGTGCCGGACGTGCGCGGTCTATGGCCCATCTCCAATCGGCGCAGTCAGAATTTCCGGACTCGATTCCATTCTCTCTATTCGAGGGCGACCTCCTCACGCGCCTCTTCCATCGTCTCGGAATGGGCAGCTACCGCACCATCGATATCGTAAAGCGGGCCGTGACTCTGATCGTCTTGACATGGGGGGTGTTGGCAGGACTCGCGATATGGTCGCACGTCCACTGGACGGAGGGCCCAGGGAAAAACTTCTTCTTGGATTTTGCCGCCTACGGGCAATTGCTCATCGGCTTGCCAATCTTTCTGATCGCCGAGCGTGTGATCGATGCGCAGACACGGGAGGCCGCCCGATACTTCCTGACGACCGGCGTTGTAGAACCCGGAGATGCCGTTCGATTGCAGCGAATCAATTGGCAATTGAAGCGGCTGCGTCACCTGGCCTGGCCCGACGTCGTGTGCATGATGCTGGCGTACGCCGTGACGGCGTCCTGGATGATTCCTGAGATGTATAACGAGCGTCTCACCTGGCATGCCATGATCCAGAGCGGAGACCATCAACTGCTGACGGCGCCCGGCGTGTGGGAGTTGATCTTCGTCGGGCCGCTGACGACCTATTGGTGGCTGCGCTGGGCGGGAAAAGTGTTGCTCTGGACGTGGTATCTGTACCAAGTGTCCAGGTTACGGCTGAATCTGGTGCCCTCTCACCCAGACAGTACGGGCGGCATCGGGTTTCTCAGCGATGCCCAAACGAAATTCGGATGGGTGATTCTGGCGTATGGGATCAGCTACGTCGCGCCGACCCTCCTTTACAAGTTGAAATTCGAAGGGGCGAGCTTCGCGGTACTCTCCGTGTGGGGCTATACGGCGAGTTTCGTGGTGGGCGCGCCCTTGATGTTCACATTGCCGCTTTTCATGTTCACCAGGCAGCTTTATCACGCCAAGTCCCGCGCGCTCGAAGCGTTCCAGGAGCGGTCTATGGAGCGGGCCAAAGCCTTCGAGGAAAAGTGGCTGAAGGCCTGCTCGAGTGGCCATTATGAGTTGATGAGCGGGAGCGACTTGCTTGGGCTCAATGCGTTGAACCAGGTGTATGACCATATCCACAAGATGCGGGTCGTGCCGTTCGATCTGCGGTCATTCTCGGAACTGCTCGGTTCGGCGCTGGGCCCCTTGGTGCCGCTCCTGCCATACGTAATCGACATTCCCGAGCCGTGGCTGAAGGCGCTCGAGGAAAGCAAAAAGCTGTTGCATTAGAAAATACCTGCCGGTTGGGGAATTTCCCAGTGGGAGCGCACGAAGTCTCCCGGCATGCTGCGTCTCCATGAAATGGCAATGGCTTCTCCTCTTCCTCCTCGTGGCTTCGGGCTGTTCGTGGTTTCCTTCGTCTGTGGTGCGTCCCATCGCGGTTGGTGAAATCGAGATCGACCCTGCCACTCTGAACACGGTCGGCCTCAGTCTGCCGGTCCTCGATGGTGATGAGGACTTCGATGCGTCCGTTCGGGTCGCCTACCGCGAAATGGACTCGCTGACGTGGAAGGAGGCGCTGCCGCTGCAGCGCGTGCGCACAGAGACGCTTTCGCGAGTTGTCCCCAGTCAATTCGCAATCGCAGAGCAATTCGCGGGCAGCATCTTCGATTTGAACCCGGATTCCGTCTACGAGGTTCGGTTGACCATTGAAGACCCGGACGGCGGGACCATGATGCGAACGGCCAGAGCGACGACGCGGGCGGTCCCTCGCGATGCTCCTCGGTCCCCTCGCGTCGTGGACGTCGATTCGGCCGACGCCTTGGCCTTCGTGCTCGCACGAGCCAATCCGGGGGATGTCATCATGCTCGCCAAGGGCCGCTATAAAGGGCCGTTCCGCGTGGAACGCAGCGGGACCGAGGGTGATCCCATTGTCGTCAAGGGCCGCGATCGCGAAGCCACGACCATTGACTCTCCCGGTGAAGAATACGGTGTCCGCATCACCGGCTCTCATATTCATCTCGAAGACATGACGATTCGCTCGAGCACCTGGGGAATCGCCGTCGCGAACGCCACTGACGTCGTCATTCGAGGAACCCACATCAAGGAAGTCTCGTACGGCATCAATGGCAGAGGCGGCGGCAACCGACATCTCTACATTTGCGACAATCTTCTCGAAGGCAGGGGTGTTCGCTGGCCGGATACGAGCGGCCGGACGTGGAACTATGAGGGCATTGTCGTCACTGGCGCCGGGCATGTGATCTGTCACAATACGCTGGCAGGGTTTGGTGACGCGCTTGGGCTTTCACAGCCGGTGGAGATTCCGAATCGTGCGATTGATTTCTACGGCAACGACGTGCTGTGGGGCGGGGATGACGGCATCGAATTGGACTACAGCGAACGGAACGTCCGCGCCTTCCGCAACCGTTTTGGAAATGTCGCCATGGGAATCAGTTTCCAGCCGGTGTGGGGAGGCCCGGTGTACGCCGTTCGCAACCTCATCTATAACACGGCCATTGCGCCCTACAAGCTCAATCAGGAGCCGACCGGGTTCTTCATCTTGCACAACACGTCCATCCGTAGGGGATGGGCCTGGCTGCAATACGGAGCGTATGCGTCCAATTTTTCCTTTCACAACAATCTCACGATCGGGACGGACAAGCCGGTCTATCTGACGCCCTATCTCCAAATGGCCGGCATCGATTACAACGGCTGGAGTCCTGACGGGGAGTTCAAGTTCGATTACAGCTGGAGCGACTTTGCGTCATTCAGTCGGGAGTCCCCGTACGAAGGACACGGACGGCTGCTGACCGTTCCCGTGTTCATCACGGCGATCGCCGTACCACCGACGTTCGAGTCCTTTATGCCGCCGCCCACGCCGGTGCTCGATGCTGGGAGTAATGCGGTGGATGCCGGCCGGAGGCTTCCCAACATCAACGACGACTATACCGGTGAAGGGCCGGACATCGGTGTGCTCGAGCGAGGCTTCGAGGCTCCGCATTATGGAATCCGCTGGGTAGGCCGGCGCTTCTAGAGTCCGGGGCGGTCGTCAATTCCCTCGGCTTTGATAGGGTGTGGGATAGAGCAACTCCAAGAGCGAGATATTATGGTTCCAGAACCATACTCCCGCAACGGAGACGAGCAGAATGGTGGGTAGGAGAAGCAGCGCCAGCGCCGTGATGTCGCGGAGCGACAGCGGTCTCGTCAACAAGTCGCAGTGTCCGTCTTCGCCGCGTTTGATGGACCGGACCAACAAGGCGGCATTGAGCTGATGGCTCTTGAACACGAATGAATAAAAATCGCCGAGGAGTGGAATGGCCCCGATCAGGCCGTTCTTGAAGAGATTATAGGCCATGCGCAACTGCACATCCCAGGGGACCTGCAGCTGCCGCGCCATGACCAGGATTGCGGCGCCGCCAATCGTCGCCATCGTATCGCCCAGGATCGGAAACAGGCCGACCACCGGATCGAGGCCGACTTTGGGACGCAATCCAGGGAGGGCCATCGCATTGTCGAGCACTCGAGCGATGGTTTCCGCTTGTACTTCCTTGTCGCGAACGTTCATCCTGACAGCGTAGGCCGTCCGAAGCGGGGACTGACACTGGTCAAACCCCCAGGGAGAAGCTGACTACTTCATCTTGTTCGGATCCTGGTAAATCATCAGATGCGCATATGGACTGTCCTCGAACATGATGTAGACGCCTGAGGGATTGGGGACGGTCGGCAGTCGAGAGGCGTTGGGATCAAACGGCCACATGACCATCCAGTGCGGCGGTTCCTTGACCACTTTCGCACCTTCGCCCGCCATGACGACTCTGCCGTTCTTTTCGAAGTGGGATCCCCCCCTCGCCATATAGGCAATGCCAGGCACCGTATTGGACGGTTTGGGGGCATTATTCATGACGTCGGTCATCCATTGGTTGCTGGCGGCGTCCATACAAATGGGATCGGGGACCGGCAGGTTCATGACCGTGGGAATACAGGTAAAACCATTCGTCCCCTTTTTCGCTTCCGTCAGTTTGCCGTCAGCGCCATAGATCATGACACCGGCATCTTTCGCAATGCGGGCAGGGGCCGCGCTGAGCGCCAACGCCGTCTGATCTTTTTCGGACATCGCCTTGACGTCCTTGACGGTGGATTTTTTGTGAGGCTTGTCGCCAGCCGACGCAACTGCAGGGACAAGGAGCGAGCAGGCGATCAAAAGGCTGAATGCACACAAGCGGATCATGTCTCTCCTCCTGGGCCAGGGTGAACTGCTTTCGTCTGATGCTGTCATTGATCATGGGCTCTCTCGCTCGTGAGGCCGTATTTCTTGAGCTTGCTCAAGAGTGTCTTGTAGTCGATCTCGAGCGTTTTGGCGGCCTGACTCTTGTTTCCGGCATGCGCCTCGAGGACTCGTTCGATGTGCCAGCGCTCGATGTCTTCGAGGGAGCGATTGGAAAGCTGACCAGTCTCAGACTCGCGGCTAGGCGCCGGCAGCACCGCCCTGACTTCCTCGCCTGAGATGGCGGCCGTTCCGGTTCCCATCAACATCAACCGTTCGATGACATTACGAAGCTCCCGGATGTTGCCGGGCCAAGAGTAGGCGCAGAGCGCGGCTTTTGCCTCGGGAGACAGCGTTCGTGTTACAGATCCTGCGGCGCGAAGATTTTGGAGAAAATGCTCTGCCAGCTCAGGCACGTCATCTTTGCGCTCTCTGAGCGCTGGGACGGGAAGTGTCACGGCGTTGATGCGGTAGAACAAGTCCTCGCGGAAGCGGCCTTGTGCGACGAGCGTCTGAAGATCTTGATTGGTGGCTCCAACGATGCGAACGTCCGCATGAAACGTGCGCGTGCTCCCAACCGGTCGATACTCACCCCGATCCAAGAAGCGCAGTAGACTGACTTGCATGGAAGCCGGCATTTCGGCCAACTCATCGAGAAAGAGCGTGCCTCCACAAGCGGCCGTCACGAGCCCCGTCTTCGCTCCAACGGCGCCGGTGAATGCGCCTTTCTCATGACCGAACAACTCGCTTTCCAGCAGTTCGCGGTTCATGGCGCCGCAGTTGATTGCGAGGAACGGTCCTTGGGCCCTGCCGCTCAATTCGTGAACGAGACGCGCCACGACTTCCTTCCCCGAACCGGTTTCCCCCTGGAGGAGCACAGGGGCTTTCGAGGATGCGGCTTTGCCAATGTGGGTTTTCAGCGTCTTCCAGGCTGGACTGGCCCCCTCGATGATGACATCACGGGTATAACCGCCCCGGCGTGCGGCCAGGTTTTCCTGTCGCAAGGCGCGGACGGTTCGGAGTTTCGCCAGGGCCGCTTTCACGGCCGCTCCGTCAAATGGCGTATCCTTGATGAGGAAGTCCCAGGCGCCTTGCTTCATCGCTTCGACCGCATCCTTCACGTCGCCATGCCCGGTCAGCATCACCACCTCAACTCCCGGCTGGTGATCCGTCACCCATGCGAGAACGTTCAAGCCATCAATACCTGGCATACGCAGATCCGTAATCACGCAGTCGAACGTCTCGCCCTGAAGCGCGGCAATACCGGCTTTCCCGTCTGAAGCGACCACGACGTCGCAGCCTTCCTCCCGCAGGGTGTGTTCGAGCACAAGTCGCACATATTGTTCGTCGTCGATGATCAGGGCCCGCATCACGAGGCTCCTTGCGGGAAGACGAGCGAAAAGGTACTGCCGCGCTCCGGCGCCGAATCGACCATGACCCGGCCTCCGTGTTTATCCATGACGAGTCTCACGATCGCCAAGCCGACGCCCGTCCCTTCATATTCGTTGCGGACTGTGCAATCGTTCGAATAGCCCGAAGATCCTGTCCGTCTGAGCCACGTCGAATCCGATGCCGTTATCCATGATCCGTAGGATGCACTCCCCGTTGTTCTGCGTTCCGTCGATCCGGATTTCCGATTTCGGTCGGGTACGGGAAAACTTGACGGCGTTGTCGAGCAGGTTGGCGAGGGCCTGTCGGATGCTGACAGGTTCGCCGAAGAGATCGTCGAATGGCAAGTCAACGTGAATGGCCGGCGTCGCCTGCTGCATCGAACTCATCCGGTCGTTGAGAGGCTGGCAATCATTTCTCGCACGTTGAACCGCTGTTTGGGCAGGGCTTGCTGTTCCAGTCGCGAGTATTTCAGAAGCGCGTCGATCATATGCGTGAGGCGCAATGCGGACTGCCGGATGACGCCGATGTGATGTTTCACCTGTTGATCGCCGGTCTCTGAAAACTGCTTCTCGAGCAGGGAGGAAAATCCCTCGATCTCTCGGAGCGGCCCCTTGAGGTCGTGGGCGATCGAATAGGTAAACGCTTCCAATTCCTTCGTCTTGCGCCACAGCGAGGTGCTGTGTTCACGCAAGCTCGCGAGCATTGTTGTGAGCGAGCCGGCCAGCGTGCCGACCTCGTCACGGCTGGGCCAAGGGGGGAATTGTGCGGAAAGATCGTGATGCGCGACGCGATCGGCGGTGGCGGCCAGGGCCGTCAGGGGGCGCGCGATATGTGTGGCAGCCAGCGCATAGGTCCCTGCGATGACCAACCCCAACAATAGGGCGAGCAATAAGGCGGTCAGCCGGGCGCGGCCGACGAGCCGGTCGCCCTCGTGCTTCATCTCGATGTCGATCTGTGTGTGCGCGTCCATGAGCTGATCGAGGCCTTGTGCGACGCGCGTCATCAGGCGGTCGCCTTCCGCTGTCTCTATCCGGTTCAGATGCATGGCCAAAGTGCGCAGGGCCGCGCCAATGTCCTCAATGGCGCGATCCTCTTGCTCGGCCAGATCGAGCCGATGATGGTCGGCCAGCATGCCGTAGAGCACTGGATGAGTTCTGGCGGCATGCGTCCCTTTATAGAGAGTGAGCGTCTGGCTGAGCTCCGACAGATGGCCCTCGAGGCGGGCGCTCAGGTCCCTGGCTTCCGAGATAATGCGTTGATCTGTGTGCAACGCCAGCTTGATATCGTACGCCTCGCGCCGCATGTTGGCCGCCGTGACGATGGCCGGAACAGTAATGCGTTTGTGTCGGTCGACATAGCTGTTGATCCTGGCGAGATAAAAGAGCAACGCCGTCAGGCTTAATGCGAGGAGGCTGAGGATGAGTCCAAACGAAATGAGAAGTTTCTGGCCGATCGACAGGTGGCGAAACCACCCCGCGGGAGAGCGGTTCATGGCGCTACGGTACCACAGGAACCATGTGTGTGCCAGATGAGAAGGTAGAAAGTTCAGCCCCGCTCCGTTCCCCATCGTCGGTGCATGAAGCGTTCAGTGGGGGCGAAGAGTGATTTGTCGACCGCGAGACCGATGAAAATGATGATGAGGATGACGCCGATGACTTGGTCCATGGCATGGAGTTCCCGGCCATAGTGCAGGAGTTGGCCAAGTCCGAAGCCGCTAAGGATCGTGACGTAGATTTCGGCCGCCATGAGCGAGCGCCAGGCAAAGGCCCAGCCTTGTTTCATGCCGCTCAGAAGGAAGGGCAGCGCCGCCGGAATGACCACATGCGTCCAGGTGTGCAGTCCGGTGGAACCCATGGTGCGGGCGGCGCGGCTGTAGATGGGTGGAATAGTCCGTACGCCGTTGTCCGTGGCGATGATCAAGGACCAGACCGTGCCCATGACCACCACAAAGAGCATAGCGGCCTCCGTCTGTCCGAACCACAGCAGGGCCAACGGCACCCAACAGACACTGGGAAGTGTCTGGAGTCCCAACGCGAGAATGCCGATCGTGTCATGGCACCAGCGGAAAGAGGCGGTCAGCAGCCCAAGTGGAAGACCCACGAGGATGCCCAATCCATACCCGATCAGCAGCCGTCGCACCGTCACGAGGGTGGCTTCCCAGAGCGTGCCGTCCTGCGCGGCAGTTCGCAGATACTCGAGGACGCTCGCAGGCGAAGGGAGCAACAGAGGCGACCAGATTTGGGCTTTGACGACGACATGCCACGCCACGACCAGGCCCACAAAGAAGAGGGATGCCGCCAACCATCGCGTGATCAACCAGCCACCTCCGGCTGAACGTACCCTTTCAAGACGCGCGTGATCTCCGTGGCGTAACGGGCAAGATCCACACTGTTGATGTCACGCGGCCTGGGGAGCGGGATGCTGAATTCTTCGCGGATACGTCCGGGGTGGGGTGAAAAGAGAATGACGCGGTCTCCGAGACAGACGGCTTCGCGCACGTTGTGGGTGACGAACACGATGGTTTTCCGATGTTGGCTCCAGATCCGTTGGATGTCGCCGTACAATTGCTCACGCGTCAATGCGTCCAAGGCCCCGAACGGTTCGTCCATCAACAGGACGCTGGGATTGGGCGCCAGAGCCCGCGCAAGCGCGACGCGTTGTTTCATTCCTCCCGAGAGCTCATGGACATTCGAGTGCATGAACCGTTTGAGTCCCACCAGTTCGAGAAAATACTCCGCTTTCTCCCGGCGTTCTGGGGCGCTCAAACTATTGCTGAGTTTCAGACCGAAAAGCACATTCCCAAGAACCGTGAGCCACGGAAACAGCGCCGACTCCTGAAACATCATCAGCCGGTGGGGCCCGGGTTCGTCGATCGGCTTGCCGTCGGCCTGGACGGTGCCACGATCAGCATGGTCAAGCCCGGCAATAATATTCAGTAACGTGGATTTGCCGCAGCCGCTCGGCCCGACCAAGCAGACGAACTCTCCCTCTGTAATGCGGAGCGTCACGTCGTCGAGGGCATGCACGTGCAACGAGCTCGTTTGGAACCATTTCGTCACATGCTCAAGGACCAGCTTGGCGGCCTGCGATGGTGCCGGCGGATGCTCGGTCGTCAGCATGTCAATTGACCCTTTCGATCAGCCGGGAGAGGTCGGGAGCTGACCGGATGAAACCGGCTCGTTGTGCATCCGCGACGAAATGCCGGTACTCCTCTATGGAGGGGTCATTGGTCAGCACGATCCGCTTCCATGCTTGAGCAATCAGATCGGGCGACACGTCGGCTTTCGTTTCAGCGGCCAGTTCCTGTCTGATCATCTGTTTGGCCTCGTCCGGATGCGAAAGAATCCATTCCGTCAACTCACGATGGGCGCGGACGAACTTTGCCGCGAGGTCTCGCTTTTTCTTGAGAAACTTGACGCCCGAGACCAATACCGTGATGCTGTCCTTCGACTGCTCGACGAGGACCTTTCCACCAGCATCACGCTCCAAACGCGACACCCAGGGCTCGACCGTCCACACGGCATCAAGCTTCTTGTTTTTGAACAAGGTAAGCTGATCCGGATTCGGCGTCGGGATGATGAAGGCATCGCCTCCGGTCTGTGTAATCTTCAGTCCACCGTTGCTGAGCCAAGCCCGGCAGGCAATGTCCTGCGTATTGCCCAGTTGGGGAGTCGCAATCGTCTTTCCTCGAAACTGACCGGGCTCCTTCAGCCCTGAGTCAGGCTGTACGACGAGCGCTGCCCCTCCCGCGGCGGCAGCGGCGACTATTCTAATCTCTTCACCATTGGATTTTGTATAGGCATTCAAGGCGGGGCTCGGCCCCACATACGTCAGGTCGATGGAATCCGCGAGAATGGCTTCCATGGCGCTCGGACCCGCGTTGTAGATGTACCACTCGATTTTCACATCCGGGCCCAACCGTTGCTCGAACCAGCCTTTCCCTGTGCGCGAGAGATGGTGCGCGACCAGACCTTGGACATGCGTCACGTTGGGAAAATGGCCCACTCGGATCGTGTCTCCTGCTGAAGCGAGAGACGGAGTAATGGCCATGAAATACCCGAACAAGAGGATCCACATCATGATGTGCATGCGTTCACCTTAATTGAATTATGGGATTGAGACGAGAAGGGAAGTGGTCAATGCCGCAGTTGCCAACAGACGAGTAGAATCCAACAGCGGAAGACTCGATGGTTCTTCTGACAGCAGTAATGGCAGCTCAGTGCAGCCCAGAATGACGGCGTCCGCACCGCTCGCCGCCATCGTTGAGATGATGTCCTGCACATACGCCAGAGATCGAGGCAGATAGTGTCCTCGAATGAGTTCGGTTCGGATGATTCTGTCCAGTTCAATGCGCTTGGGAACCGGCGGCAACATGATTTCAATTCCATGATGTTCAAAGATCGGCTGGTAGACGGTTCCCTGCATGGCCACCTGCGTGCCAAGCAGTCCCACCCGCCGGTAATTCCGGCGGGTCGTTTCGTCCACAACCGCGGCGGCGATGTGCACCCACGGGACAGGCGAGACGACGAGATCGAAAGCGCAATGCAAGGTATTATTTGGACAGATGATCAGTTCGGCTCCGGCCTGTGCAAGGACCGAAGCCGATCGGGACATGAGCGCTGCCACGCCGGACCAATCACCCACATCGATGGAGGCCAGATAGGCCTCGAGCGGCAGCGTGTGCATGGTGATTTCAGGATATGCACGCCCGCCTGTAAGCCGTTCGGCTTCATGGCACAGGGTTCGATAGCAGAGCGCCGCGCCGTCTGCAGTTCCCCCGACGATGCCGATATGTGGCATGTGGTTCAACCGTCCTTCCGTCATGAACATTCCCTCGCCTCAATCACGGTTTGTTTGTGAGACGGGGCTCGAGCCCCGGAAATCTTGGAAGCGCGGACAGCGCCTCGCGATACTTGATATAGAGTTCTTCCCGCTGCTCCGGAGAAAACAGCTTTCCTCCGGACTTGACCTTGATCAGGTACTCCTCCGGCTCAAAGATGACATCAAACGCCGACGACCGTTCCGGTACGTTCGGCATTTGTCGGTCGTACTTGCTGATATCCGGTTGGGGCCCATGACGGTCATGGACTTCGCTGAGGGCGAGCACCAACGTATCCTGCCGGATCGACAGCCATCCGGACGTGCTCTCCTCATCGCCCTGCTCGGTCGCATGACTGAGATGAAAATAGACGCGGTCGTCCGGTGAGGCCTGCGCCAGTGCCTTCGAGAGCGCAGGCGCCAGGAATGTAATTTCTTCATTACGAAACGCTCGAGTCTTTTCGGCCTCTCCCGAAAACAATCGATGGATGAAGTTGCGGCTTTCCCAACTACGAACACCTCGCAGTAAGGTGCCAATTTCTTCGGGCGAGAGATTCGCCGGGTGGTCGTTAGTGGTTACGTCGGGGTCTTTCTCGAGCCAAACCTGGTTTCTTCCCGATTCGTAAATGACCTTTGTCGGTGTGTGAGGAGCGCCGGCGCAACCAGCACCACCCATCAATCCAATCATGACGAACAGCGGCCAGATGAACCACCCGACACGTTGATTGTGCGATATTGTCCAGTCCTTCATGGTCTGACCTCCTGCCGCAGTACCAACCCGGTTTTGTCTAGCGCCTGATCGAACCCATACTTTTTCAACTCATCCTGAGTGCGTGAAGAAAGAAGGAATTCGATAAAATCACCGGACCCCGAAATGTTCCTCGCCGTCCACACAATCGCCACCCCGTACTGGATCGGCGAATGGGATTCGGCGGGCGCCGTATCGAGAATGCGCACGTGGCTGTCCGTGATGGCGTCCGTCCGGTAGACGACGCCGATTTCGGCCTCGCCCTTGGCGACAAGATCCAGCACGGCACGAGAATGTTCACCGTAGACGTATTGGGACTTGAGTGTGGGATCGAGCTTGCTGAATTTGAGAAATTGCGACGCGACTTTCCCCACCGATGAAGTCTTCGGATCGCCGACAGCAATACGCCGCACGGGAATCGTGCGCAAATCTTCGATGGAACGGATCGGAGCGGGGAGCACGGGACCTGTGATCAAGACCAGCGAAGTGCCGGCATAGATACGTTTGGTGCCTTGAATGATCAACCCTTTCTTGTCGAGTTGATCAATCTCCTCGGACAGTGACGGCAGAAACACATCTACCGGCGCCCCTTCCTCGATTTGTTTGCGGAGAGACTGTGAGGGACCGTAGATGACACGCACCGTCAGTTCCGAGTGCTGCGATTCGAAAGCAGGAAGCAGTGTTCGGAGGGCATCTTTGAGGCTATTCGCTGCCGCAATGGTCAGTGTTTCTGGCTGCGCAAAGGCACGACCGGGAAGCCATACCAAGACGGCAAGGAGACTCAGTAGGACAATAGTTGGGTGAAACACGTGATGCTTTTTCATAGTTTCCTCGCTGACTAGAAATAGAACTGGTATTGGACGTTGATGCGGTTTTCGACCAGCTTTTGGCCGAATCCCGGTTGCGATTCAAATGGAAAGCGATCAGGGGCTCGCCCGCCGCTCCCCATGGTGATGTTGGAGTAGTCGATCACCAGTCGGTTGTTGTACGTGCCGTCGAAGCTGTAATTGATGGCGGCGCCGAACTCATAGGTGAGGTCATGTGTCTGCTTCGTTGAGGGATCAAGCACACCGTAGCGGAGAGCGAGCTCCAGTTTCCGGGGAATGAGGTATTTGCCACCTTGGACATACCAGCCCCACGCTTGACCGAGATCCACCGGGGGGCCCTGGATCGCGGTTGACGGGATCGTTGTCAGGTCAAATGGTTGGGTTCCACTATCTTTATTCCTGACCCGTTGGTGCCGATAGTAGCCTTCAGCTTGGAGCGACCATCCTTGGTATTTGGCGACGAAATCCACTTCGTAGGTCTGAAAATCGTAAATGCCTCCGCCGAGGAGTCGTCCATTCATAGCCTTCGCGACGGCCTGGCGGTAGGCACGGTCGACGATATCGGAGCGTGTCGAGCTTAGATAGTTCTGCGCGGGATCATAGGCGTAACCGAAACCAATAGCCGACTGCAGGGTCCGAGAATTCACAATGTCTCCCCAGCCGTATCCCGGGTTGCCTGCGATCTTATACAACAGCCGGGCGGTGTACATGAGTTCCCCGCTCATGAAGCGAGTGTCATAGTTGTAGGTACGCGTGACTCCAGAATTGACTCCGCCGCCTCCCGTTGGCGGCAACACATTTTGGCTCACGGATGTTCCATCCCGTCCCAAATTCGGCCCGACGCCGCCCCACACGCCGAACGCGTAATTGAACTTGTATTGCTCCTCGTCGCTCAAAATATTGATGCCGATGTCGCGGGGGTTTTGGAGGTTGGAGGCAAACACGTTCTGTACGATCATGTTGTCCGCGAAACTTGATGTGGCAATCGTTACTGATGAGTGCACGATTGAACCAAACCTTTTGTTGTCCGAGTTGAATATTGGCCCAAGGAATGTGCCAGGACGACACATAGGCGTCCAGGAGTCCGGCTTTGCCGTTGCTTCCTTCTTGATTCGATGGCGTCGAATCCATCTGCAAGGAGACGTTGTAGCGAAAATCGGGATCAAAGGCATAGCCCATGAATTGAAGGCGCGCGCGAGGAATCAGAAACTGGCTCGAGTCGGATTCCCGCCTGAAGGCTCGAAATTCCACCTGACCTCCGAGGATTTCTTCATTCCGTGAGTCGCCGATGGATCCCCACGCCTTATTGTAGGTGCTGTAGGTGTAGCGAGTCTGCACCAGCAGCCGCATTTTCAAAAAGAATCTGTCACCGACACGGATGTTCAACCCATTGTTGACATCAATATTGAAATTCGGCTTTGCGAGACGTTCCTTCGTCTCCAATGTGCGAAGGCCTTTCTTGTATTCATCCTCAGAAATGAGTGCCTTTGAGGTACAGATATTTCAAGCCAGGATCTTCGCTCGAATAGTATTCCCATTTCCCTTCCTTTTTGACGAACTGGCCCTCTTCAACTGCCCGGACAGTGCCGGGGTGGGCGAACAGGATCGTTCCTGTCACGATAAAAATAAACCATCCGGAAATTCTCATGTCGCAGCTCCTTCATGACATGGGAACTTCCGGTGGTCCGGTCAGTCCGCAACGTAAATTGTAGGTCCATCTCGATCACCACCTTTAGTTGTCTGACAGGCGGTGAGTTCCTTCCCTAAACGAACGGGTCAATGCGACGCTTATCCAGCAAGTGATGCGCGGCGCGACGGTTCCAGCTCCACGCGCACTTTTTCTCTGCGCTCGATTTGGACGACCTTCGAATCGTGGACGATGATTTCCACTGACCCAAAACGCAGGTCTTTCAAGGCTTGCAAGATGGTTTGTTCGATTCTGGGGTCGTTATCGGATCGCATAAAGGACCTCAAATGGAGTGAAAGGCGTTTCAATCTACAGTATTCCGCTAGACTTTATGTGCTATGTATAAATTAACATTATCCACTTTGTCAACAATTATTTTACTAGACCTCATTAATTACCTATGTCAAGCCCCATGCTTCACAGACGAAGTGCGATGAGTGAGATGACAGTATACTTGACGTATAGCAATTATACATGGTATTCGCTCGGCCACTATGGGTCAAAACAACCAGGCCGAACCTGCTCATTTCTTTCAGAATCGTCTGAAGAACGTCCGCATCGCCAAAGGATTCTCGCAAGCGGAACTTGCCGCGAAATCCGGAATCACGAGACAAGCCGTCTCGGCCATTGAATCCGAAGTCTATCTTCCCACCACCGCAGTCGCCCTGCGATTGGCCTCCGTTCTCGCGTGCCGAGTGGAAGATCTCTTCAGCCTCGCGCAACCAGATGAGGTGATCGAGGGGACATTCATTGGGACTCCACCACCGATCGACGCGCGGACTGTTCCGCTCCGCGTCAAAGTCGCCACGGTTGGGACAAAAACTATCGTTCGTCCGGTCAACGGACTTGGCGACGTGCTGTCGTACACGGTTCCGGCAGACGGATATTTGATCGACACCCTCTCACAGCGTTCGGGTGTCAAAGCCCGGGTGCGTCTCTCCCGCGATCGGCAGTCTGTCGAGCGCGACATATCCGTGGCCGGGTGCGATCCCGCCATTTTCCTCGCCGGAGAACATCTGCGTCGCCAAAAAGATCAGGGCTCTGTGATCGGCTGGACCATGGGCAGCACGGCTGCGTTGCAGGCGCTTGAGCGGGGAGAAGTTCATGTGGCGGGGCTTCACTTGTTCGATCCTTCGAGCGGCGAATCCAACTTGCCCTTTCTGAAACGCGCCCTGAAAGGAACGGCGTATGACGTCGTGACCTTCGCAACTTGGGAGGAAGGATTTCTCGTTCGACCCGGCAATCCAAAAGGGATCCACGAAGCTGCTGATCTTGCCGAGCCGAACGTGAGATTGATCAATCGTGAGGAAGGATCCGGAGCCCGCCTTTTGCTTGACCAACGTCTGCGTGCTGCCGGGTCTAGACCACACTCAGATACAGGGCTACGACACAATCCTCCGGTCTCATTTTGACGTGGCTCGTGCCATTGCGGGCCATCAAGCTGATGTCGGCATCGGCATTCGATCGGCCGCTCAACTGTTCGGACTGGATTTCGTCCCGGTCCAAGCCGCCCGATACGATCTCGTCGTGCCGACGCGCCTACCTCAAGTCGCATCCAACGCTCGCGAATCTCTTCGACACGCTCGTCAGCCAGTCGTTCCGAAATGAGATCGAGGCGCTGGGCGGCTACGACACACGAGACACAGGCAAACTGCATTCGCTGCGAGAGAGGAGATGACGATCATGTGGTATCGACTTCTTACTTCCAGCGTTCTGTACCTGGCTCTGCAAATCTCGCCAGCGTTCGCGACGGAGCAATTGGTCATTGCCACCTCACCCAGTATGCGTATTCCCGTCGAGGCGCTGGGACGTCAGTTTGAACAGACACATCCTGATGTACGCGTACGACTATATTTCGATTCGGGCCTCGATATCCGGCGAACGATCGCCGGTATGGAGAACAGTCCCATTGGTCAGTACTTCATCGGCTCAGGTCCTATTCATCTCGTGGCGCCAGGCGGGGATGAGCTCATTACTCGCCTTGAATGGAGATATTACGTCCTGCCTGGAACGAAGCGGCCCTATGCGGAGGTGCCGCTGGTCATGGTCGTGCCCGAGGCGCTGGTGGATGCTCCGACGTCGTTTGAGGCCTTGGGCAAGAACGAGGCATTGCGCATCGCGGTCGGTGATCCGGATCTGACCACGCTCGGTCAACAGACCAAGCAGCTGTTGACGACACTGGGAGTGTGGTCATCCGTCGAAGGCCGACTGGATGAGGCAAGCGACACACGGTCGGTGTTGGATCATTTGCTCAACGGGCAGGCCGACGTTGGGATCCTTTTCGGACCCGACGCTGTGCAGGAGAGCCAACGCATTCGGATCGTGGCTGTTTCCGAGCGCGGCATCATTCCACTCGTGATCCATTCCATGGCGATGGAACGGTATTGTCCCAATCGCGCACTCTGCGAGGAGTTTCTTGGCTTCATTCAATCTGCTGAAGCCCAGAAAGAACTCCAGCGCCTGGGATACACATCGCCGCCACAAAGCCAGTCCATGAAGAAAGAATGAATCCCAATGCAGTTATTTGAGAGGAGGAGGCGGTGATGAGTAGCCGAATGTGGTTCTTGTCAGCCTATGCGCTTTTTATATCGTTGTTGTTTATGGGCATCATGTCGGGAGGGTGCGCCAGACTCCCGTACACGACGACGGTCATTCATGAGGATCGTCGTGTTGTCGTTTCCCTTCAACGGGATCCCCACGCCGTTTCCTACACTCATCCCGTCCACCTCCAAGCCAACGACCTCGCTGCCGTACTGAACGGATTTTCGTTCCGCGAAAAACAGCGATTGCCGCTCCGATGGTATGCAGAAGAGGTTCCTCCCAAGAAGATTTTCCGAGAGGATGAAATGCAAGCGGTCGTGCCTTTTCTAGTCGAAGGGCTCGAGAAGGCCGCTCCTGATGAGCGCGTCTATTTTCAGGTGCTGGCTCCCGGGATGAATCCGGCGGCTGAACGTGACACGACCGCCGGGTGGATCGCCGTGAGAGAGCCCTACCTCCATCTCGTGCTCGAGCATTACCACGCCCAATTTCCTGCCAGGAAATCGGAACAGTGGGACCTCCGTTATCCCGCCACCCCTCCGGAGCCAAAGACGTACTTGCTGTACTTCGAGCCGGGACGGTTCTGGGAGACAGAGCCGGAGAGCGGCAGGCAAGCCGTGCAGCTCCGTGAATTTTTGAAGACGGCCATTCCCGCCTCTTCGAGATAGCCATTGAACATGGGCCTGAGTCACTGAAATTCACACTCTTTCTTTCGCTTTTTTGTGGAGGAGCTATGAAATCGCGAAACATATTTCAAGACATCACGCAGGCTATGTGCCGAACTCAAGGCGTCATCGTTCTGGGCGCGCTGATCCTTTACCTTCTACAGGCGTATCCAACCCATGCCGTGGAATCAGGAAGGCTCATCGAAAAAGATGGGCAATACGTGTTTGTCGAAAGCATGGACCCAGCGACGCGACTGTTGCTGGAGCGCTCGTACGAGAAAGGGATCATCACGCAGGAAGAACGTGACAAGGCCATCAAAGAGTCAGAAACTCGCGCCTATCTCATGCAGCCGAGTTTCAAGCTCTGGTACGATCGCGGCTTCAATTTTTCAATGAACGATAATGCGTTTCTCCTCAAGATCCGAGGACGCATGCAGTTGCGTGAAACGACTCGTTGGAGAAACGATGCCTGGAGAAATCCCGGCGATGCCAAGAATTATCCTGAACTCCTCGGCGTGTTCGGGGATTACCGCGCGAACCGTTCGGATGATTTTGCCTCGCAGTTTAATTTACGACGGGCTAGGCTGTTGTTCCTCGGGCACCTCCTGAGTCCAGACTTCAAGTACTTTCTTCAGATTGGGTTTGAAACAGCCGAAAATGCGCAGACTCCTGGATCTGCCAATCTTGCTGGATTACTATGTGTTGAGCACGCATTTCCCGCTGTTCAACGTGCAGCTCGGCCAATACAAAATCTTCTTCAACCGCTCGCAGATCAACAATACCGCCTCCATGCAGTTCGCCGAACGGGCGCCGGTCATGGATGCCTTTACCGCCAGCGGCCTTAATCGGCGCGATATCGGCATCACGATCATGAACGATGATGAAATTTATCCCGTGAATTATTACCTCGGCGTCTTCAACGGCGCCGGTCCGCTCTTCAATCGGTATGGAACCTATAACAGTGAAGAAGCGACTGTCGGATGTCCGGGTGGACAGACGGGCGGCAATCCTTTTCCGTCTCCCGCCGGTTGTCCAGCCAACTCACGCAATCTCAATGCGAATTTCCGCGACGAGATCGACAAGCTCATGTATGCCGGTCGCCTTCAATGGAACATCCTGGGCAGACCGGGATATGGCGAAGGCGATCTGGCCTATTCGGAGACACCGCAAATGGCGGTTGGTGGTGGATTGGCCTATAACCCAGGAATCAATACCAGCACCGACAATGCGTTTGTCGGCATCGACCTGGCAAATTTGAATTTCCGCCGCCAATTGGCGACGTTCGGCAATGGACGCCAGCTGGGATGGGGGGTCGTGAATTACTTAACGCAGGCCTACGACGCAGTATTCAAATATCGTGGGTTTTCGTTGCAAGGGGAGTAGTACTTCAAGAATATTGATCGGACATTCAAAGGCGCGCCCTGTTTGCACAGTTTAACGCGGCCGGGGCTTGTACGGCCGTCACACCAGGCCTGCTGGGCAACGCGACTGGGTGGTATGTGCAATCCGGCTATTACTTGATCCCCCGCAAGCTGGAGGTGGCCGCGCGGTATTCCTATTGGGATCCCGATACCAATGCGGCCGGCGATTTGATCAAACAGGTGGATGCGTCGATCAATTGGTTTCCCTTCGGGACCTACGACTATCAGCTCATGCTGACGTACACGAACATGGCGATGGGCACGGGCGGCTATGCGATCGGCCGCAGCGCGCCGTTGCCGACACAGCCGATCCTAGGCGCCGTCGAATCCCGTCAGGAACGGTACCTCTTGACGCGCGAGGGAGGAACCTTGATTGAGAATGCGATTCGTGTGCAGTTGCAGATCTTCTTCTGAGCTGGGGAGGCAACCAGTGACAAACAAGGTGCATTCGACCCAACATTTAGGTGAACGTCCCATGCCGGACTTAGGGACCGGCAGCGGCAGCGTCTGCGTTGACGGTACCATCATCAACTGGGTGACAGGGGTCATACAATCCCAGTATGCTGGACTTGTCCGATCCGGTGTCCGGATCAAAGTCGGAAGTCGAGCCGGATCTCCGTGTGCGATGGGCGTTGGCGAATCAGCGTCTGTTTGTCCTCGGGCAGCGAGTGGTTGCAACGATTCCTGCCGGGGCTGTGCGTCTAGAATGCGGGATATTTCGTCGGAGCAAGCAGCGGTGGAATCGCTGGATCGGGCGAATCGTCTTGGTCGAGCAAGCAGAAGCAGGAATCGTCTATACGATAAAAATCCATGGCGAGGAATGGACCATCAAGAGCTATGGTCCGGTTGTAGGTGAACGGAAGCCGAGTAAGCCCTGGGATGTCGTCAATGTGGTGGTCGACCCCCAGAGTATTGATCTTTCGATTGCAGCGCCTGCATCGTGTTCGGGAACTCATAAGGGAAGGACGTGCACATGAACAGATTGAAGTCTTACATGCAGAGATTTTCTTGCATAGGATGGGTCGCATTAATCGCGTGTCTTTACTTCTCAAATCGCTGTATCAGGAACGGCGCTCAGTGCCGAGATCGCCATAGCCGCTGCCTCTGATCTAAACTTTGCCATCAAAGAACTGATCGCTGAGTATGAGAAGGCGACCGGGAACCAAGTCAAGTTGTCGTTGGGTTCGTCCGGGAATTTTTATGCGCAGATTCAAAACGGCGCGCCGTTCGATCTGTATTTTTCGGCGGACATCGGCTACCCCAAGAAACTGGAAGAGGCGGGTCTCACCGTGCCTGGCTCCCTCTACCGCTACGCCGTCGGTCGGATCGTCCTCTGGGCCGAATCATGCGTCGCAGCGGGATGTGTCGAAGGGAATGGAGGTCGTTGCGCGATCCTGCGATCAAGAAAATTGCGATTGCCAATCCGAAACATGCGCCGTACGGGCGGGCCGCCGTTGCGGCGATGGAACACTTCAAGGTCTATGATCAGGCAAAAGACCGACTGGTGTTGGGAGAAAATATTTCGCAAGCGGCCCAGTTCATCGAATCCGGCGCCTGCGATATCGGCGTGATTGCCCTCTCGCTGGCGCTGGCGCCGACCATGAAAGCGGCAGGCACGTATTGGGAAATTCCAAGTGATGCTCATCCACCACTGGAACAGGGCGCAGCGATCTTGAAATCGTCGAAACAACAAGAGACCGCCAAGCAATTTTTAGAGTTTATGCGAGGCACACAGGGACAGGAGATCATGACCCGTTATGGGTTTACGCTTCCGCAATAGAGCGGTCTGGGTTTTTGCGCTCGTGCTGTTAGGCGGCTGTTCCGATGCCGTGCAAATGACGCATGAAACGGAGCAGGGCGGCGTGGTGACCTTTCTCTTCAAGGAAGACCGAGGCGGTCCGATGGGATCGCCGCACCGCAAAGCCGCATTGAAACTCATGGATGAGAAGTGTCCCAAGGGCTATATCGTCCTCCGCGAGGGGGAAATGAAAGGCTACAGCAGCATGTCGAGTGTCGAGGGACAGGAAGGAGAGATCACGAACCGTCGATGGGGAATCCAATTTCGATGCAAATAGGAGCGGGTATGCGGTCGGGTACTATAGCGGTCGGCCTCGTTTGGTTGCTCACCGTGACGAGCGTCAGCGCCGAAGAGCATCTGAATTGTGGGCCGTCCGCGGCGGAAGGATTCTCCAATATTCAAATCGAAACATCAGACATCACCTTGCACGAACAGCTGTTTGAGCAGGTATTCCACGCGCAGAGCATCCAGCGCTTGGACCATCCTCAAACGGATCTGATTCGCATTTATTGTCTCCGTGATGTCGTTGTGGCAATCAGACAGGATCTTCGTCATCCGCGCCAAACCGGATGGGTGCAAATCAACTTCTGGGTCAAGGATGTGGCGTCGCTGCAAGAGACGCTGCAGACGGCCGTGCATGACTCGGCACTGGGTCAACTGGCCGACGCAGACCGAGATAAAGTGGTTCGGTTTCGGATGAAACAGGGTGTCATGCGAGGGCAGCGAAAGGTAGACCGCTTGGAAGTCTACGGACCCGAGGGGTTTCTGATAGGGTTTGATCAACCCACACATTAACAGGAGGACGCCATGAAGCTAAGCGCGCGCAATCAATTTCAGGGAACCGTGACCCGCATCACCGAGGGGCAGGCGATGGCCGAGGTGGCGGTGAAAGTCGGAAATCTCGAGTTCATCGCGGCGATCACCGAAGGGTCGGTGAAAAGTATGGGCCTCAAGCTGAACGATTCAGTTACTGTGGCAGTGAAAGCGACTGAGGTCATGATCGGGAAATAGCCAGCGTTGACTTTGCTGACAGCGGCTTTCTACCATTGCGCCGGCTTCGAAGAGCCGGCGCCATGGCGGCGCGCCGTTGAATCATCCGGTTAAGGCGGCACTGTGAGCTGGACGGCCATTTGGGTAACGTGCAAATTGGCAAGCCTGACCTCGATGGCGCTGCTCGTCATCGGATTGCCTATTGCCTATTGGCTGACCTTTTCGAAGTGGCGGTGGAAATTTCTCGTCGAATCGATCGTGGCGCTTCCGTTGGTGCTGCCACCGACTGTGCTGGGCTTTTACATCCTGGTCGCCATCGGTCCCCATAGTCCGATCGGCCGGTTGTATACCGACATCGTGGGTCAGACCCTCCCATTCAGCTTCCAGGGTCTGCTCGTTGCTTCGATCTTGTACAGTCTTCCATTTGCCGTTCAGCCGTTCGCGACGGCCTTTGATCAGGTTGACCGCAACCTCATCGAAGCTTCGTGGACTCTCGGCCTTTCCAAAGCCAAAACGTTCTTCAAGCTGATCATTCCACTCTCTGCCGCTGGTGTGATCACCGGTGCAGTCTTGAGCTTTGCCCATACCCTCGGCGAGTTCGGGGTCGTCCTCATGGTCGGCGGGAACATCGAAGGGGTCACCCGAACGGTCTCCATCGACATCTATGATGACGTCCAGGCGCTCAACTATGGCGCCGCGGCCAACACGGCATTGTTTCTGCTGGTCGTCTCCTATGCCGTCTTACTGTTCATCTATGCGATGAATCGCAAGGTCTGGGCGGTATGGCCGCAGAAGTAGCGATCGAGATCACCAAGACCTTTCCCGCACGCGCACCCATCAGCGCCGTGCTGAGGTACCAGCTTCAACAAGCCACCGCACTGGTGCTGTTCGGGCCGTCAGGATCCGGAAAAACAACGGTGCTGCGGTCCATCGCGGGTCTCGAATGGCCGGAGCGAGGGAGCATCCGATTCATTTCGCGCACCTGGCTCGATACCACAGCAGGGATCCGCGTGGCTCCGCAAGATCGCCAGATCGGGTACATGGCGCAGGACTATGCGTTGTTTCCCACCCACACCGTTGCGGGAAACATTGCCTATGGATTGGCGGCGCTTACGGCGGCCGAACGGATCAGGCGTGTCGATGAAATGGTGGAACTGTTCCAGCTGCGCGGCCTTGAAACATCCAAGCCCAGGGAACTGTCCGGCGGGCAACAGCAGCGTGTGGCGTTGGCCAGGGCCGTGGCAACTCGGCCGCAATTGCTCCTGCTCGATGAGCCGCTCTCCGCGCTCGACATCCCCACGAGGATGCAGCTCCGTGGAGAGCTCCGAACGTTGCTGAAGCGTCTGGCCTTGCCTTCGATCATCGTCACCCATGATTGGGCAGAAACACTCAGCCTCGGAGACCTGGTGGCGGTGATGGGAGAAGGACAGGTGATACAGGTCGGCTCACCACAAGAGGTCTTTTGTCGACCGGCCAACGCTATGGTGGCTCAAATTGTCGGCGTTGAAACGGTGATTGAAGGCCATGTCATCGAGGAGGCGGATGGGCTGGCGACCGTTCGGGTGAACGGAACCTTGCTGAAAGGTTTGGGCGGCTATGCGATCGGCTCCCCGGTGTTTGTTTGTGTTCGTGCCGAGGATGTGGTGTTAGAGCAGGGCGGCACCGGACTGACCAGCGCACGAAACCATCTGAATGGAAAAGTCATTGAGATCATTCCTCATGGCGTCATGGTCCACGTAAAGATTGACTGTGGCTTCCCGCTTGTCGCCATGGTCACCCGAGGGGCGCAGCAGGAGTTAAGGATCGAATTGGGGTCTCCCGTCGTGGCCGTTATTAAGGCCGGAGCCGTCCATCTGGTTCCAAGAACGGAGTAGCGGCCACGTCCCTAGGGGTCTCCCCAGCTTCTGTGGATAAGTCTGTGCGTAAGATTGAATCCATCACCGGAATTCCTGCATTTCATCCCAAATACCACCTCATTGCCCATATTTTGGGCATATGCCACTCTATTCTTGAACTACCATATCTAGTGGTTCTTTCTCGCAAAAGAGGATTAACCGCTATTCCTATACTGGGCGCGGGATTTCACATCCCCGGTCGCGGAGCGTGAAGCCAGGCTTGACGTTTCATCCGGAGTTATGCACAGACCCCCGCCGACACAGCAGTTTTAGTCACCATATATAAGGGCCGCAGGATAGGGCTTGACAGGGTAGCGGTTCCTGTGTAACCATTGGTTACATCATGAAGCCAAACGATCTCAAACGTATTCGAGAGCAACTGGGATTGACGCAGCAGCAACTCGCTGATGCGCTCCGCACGACCAGGGTCTCGGTTGCGCGGTATGAGGCCGGGATGCGACGGATTCCCGGCATGGTCAAGGTGGCGATCGATCGGCTTGGAAGGGTGTCTGAAATTCCAATGGCCGGCATCGTCGCCGCGGGGCTTCCGATTGAACCGGTGCAACAGTCCGAACTCATCGACGTGCCGCCCAGCATGCTCCAGGGTGGAAAGACCTTCGCGTCTGCGTGTGAAGGGGGAGTCGATGAAAGACGAAGGAATTCTTCCCGGGGATCTCATCATCGTTCGCAAACAGGAGACGGCGCAGAACGGTCAAACCGTCGTGGCGCTGGTCAACGGGGAGGCCACGGTGAAAACCTATGTCAAGAAGCCGGGACATATCGAACTGCATCCTGCGAATGCGGCCATGCAGCCGATCGTCGTACAGCCGGCTGATGAATTTCATATTGAAGGGGTGCTCATCGGCGTGATTCGACATTGTGCCATCTAAGAAATCTCAGAAGGGAGGCGGTATGCACATGGGAGCGACGAGGGAACGACTGATGGATCTGCAGCGCACGGTGGACACATTGCAAGGCCGTGTGCAAGACATGCAGTGGGAGCTGCGACATGCCCAACGGCCGACGTTAAGTGAGCGGTGGTGGAGAAATCTGTTGGGGACCAGGCAAGCCAATACATTCATGTCGGCCTGCTGTAACAGGCGGGTGAGGCCGAATACGAAGATGGTGGATTATGTTGGTACAGGAAGCGAACAGTAAGACACAAGTGGGTGGGCGTTGTGCCGATTGCGGGCTGCTCGTGGGGCAAAGAATCGCCTGTGTGGATGGCGTCACCCACTCGACAGTGGATCTGTGCTACGCCTGCTGGGTCTGCCTGTCAACAGCGGCAGAACTTTGCGGGCGGGTGCTGTGGATAGGCGAGGTGAGTCATGCACGCAACGCTAGCAACAACAGAACCAGCGGAACTTCCCTTCATTCCTGATCAAGGATCTCCGTGCGACTCGGATAAGGGAGGTCGGGATTGGTTTCTCGCACTGCGTCACGCACAGATTGCCTTTCATCCGGAAGACCGGCTGCTCCTGCTGTATGGACATCCACTCGTATTTCGATTGGGACTGTATGCCGCCGGGGAACGCGTCTTGGCCGGTGAACCAATCGTGTATCTCGACGGCGCACACACCTTCGATCCGTTTTTCATCGGGCGTATGGCCCGTGCGCATCGACGGCAGCCGCGTGCGCTGTTGTCCATGATTCATGTGGCCCGCGCCTTTACGTGTCATCAGCTGGAGCGGCTGATCTCGGATTGCCTGATGGCCGCACTCGACCGGTATCAGTCTCGTATCGCCATCCTCTCCGGATTGTTCGATACATTCTACGATCAGGCGGTGCCTGAGCATGAGGCGATGCGGCTCTTTGGCCGTATGATGGATGCGAGTCAGAAATTGGCCCAACACGGTTCCACATTAGTCTTTCTCTGTCCGCAAGCCCCGATGCTCACGCGTGCAAGCCGTCGTTGCCTTGATCTGATGCGTGGCCAGGCGGACCGTGTCATCCGCGTGCAGGAAGAGCACGGATTGGTCAGACTTCATGACGAGGCGGAAAAGACCGGCACACAGTGGGAATTTCCGCGCACGGTTTTGGACCTCTCCTGAGGTCCTTCAACGAGTGCTGGTCTCACCTCGCGCGCGCTATCCGATCGCCGCCCAGATCTTTTTTGCATTCTCACCCGTGAACGTCATGTCGTCCTGAGAAGCTCCGCGTTCAAAGTAGAGGCGTAACAATCCGCCGCCAAAGTGCGCTTCCCGTACCAAGTCGAGATTGATCGCGACCTCGCCGGGACGTTCCTCATCTTGTACCTTCACGAATTTCATATGATGGCCCCTTTATCAATATGTGTTGGAGGTTGTTCGGTCGGACTCGCGGTCCTGAAATTGTGAGCAACGTATGGGGTCAACGCGGACATGTCAAGACTCTAGACGGAAACAAGTGGGATGGGTGCGTGAACAAGCGCTGAGTAGCGGCCGCTGTCTTCGAGCCTGTACACTCACGATATGGCGCTATTTGGCGGCATCGAGGCGGGCGGCACGAAATTCGTTTGCGGGATTGGCACCTGTCCTGATGATCTCGAAGTCCACACATTCCGCACTGTCGGACCAGTGGAGAGCATCAGGCAGGCCATCCAATTCTTTCGAGACAAAGCGGGTACAAGGTTAACAGCGCTCGGCATCGCCAGTTTTGGACCGATTGATCTCGATCGAACGTCCGCAACCTACGGGTACATCACCACGACACCCAAGACGGCTTGGCGCAAGTTCAATCTAGTCGGCGCCCTATCCAAGGAATTGGCTGTGCCCGTCGCGTTTGAGACTGATGTGAATGCAGCGGCGCTCGCTGAAGCAGAGTGGGGTGCCTCTCGAGACGTGGAGGACAGTGTCTATATCACTGTAGGAACGGGCATTGGTGGCGGCGTGGTGGTCAAAGGTGAGGCCGTTCACGGCTTATTGCATCCGGAAATCGGCCACATCCGTGTTGCACATGATCTCGACAAAGACCCGTTTACTGGCAGTTGCCAATTTCATGGAGATTGTCTCGAAGGCTTAGCCTCTGGCCCCGCGCTCTCACAGAGGTGGGGCCGTCCACCAGAGAGTGTGCCGGCGACTCATCCGGCCTGGGAGTTAGAAGCCCACTATCTCGCCAGCGCCATCGCTATTCTCGTCTACACCTTGTCGCCTCACCGCATTATTCTTGGGGGCGGCGTCATGCAACACGATGCATTGTTCCCAATGATTCGCCGGAATGTTGTGCACTTCATGAATGGATATATCGCGAAACCGCAGCTGCGTGAAGAGATCGACCGCTATATCGTCCCGCCAGGTTTAGGCAGGGATTCGGGAGTGCTCGGAGCGATTTTACTGGCCGGTCGAGGCTGCCACAGACCTGCCGCTCAAGACTGACTGCTGCAGGAGATCGCGGTTGATGGGGGAGGCGTTTGGGCAGGCTGATTCAGCGATGAAGTATTTTCCGGGCTGTGACTCTCGGAACGGAATATGCCTGGGCCGTAGCTTTCACTTCAGTGGAAGTTTAACGCTGATCGCCCCACCAAGCTCGCCTTCCTTTGCGCCTTCCCGAGGATAGCCCGAGATATCACGCTGGCCTTTTGGCTCTCCGTGGCAATCCAGACATGCCTTGCTGTAGTACAAGGGCAGCATGAGACGGAGGGTGTGGCCGCCATCCGTTATCTCCCATTTGGGTTGTGATTCGCCCGAGGCTGAAGCGTATTCGGCAAGTGCTTTGAGAACATCAGCTTCATACTGGTCAGGCTTATTTTTGGAGTTTCTTAAATACTTTTCCGGCGCGATTTGTCGGAGATAGATGCCCGACCATGTCTGAAAGCGTTTGGCAGTTTCCGTTCCAAAGGTTGCGGGAATGAGTCCCTTGTAGCTAATTCCAGCAATATTAATCGGTGTTTGGTAACTCTCGATCGTCCTCTTACTTTCCTCCAGAAGGCGGTCAAGGAGGGGCCGGGCCATGGCAGGAAGCTTATCGCTGGAATTCGACAGATCAATGCCTGTTCTTTGTTCAAATACCTTGAGAACCTGTTTCTCAAACACCGCAGGAGTAAAGCCTTTGTCGCCTTTCGACGCATCGTTAATGAGGTCCTGATTCATGCCCACCACAAGACGGCCGGAATCGAAGAGGATGGCCAAAAGATGTGAGGTTTCTCGCTCCTGTTCATGGTCTTGTGCACGTCCCCAGAGTAGAGAAGGAAGCGAAGATGGACGCTGATAGCACGGCTATCAGCGTAAAGCGGAGCGACAGAAGTCTTAACAACCGTGGTGCATCAGGCATGAAGAGGTAACGTATTGTAGCGAGAGTCTGAGATCAGGCGCAAGAGTACTTCGGCGCCTGCCCGTTTTTCTGCTTAGAGGGTTGCTCGTGCGATCCTGTACAGAATGAACACGATAAGGACCCACAGTAGACAAAGGGTGATAGAAACACCGATAAAAAGAACGAGTTGCTTGAGCCGGAAAACAGGCTCGTCGAGAGGGGTTTCTTCGACACCCGGTACTAGCCTTAGCGCGGGAAGCCTGAATTTTGGTGTAGACCCGTCTCGCAGGCGCTCAGTGGACCGAGCCAAGTTGCCGAGTGTTTCAGGATATGTCTTGGGTTTTTTCTGCATGAACAGTGCATCACCGCCGGCTCAGTTCTGTCCTGCGAAAATGCTCTCAAAGGCCCTATTTCAAAAGTATAGCATTGGGGTAATTGAGCAATGTGAGATTGTGCCTACGTAATGAAGGGCTAGTCTCGTCGCGAGGGGACTGGCACTTGATGTGTTTATCCGGTGCCATCAATGGGGCCAAAATGCGGATGTTTTCGGTGTCTTCTGACCTGGGGTTCTCACTTGTCTTTGGTCGGGGGTTTGAAGGTCTCGGTTTTGCTTTTCAGCTTTTTGACTAGGTCTTCGTAGGAGGAGGTGCGGATGATATTGGTGAACTGCCCGCGATAGTTACTGGACATACTAATGCCATCGACCACAATGTCATACACATGCCATTCCCCGGAATTACTCAGCAGCCGATAATCTATCGGAAGCTCGCCTTTGCGAGCGATGAGTTTGGTCCGAACCTCTGCATAATCGCCCTCACGGCGCTCACCGAGATACTGGGTCTGTTCTCCTGAGTATGATTCAATCCTCCCCGTGTAGGTACGGAGGAGGAGTTGCTGAAACAGTTCAACGAACTCCTGTCTCTGCGTCTCGTTCAGTTGATTCCAATGTGCGCCCAATGAGCGCTTGGCCATTTCCTCGTAGTTGAATCGATCGCCGATGATCTTTTGCAGTTGCTGTCGGCGTTCCATGACCCGGTCAGGTTTTTTCAGTTCCTTGTCTTCCAGAAGACGGACCACTTGATCGATTGTGCTCTTCACTGCCTCCGTGGCTGTGCCGGCAGTGGCCAACAATGGTGTGAGAGAGATTCCGAGGCAAAGCGTGAGACCAACGCCAACCACGTAACCTCTGCGGGTCCTGGCACCTTTTATGACAGCGAGGGAGTGAGACTGGTATCGCATCGAATGCACCTCTGAGATAGTTCACGCGAAAACGCCAACTCAAGCTACGGTGTAAGAATGTTCTCAGCCGATGATACCCAGAACAAGAAGGTGTTGGATAGTAGGGGTGTCCGGAATCGACTGGTGAATGCCGGTCTCGTCTCGTAAGTGATTGATTGTTTGGTGGCGGTGACCCGGATCGAACGGGTGACCCGCGGCTTATGAGTCCGCTGCTCTGCCAACTGAGCTACACCGCCACGCCGAGGGAGGTTGCTACGAAGAGCACAATTTTACCCGAGGAGGGATCTCAGTGTCTACGGAGAGGTGCCTGAGTTTCAATGCTCGGGGCTTTGATCCGGAGACGACGATGGCGGCACGGGCTTCGGTTGCCGTCCTGGAATCTGTTTTTGGCGAAGGAGTTTCGTAAAGTAGGTTCGCTGAAGCCCCAACACTTCGGCCGCCCTGGTCTGGTTCCAGTCGTTTTTTTTCAACGCGTCTTCGAGCACCCAACGACTGTAGGCCTCCATCATCGCGTGATAACCGGTTGCGTCGCCTGGCCGGTGCTGAATCCCTTCTGCCTGACCAAGAGCAGTGCCACCGACACCAGACGCAGGACCGGCGCCGCCTGCATCCGAGAGACATAAATATTCAGGTTCGATCGTTTTCCCCGGGGTCAGGATGTAGGCGCGCGTCAGCACATTCTCCAGTTCCCGAATATTACCGGGCCATCGGTACTGCGAAAGCGTGCGCACTGCGGCGTCGCTCAGGGTGCACTGTTTGCTGAGACCGAACTTTCCCGCTCGACCGAGGACATACTCGGCAAGGGCCGGGATATCGTCAATGCGGTCACGCAGCGGCGGCAGGGTCACAGTGATGACTGCCAGGCGATAGAACAGATCTTCTCGGAATGTGCCCTGGCGAATGGCCTGCTTCAGATCCTTGTTGGTGGCGGCGAGGAACCGGACGTCCGTGTGGACCGAGTGGGTGCCGCCGACTCGATAAAATGTTTGATCCTGCAGGACCCGCAGCAAGTGACTCTGCAGCGATAACGACATGTCGCCGATCTCATCAAGAAACACCGTCCCGCCTTCAGCGATCTCGATCTTTCCCGCTTCCCGTTTCACGGCCCCGGTAAAGGCCCCCTTTTCATGGCCGAACAGTTCGTTCTCGAGAAGGTCTTTCGGAATCGCCGCGCAATTGACTGCCACAAACGGTTTGTCCCTTCGCGGACTCCATCCGTGGATGGCGCGTGCGACGACCTCTTTGCCCGTGCCGGTCTCTCCCAAGATCAGCACGGTGACGTTGGAGGCGGCGGCCTGCTTGGCCAAGGCCAGCTGAGCCGTGAATTTCGCGTTGTTGCCCACCATGCCGCCATAGCGGTCATCCAATTCCTTCTTGAGGACGCCGACTTGCCGGCGAAGGGCGATTGCCTCCAGCGCCTTGTTGATGACGACGGAGATGTGGTCGCCGGTGAACGGTTTGGTAATGAAATCGATGGCGCCGAGTTGCATGGCCTTGACGGCGAGTTCGATCGTACCGAATGCCGTCAGCATCACGATCGGCGGCATCAGAGCCCCGCCAGCGTCTGGGGCCGCATGTTTCCCAATCGAATCATGGATCTGCTGAAGGATCTCAAGGCCCGAAAAGACCGGAAGCTGAATGTCCAGGAGCACGAGGTCGGGCTGTTCGGTTTGAATGATACGCAGGGCCTCCTTGCCGTCGCTGGCCGTCACTGGCTCGTGCCCCATCCACGTCACGCGGTTTTCGAGCGCCAGGACGATATCCGGGTCGTCGTCGACAATGAGTATACGTGCACGCATGGGAGAGCCTCCTAATCGGCGCTTGTGGTCGAGCCGGGAGAGACGATTTGAGGCGACGTCTGTCCTGGGACCCTGTCAGGCGCCATGGGCAAGGTGAAATAGAAGCGCGAACCCGACCCCAGCGCACTTTCGACCCAGATGTGTCCCTTATGCATCGTGATAAAGCTCTTCGTGATGAAGAGTCCCAGTTGTGCCCCTTGCGACGTGGGCATCGTGGAAGGGACTTTCGAGAATTCGTCGAATACTCGGTGAAGTTGATCGGGGGGAATCCCGCAGCCCGTGTCCATCACACAGGTTTGCATCATGCCATCGGGTAGCGCCTCGAGCCCGACCGTAATCTGTCCACCGGATGGCGTGAACTTCACGGCATTGCCGATGAGATTCCAGAGGATCTGCTCCAGCTTGTCGCGGTCTGCGTGAATCATCGGCGGTTGCTCGGGCGACTCAATGCGGATCTCCACGTGCTTCTCCGCCGCCACGGTGCGCAGACTTTCGACGACCCGCGTAGCGATTTCCTTGAGGCAGAGAGGCTCCAGTCGAAGAATTTCCTTCTTGAGGTCCAATCGCGACCAATCCAACAGTTGGTTGATGATTCTTGTCAGCCGATTCAAGTTGTACCCGATGCGGTCGAGGTAGGTCTTCTGACGGTCGGAAAGGACGCCGGCAACGCCGTCAGCCATGTTGTCGGCGAAGCTGCGGATGGCGGTCATGGGAGTACGCAATTCATGCGAGGCGACCGAGACGAACATGGTGCGCCGCCGGTCGTGTTCCTGAAGCTGCTGGTTGGCCATGGACAATTCCAGCGTTCGCTCTTGGATTCGCTGCTCCAGATGCTGTGTGAGTTGCGCCAAATTGGCATAGGTGCGGGCGTTGTCGATCGCCGTGGCCACGTGGCTCGCGATGGTCATCAAGATGTGGAGATCCTCTTCCGAGCACGGCAGCACACCGCGGTCTCCGGCAATAAAGCCGAGCGTCTGGTTATGGCTTTGCAACGGCACACAGACGAAGGAGTGGACGTCCACGCGGCGCACGAGATCGAGAGTCGCCGGATTCATCCGATGGGCGACCGTGTTCACATCGCGAGCCAGAACTGGTTTCGCATGAACCAAGAGGTCGGCCAGAATCGTGTCATCATCCTTAATCGGGATACTCAGAAAGCGGGCGGCCTCGGCGATCTCATCCGAGACCCCTGCCACCTGCGCGATGTAGCCGACGTCTCGATCCTCATCACGGAGCATGAGGGCCATCCGTGAGAATCCCAAGTTGGATCTCAGCAACTGGAGGACGGTATCCATCAGTTCATGGAGATCCAGGGTGCTCGTAATGGCCGCGCTGGTCTGATGGACGGCTGTCAATTGGGTGATCTGCTTGCGGATCGTCTCCATGTTGGACGTAATGGCCGCGCTGCGTTCCCGCAACGCGGCCGTCATCGCATTAAAAGTTCGCGTCAACTGGCCGACTTCATCGGTCGTCGTTGCGGGAATGTCCGCTGGAGATTCGCCTTCAGCGAGTTGCCGGGCGACCGCGGCCAGCCTTCGCAACGGGGTGGTAATCCGCAACGTCAGGAAATGCGCGCCCAGGATGCCGGCGCTGATCAGCAGGGTCGTCAGGATCAGGACGTTGCGGATCATCTCGAAGAGCGCGCGTTTGACGCTGGCATCTGTGATGCCGATCTGCACGACGCCCTGCACCAGGTAGGGCGCCGCGCTCTTTTTCGATTGGAGCCGTTCTTC
This sequence comes from uncultured Nitrospiraceae bacterium, assembly GCA_963824855.1. Taxonomy (GTDB): domain Bacteria; phylum Nitrospirota; class Nitrospiria; order Nitrospirales; family Nitrospiraceae; genus Nitrospira_C. Next base: position 427,369 of record CAWGQP010000003.1, read on the forward strand.
CATTTCCAGCAACAGCGGGGAAAGTGACGGATCGGTTGCCGGTTTGCGGAGGACAGGCATGGCAAAATCGTACAGGTTTTCGGTGAGCGACGAGAGGATCCAGATCGGATTTGAGGTGCCTCCATCAGGAAGCAGAATTTTGTCTTGCGACAGTGCAACGGGCGTGATGCGCGGCTCGGACGCCGGCTGGAGGTACAATTCTTCAGCGATCATCTCATCGGGGTAATACCGGCGCTCCTGCGTGAAGGTGACGCTTCCCGACGACTCACGGACGATCTTGTTCTGCTGTGCGAGGATGATGTGGTCCGCGCCGCGGATCACCACATACACCACGTCATCGATGGCCATCAGGCTTTCCACGAATTGCTCGAGCGTCGCCCGGTCTTCCGCGATCAACCCTCCGTAGCGGAATTGGCCGTTATTCACCACGCTGGTGAGGAGAATCGTGCCCAATTGATTGAGGTTCTCGGTCATCGAAACGCGTCTTGACTCGATGAAGTACCAACTGAGCGCTGAGGAGGTCAGAATGAGGATCAAGCTGAAGAAGACGACGAACTTCGTGCGGATACTCGCAATCTTCCCCAGGCCTGACAGTTGCGGAGTCGATTGTAGAGTGGTCATGGGCATTAATAGGTCTCGTCGATCATGTGATTGACGTCTTTGGGAAACTCGATGCCCAGAAACCGCGCCGTCTTCAGATTCACGGTGATCTTCAGCCGTTCAATGGGAATGGGCTTGGCCGGAAGCTTCCGGTCGCCGTCTAGGATACGCTTCGCCAACAGTCCTGTCTCGCGTCCCACTTCCCCGTAGGACACGGAAAGACTTAACAGCGCGCCCAGCCTGGTGAATTCCGGTGAAAATCCAATGACCGGGACCCGTTTCGCCAAGGCGGTTTCGAGGATAAAGCCGATGGACTCATTGGTCAGGACGGTTGAATCCGGGATCAGCAAGAGGGCGTCCGTGGACGCCCAACAGCGAACGCAGTTGTTGCGGCACGTCTTTGTCGCTGTCCACGGAATACGCTTGCAGCTGAAACGATTGAGCGGCGGCCTGTGCGATCGTATCTTTGAGTTTGGCCTGGTTGCCGGAGTTGGACAACAGGCCCATGCGGTGCAAATCGGGTAGAAACGCGCGCAAGATTTTGAATTGGCGTTCCGCCGGTATTTCCAGCAGCGTCCCGGTCATATTCGGAGCGGTCAGGTTATGCTTGGACGGGTCCAAGATCATCATATACACAATGGGAATGTCGACGATCTCCAGCTTCGCTGCCAGGGCCGCTTTCAAACCCACGGCGACCACAAGCGACGCTTCAGAGGCCCGAATTTTCCTCGCGAGTTTCCGACCCTGTTCGAGGTCGCCTTGCAGATCGTATTCGGAATAAATCACTCCTGATGGCGCCGTCGATTTAAAGCCCGTGATCGCTTGGTCGTAGGCGCTGATGCTGGAGGATTTGAGAATGGCGATTTCCGTTGCCAGGCATTCCGTCTCGGCCGAGGCGTAGTAAGCCAGCACGCAGGTCATCGCGAGCATGATCCGGCCGACGGCTCGAGAGGAGTCGTGGGTGAGGCGCGCGATGAACGTAAGGACAATCATAGGCAGCAGCCGGCCTCTTTCTGTCTCGTCAACGTGCGCACGTGGTGTCCTCTTGGCCAGAGCTCCCGTTCCGGGCGGGGATCGCACGGACGGTTCCAAGCACATGAATCGCGTTGCCGGCGTGATCACGGACGATATGTCCCGTCCAGATGCAGGACAGGACCAGGCCGTCCGACCTCTTCACACGATGCTGGAAGGTGATCGTCGCACGGGACGGTTCAAAGGCCTGTCGGGTGGCCTGCGCCATGTCATCACGATCATCGGGATGCACGAAGGCCAGTAATCCCCGATGCGTCTTATGGCCGGGGACAGGCGGCATGCCGAGAAATTCGTCCACTTGCGGCGACCAGAACATGCAATCGGTTTCGAGGTCCCAATTCCACACGCCACTTTGTGTGGAGCTCAGCGCCAGACGCAGCTGCTGTTCATGGGAGCGAAGCAGGTTCTCGGCCTGCTTGCGTTCACTGATGTCCGTGGAAATACCGCAGAGGGCGTAGGGGATTCCGGACTGATCGCGGAGGGGGAACTTGATCGAGATATAGGTGTGGAGTCCGTCGAGGTGAGGAGCCGTCTCCTCATATTCCACCGTGGAATTCCGCTCCAACACCTCCACGTCATTTGTGCGAAAGGCGTCGGCAAAATGGCGCGGAAAAATCTGATGATCGGTAAACCCGATGATTTGGTCTGCTCGCAATCCAAAGATTTCTTCGAAGCGTCGATTGACGAAGAAATATCGCCCGCCGGCTTCCTTGACGTAGATGACGGCCGTCGTGTTGTTGGCCATGTCCTGAAGAAATTGCTGACTTCGACGCAACGCATCCTCAGCGCCTTTCCGCTCCATGATCGATTGCAGGGACCCCGTCATTCGGGTCACCCGACCCTCGGCATCCCAGATCGCCTGGCCCCGGGCCCGCACCCAGTGATATTCACCTGACTTGGTGAGCAGCCGGTATTCTTCGTCGTACGGGACGCGGCGTTCAAAATGGGCATTGAGTGCGTCGAAGACGCGCTCGCAATCGTCGGGATGCAACCGCGACGTCCAGCTCTCCAAGACGTCGGGAAATTCCTCATCCGTATAGCCGAGCATGGATTTGACGCGCGGCGACCACCAAATCGGCGTGTTCGGAGAACTCCACTGTTCGTTCGGAAGCACACGGCCGTCCCAAAAGCCGTCGTTCGAACCTCTGATCACCATCTCCAACCGTTCTTCGCTGGCCTTCAGCGCCGACTCGGCTTGCTTACGGGCGGTAATGTCGCGAAAGACAACGACCGCGCCGACGACTCGCTCGGCCTCAGTATCAGTAATGGGAGTGCTGACATACTCGACAGGAAATGCGCTGCCATCCTTGCGCCAGAAGACTTCGTCGACCACGCGATGGACCAGTCCATCTCGGATGGCGGCGCGTACGGGACATGCCTCCACCGGATACGGCGTGCCGTCGGGCCTGGTATGGTGGAGGACGTCGTGCATGTTGCGGCCCAACAGTTCCTCCACGGGGTAGCCCAACATTCCGGCTGCGCTGGCGTTGACGAAGGTCGTATTACCCTGATCATCGAGGCCGTAAATGCCTTCGCCGGCCTGTGTCAGAATGAGGGTGTGCTGATGCTGCAGTTTCTCGAGTGCCTGAGCCGCTTTCTTGCGCTCGGAGATATCGCGGATGATGCCGCTGTAGTAGCTGCCTTGCGCCGTTTTCCACGTCGCGAGGGACAATTCGATGGGAAACTCTTCCCCGCTGTTGCGAAGACCATGCAACTCAACCACCGATCCGATCAGGCGGCCGGTACCAGTGGCTTCGATGCGGGCCAATCCGCGCTCATGGGCTTGCCGGTAGCGTTCCGGCATCAGGCGCGTGAGCGGCTGCCCAAGGATCTCTTCCACGGAGTACCCGAACAGGCGAGAGGCCGCCCGATTCCAGGACACGATGATCCCGCGTCCATTGGCGACGACAATGGCGTCGGTGGCCGATTCGACGAGCGACTGAAAGCGGTGCTCGCTTTCCGTCAGCGATTGTTCCGCCCGCTCGGCTTTGACCGCCAGCTCCTTCACGCCGATCGCGCGCCGGAGCGTTTGTCTGAGTTCCTCTCTGTTGTAAGGCTTGGTGAGGTAGGCGAACGCGCCTTTGCCGAGTGATCCGACGGTGCGCTCTTGCGCGATATGCGCGGTCACGATGATCACCGGCAGCGAGGGGTCTCGGCGCTGCACGTCGTTCAGGACTTCCAACCCATCGCCGTCAGGGAGTCCCAGATCGAGGAGAATGGCATTGAATCGCTGTTGCGTCGCGAGCGCGATGGCGGCGGCGCAGGTCCCTGCCACGGTCACCTCATAGCCGTCGTGCTGCAGTAAGTCCTGCAACCCGATGACGATATCGGCGTTGTCTTCCACTATCAGCACGGAGTAGCGGCCGCCGGGAGTGACCATCGTTTCCTTACGGGACGTGGAGTCCTCTGTTCCGACGTTTGAATGCTGAGTTCAATTTATCAATATGTCTGCGTGCTTGCTTTTCCTGGGGTTCACCATTACGGCCTTCTTCGAAGGTGGTTGGACGATACATTCTCGCGGGTCCACTGAGAGCCGGTCAATAGCCTGGTAAGTTCTCCAGTGCCGTCAGACTGAGTGTTCCTCATGAGTGTTAACACTCCTGTAACAATGGACTTAGAACCTCACGGTCAGCCAACCCATAAAGCGGCGACCAATTTCCTCTCCAAGTGGGTACTCTTTCGCGTTGTCGTCGAGAGCATTGAAAACAGAGATTGCTACTTCCGCGCTCCGGAGGTATCCGCCTGCCGCCTTCTGTTGCCAGAACCGATAAGCGCCCCGTAGATTTAGAAGATTGTAACTGCCAACTGTCGGGTTCGGAGGCGTGACCAGTCCAATATCAGCGAGCGATTGAGTGGCCCTTCCTATAGGATAGGTGACTGAGCCGTAGTAATGGTAAATCGCCTCGGCGCTAAGGCCATTGTCCCATTCACCCCGCAGGCCGACATTGAACTTGTTATGAGGGCCAGCCCGTTTGACGCCGCCCGTGAAACTCTGGCGAATATCCTGATAAGAATAATTCCCAAACATCGTCAGCCATTTCGTCGCCAGGAACTCCGCTCCGATTTCCGTGCCATAGATGTCTGCTGATCCCGTGTCATTGGTTATGACGACGGTGGTTGGAGAAATGACTTGTCCTGTAAACAGATCCGATATGTGGTTAAAGAATACGGCTCCACGTGCCCTCAAGCGATGTTTTAGGTACCAGCCTTGGTACTCAGCTTCATAAGAAATAATCTCCTCTGGACTAATACTCGGTGCACCGGTAATCCTCGACTGGAAGGGCGGTAGCGGTGGATTAGTGGTCACTAAAATATTAGCGTTTCTCTCGAATAGAGTGGGAGGCCTGTATGCAACCGATGCCGACAGCCGGAACGTGTGCTCTTGAGATGGCGAATAGATCAGTGCGACTCGTGGGCTGTATGTGGGATTGATGAACGTATCCATATCGTAACGTATGCCAGCCACAAGTGAGAGAGACTCAGCGAGCTTTAAATCGTCTTGAATGAAGAAGCCTAGCCGATTTTCGTGGCTGTCCTGAGTGACGAGGTTGCTGGAAAGGGTATTGTGACGATAGTTCATTCCGTACGTCAGCCGATTTATGGACCAAAATCTAAAACCGTGCTGGATGTCGATATTGTACGTATCAGCAAGGGTTGTAGTCGCCGAACTTCCATTCACAGTAGTAAAGTTTTGGAACGGTGCTATCAGCGGATTGAATTGGTTGACGCCGGGAGCGTCAAATCTTTGCCAATAACCCCTAATTATCAAATCAGAAAGCTGATAGGTGACGTTGGCATATCCCTGGGAAGGCTTAAGAGAAACGACGGTATCTTGCTGCAGGGGACCATCCCATGCATTGCTATCAACGAGTCCTCCCGACACAGTCAGTTTGGAGATGCTTGAAAAAGCGTACTCGGTTTGGACATTGAACAGATAATCTCGAAATGACAACGCACTCCGGTTCGTCCAATCCGCGTTCTGATTGGTGCCAACCGAGAGGCGATACCCGAACCTATCCACTGTGCCAGCTTGTATGGCTGAGGCTGTGATCGTGCCAACGTTTCCTCCTCCGAACTGTAAGGTAGTCCCTCTCATCTCTTCAGGACTCTTCGTAATGATATTGATGATACCGTCAAAGGCATTAAACCCATAAATGGCAGAGGCAGGACCTTTCAATACTTCGATCCGCTTGATTTCCGGCAGGGTGACGGGAAGCAATTTCCAGAAAACAACACCTTGTGCGTCAATGTAAATTGAGCGACCATCCACCATGACTAGCAGTTTATTGGCCGCTGGTTGATTATCCCCACGGACACTCACATTAAAGTCAGTCCCGTTCATCTGCATCACTTCCATACCGGGAATACGGCGAAGTAAGGTGGGGATATCGATTGCACCGGACTGTCGAATATCTTCATCGGTAATCACATAGACATTGGACGCTGCCTGTGAGATCGGCTGGTCATACCGGCTAGCAATGCTCACGCTTTCTTCTTCTTTGATCAGCTCCAGTTCCTCGGCGAGCGGGGCCTCTTGCGCCGGTTGTGACGCCTCCGGTTGCGTTTCCGCCTGTACCGGTACGCTCAGCCCCACTGTCAGCAACGCAGCCAACATCGGATGACCGAGCCTTGCCAATTCAGCAGCCATGCCCGCCGCCTGCTCGACAGAGTTCAGTGCTGTATCCGTATGACCCTTCACCGGAGCTGAAGCCGCCAAGAGCCGAGCGCACCGGTCGGAGATTCTATCTAGGCAATGCTTTGGCATTGTGAGCCAAAGCAAGACGCATGCTTAAGAGTGAGGAGCCCAAATAAAGGGCAAACGCACAGGCAGCGCTGTTTTCCAGCGATGGCTGTGCGAGAAACAGACGATGTGAAAGAACCTAAAGAACCTATTGAATGTGTTCTGAGATGACTGATGGCAAGGGAAGAGGCGCGGAACGGCTTTTCGTACGCGGGCGGCCTCGTTTGAGCGGAGCCAGCCGCTGAGGAAACGCTTGTCCGTTGGCGGTTTCCATCTGGGTGACGGCGTCGTCGAGCGCGTCGCAGATGAGGCTCGCGAGTGGACCGTGGCCGGTCCAATACACAGCGTTCCGAAGCCGCTCGAGCAACGAGAGAGGCAACGTGATGGTGACCCGCTGTTTCCGAGACCTTGACGGGCGGGAATTGGAATCCTCGGGGCCGTTCACTGTCTTGGGCAAGGACGTTTCCAGTGTCGAAAGCATTGTAGCCTCGTAATGAGGGGAATGCAGTAGGTGGTTATTCATGCGGCAATCGTCTGGTGCTTGAGTGCCCCCTCTCCATGCTGAATGTCATCGCTGTTGCCGGAGGGTTCCGACTCATGAGCTTGCCCTGATGCATGCTTGTCTTCCGCGGCGGCAAGCCTCATCACCCAGAGAAGGCCAATCAATCCGGTAAGAAGACCCGCGAGGACGAGTTCTTGTGTCATCGGCCACCTCCTAGCGTCTGTATCGAAACGTCGGTCTGAATCCCTACAGTGCTATTCAGCAATCCTTATGCCTGAAGGGATGCGTGAAGCCCGCCGACTTCGCGGCGTACGAACGCGTATAAATCGCACAAGGGAATGCCTGTTTAGATGCGTTCCTTAGAGACGGCAGGTCCGAAGTATGGTGGCGAGAAACATGTGGATCGTCTGCAGTGAATCATTATCGATCCGCTGGTGAATCATTTTGGATCAGAAGGAAGGATACAGGGAGGACCAACAAAAGCGAGGCAACTATCAATGAGTGGATGTCTGAATCGAGCGCAGATCCCATTCGGCAACGCCGTTGAGTCCTACGTCCTTGAGGAGTCGTGCACGGAGGCGTCTGAGCTTATCGTTCTTGGGATCAGCATCGATGAGGTTGCAGAGGCATCCCATGGCGTCGTACCACAAACCGGCACGAGCGTTTTCCATCACATCATCATCGCTGGAACAGGTAAGCACCGGCTTTAACTCGATCATGCATGCGTTGAACTCGCAACGTTCGATGATGCCGCCTGCCACCGGGTTGTTGGAGTGTTGGTTGGGATCGCGGATGACCGACACAAACCATCGGTATTGCACATTGGGTTCAAGTATAAAGCCCAGCTCTTTGAAGTTAATGGTATAGATCCCCGGTTGTTTCGGGGAGGGAATGGGCTTTTCCTGAAACGCCCGTGGCGAACGGTCATCTCTCAAGGTGACGATGACTTGATACGTAGTCGACTTGGAGAGGAACCAATTCACAACGGGCGTCTCTTTGATCGTCAATCCCACATGATCCGGGACCAGCGCCTTGACCTCGGGATCGGTGCCATCGGTGCCCCGCACGTCGCCACCCACGCGGGCTCGCGGCGTAATCTTCTTGGGTGGTGTATAGATGGGCTGGTCTTCGGACGACTTGGGCGGGCCGGCCGCGAGCAGCGTCGATTGTGCCAGGCCGACCACGCAGAGCGCGAGGAGGCCTGTGAGCCACCGTGAGATGTGAGAGCGCTTACCGTGCATGGTGTTGAACTGTAACATAACAACCGTAGTGATTACAGCCAGTTATTGAGCAACAAGAACGGCGACCAATAGGCCGGGTGATCATAGACGCGGTCATTCAGTAATTTGATTTGGGCTCGCTGAATGGCCACCGCTTTTGAGACTGAGGGATCGCGAAGCTGACGGTAAAATTCCGCGACCAATGCCGCAGACGCTTCGTCGTTGATGAACCACAGCGTGGCCAACGCGCTGCGCGCTCCTGCTTTGATGGCCACGCCGGCAAGGCCTAACGCCGCTCTGTCGTCGCCAACGGCGGTTTGGCAGGCGCTGAGTGTCAGCAGCTCAAGCGGGTCTTGCCGGTAACGGAAGAGGCCGATCAATTGATCGAGTTTGTCCATCGTCATTTTCCCGTCAAAGGTCAACAAAAACGAATCATGGGCATCGGTGGAAAACTTGCCATGGGTCGCAATATGAAGAATGCCATACCGGCTCTCACGCAATTCCTGTTCCAGCAGACCCGTACGGAATTGCTCATTGATCAACTGGTCAGCCTGAAAAAGCGTCGAACAGACTCGACCTCGTCTTTTACGTAGGGAAGTGACGGGTATCCCTGGACAGAGCTGATGAGCCCACCGGCGAGCGTACGAACCTTCTCCAGGTTCAGCGGACGCGGGTCGGTCAGATACAGGCCAGGCGTCATCGCAACGGCATACTGCTGAATCAAAAATGATTTACCATCATGCAAGGCAGAGAAGGGGATGGTGCGGAGCGCGCCATCCGGGACAAATACCAGCGTCTTGATCTTTTGGCGTATCAATTCCGATTCAAGCGGACGGATCAGCCAATCATAGAGCTGTTGTGAATGATCGAGATATTCAAGCGTGGTCCGTTTCTCGACGGTCTGTCGAAATAATCGTACTTCTTTCGTCATATCCGCTGAGGTAATGGGCACGGAATAGCGCTGGATACCGGAGCTGAAGCTGGCCAAGACTTCGATGCGATCCGGAAAGGCGATGGGGTAAATCACCGCAGTCGTCGGATCGATGGTGTCGAGCTTCGCGATTTTCGCTTGCAGCGCGTCCACGCATTGATCGCGAAAGTAATCTCTCAGCTCTGCCGCCTTGTACGTTTCGATGGCATCGCGTGCATAGCGAAGGTACTCCTCGGCTGCCTTGGCGTCGGCCGTCAAGGTCGCTCGTTGGAAGAGGAGATCGGCCTGTTCAAAAAACAGAGGTTTGATGGGTTCTTCTCCTGAAAGCGATCCGATCGACAGCGCGGAGGCGACTTCCATGCGAATGGGCTTCAGCGCCTCAGCGGCACGATAGTAGGCGGTGATGGCTTCATCCAATTTTCCGGTATCGGCCAACAGGCGTCCCAATTGCCATTCCCAACGATAGAGCGATTCAGGAGCGTTGGCGGCTTGGGCGGAGAAAATGGCCCGTCTCGTCAATTGCAGGCCTTCATCATAGCGATGCTCGGTTTCGTAGAGATGGCCCAGATATCCGTCAGCATAGGATCTGGTGCGGACGTCCCCAATCTTGTCTGCGACTTCAGCCGCTTCGACGAATGATCCGGCGGCCCGTAGTAGCAGCGCTGTGCCATTGGTTGGCATTCCGGTGCGCAGTTGGTGGTAGCCCAGTCCGATCTGAATCAAGTCAGTCGCCTTCTCATGCGAAGGCGGAAAATCTTTGAGCCCGTCCAGCGCCTTATCGAGCCACTCTCTCGCCGCCTCCGGCTGGTTCAATGCCAGCGCGGTGCGGCCCGCATTGATTCGCGCACGGACGGTCAAGGGCCGATCGCTTGCAGCCTCAGCATTCTTTGCCGCGCTGGTAAAGGAAGCCAGGGCCTCAGGCAGCTTTTTTTGAGCCACCTGGGTCAGGCCAAGATTGTTTTGAATGCCGGCGATGACCGGCGTCGCGTCATACGGAGCGGTTTCCAGCGCCTGCGATAAGTGCGCCATCGCCGCGTCAGGTTGGCGACCGGCGAGATAGGCATGGCCGAGACTGCTCAAGACCGTCGCCGTCCAGACCTTATCCTGGCTCTTCTGTGCGAGAGCCAACGCCACCTCGAGCTGTTGCAGCGCTTGCGTCACTTGTCCCATGGCTTCCGAGGCCTGCGCCGCTGCGACGAGCGCTCGGCTCTGCTCCATGGGCTTGCCTTGTTGTTCATAGCCCTGAGCCGCTTGCTTCCAGGCGCCCAAGGCCTTGTCAAACGCACCATGCTGATAGGCTTGCAGCCCCTGCTTCATGAAGGTCTCAGGACCCGCATCGGACCGCCGCAATCGTTCCAGCAGTCCTGGTCAGCAGCAGACCCGTTGCGACGAGGACGACGAGCGCCAATCGAGCGAGGTGCGATGTCATAGCCCGAGTCTTGTGCATGTGTTGTTCCACTGAGCTAGTTTCCTTCCTCTTACCCAGCCAACGATATCAAATGCTCCTGCCGAGCTTGCTTGTTCCCCTCCCTCCCAGTATGGTTGGTTCCCTGCGAGAGATAGGGCTACCGCTGCGACGTGCAAGGCTCCCAAGGCTCGTACCGCTTCCGAGGCAGGTCCCCTGGAGGATGGCGGACACACTGTCCGATGGGTCCGCTCGAGCCAAGGTCGCTGCACGAGGCGAGCTGCGAGCCAAGCAGCGACACGGCTCTGCACGTCGAGCACGCGAAGCAGTAGGTGACTGCACGGAGTGCGAGGACATCCCATCCCGAGACATCCCTTTCAAAATAAATTGATGACAATTCCCAAATGCACCCCATGATCCTGTAGCGTATTCCCCGCTTTCGGCACATCCTTTATTTGGTACCCCCAATACACTTCAAAGACCGCTCGATCCTTGGGCAAGATATTCCAACGAAGCCCGGCACCGACACTGGCGAGGGTGTCGGGGAGTGTAGAGTTCGGCGTAACTGGCGAGGGACGGTTCTCGCCGAGGTTCCAGCCGTGCCCGACATCGACAAACGGCGCGAATTGGAACATCGGTTCGCCGCTGGCCCAGCGCCACAAGGGGAAGCGAGATTCGACTGAGAAGAGGAACACGTTATCGCGCAGCAACGTGACTTCACGATAACCGCGGACCGTATATCGTCCGCCCACCGCCACTTGCTCGAGGGGGAACAGCGGGGAGTTCGTGAACTGCAGGTCCATGCGCTCGAGCAGTTGCATGCCGAGCAGTTTTTCGCCGAACTGCTTGATCGCCTGAGCCTGTCCTAACCAGGAGAAGAATTGTCCGTCCGGCGTATCGGGATTCGCATTGATCGTGGCGCCCAACACGTTCAGGCCGACGCTGAATCGTGAGCGTAAAGCCAGGACCGTATCGATCGTGCGATGCGTCCAGTCCTGCGCAAAGCGGAGGGCCGACACGGTCGCGGCGCCGTTCTGAAATCCGGGGAAAATGTTGAAGGTCTGTTGATCTGGCGTCCATGAAAGATAAACGATCTGAGTAAACAGATGCTCGCCGATGATGGACAGCGCCACCTCGTCCGTCACAGTCTTGTAGATAGGCTGACGGAGGCTCATGCCGATGATTTCGGTATTGGTTTTCAGATTAAGCGGAGGGAACGGGGGTTCAATCAGTTTGAAATCATAGCGCCGATAGTAGGGTGAAAAGGTCGTGCCATACCGATTCAACGGCAGCGCGTACGAGGCATCGACAATCGGAAACGCGCCGCTCGACTGTCCGTAGCTGAGGCTCAGAGGGTCTCCATGGCCGGTGAGGTTGTCGTCGATCAGTGTGCCGACCCCTTTGATTTCACCGACCAACGGCGTCTGATAGTTGTTCACTTCCATGATGGCATGAAACGGTTGCTTGTCTTGGACACGGACATTCAGCACGCTTTGGCCAGGTCGTCGCCAGGTTTGAGTTCGGCATTGATCCGCTCGATCCGCCGATCTTGTTGGAGGATTTGCAGCTGGTCCTGCAACGGTTCAATCCTCACCGGCGTCTCGCTGCCAAGTTCAATGCGATCATGGATGTACGACGACCTGAACCAGCGATTGCCTTCGACATGGATGTTCGTGAGCATGCCTTCAATGATGTGCACCGCCACGACACCGGCCTGCACGTCTTGATCGGGGATGATCGCGCCCGAGGTCAGGTAGCCTTTGTTGATGTAGAGCAAGGTGAGCGCGAGCCGAAGCCGTTCGAGGTCCTCCGTCGCGAGCGTCCGGTTCTTATACGGGGCCGTGACTTCGTTGATTTCGGCATCAGAGAACACCGTGTTGCCGGTCACCATGATGTCGCGGACAAACACCTGCACGCCGCCGGGCTTCTTCGGCGCTTCGCCTTCAGGAGGAAGTGGGACGATCGGCAGCACGGGACTCGGAGGAGGGTGGGGGCGTTGAAACTCTTCCTTCAATGGCCCAGGCGGTTGACCGGACCGTCCCGTCGGGTCAACTGTGCGGATTTGCCCGAGGGCCGGTGATGCTGCCAGGCAGATCATGGCAAACCCCGCAAGCACCCACGAGACAGAACACGGAGCGCGACCGGCCGGCGCTGGACCGCCAACGCGATGGATCATGATGCACAGCCTGCCGACGAGTCCACTGCGAAGCTCTGGGTCAAGAATCCAGGCGGCGCGATCTTCCGCAGCGAGAGCAGAGGAGTGTCTTCCGCCGCTTCGCTCGGAGTCGTGCTCAGGCCTGCTTCTTTCACTGTGCCGTCTTCAGATTCAGACATGCTTAAGGCCAATGGAGTTGAAACCCATCCGCCTGGTTCGGCAGGCAAACTGTCTCGTCCCGCGACGGTGAAGCTGCTGATGTTCCCACCCGCCAGTGCCGCACAGCGCTGACTCAGTAAGGACGTCGGCAGCAAGGGCTTCTGCCCGAGAGGAACGATCTTGCCGCTTGCTGGAGAAATAGGCGATTGAATGATTACCGTGCCTTGCTGGCCAAACTGAGAGGAGGCCGAGATGAGGCTGGTCGAATCCGGTAGCAGCAGATTCGTCGTGATGTTGATATTTCCGCCAGGCCCGAAGACGGCATTCGCCAGAATCTGACTGTTCTGCAAGACCACAGACTGTGGATCGATATTCACGCTGCCGCCGCCGCCTGTGCCGTCGAGCACAGAGGCACTGATCATGCTATCGGTGAGCTGGACTGTGCCGTTGGGGTTCGTCGTGATCTTGATCGCCCCGCCGCTAGACTGGTTGGCCTCCGTCGTCACCGTGCTATTCGTCATCGCGAACTGGTTGCCGGCGTTGATCTGAATGTTGCCGGCGTTGCCGGGGCCGGTGCTGCTGGCCGAGATGCTGGCACCATTGGTCAAGGTGACCGATTGGCCGGCCGCGATATTGATATTGCCGCCAGTCGCTTGCGTCGCGGTGCTGCTCACGGTGCCGGCATTGCTGCTGAAGGTGCTGCCGGCGTTGATATTGACCGAGCCACCGGCTCCGGCGCCCGTGGTCGCTGCGGTGATAAGCCCGCCACTATTAACCTGCACTTGATTCGCGTTGACTGTAATGTGCCGCCAGTGGCGCTTGGAGCTGTTCCTGACGTTGCAGCGGAAATCGTCCCGCCATTCTGGACGGTCAGAGATTGCGCGGAGATATTCGTATTGCCAGCCGCGCCGGTTCCCACCGTGTTAGTGAAGATTCCACTGCCTGCGCCATCGATCAGGACGGAGCTGGCCCTACTGCCAGAACCTGCAAGACCCTGGACCGTGATGGTTCCGCCTGCACCGTAGGCGGTGGAAAGGTTAGGCGGGGCCCCCAGGAAACGGAGGAGCTGGCGGGTTTTGCGCAGTACCACTGTGATTTTACCTCCGTTCGTGACCTCAAGAGTCTCAGCAGAAATAGTCAGGTGGCCGGCATTCCCATCACTTCGCGTTTCAGTAGAAAGCGAGCTAATTCCAGTGACAAGAACGTCATGAGCCGTGATGTTCAAATCGGCAGCCTGAGCCGGTCCCCGAGCCGTGGTAATAATTCTTGAGTTGTCCACCGTTAGATTGTCGCTAATAGCGCAGGTTGAACTTCAGAGCTGGTGTGGGGAAAAATTGTCCATCTGGATTGTCGAAAAATTATTGAGTTGCAGTGTTGATTCGCCTTAAATGTACCTGACAGTTCCCGTTCCTGACCTCACCTAAAGTAATAGAACAACGAGGCTCCTGCGAGACTGATCTCTCCTTCCGGCGCATTTAAGCGTGAAGTTGCCTGTGTTTCCGGTGCTCAGCAGCGCTGGTTAAAGATTATGTTAGACTGTCACTGAGCGGGAAGGGTTCCCCGGGTATTGGGGATAAAGTTCGGCGGAAGAAATTTCCCGACTCTAGGATGTTGCCATGCCTGCTCGTGAGGGTGATATCTCCGGCAGTTCCAGAACCAAAGAAAATATAAGACGCAATAAATGAATCATTTAACTGAATGTCTTGATCCGCGGTCATAGTGATATTACCTGCCTTCCTGGCACAGGTGTGAGAGGGTCCGACCCAATTACTCCGGTCTCGGGAGAGCCACCTCCGTTTATCAGGATGGAATTCGCCTCCAAGCTGATACTTCCACTGTTTCCTCCATTAATGGTTGGTTGAGTATCAGTCCCAACATCAGATCGGATGCCCGGTGAAATGAGAACGGGAGGAAATGTAACCCCTGCAATATCTATGTGATCAGCCTTTACTTGCACTCCACCGTAGGTGACGCCGGGAGTCACATTGCCCAAGACATTTGTTTCGAGAACCGCCGCCATTTTGAATCACCGCATCCTGACTCACTTGAATGTCAATGCCGCTCCAATCGCTTCCGCTCCATCGATGATAGGACCAGAACCGGTGACATTGGCGGAAATAGTGGAGTTGTCCAGAACGAAACTACCTCCGCGAATAAGGACGGTGCCTCCACCATTGCCGCTGACATCAATGACGGGATTGCTCGAGAATCTGAATCGTGCCGAGTGCGCCAAAGGATTGGCCATTAATATTGGGGGCTTGGCCATGGTTCCGGCCAGAATTTCTCCCGGCGAAGCGACACTCGCCAAATTGATCTGGCCTCCCTGCGCCGTAAGTTTAGCCGGCCTGAACTGGTGTACCATCGTCAAGCGTGCCTGATTGGATCGTGATGTTGCCGCCGACGAGCGAGAGGCTCTGTCCAGGCGTGACGGTCAATTGGCTTCCTTGAACGGTGATGGCTCCTGGATTTGACCCCAAGAATCCGAATGCAGCTACTGGTGATGCACTCAACAGGGCATCCGCATTTGCATTAGGGATCGCATTGAAGCGGCGCCGTCGGCGAGTCGGAGATAATCGGCGCTGGTGAAACTCACCATCCCGCCGACGTTCACGGTGGCGTTCGGACCGAACAGAAATCCGGCTGGGTTCATCAGGAAGAGGTTGGCGTTCCCAAACCCGGTGGTCTGAATCGTGCCAAAGATGCTCGAGAGGTTTCCCCCGGTGACACGACCGAGGATGTTGGATGTAGCCAGGCCGTGAGTTGTTAGAAAGTTCGCGATGTTGTTGTTGGGAACATTGTGAAATCACCGAAGCTATGGAACAGGTTGGTTCCGCCCCCGGTCTGTCCCACCAGTAATGTTGTTATCCAGTTTCGTCTGAGTTGTACCGCTCCCCGTAACTATTGGTGCGCTGACCTGCGTATTAAGACCTGAAGGAGAGTAATCGGCGCCGCAGCAAGTGCCTGGTTTGCAATCGGCATGTAGAAGAACCACAACAACAAATAGCCGATAATCCGAATTTGGATATCAAGAGAGGGGCGTGGAGTCGGCGTATAAAAAATGGGAATGCCCGTCTCATGTTCATCCTCCTTACGTCGGAAAATACACGCTCACAGCTCTTCGACCATCGGCGAGCAGGCGCCCAGATTTCATGAACTAGAACGACTGCTCGCTTCGAGTGTTTCTAGAACGCCATTCTCCCACCATCAAACGGAGAGTGGACTCAATCTCAATCCTCTCGGGTCTCGCGAGAAGGTGCAAAGTGACTTTTTTCTGAAGACACTTCCCGCCGCTGATTAGGTACACAGCACCGTCCGTAAGAGCTGATTGAGTGATCGTGGGAGCCCAGACTTCTTGAATAGAGTTTGTTCTCAGCAGAGCGGTTGTGCAGTGAGGCCTGGAGCTGCAATGCCCTAAGGTCTTCCAAACACCAGTAGTATGGGTATCCACAAGTACATTTTGGAGGGATAGCGTACGTCGTCATGCAGTTACCGCACCCACACCAGGGAAGCGCGTACAAATTAGAGGTTCCGACTGGGAAGATGAGAAATGTGATGGCAATGAGAAGCATTCGAATGTACATTGCAGTACCTCCTCGCTGAATTAATTGCTATTTGTCTTCAACATGGCATTACACTCATCTAACGTATTCTCATTTGAGTGCCGGCTCTCATGTGTGTGGTGCCGGGAATATTATTTAATTCCGCTACTCCATCCGGAGGTTTAGGCCCTTTTATCTCAAATTCATACCAGGTAAAGTTGTAGTGTTCTTTCGTCGGGCATTTGAAGTCTTCGTAAACTACGTCCTGGTCATCGTCATCGTTTTGCTATCTTTATTCTCAAACACTGTTTTGCACGCTGTTTCGCCTTCTTCTACTAGCTTTGGATCTACATACGCTTTGAACAAATCGCCGCTAATGTTTTTGACAAACAGTCTGTAATTACAAACCATAGGCTGAGAGAGGTCCCTGGTGGTCCGCATTGGGTTTCCGGCCTATATTCTTTCAGATAAGCTTTTCAGCATTTTGATATCAGCTTTGACCTTCTTGACGTCGTGAAGAAGGCCACAGCCAGTAAGCGAAGCTGGCAGTATGAGAACTGCGAGATACCTAAGCACAATCATAATCACACCTCTTTTTTAAGCTGATAGATATGAGCTCGGGCACAGACCTCAAAGGCATCATTTTATTTTCGTCCACTTAATTTCAAATTCCAGGTGCCAGGGGACATTTTCGAAGGGTTGCGCTACACCTTCTTGTGGTTTTGCACCTTCTACCTTGAATCCGTATTCTATGTTCGGATAGTTTTTCTCTTCCGGGCAATTAAAGTCTGGATCATCCTTCTTGTATTCATCCACATACTCCTTGCAGGCTTGTACACCTTCAGCCACTAAGGCTGGATCTACATGGCCTTGGTAATAATCGTCGTGCATGTGCTTAACAACGAGTCTGTAATTGCAAAGTCTGGATTGAGGTGTTCCTGGCGGTTGACAAACGGTGGCGGGTGGACTCGCCCTATAATAGGTTTTCAATAATCTGATGTCAGCCTTGAGCTTTTCAATATTTTCGGGCGCGGAATAAGAGATGACAACCACTCAACAGAACCATAAAAGCCAAACCTGCAAAGAGTCTTTGTACGACCATAACCACACCTCCTCCAGTTGATAATAAATCGTAGATCCCTGGGGCACCTCTTCCTAGGTGGACCCTTATTTTGTGCCAGCTA
>CAWGQP010000004.1:0-253935 GCA_963824855.1 uncultured Nitrospiraceae bacterium
CCTGATCGCTGATCCCACGTGGCTGGTAGTTCATGTGTGTGATCCTTTCGGTGACGACTAAATCTGCAGTCTTCGCCATCTAATCGACATTCTTGACAGTGCATTGCGAAACGTGCCGAGAGCTAAACGCGAAAATGCCAATTTCGTATAGATAGCTTGATTTCGAATGGTGATGTCATGTAACATATGAACTTGTCATAGATGTCATTTTGTAAATTTTGTCACAAATCAGGTCAGCGAGGCTGCCATGGCCAGCAACTCCGGAAAGAAGCTGTTTGTCGGCCCCCGATTCCGCCGGATCCGCCAGCAACTGGGGCTGTCGCAGACCCAGATCGCCGAGGGGCTGGGGATTTCGCCGAGCTATATCAACCTGATAGAGCGCAACCAGCGCCCGGTGACGGCGCAGATCCTGCTGCGGCTGGCGGAGACCTATGACCTCGATTTGCGCGATCTCGCCACCGCCGACGAGGACCGCTTCTTCGCCGAACTGAACGAGATCTTCTCCGATCCGCTGTTCCGGCAGATCGACCTGCCGAAGCAGGAACTGCGCGATCTCGCCGAACTGTGCCCCGGCGTCACGCATTCCCTGCAGCGGCTCTACGCCGCCTATACCGAGGCCCGCCGCGGCGAGACGCTGGTGGCGGCGCAAATGGCCGACCGCGACGAGGGCACCCGATTCGAGGCCAACCCGATCGAGCGCGTGCGCGACCTGATCGAGGCCAACCGCAATTATTTCCCCGAACTCGAACAGGCCGCGGAAAATCTGCGCGACGAACTCAGCGTGTCCGCCGAGGAACTGTTCGCGGCGCTCGCCGCGCGGTTGCGTGAAAAACATTCGATCGTCACCCGCATCATGCCGGTCGACGTGATGCGCGAGACGCTGCGGCGGTTCGACCGCCATCGCCGGCAACTGCTGATCTCCGAACTGGTCGACGGCCCCGGCCGCGCCTTCCAGCTCGCGTTCCAGATCGGGCTCGCCGAATGCGGCGCCAGCATCGATGCCATCGTCAACCGCGCCGGCCCGCTCGACGACACGCCGCGGCGGCTCTACCGCATTACGCTGGCGAATTATTTCGCGGCCGCCGTGATGATGCCCTATCAGGCGTTCCACGCCGCGGCCGAAGCGCTGAGCTACGACGTGCACGTGCTGGCGCAGCGCTTCAATGCCGGCTTCGAGCAGGTCTGCCATCGCCTCACCACGCTGCAGCGGCCGAACGCGCGCGGCGTGCCGTTCTTCCTGCTGCGCGTCGACAATGCCGGCAACGTCTCCAAGCGGTTTTCCTCCGGCACCTTTCCGTTCTCGAAATTCGGCGGCACCTGCCCGCTGTGGAACGTGCATTCGACCTTCGACACGCCGGACCGCCTGCTCAAGCAGGTGATCGAACTGCCCGACGGCACGCGCTATTTCTCGATCGCGCAGATGGTGCGCCGGCCGGTGGCGCCGCATCCGCAGCCGCAGCCGCGCTTTGCGATCGGGCTGGGTTGCGAAATCCGCCATGCCGCAAAACTGGTCTATGCCGCCGGCATGGATCTGGAGAAAGCCGAGGGCACGCCGATCGGCGTCAACTGCCGGCTCTGCGAGCGCGAAAACTGCAGCCAGCGCGCCGAGCCGCCGATCACGCGCACGCTGATCCTGGACGAGAACACGCGGCGGGTGATCGTCGTTTGCGTTTTCCAATGCAAGGGAGTTGTGAGGGCACGTCGCCACACAAGGTTCGTCATACTCCGCGAAGGCGGAGCATCCAGTACGCCGCGGCTTATCGATTCAATCACTGACGTCTCTGGAATACTGGATCGCCCGCCCCGGTGCGCAATTGCGCACAAGGCGGACGATGACGGTGGGGGCAATGGGGGATAGTCGGCACCCCGTCATTGCGAGCGAAGCGAAGCAATCCATTATTGACGCGGCGCGATATAAATCGCCTTCCCTCACCGGAAAGCCGCTGCTGTGTCCCGCTGGTGACGATCACACTTAAAACGTGGGTATTCCTCAATTTTGCGATGGAATGGCCAAGCCAATTCGCTAGTTTGGAATGAAGCGAGACCCAAGAGAACTCGCGGATGGATGCAGGACCGATGTTGCGACGCCTCAGACTGGTCAACCCGTTTGAACAACTCAGGACCGGATCACCCAGGACCGGATCGCCACGTTGCAACCCAACACCGCGGGTCAGCTCGTGAACCTGGGCGGCGCCGATGCGGCCGGCACCTTGGGCCTCACCGATGCCGAACTCGATACTGTGACGGCGGGCACGCTCCGGGTCGGCAGTGCCACGAGCGGCAATATGACGATCTCTGCGGCGTTGACCCCTGCCGGGACACCACGCTCTCGCTGCTCTCCGGCGGCAGCGTCACTGAGAATGTCGGCGCCACCATCACCACGACGAACCTCGCCGTCACCAGCGTCGGCGCTGTCACGCTCAACCAAGCCAATGATGTGACGACGCGGCCGCGACGGTCACCGGCGCCGGCAATGCCTTCGCCTATACCGATGCCAATGCTCTCACCATTGGCACGGTCGATGGGATCAACGGCGTCAGCACTAATAATGGCGCGATCAGTGTCGCGACGACCAACGGGGCGCTCACGGTCAGCAATACCCCGGCCGCGCCCGATGTGAATGCCGGCACCAGCACCGTGGCCTTGACCGCCGGCGGCGTCAATCAGCTGCTCACCGTTACCGGCACCGTCACCGGTACGGGTGGTGTCACGTACACGGCCGATAACATGAGCTTGACCGGCGCCACCAATGCCGGGGCGGCGATCGCCACGTTGCAACCCAACACCGCGGGTCAGCTCGTGAACCTGGGCGGCGCCGATGCGGCCGGCACCTTGGGCCTCACCGATGCCGAACTCGACACCGTCACCGCCGGCACCTTGCGTGTGGGCCGCAATAATAGTGGCAACCTCACGATCTCCGCCGCCATCGATACGGCCAACACCACCACGACCACCTTGATCTCCGGCGGCACGGTGACGCAAACCGCGCCCATCACGGAAACCAATCTCGCCGTCAATGCCGTGGGCGCCGTCACCTTAACGAACGCCGGCAATGATGTGACCACGCTGGCCGCGACGGTCACCGGCGCCGGCAATGCCTTCGCCTATACCGATGCCAATGCCCTCACCATTGGCACGGTCGACGGGATTAATGGCATCACGACAAATAATGGAAACATCGGCCTGCAGACCGGAGGCGCGCTCGCCATCAATCAAGCGTTGAGTGCCGGAACGGCGACCATCGGCTTGAATGCCGGCGGAGCCGTGACTCAAGGCGCGGCAGGCATCATCACCGCGAATGAACTTAATCTTCGCGGCTCTGGGCCCTTCACACTTACCAATGCCTCCAATGACATAAACACGGTCGGAGCCAATACCGCCGGGGCAATCCAGTTGACGGACGTGGATGATCTCACGGTCGGCTCTGTCAGTGCGGTCGGGACGCTGGCCGCGAGCACCGGCATCACGGCCGCCGGTAATGTGATGCTGACGACGACCAACGGCGGGGCGCTCACGATCGCTCAGCCGATCACGACGACCAATAACGGAACGCTTACGCTCACGAATGCCGGCACTCTTGGCGCTCAATGCCAATCTCGATGCCGATGGGGCGATCACGCAGAACGGGGCGGGGGCGATCACGACGACGGTACACGCACCGTCACCACGACCAACGATGCGGTGACGCTGAATCAAGCCGTGACGCTCGGGGGCGATCTGACGATCAGCAGCGGCACGGGCCCGATTAGCTTCAATAGCACGATCAATGGCGCGGGCAATCTCACGGCCAACAGCACCGGGACCACGACCTTTACGGGCGCGGTGGGCGGCGTAACGCCGCTCACGAGCCTCACGACCAATGCGGGCGGCACGACGGCGCTCAATGGCGGCACGGTCACCACGACCGGGAGCGCAAACCTACAACGATGCGGTCACGCTGGGCGCCGATACCACGTTGACCAGCACCGGCGCGGGCGCGATCACCCTAGGCAGCACGGTCAACGGCGCCCAAAGCCTGACCGTGAACACCACCGGCCTGACGGCACTCATGGGTCCCGTTGGCGGCAGCACGCCGTTGACCACGCTCACCACGAACGCCGGCGGGACGACCGATCTCAACGGCGGCAGCGTCGTGACGACCGGGGCCCAGACCTACAACGATGCGGTGCAGCTTAGTGCCGATACGACGCTCAGCGCCGGCGCCGGCAACATTACGTTTGCCAATACGCTCAACAGCACCGCAGGCAATACGTTTAGCCTCACGGCCAACAGCACGGGCACGACCACCTTTGGCGGGGCGGTGGGCACGACCGACGCACTCTCGACTCTCACGACCAATGCGGGGGGCACCACGGCCGTGAACGGCGGCAGCGTCACGACGACCGGCGCGCAGACCTATAATGATGCGGTCACGTTGGGGGCCGATACGACGCTCACCAGCACGGGCGCGGGCACTATCACGCTGGGCTCCACCGTCAACGGCGCCCAGAGCCTGAGCGTGAACACCGCGGGCGCCACGACCTTAGCCGGTCCGATCGGCGGGGGCACGCCGCTCACCAGCGTCACGACCGATCAGCCGGGCACGGTCACGGTGGGCAGCGTCACCACGACCGGGGCACAGAGTTATCAGGAGAATACGGTTAGCTTGAACGGCACCTATACGACCACCAATAGTGCGGTGACCGTCGGCACGGCCGCGGCCGCGGTGACGTTGGGCGGGCCCACGACCATCACAACCGGCACCGGCACGATTCTCGTCAACGGCACGCTGGATGGGGCCCAGAGCCTGACCCTGAACAGTACGGGCACGACGACCGTCAGCGGGGCAGTGGGCGGCACCACGCCGTTGACCGCGTTGACGACCAATGCGGGGGGCACCACGGCCGTGAACGGCGGCAGCGTCACCACGACCGGTAATCAGACCTATGGCGATGCCGTCACCATGAATCAAGCCACGACGTTCACGACGACGGGCGGCGGCAGTGCCGTGAGCTTCGGCAATAACGTCACCAATACCCTGGCCGGCGCCTCGATCACGGTGAACACCCCGGCCCTGAGCTTGGCCAACGGCAGCACGGTGGCGACCACCGGCAACGGCAACATCAGCTTTATCGTCGATGGGCTCACGCCGGGCACGGCGAGCATCAATGCGGGCACGGGCACCTTCCAAATCAGCCCGTCCACGCCGACCAAGACCATTGAGTACGGCGATGTGGATACGGCGCGCGTCACCGATGTCTATTACGGCTCGACC
Source organism: uncultured Nitrospiraceae bacterium (assembly GCA_963824855.1). Lineage (GTDB taxonomy): Bacteria > Nitrospirota > Nitrospiria > Nitrospirales > Nitrospiraceae > Nitrospira_C. Next base: position 5,255 of record CAWGQP010000004.1, read on the forward strand.
TTCACCAACATTACGGCGGGCCGCTTCACGATCGGCGGGGCGACCCAGACAGGTGACATCTTCGTGACGGGCGTGGCGGCAGCTCCGGCCCCCACGACCCTGCAGACGACCGGCACCGGGGCGGTGACCTTCGAGACCGCCCCCTATGTGGCCCCCAATCTCGATCTGGGCGTCGTGAGCGGAACGGGGGGCATCACGCTGGGCCAGAACGTGACCCTCGGTACCGGCACCCTGCGGTTGACCACGACCGGCGCGATCACCCAGCCGGGCGGCAGTCTCACGGCCAATCTGCTCGGCGCCTCGGCGGGCACGGGCATCACGCTCAATCAGGCCGGCAATGATGTCAATGCGGTCGCGGCGCAAAGTGCGGCTGGCGGCCTCACCATTCGGGATACGGATGATCTCGTGATTGGCGCAGCACCCGCCGTGGCCGGCCTGCATCCCGCGATCACGGGGATCAGTGCCCCCGGCCAAAGTGTGACGCTGACCACGGGCGGCGCCTTGAGCCAGACCCAGCCGCTCGTCGCCCAGAGCCTCACGGCCACGACCCTCAATAATGCGGGGGCCGCGATCACGCTGACCGATCCGGGCAATGCGGTCACCACCGTGACGCTGCAGGCCCGCAATGCCGCCAATACGACCGATGCCGCGGGCGCGATTGCCTATCGCGATAGCGATGGCGTCGATGTGGCCGGTGTCCGCACGACCAGTACGTTCGATCTCACGACCAACGGGCCGATTACCAGCAGCGGCGCCCTGATTGTCGGTGGCACGACGACCCTCGCGGCCGGCGCGGCCAATAACATCACGCTCAATAACGCGAACGACTTCAACACGGTCAGTGTCGTGAGCGGCAACACCGTGATGTTGAACGATGTGAATGCCTTGGATCTCGGCGCCTCCACCATCAGCGGCGGGCTCACCGTCACCACCAATGGGGCCATCACCGATAGCGGCAATCTGACCGTGGATCTGGGCGCCTCCACCATCAGTGGCGGGCTCACCGTCACCACCAATGGGGCATCACCGATAGCGGCACTCGACCGTGACCGGCCCGACCATCTTGACGGCCGGGGCCGCCAATAACATCACGCTCGATAATGCCAACGACTTCAGCACGGTCGCCATCACCAGCGGCAACACCGTCGTGTTGAATGATGTGAATGCCTTGGATCTCGGCACCTCGACGATCAGCGGCGGGCTCACCGTCACCACCAATGGGGCCATCACCGATAGCGGCAATCTCACCGTGACCGGCCCGACCATCTTGACGGCCGGGGCCGCCAACAACATCACACTCGATAATGCCAACGACTTCAGCACGGTCAGCGTCGTGAGCGGCAACACTGTCACGCTCAACGATGTGAATGCCTTGGATCTCGGCGCCTCCACCATCAGCGGCGATCTGGGCGTCACCACCGGCGGGGCGCTCACCCAGTCGGGCGCCCTCACCGTGGCCGGCAATGCGGCCTTCGATACCTCGGCCGCCGCCGCCTTAGGCTCGGTGAATTTCACCGAGAGCAACGCGCTGACCCTCAACAACTCACTGTCGGCGGGAACCTCACCGTCACCACGGGCGCTGGCAATATTACGCTGCCCGCGGGCCAGACCCTGACGGTGGCGGGCAACATCACCTTGACGCCGGCCGGCGCGGTGGATCTCCAAGGCACCACTCAGATCGGCGGGACGCAATCCTACGTCGGCGGCACGGGCTCCACCTTTGTGCTCGGGGCGGATACGAATCTCAATACCTTGCCCTTACCCGGTAGTGGTTCGGTCACGGTCAATACCACCGGCACGACCACCACCTTTGGCGGCCCGCCGATCCTCGGGCAAGCCATTGATCTCACCCATGCCGGCAATAGCATCGGCGGCACGGTGCGATTTACCACCGCGGCCCCGGCCGTGACTGGCTCGACCCAAACCACCTATAACCTGACGCAGAGCGCCCCCGTCACCTTCAATGCCGGCCAAACCTTGACGGTGACCGACTTGGGCGGCACGGCCGGCAAGCGCGGCAATGTCAGCCTGCCCAATGCCGCCAACACGTTCCAAGATGTGAACCTGATCGGCGGCAATCTGGCCCTCACCACCACCGGCCCGCTCTCGATCGGCGCCACCGGGCTGAGTGCCAATGCCGGCACCACCAGCACCGGGACCCTGGCCCTCACGAGCACCGGGGCAATCACCCAGAGCGGCCCCATCACCGCGGCCGGCCCCACCACCTTGACCGCCGGGGCAGGCAACAACATTACCCTCACCCATGCGGCCAATGATTTCACGACCGTCAGTGTCGTGAGCGGCAATACCGTCATGCTCAACGATGTGAATGCCTTGGATCTCGGCGCTTCCACCATGAGCGGCACGCTCACCGTCACCACCAATGGCGCGATTACCGATAGCGGCAATCTCACCGTCGCCGGCCCGACCATCTTGACGGCGGGGGCCGCCAATAACATCACCTGAATAACGCCAACGACTTCAGCACGGTCAGTGTCGTGAGCGGCAATAACGTCACGCTCAACGATGTGAATGCCTTGGATCTCGGCGCCTCCACCATCAGCGGCGCCTTAGCGTCACCACCAATGGCGCGATTACCGATAGCGGCAATCTCACCGTCGCCGGCCCGACCACCCTCACGGCCGGGGCCGCCAACAACATCACCTTGAATAACGCCAACGACTTCAGCACGGTCAGTGTCGTGAGCGGCAATACCGTCGATGCTCAACGATGTGAATGCCTTGGATCTCGGCGCCTCCACCATCAGCGGCGGGCTCACCGTCACCACCAATGGCGCCATCACCGATAGCGGCAATCTCACCGTCGCCGGCCCGACGACCCTCACGGCCGGCGCGGCCAACAACATCACCTGAATAACGCCAACGACTTCAGCACGGTCAGCATCGTGAGCGGCAACACCGTCGACGCTCAACGATGTGAATGCCTTGGATCTCGGCGCCTCCACCATCAGCGGCGGGCTCACCGTCACCACCGGTGGCGCACTGACCCAGAGCGGGGCGGTGCTCGCCCCCAATCTGGCCGTGACCAGCAGTGGCCCCGTTACCATGACCAACGCGGCCAATGATTTCGATACCGTGGCGCTCCAAGTGGCAGGCGCGGGCAACGGCGTGCAGCTCACCGATGTCGATGGTCTCACGGTGGGCACCGTCGGCGCCGTCACCGGCATTACGGCCGCCGGTAATGTGGTACTGACGACCACCAACGGCGGCGCGCTCACGATCGCTCAGCCGATCACGACGACCAATACCGGCACGCTTACGCTCACCAATGCCGGCACTCTTGTCGCTCAATGCCAATCTCGATGCCGATGGGGCGATCACGCAGAACGGGGCGGGGGCGATCACGACCAGGGGTAGCCGCACCCTCACCACGACCAACGATGCGGTGACAGTGAATCAAGCCGTGACCTTGGGCGGCGACCTGACGCTTACCACCGGGACGGGCCCGATTGCGTTCAGCGGCACAATCAACGGCGCGCGGCAATCTGACCCTCAATAGTACCGGCACGACCACGCTCGCCGGGGCGGTCGGCGGCGTAACGCCGCTCACCTAGCCTCACGACTAATGCGGGGGGCACGACGGCGCTCAATGGCGGCACGGTCACCACGACCGGGGCGCAGACCTACAATGATGCGGTCACGCTGGGGGCCGATACGACGCTGACCAGCACGGGCGCGGGGCGCTCACTCTGGGCAGCACCGTCAACGGCGCCCAGAGCCTGACCGTGAATACCGCGGGCGCCACGACCTTGGCCGGCCCGATCGGCGGCGGCACGCCGCTCACCAGCGTCACGACCGATCAGCCGGGCACCGTCACGGTCGGCAGTGTGACGACGACTGGGGCACAGAGCTATCAGGAGAATACGGTCAGCCTCACCGGCACCTATACGACCACCAATAGTGCGTGGACGGCGGGCACGGCCGCGGCCGCCGTGACGTTGGGCGGCAATACGACGATCACCACCGGGACGGGCCCGATTGCGTTCAACGGCACGATCAACGGCGCCCAGAGCCTGACCCTCAATAGTACCGGCACGACCACGCTCGCCGGGGCGGTGGGCGGCAGCACGCCGCTCAGCAGTCTCACGACCAATGCGGGCGGCACCACCGCGGTCAATGGCGGCAGCGTCACCACCACGGGCAATCAAGTCTATGGCGATGCCGTCACGCTGACTCAAGCCACGACGTTCACGAGTCCGGCGGGAACCGTGCAGTTCGATAATACGGTCACGAATTCTGCCGGCGGCGCCAGCATTACAGTGGATGCCCCGACGATTACCTTGAATGCCGCCACGACGGTGGCGACCACCAATGGCAACCTCAGCTTCTTTACCGATACGCTCAACACGAATGGCGCAAGCATCAATGCCGGCACCGGCTCCTTTGCGATTGCGCCCAATACCATGACAAAGACGATTGAATTCGGCGATGTGGATACCGCCCGCACGACCGATGTGTACTACAGCTCCAACTTCGGCAGCATCGTGGCCGGAAGCTTCACGGTCGGTCGTCCCGCTCAAACCGGAAATATTTTTGTCACCGGCGTGGCCAACTTGACGACACCGCTCACGGTCATCAATGGAGGGACCGGTGCTCTGACCGTAGAAAACGCGCCTCTCACGAGTCCAAACAACAGCTCTATCGGTCTTGTCAGCGGGTCCGGCGGGACGACCTTGGCTGCCGATGTGAACGTCGGTACCGGTACATTGCGGATCACAAGCACAGGCGTCATTACTCAGAGCGGGGGAGCAATTACGGCCGATACACTTGCTCTGGCCGCAGGAACCGGCATCAACGTTGCGCAAGCCGGAAACGATGTCACGACGCTCGCCGCCCAGACGATAGTTGGTGGATTGGCCTTCCGCGACAGTGACGGCTTTATCATCGGCAGCATCGCGGCCAGCGGCGACGGGTTCCATCCGGCCATCACCGGTATCAACGCCGGTGTCGCGAATGTGGCCTTGTCCGCCGGCGGACCGGTGACGCAGACCGCACCTATTATTGCCGGTGGACTGAGCCTTCAGGGAACTGGTCCCTACACGCTGCCTCACGGTGCCAACGACGTTGACACGATCGCGGCCAATACCACGGGAACTATTGAGTTCACCGATGTCGATAGCCTCACAGTCGGGACTGTCCCAGCGGTCGGCAGCTTGGGAGCCATCAGTGGCCTCAGCAGCGGTAACAACGATATCGCCCTCATCACCGGTGGGGCCCTCACGCTCAATCAGGCCGTCAATGCTGGCACCGCCGATGTGGGCTTGCAGGCCAATGGCCCCGTCACTCAAGGCGCGGCCGGCACCATCACCGCCAATGAACTCAATCTCCGCGGCAACGGGCCCTTCACGCTCACGAACAATGCCAATGATGTGAACACCGTGGGCGCGACCGTCACCGGCGCGCTCCAGCTCAACGACGTCGATGATCTCACCGTGGGCGCTGTCGCCGCAGTCGGCACGATCCCGGCCTCCGGCGGCCTCACCAGCGGTAACAACGATATCGCGCTCATCACCGGTGGGGCCCTCACGCTCAATCAGGCCGTCAATGCCGGCACCGCCGATGTGGGCTTGCAGGCCAATGGCCCCGTCACTCAAGGCGCGGCCGGCACCATCACCGCCAATGAACTCAATCTCCGCGGCAGCGGGCCCTTCACGCTCACGAACAATGCCAATGATGTGAACACCGTGGGCGCGACCGTCACCGGCGCGCTCCAGCTCAACGACGTCGATGATCTCACCGTGGGCGCTGTCGCCGCAGTCGGCACGATCCCGGCCTCCGGCGGCCTCACCAGCGGTAACAACGATATCGCGCTCATCACCGGTGGGGCCCTCACGCTCAATCAGGCCGTTAATGCCGGCACCGCCGATGTGGGCTTGCAGGCCAATGGCCCCGTCACTCAAGGCGCGGCCGGCACCATCACCGCCAATGAACTCAATCTCCGCGGCAGCGGGCCCTTCACGCTCACGAACAATGCCAATGATGTGAACACCGTGGGCGCGACCGTCACCGGCGCGCTCCAGCTCAACGACGTCGATGATCTCACCGTGGGCGCTGTCGCCGCAGTCGGCACGATCCCGGCCTCCGGCGGCCTCACCAGCGGTAACAACGATATCGCGCTCATCACCGGTGGGGCCCTCACGCTCAATCAGGCCGTCAATGCCGGCACCGGCAACATAGGAATTGCGTCGGGAGGATCCACGACTCAAGGGGGAGCCGGTCAATTAACGGGAGATAATTTGAATCTCCAAGGCAATGGACCGTACGTCCTGACGAATCCGAATAACGACATCAACACCGCGGGCGGAACCGTCTTGGCTTCTGTCGTATCGATTGCCGACATCAATGGCTTCACGGTTGGCAACGTGCCGGCAGTTGGGACGTTGCTGGCCGCCGGACCGTTCCCAAGCGTTTCACCATCTGTTTTCGCAGCCGGAGGCGGAGGCAGAGGACTCCTGGGCACCTTAGCGCCAAGCGTGTTGCAGACGGTGCAAAGCACATTCGTTTACTTGAACCCGGAAACCTTCATTCCCCTTTACTATCCTTTCGGCCATCCAATGTTGGGATGGACGATCCGGAGTGTCACATCACTGTATGTGCCGACCACCCCGCTCAATTTGCCCTTGTTTGACAACAGGGCCTCCGGGACGCAATCGGTTGGTGGTTCTGGTCAAGGAAGTTGTGGTGAGCGACCCGGCGAGAAGGAAGGCCAATCGGCGCCCAGAGGCGGCTGTGAGGAGGGCGTCATTAAGTAGTTATGCATAACTGATCGATGCGAAATACAGAATCTATAGTCCCAATTGCGTTTACAAGTCTATGATTCTATTAATCTGTTTTGGTATTTTCCCCTCCATCCTTCCGTAGTCCCTCTTCAGGGCAATGCGCTTTTCCTGAAATCTGCGACACTTTTAGTATGGACAGGATTGATCACAGACCGGCTCTGCGCCCTGCAATACGATTATGTCCTACACAAGTAGGTGTGGTTTGGATCATCACAATCACCCTCGCTATGGGAGTGCTGACCACAACGACCGCCGCACAGGACCAACCCGAACATCGCACGATTCTCAACCAGAAGAGTTTCTCATTCGTCGTCGACGAGATTAGTCGGTTACTGGGGCCGAGGGAGCAGCCTATCGCCTTGCACCGGGTCCTCGGAATCGACCAGTCTTTGACAATGAGTCGACTCTCGCAGGACAACCGACTGGTTCTGATCAATCCTCATCGAGTGTTATTCGACGATTTTGGATTCGTCGATACGGGCGAATTCCTGGCGACCACGTTGCGGGTCCGTGGCAACCGCGACGCTGAGGCGGCCGTCAGCACCAGCACCGTCCACGTCTCCGAACACGGATATATTGAATTGATGACACCTGGTGTCACAACCGAAGCCGTCGTCATTGCAGCCGTGAGTACGGCACCATCGGATGCTGAACCGAAGATCCTGTTTGATTTCATGAGCGATGGCCTCATCCGGTATGCCATCGGGGAAAGCGAACTGGATAGCTTCACAGGGGTCGATGGAAAGGCCTTGGCCAAGGCCTCATCTGAGGGAGAGCGGCACGAAGCGGGCTCCGGGCAGATGTTGATGAATGCCAGGTCGGCCGCTGACATCCAACACTCCGTGATGAATATCGGCAATGTCACTCGTGCTCGACGCTTGGTGGTTGAGAACGGCTCAATCCGACTTGAGGGAGAGAGCCCACTTGCGGCGAGCGTGAGGCCGCCCAGCAGCTCGCTCTCCCATGAAAATGCAAGCAGCAAACCCCTTCACAAGGAGTTTGAAAACAAGACGGCTCAAGCGGAGATAGCCACTGCGAAGGTCAGTCCCATGGCATCGAGCTCAAATCACGATGCGCTGCATGCGTCTGACAAGAAGAGCACACCTATGAACAGCACGTCTCTCCTGCACAAGCGGTTGCGAAGTCGGCCACCAGCTGCAGCAAACAAACCCCTCCCGCGATCCAGTGAGCCCACACTTCAGCAAGCCGGCCGAACCGAAGACAAGAGCGGAGCAAAGGGCAAAATGAAAGCCCAAAAGTCGACCCCTCATGCACGAGCTCAGCAACCACCGTCTGCGCTGTCGATCCCTCCTCAGCCGGTTCTGCCGGAGTGGATGAAGTATCTTCCGAAGAGTGAAGGCACCACTGATAGTCCAGCGGTCCCCTAGCGATCCACTACGGTTACATGAACCGTCGTACCTGCTCGTTGAGGATTTGAGCAATCGTGGAAGTGTCGAACGGCCACGCGTATTGGATCGAGACTTCCGGGTGTCTCGCTCTCACGCCATGAAGTATTTCCGGAATCTCGATCTCCGAATGGGCGCCCCCGGGTGTGAACATCGTGGTCGCCACGGTAATGTGACTTGCGCCTTGTCTGATGAGGTCTTCGATCGATTCCTCCACACTGGGGGCGCAGAATTCGTTGTAGGCCAACGCAAAGAGGGCGCCATCCAGCAGCGGCCGCAAGGCGGCGCCGACCGCTTCCAACCCAGCTCGATAGGGATCAGAGGCGGCCGTCCTTGGCCACTGGCGGATGGTGGCGTCCAGTTCCCGTTCTTCGACCGACGGTGGTGTGCCGGCAGCACGCCGCTGGGCCTCTAGACGTTTAAATTTACTGACGAGCTCAGCCGGGCAATCCTTCGCAATGCCCCCGTGACCGACCAATACCACGCCACGCATGACACGCTCCTTGTCTAGGCTACACATAGTTCCGCAACATCAGTTCTTTTGGATGCGGATTCAGATAGACCTGATTCTGAATGTACCCGACCTCATGCATCGTCACATGGTGCTTGATGAGCGTGACTGGGACAATGAGGGGCACCAGCCCATGATGATAGTCCCTGAGAACGCCGTGGAGTTCCGTGCGCTCCTTGGGCGTCAGCTGCTTTTTCAAATGCCCGATCAGATGCTGCAAGACGTCCACGTGTTTGCGTCTCGTCGCCTTGACTGCCAGTGTGGTCATGAACAGGGGTCCGTAAAGCGCAGCCAATCTCTTTGGCGAATGGCAGTGCGCCTGGGCGACCAACCGACCCAATGACTGATAGCCCTCGCGGCTATGGGCCATCAACAAGTATTTATGAACTGTATGGAAGACGATAATCGATCCGCGAGTCAGCGGACCGCGAACGAGAAGTTGCCATTGGTGGTAGCAAAAGATCCTTTCAATGAAGTTATCTCGTAAGGCAGGGTCGAACAATCGACCTTCGTCTTCGATGGGTACCAGTGGGAACCGTTCCTTGAAGGCTCGCGCAAACAGGCCCACCCCAGTGCGGCTCGGCATGCCGTGAGCGTTGAAGAGCTTGACTCGCTCGATCCCGCAACTCGGCGAATCCTTCTTAAAAATGTATCCCGACAGCTCCGTCTGTTCGAGAGTCTCAAGCTTCCGCTTCGAAAACACGGTTAACGGTGTCGTCATGTCCCGTTCGCTCGTAATCGTCATGAGTTGCGTGTGTTCGGCATCGCCGACCAGCCGCATGGCTTCGCGGGGAGTGCCGAATCCCGCTTCAACCTCAGGACAGACGGGCACCCACTCAACATGGCGCCCCAGGACATCGGTCAGGAATCGATCCCGCTTGTGTCCGCCGTCGAAGCGGACTTCTTCCCCCAACAGACAACGGCTGACGCCGACACGGATCGGTAGTGCAGGAGGCCTTTGAGCGTCAGATAATCGGCCTGATTTTCCTGGCATCATGGCAAGACTATGATAAGTCTCAACGTAGGCAGGCCGCCTTGATGACTCCAGGCACGTGCTATCCGCACTGTTATCAATCAGTATAGACCTCGCGTGCTCCGTCTTCATCCTGTGTTGCTGAACGATCGATTCCGATGCGAAGCCACGGCGGTGTTGTGTTACGACACCCAACGCGGAGAGAAAACTAGGAGGAAGGAAGCAGATGTGCTCAGCGTGGCCGCAAGAGCCGTTTCATGGAGACACGCGACGAGCCTAATTCCAAATCTCTTTCGATTTGGCTGCGTGATGGATTTGGCTTGTCTTAAGACTGACTCCTGCTTTGCACGAGCGTTGCGGCGATCGCTCTGAAAATGGTCTGCTGGTCAGGAGCGCCTATCTTTGCCTGCCCCTCACGGGTAGTAGTCCAAGCATCATTTAACACATTGAATAATTGCGCCAACTCTGAGGCTGGTTCCTTATCTTGAAGTTGCAGGCAGGCAAACCATGCCAGGCCTATATCTCGTGGGCTGTCTAGCTCGCAATCAGCATCTGTCTGGCGAATTTTGACAAGAAAAGCACGCAAGCGCTTGGCTTCCACTGATTCATCGGCAGAGAGGTCTGTTCCTACTTTCTCAAGAATCGCGTTTGCAACTTGGCGATCCTGTCGCTCTAACTGCTCGTCAGACCAAATTTCCACTACCTCAATTCGAGACTCAGTCTGCTCAAGTTCCCGATTGAGCCACGCTGCTCGTGCTTTCGCTTGCTCCCTAGCACGCTGTGCTCGAAACCAATAAAGGCCGGCGACAAAAATTACAACTGCTGTAACAACCAAAAGTATGGTGAGCAGATTCATCGCAGCCGTAGCCAAAACTTTTGCCAGATTGTACTCTGGTGCGTCTGAAAGTTCACCACTACTTCAAAGCAAGTCCCTGTGAAATGTGAGCCCTTCTTGTTTAGGAAACCGCTGCTCTATCCAACCAAGCTAGGGAGCTTCGAATTTAATCATATAGTTAGCGCACGAGGGCCACAAGCTTTTCTCGGCGTAGGGAATAGCGTAGGGGAATAATGCGAATAAACAAATCGCTGGTCACGGCAGGCAATTTGTCCATCCTCCTCACCCCCTCTTCGTTCGGTGTACGTGAAGCAATCTAAGCCGAGTACCAATCCCGTCGTACAAACATTCGGCGACCACTGTGTTTGTCTGAGCCGAATAATGGCCTCCTCGTTGAAAACTGGGAGAAGGAGTCGCCCTTTTTAGACACGGAGTGAGGTCTATGACCTCACCGCCGGCGTCTCGGACGAACTCGGCACCAAACGGCAAAGGGTTGACACGAGAAGAAGCAGAATCTCCATCACTTAACTCAGTGCGTGTTGGAAAGAACACGATAATCGGCATTGATCCGGCCTCCGTGGCGAGTTCAACAAACGAGCGAATCAGCTCACGACCGAGGTCTTTAATGGCCGAATCCGATACCTCTGCGGGCGGATTTTCATAGGGAGGACGGAATGACAAAAGAAAGCGGAAGAGATAGGAATGATAGAAAGGACGCCACGCGGGTTTGTCCCATTCTTCTCGATGGTAATCGGCTTCATAATGTATAAAGGGCAACTCCTCGATTGATCGTTTGTGTGCAAGTTCTTCAGGCCGTGGAAGCGGAACATTAGGCAGCTCTAGGCGATGGTTTTTGAGTATGAAGCGCGGCTTCCCAAGTGGGACCCCCCACTCAGGCCAGGAGAGGAATTCGTACACCCTCCCCGTTCGCCAAACATCCGCCCTGATATATCCCAAGACGACAATATCCGGATGCCAAGGTCGAACGTCTCGCGTATACCTCAGATAGGCCTGATCAATACCGTATCCCGAGACCCCGAAGTTGAGCACTTGAACCTGCGGCCTCAATTTGCGCTCGAGCTTATACGCCCAGGACTCTTCATAACCGACCTCGTCAGAGAATGTGAAAGAATCTCCGATAAGCGCGATACGATAGGCGGCGGAACGATCAGCGAAGACCGTACCTGGTCGTGGACTCCGTGTACCCATTGAACTGCTGCAATAGAGACCATCATGACTGCATCGATTGGGGCCATTATTCCAACCTAACAGTTCGTCGTACACAAGCAAGGACATCCCTGGACTCAGAGCCGCCGGAGCACTTGACGAAGATGCACCCGTGTCGCTTGTAAATAAATAACGATTCACAAAGTCCGGCCAACTGCGGGGAAGCAAGACGCGATTGCCTACTTTGACCACGCCGGTGGGGGTCTCGATTGCGACGATGCGCAGGATGAGTTCACCCGTGCCGATCAAAAACATAAGCGTAATCAGGTTCATCATAGTGCTCATGCGAAGCTGTCGAGATCGAGGCGGTCGACTCTTCCGAAACTCGAAGGTGATGAAGACGGTGGAGATCAGGAGAACCCCTATGGCTGCCGAGCAATACAAGCCAGCACTACTGGTCAGAAATGAGATGAAGTCGGGTTTGCTGTCCACACGATACAGGCTCAGGATAAGCAGGAGGAACGACGACTCGAGCAGGTAAAGAACTCCGAGAAATCGCCCGGTGGTCATCCACCGAGTTGCAGGAGACTGCTCATCGCTGAGACTCTTTGAACTCATCTCAAAACCTTTCTGACCGGGCGACTCTCACTATTTGGGATAATTTTCCCAATTCTAGGACTAAAGTCTGTGGGGTTCAAGCATCCGCACGTATCGGGCGAGACGGAAATCCTTGACATCCCTTAGGCTGTGGGAATACGTTCCCGCGGATGTCCAGCAAGAGACTGCCTGCAGCGATCCGCAAGATGCTTCCTCCGCTGGTTCGCCTTCTTCTTCGGAATGGGATGGCGGCCAAGTCCTTCTACGAATTGGTGAAGCATGCCTATGTACTCGTTGCCCGCGACGAATGTGGAATCTCCGGGAAGCAGGCCACAAAGTCCCGCATTGCCATCCTGACTGGGCTCACACGCAAAGAGGTGCAAGCGCTACTCAACATGCCGGTCCCTCGCAAGGATCGGTATGGAGACGAATACAATCGTGCGGCTCGGGTCATTACGGGGTGGTTGCGCGATCCCGATTTTGGAGACGGTAACGGCCACCCACTTCCACTCCGCATGGTAGGGAAGCGCCTGTCCTTTAGCGCGCTCGTCAAACGCTATAGCGGAGATATCCCCGTGCGTGCCATGCTGGATGAGCTCATGCGGGTGGGAACTGTGAAGCAGTTAAGAGACGGCCGTCTCGGGTTGGTCGTCCGGGGCTATATCCCGCAAAAGGACATGGATCAACAGTTGACGATTCTTGGGCAGGATACAGCCGACCTTATCACTACGATCGATCACAATTTGTATGGGAAACCTTCACGTCCTCGCCTGCAACGAAAAGTGATGTACGACAACATACCCGTGGAGTCGGCCGAGGCATTTCAGGTAATCGCACAGGCGCGTGCCCAAGAAATGCTCGAAGGACTTGACCGCTGGCTTGCTCATCGCGACCGCGATGTCAATCCAACTGTGAGAGGCAAGGGAAGAGTGCGGGTAGGGCTCGGTCTCTACTACTTTGAAGAACGACTAGATCAGGACACCTAATGCCGCCATTTTGCTCTAGCGGTCTTCTTTCCCCCACTCGTCGTTGAAGTCCTTGGCGCTCGCGGTGGCCTTAGCATTCCTTGCATTGGATTCGTGCAGTCCTCCTAAGACAGGCGGCGGCATCGGCGGGACAGGATCGGTCACCAGCGTCTCGTCAGGAGCGGTGACGAAGCTGGGCAGCGTTCAGGTCAGCGGGACGGAATACGACAATTCTAACGCTCTTTACTGTACGGATGACGCGCCTTGCAGCACGGTGAACAGCTTGAAAATTGGCATGGTGGTGCTCGTTAAGGGAACGGCGCAATCGCCGTCGGATGAGTCTGCGGCCCGTGTCGCAGACACGATTAGTTATGAAGCAACGGTGAAAGGTGTTGTGCAATCCGTGGATCCAAACGAGTCCAGCTTGATCGTCCTTGGACAATTCATCCAGGTAAATCAAAAAACAGTAATTGACGAGGACGTTCCCGAAAGGTCCTTACGCAACCTTAAACCGGGATTAGACGTCGTAGAAGTGAGCGGCCTTGTTGCCGGAGACGGCCACATCGTGGCTACCTTGATTATGAAACGCAGCGGCACGCCACAGTATGAAGTCCAAGGAGTTATCAAGAACCACGAGGGTGGAGGTAGACGGTTCCAAATCGGACAACTGATGGTAGAGTACTCCTCTGCAGACGTCAGTGCCATCACGGCCGGCGGCGCCGCGAATTGGAACAACCAGGTCGCCCATGTACACGGAGACGCGTGGCAACCGGGCAGCGAAGTGCCGTATGGGGGCACGCTCCAGGCCACGAAGGTTAAGCCACTGGGCCTCACGGTCGAAGACAGCGCTGAGGCAAAACTAGAAGGCTTCATCACCAACGTGACGCAGTTAGGCGCCTTTACGATCAACAACCATCCAATAGAAGTGTCATCCGGGACAGCGTTCGAAGGCGGCACGGCAAACGAGCTCGTTCTCGGTACGCATGTGTTCATCCATGGCGCGTTGGCACGCGGAGTATTGAGCGCTCAACAAGTCATCTTCAAAGAAAATCTTCAAATGGAGTCGAATGTCGGATCGATCGATCTTCAATCCCGTATTTTGACCCTAGCGGGTCTGCCGGGCCTTTCAATTGAGATTGATGCTCGAACCCAGATTGAAAACGGAGGTACCGTCAACCGCCTTGAGGAAATTCGGATTGGCGACCACCTGAAAATCCACGGCAAACTGCTCGATGGCAACCGCATAGCCGCGACCGAGCTGGAGCGGACAGGCCCCTCAACCACCATCGCGTTGGAAGCGCGTTTGCAATCCGCGGTTGATTCCCAGATCGTGCTAGCTGGTGTGAATATCGAGACGTCAGGGATTCCAGAGAACGAATTTGTAGGGAATTACGGACCAATTGGACGCAAGACTTTCTTTGAGAAAGCGCTGACAGGTCGGCCGGTGTGGGGCAAAGGAACTCTTACAGGTAGCATCGTGACCTGGAGCAGTGTCGGGATCCGTTGATAACGGAGGGGACCGTTTATAAGCATTTAGCTCGCTAGTCACATGCCTCCATTCCACAGCGAAACCGATCCTCCACCGGATCATGGGAGACCGTTTAATGGAGCAAATCTGTTAGGTATGAACAATCGAATTAAGGACATTTACCATACGATTACTATGCAAAGTCATGATATTACGAATTGGCTGATCCGGACAAATGATCGTGTTAGAAGGCGGCATGAACCACCTGTTCGTCTAAGGAGGGAATATGAATGTTCTGAAGGCAATCATTTGCGCAGGGGGTAACTCTCACGCCTCATACGGTATGGCCCAAACAGTGGGCACTGAGGTTCAACGTGATATCAATCAGCAAAATCGGATCGAAGAGGGCCTGCAGTCGGGTCAGCTATCTACGGGCGAGGCAGCGCGATTAGAAAAGGGAGAAGCCCGAGTAGAGAAAATGGAATCAATGGCGCTCAAGGATGGAGCACTTTCTTCACAGAAGCTGCACGTATCCAACGGGCACAGAATCAGGAGTCCGCGGCCATCCAAAATTCGAAACACAACGATGTGACGGGCAATCCTTCGTCGCCCTCATCTCAGCGCATGCAGGCCGATGTGCAACGAAACTTCAATCAGCAGAATCGCGTCGAACAGGGCATTCAGTCCGGACAGCTCACCAACAAGGAAGTTTCCAATCTGGAGCGGGGACAGTCTCGTGTAAACCGGGCAGAGGCACGGGCTGGCTCAAACGGTCATGTGGGGCCACGGGAGCAGGGCCGTATCCAGAGGCTCGAAAACCGGCAAAGCAATAAGATTTTTCGCGAGAAACATAACAATCGTGTGCGCTAATCGCGCCGATTCATTCGTCCCACATAGTTAGTGCTTGGTTAGTGCACATCCTTATCATGAACAGTTATTGGGTGACGCAAGGCGTCTGAGAGCCTCATCAACACTTCGTCCACATCAACTCTTCTTCTGTCTTTGCCATATTTTCTACTTACCACGCTCGGCCGAAAGGCGATTTCTCACCGTTCTAGCTCGGAAACCTCTGGCGAACGGCAAGATGCCGATAGGAGAGAGTGTAAAGAGCTGGTGCCGAAGCCGGGATTGTATTAGAAGGAAGCGCGGAACGCCTTGAGAGGAGCGCCGATCCCTCCTTTCCCTGTACTGGACGCTGAAAGGGCCATTCACTTCTCTTTGCCTGTCTTTGTCTCTCTCCAGCCTGATTAGGCCGTGAAACTAACACCCTAATAACACCTGGTCGGAAGACCCCCGGCCTTTGTCGGCAGGACGGGGGGACTCTTTGAGGACTCCCACGCCTAGCCTGATATGGCCGGGCACCTTCGAGCTGAGGCTTGCCTTTCGCCAGATCTATTATGTCCTCTGATTCTGGCCGATCCTGAATGGAATTTCTGCGCGTTGAAGATGTGACCGTATCGACAGCGTGCCGGTGATCATCCGCTCCCTTGCAGTGGGCTGAAAGCTATCTAGCAGTCATCAGTCTTATAGGACTGAACGGCATTATCAGAGGAAGTGGTAATGACTACAGTGCACGCGTGCGGAATTGAATATGCGTTCCCAGCCTGGCAGAAACTGCTCATCAGACCAAGGAAGTTTCCATGTGTAGATTATTTGGCCATCGTTCAAAGTCTCTTTCGCGCTCGGTTCGCCCCACTCCATTATTCGTTCATCAATTGAAGCATGTCGTTGAACCGCATCGTCAAGTTTCGCTCTTAACGTATAAATTCCCGTGACCGCAGCCGAATTGAAAACAGGCCAGCGTTGCAATTAATAATAGTGTGCGCATCTGCGTTGGAAAGTGTACTTCATAATTGATTGGATGAGCAAATGCCGCTAAGGGATTTCTCGCTGCGGATCGCCGCACTATCACTTCACCGCATGTTTCGGCAGGGCACACCGTCCAATGAATTCTTGGCCTCGCCAATTGAGTCCGCGCTCCAAATTTCCAACGCCGGACACCATCAAGGCCCTTGCCTTTCCCACGTTAATCAGTCAAAACGAAACTGTCGAAGGGGAATCTCAGGCGGCATCGTCGCTGGCATAGGCTTCAAAAGATGCTACTAGTCTACACATCGTCGAATGCCGCATAGATAATCGTACTCGACATCGAGAGCAGCGCCATGGATACCACCCGAACCAGCTTATCAGATGCTCCCACCGGCCGCGTCGATGCGATCGCCTCCAAACATGACGACATGAACGTACCCCTGCCTCCAGGCGAGACGTTATAACTGCCCCCCTTGAGGATTCAGCGATCATCGGTTGGTTATTGGAAGATTATTTAAAGAGGCGTGTCCCGATTGACCTGTGACGCCACAACGCGAAGCCTAAAAGACCTGCGGCTAACAAGAACAGGGTTTCTGGTTCTGGAACACGTCTGAAATTAGGGATGAAAATATACACTGATGCCTCCCGCCCCGTTGCCTCGGAAGCTCTCCTAGGAGGGAATTTCTTAAGGAGCAGGATGAATAGCGCAGAGAGTGTGAGTGGAACTGTACCTCTCAGCTTAGAGTTGGTGATCCAACCACGGACAACCCTTCGAAATATCTTTGTGAGAAGTGTGAGGATTCTCCCTGTACGTAGGATCGAACCTGACTAGTTAAACTACCAGGTGATTCTTGTGTTGAATAGCAGAACATAAGCGACACTAAGGTGAGCCGATCGTGCTAAATAAATCAGACTCAGGTTCTGCCGCGGTCGGCGTTCGCGCAGTGCTGTGCCTGATCTTAATTTTAGTCAGCTGCCAAAGCCCTCCTACACCACTTACTACACAAACTGATGGTTCCTATGTCCGAGTCCCTGACAGTTCAACTAAGGCAATTGTCTGGGGGGATCATCCAGAAGCCGTAAAGAGTCTTAAAACGTGGCTCCTAAAGCGACGACTCACTCTGGTCGACGAGGCTAAGCTGAACCAGATTGCAACTGAAACGGGCTCACACCATGCACTCTCGAATGCCGATGTCCTCAAGTCGGCAAAGATCGCTGGAGCCAAGCAAGTGATTTTCGTCGATGCTGATGTTTCAAAATCACTCAGTTACGACATATTTGGACAGTCGCGTTACAACGCTTCCCTCTACATCCGTGCAATAGAGGTCGACTCAGGTGAAATTGATTGGAATGGGAAAGCGCGGTCAATACAAACGTTCTCGAACTTGACGGAAGGGATCGACCAATTAATATGTCAGGCGTTGGCCACCGCCTGGGGCTTACGACAGCCGGGCATGACGACAGCACCTTCCATCTGTCTCCCTGGAGAGAATGTAATGGTGGCCGTTGAACCGTCTACGGCTCGTTACATCCTTGCTATGGCCAAAGCCTTCAGAAGCGTCTATGCCAAGCAGGTTGTAGCGCAGGCCGCCCGATCCAATGTCAAACCGGATGAGAACTGGACGATGAATGATCATGGGATCATGCTTCCAGCCCAATTCCTCAAAGCGGCGGGGAGGGAACTGGATGATTTCGAGCTTAGCCTGATCGGGCTGACACCGCTCTATAAGGAGAATCTTCCGAAAACCAAGGCGGAGGAAGATGCGTTAAAAAAATTAATCGCGAATCCGTCAGCTGGGATTGTCACCTTCGAAGATGGTAACCAATTTAAGGGACTTGCGGCCGACTTTGCCGTCGCGGATTCCTGCGTCGGCTGTCACAATTCTCATCCCACGAGTGCCAAGAAAGATTTCAAAAGGGGAGATGTCATGGGAGCCATTGTTGTACGTTTCAACAAATAGAAATGGCCTTAACCGCTGCGGAAAGCCCCCCGGCCCTGTTTAGGCAGGCACGGTGACCTAAAGAGGTGCCCATGCTCTAGCATGACACACACCCCACTATCCGCCAGGAAATCACTTCGCGTCCACCCGGGGGCTTTTCCATTTCGAATCGCCAAATCGTCCGGATCCGCCACCGGCCTCCACCCTTTCGATTTCGGCCTTTACCAAAAAGGAACCCGCCGTAGAAAGTATAGGGCATTCCCCTTCTACCTACGTCACCTCTAGTAGCGCCCAGGCTGCCTATAAGACTCACTGTATGGATCTGACGCTGGCGGACGTTCGTCGAAACGGTATTGTTGACCAGACTGTTGCGGTCCCCTGTCGACGCTCTCGTAGCTGTACGTGGGTCGTTGGCGACCGGGATAAGGGTCATCAGCACAGCCAGCGATCATGCCACCGGCCATAAGGACAACGTTCAGAGTGCATAGAATACGAATCATGCTGAACCTCCTTAGCCACCCGGAGTTATTTCCACTTTTTCTTGTTACCCAAAAGGCCATGAAGATTATTCTTCCGTGCATTTCATACAATCACTGTCCTTGCCATGCTCATCGGTTTACTGGTTAATGCCTCTAGGGACCTGGCTTGCTCTGTATAGGTTCGGCAAGCGAGTGGAGAAAACGATGTTAGAGGTTAGTGTGGCCTTGATTGCTATCGGCAGAATTCGTAAAGGAGTTACTTCCCAGGCATGGCTGCACTTTAGCTAAGATTTCTCTGCAATAGTATGCAAGGATTCTAGCTTCACTTTCGGCAAGCGGCTTGTTGGTCGCGAGCGAGAAAAGGAAATGTTCACATGTTTATCATTCAGATATGCCTCGTGTGCCGCATGTAGCGCAGCTGCAAAAATAGAGACTCTGTGACTGCTGTCATTCAATTGCTTCTGTTTGACGAAGTAGAGACGTCGCACAATGTATGACTCTGCCTGCAACCCGTCACCTCGTAGGGTCCCTAGAGTGCAATTACACGTGTTGATGACACAGCCCGTGAAGAGCCTGAGATGCGATAATAATTAACAGTTTTGCAACGCTGAGCTAATCCCGTCGTAATTTTGATAGCCCAATCTTATTCTGGCGACATTGCGCCACCAACCAAGCTAGCCCGCATGATATCAATTAACGAGATGCCGATTGAGGTGTCTCGAAAAAGACAAAATGAGCGCAATCCATCGACAGTTCTGGCAGGAGTGTTGGATGGCATTGGGTGATGCGTGGTCCTTTTTTTGTAAATGGGTAAGACGCACACGAACAAAACATTCGTAGGCGTGAGTGGCATTTGCTTCTGAAGCTGGTTATTTGGGCAAGTTCTTGCTGGATCAATCCACCGACCTCTGCCTCACAGTTGCCTGATTTCTCGGTTCTTGGGTCATCATGACCTTGTAATCTACAGTGTGCCCCCCATATAAACCTGGGACAAGAATGAATGAGACTGTAGGTCTATTCTAAAACCGACTTAAAGTTAGATGGATCATCATCGGGCAAGACATGCCGGCCTTGCTCAGGCAGCGGCGTGCTCATTTGGAGTCCTCTTGTCCTAGCCTCACACACACACGGCCAACGAAAGCTACGTCAGCAGGTACCCACCAGTGATTTGGGTGATGCCCTCCGTTGACAGTCATTGCGACATAGCATTATTAATCAAGGGAATCCATGGAACTTAGGCCTATAGCGAATTTGTCCTTGCCCAAACTCGCCTGGGTTGCCGAGGTGAATCGTACCGATCAAACCGTAACCCTTCACCACGGCCCACTGGTTGAGGTGCGGCAGAACTTCTTCGTTGAGGGTGTATGGGATGGTCCGTTCGCGAAGGGCGATTTCGGTGAGACTGAGTGTGTATTCGGCACTGGGGGAATCCTCAAAGATGGATCAGTGCGATTCGTCACAAGTGCCGCAACGACTGACTTTCTGTATTACGATGATAAGGGAGCACAAGTAACGGTATCCAATTCTTTGCCGCTTTTGCTGGCATACGTCCGAGACTCTCTTGACCCCCACTATCCGGATTATCCTTTAATTTGTGAGTCCGTGATGGACGGTATTGATGACTATCGTCGCGATATTCCTACGAAGCGGGGGAAAGTCCGGCGACAGATGTTCCGGAACCTGGAGGTCTCAGACAGAAGATCTCGGAATCAGAAAAGAGCATGCCGCCCCCATTCGGCTGTTTTGAGGAATACCGGAACTACCTGCGAGACAGATATGCACTCATTGCGGCCAATGCGCGAGATGGTGCACGTACCCAGCCGCTAGAGATATGCTCGACCCAGTCGACAGGGTATGACACCACCGCCGTGAATTCGATTGCCTGTGCGTATGGGATAGACAAGGTTTTTACCGTCTCCCAGGCAAAAAGTAATTTCTATCTGGCCCATAATGATGAGGGCAAGTTGCCTAGTGATGACGGTGGAGAAATATGCACGTCTCTAGGTCTCAAGTTTATTCGGCTCAACAGACGCGCGTTTACAGAAGAATTCGAGCAGGAGTACCTTTTTTACTGTGTTCTCCACCACAACCAGGATGCGAACCTTAAAGACATCGCTAAACATGTCTCGAAGGTCAGCCTCCTTCTGACAGGAACATACGGGTCGATCTGGGACACGGAAAAGTGCTTCAGCAATCGAGTGGTTCTGGATGCTAAATTAAGAAGATCTGACCTCAGCACACATGGAATGTCGGAATTCCGTCTGGTCGTTGGCTTTATTCAACTGCCATTTCCCTACCTAGGCGCGCGGCGAATGTCAGATATTCTTAAGATTACAGAGTCTTCAGAAATGGACCCATGGCGCTTGGGCAATCTGTTACGATCGGCCTATTGCGAGACGGATTGCTGAAACAGCCGGGGTTCCCAGGCAACTCTTTGGCCAGTCCAAACAGGGATCAGTTGTTATTTTTTCCATGCCATCTATCCCGTACAGCAAGGCGCTTCGGCAGGAGTTCTTTGACTACCTAGCAGACGAAAGGATCATGGCACGGTCTACGACTTTGCTGTGGCCAATCGTTCGGTGGGTGAATTCTATCCTGATGTTGAAAAGAGAGGACCGTTTTGCCGTTGTCCACTATACTGAGCGAGTGATTTCCAAGCTGAGCAGGCGCGAATTTCATTTCAAGCGCATATGGTCGAAGCTTGATGGCGCGCTGTTCTGTTTCTGTGTCAATAGAACGGCGGAAACATATTCTAGACACCTCTCCAAGTGAAGCGACGATTCTCGTCCTTATAAGGTTCCCCCTTTGTCAAGCTATGCAGCGCGAAAGAGTGCACAGCGGACTAGTTATTACACTTGTGACTGACTACTCCAACTTCCCGGCCGGCACCTGGTCAACCGTTGGCTCGAGTTGAGACAGGCGGTAGCCTTCACGGGTCCCCATACCCATACAAAAGAAGCTTCTCTTTCAACAGGCCCCATCGGAGAATCCGAGATTCTGGTTTTCATCGTGGAAACATTCTTTAATGCGTTAGGACAAAACTTCTCTTCTTAACAGCTAACAAGCCTTCGGCGCTTTGAGTCCTTCCGGAAGGGCTCTAGGTTTACCGCAGGCGTCGTCTAGTTGGTCTTGAGTGAGGAATGCTGTTCTGTGGAAATTGGTGCCCTCAATTCGTGCTCCTTCCAGTTGAGCACCTAATAAATTGGCCTCCTTAAAGTTCGCATTCATCAAATTAGCGCCACTCAGGTTGGCTCCAAGCAGCATGGCACCCCCTAGATCGGCATACTCGAGATTTGCTCCGCGAAAGTCAGCACCGGCCAACATCGCCCCGCGAAAATTTGCCCCCTTCAACTTACCCTTTTTGAACTTTTTTCCAGAAAGCATCTGTCCCTGAAGGTCTGGGGGTTGCTGTTGCGCAGTTGGTGATTTATCAGACTTGGCCCTACTGCCATGGTCAATGGTCGCCCCTTGCTCTTGTCCCCTGGTTACTACGGGGCATGCAGCAAAAAGGGTGAAAATTAGCAGTATGGTTCCTAGAGAGATAGCCAAATTCCCGTCCACTGATACCGGCATCCCGATATGCGCCACTGGCGTCCAAGGTAACATGTCCAAAGTAACACCCTAGGGTGACTAAGAGAATCGAAAGGAAGGGTCACCTAAGCCAAAGAAAGACAACGGGTCGTAGGGTACTCACGCCTACGGTTTCATCTATGGCGTCTGGGTTTGCCTCTCTACCGTACTGCAGTCAATCTCGAAGGGATCAGTCTGGGCGGAGAGTCGCTATGAGAACAACGCCCGGAGGCATCCTGAGGAAAAATCAAGAATCCCGGCTGCAGCCCAAGAAGGAGAAGCAAGAAGAACTTAAGACAGCAGGCTAGCCGGTCATTTAGGGCCTATCGTGGTCTGCTTACAGTTAACACCCCTCGGTGCTTTGAGTCTTTCAGGAAGGGCTTTGGCTATACTCCTGACCGATTACTCCACAGTAAACGGATAGGCGTGCACTATCACATCATGCGGCAACCGGACGATCCGGAGGAGGCCGCCGCTGTAACACATAGTCAATCGACAGCATCAGTCGCTCAGTTTGGCATCGTGACGCCTTGTGATAAGAGCTGGTTTCCTCGAACCACATGGTCCCCTTTTGCCCTTGAATCATTCTGACACGATCGCCGAATTTCTGATGAGCAACCGTGTCACTCGAGAATTATGTGACAGATATCTGCGAAGCTCTTAGTGGCATGAGTGCCCTCGATCACAACATGTGGCCCTGAAGGAGGATCAACATCAGTGAGGTAGATAAAAATGGTCAAGGACTTATAATCCAAAATGTCATAGTGGAATGCGTTTCCATCGTACTCCAAGGGTCCCTCATGCGTGGACGATAAGACCTTGCGTTCTTGGGCCGCATCCCCGAAAGACCATCTTAACAGCGTCAGCCACAAGACTGGCTCAGCGCCCAGGTACCGTCTTGCAATCTCCACGATCGTTGCATTCCGAGCAATAGAATCAATAGCGTCACATTCTTTATGCGGATTCCAGTAGCTCCGCAGCCTTGTGTTCTCGCAATACTGGACGATTTTAGTCACATACTCTGCCGGGACCTTCACCCCATTAGCGTAACCTTTCCCATTGAGGGAATTGACCACTTCATTTACCTCAAGCTCTGGAAATAGGTCCTGCCTAATAACAGCTATCGGTCGATTATGCTTGCGCCATTGATAGTAACGGACTGCATACGGCCTTAAAGGGCCTAACGTCCACCACCCCCGGATGATCTGCGAAGAGCGAAGCAGCCACCGCTGCTTATGAAGAAAGATCCGGAACGCGAAATAGAATCGAGAAGCCAGGGGCAAAGTCCTAACGGGCAACGCATTCGAACCTTGGTCGATAAGCCTCCTCATCGTACGTCTCCCTATCTCACGTATGTATGAGATGCCGGTCGCTGAATGTTATAAACCTGACCATTACCGCTACCGCATCTGAATCCTCATCGTTTCGAGGTCAAAAAACGCTCAAAACCGACCTCCAAACAGCCAAGAGGTTACACATGTGTCTCGTTGGCGAAAGCAAGGCTGCTGCCGCCGCCATCCTTTCCTGGGCGGAGAGGCTCGAAAGAACGGATTCAGCAGAATTACAAAGAAGCAGCAGGGGATCAGTCAGCGAGGGACTGGACGTGTACCGTTGAGATTCTTGGGCTCGCATGTTAATTCAAGTCAATCTTATGTACTCCCTTATCGAAAGATCAAGCAGGAAATACCTAAGCTGATTAGCCACGGCTGATGGGGACCCAGTTCAGGTCCCACAAAGATTCTTGGGTTGACAGAAAATCCCTTCTGTTTTGCTTGACTCTTCTGCCTTATTTCGCGGTTTACAAAACCAGACTAGCTTCTGTACCCCAAGCCCTGTAAATGTGACATTGTTCTCCTTTTGCCACTCCAGCAGGACATTTACGACCAATGGAAGATGTCCGTCCTGTGAGGTCAGGAACCCACCAGGCATTATTAACGGGTACAGATACTTCAAACATGTCTGTGTAGAACTCACCAGGTCGACATCAAGATAGGCAGCAGCTATCGGCTCTTTAAAGGTCGGCATCGTATCTACAAACCATCCACGTACAAATCTGCAGGCGTCAACATGACCGTATCGGTCGACATTGGTCACCACCTCCTCAATGGTCCCTGCATAAGATCCACCAGCAAAACATATCGGGTTACCAGAAAAATCCCTTTTGTGGTCTTCCCTGTTCTCTGGGATTCCCTGGAATGAATCAAACACTACCAATGTCCGATTCAATCTCTTGGCAATAAGACTAAATTTTGCTGTGCTGCTTCCCTTAAAACATCCCGCTTCAACAATGACCCCAGGCGGCGCCAAGAGCATCATTCTAGTGAATGCCAGGATTTCCTGCTGACTATGTGGACTCTCAAGCCGCAGTGAAATGTAAAGGCACCGGATGATGAACCAGAGCCGAGACAGAGCGGGCATTGGGAGGGATGAATCAGAGAGGAATGTGCCAGATAAACGTATATCGTCGGCAAATCGGGCAACGTGTGCCCTGAGGTTCCAATAGAACTGGCTTATGCCATCAAGCTGCTTCGTTGAAAAAAATGGTGTTAGTGCTGTTCTCGCAATACGCATCACTCTGTATCCCCGTGTAAAGGAGGAGGCATTAGGTGGATAGACGCCAGCACACTCAGCAGGAAGTGCCACGTCTCTTCTCAGGGAGAGTAAGTTATGACGAAGTTGCAATACCCACCAACTAGGATGCTCCCTAGACGGCAAAGTCCTAAGTTAAATGGCTTGAGGTTTAAGACTATAGTGCGTGGCGGCAGAAGCCAGGGTGCTGCGTCGGCAGGGCAGGTGGCCCAAAAAGGACCTCCGAAAGTCAAGTGTTCGCTGTAGCGGACCTGATCGAACACGCATGGGGTTGGCCCAGACACCGTCCCGTGCAAACCACGATGGCACAAGAACTCCTACTGGCCAATAGCAGTTCTGCCATCGCCTAGCCTCATATGGCCGGGTACCTTCGAGCCGAGGTAATGCTGGTCGATCCTAAGGGAGTCTCTGCACCTTGGAAGATGTGACCATATCGGCGGCGTGCCGGCGATCATCCGTCTTCCCTTGCAGTGGCATGAAAGCTATCTAGCAGTCATCAGTCTTATAGGACTGAATGGCATTATCAGAGGAAGTGGTAATGGCTACAGTGCACACGCCCGGAAGTTGATATGCTGTCCCGCCTGGCAACATCTGCTCCTCAGACTTAGAAAATTTCCATGTATAGACTAATTGGCCATCGCTCAAGGTCTCTTTCCCGCTCGGTTCCCCCCAATCCATTATTCGCTCATCAATTGAAGCATGTCGCTGAACCGCATCGTCAAGATTCGCTCTTAACGTATTAATCCCGTGACCGCAGCCGAATTGAAAACAGGCGAGCGTTGCAATCCAAAATGGTGTGCGCATCTGCATTGATTGTACGGAACAATTGAGGGATGAGCAACTGCCGCTAAGGGATTTTTAGCTGCAGGATCTCTGTCACTACTCTTTCAGAGTGATTAGGGTGGGATTGTAATCCTGTCCCCGATCGTGATCGGAACCGGTGACCAAAACCGTGACCAAGCAGGAGGCTCCCTTAGTGAGGCCCTTCACCCCCGGCAGAGGGGATAAGAGAAGCACATTTACAGTTTAGGTGAGTGCACATGAAGCCAAACATTTATTGGGAATTTGTCAACTCAGCGACGCTCCTGCAGCAGCCTATCAATCATAGCCTCCATTTGACCGTCTCAACTAATTGGCAGACCATTCAGCGAGAGTTCCTGACATATCGAAGACCAAGTTGAGTTGCCGACACAGAGCAGAGCCTATGTAACATCGCACGCTCGGACAGTACTGCATATGTCCAAAGATCACCGCCCTTATCCAGCTTAATGGTGCGATGGAGAGCGCCCATCTTCTTGGCAATGGCATCATGGACTTCTGTCCGACGGACTGTTGGAGATAGCCTTCGTACGAATGCATATGCATATGACCACAGCCCATCAAGAACACGAGTACACCAAGGGTCGACAATAGGTGTATCGGATACGTCATCTCTAAGTCCTGGTACTCTAGACGTAATCGCTTCTGCTTCGTGATGATCTTGTACAAGCAACCGTTCAAAGCGCGGCTCGAGGCACGATCTGTTAGTGCACATGAAGCCAAACATTATTGGGCATTTGTCAAGTCAGCGTACGCTCCTGCAGCAGCCTAACAATCATAGCCTCGATTTCGACTGGCTCAACTAATTGTCAGACCATTCAGTGAGCGTTCCAGACTTATCGAAGATTAAGTTAAGTTGTTGACACTGAGCAGAGCCTAGGTAACTGCCGCTTGGACAGTATTCATATGTCCAAAGATCACCGCCCTTATCCAGGGCAATGGTGCGATGGGGAGCGCCCATCTTCTTGGCAATGGCATCATGGTCTTCTCGTCCGACAGACTGTTGGAGATAGTCTTCGTACGAATGCATATGCATATGATCACAGCTCATCAAGAACACGAATACACCAAAGGTCGACAATAGGTGTCTCATACTCCATCTCCTGCGTCCCGGTACTCTCGGTCAATCACTTCTGCTCGTACGTGGCTCACGGCAGGATCTCTTTCTGCACCAATTCATCTTTCCGTGACGAATTAGGAAGAACGAAGGGTTGGTGCCGAAGCCGGGATTTGAACCCGGACACCCTTGCGGGCGCTAGACCCTGAATCTAGTGCGTCTGCCAGTTCCGCCACTTCGGCTTATCGGGCTCTCGCTTCGTGAGGCAGGCCCTTGGGAGAGTGGGAAGGGGATTATCCAGAATTCCGCTCGCTCACGTCAAGCAACTCTCAGCAACTCGTGCTGGTCAACGCTGGCTCCACGCCATTTCGTCCATCTGCCAGCGACCGACCGTGGCTATGTCCCGCTGATCACCCGTGAGCACGATCCGCTCGCGGACGAGTCCGGCGGCTCCGAGCAGACCCGGTACCGAAATCCATGGCGCGTTGTCGGCGATCAGGACATCGAATCGCACACGACTGAAGAGGGGGTCCGCCAGCACGCGGTCGGCCGTCGTGATCACGAGCCGCCGGTTTTGAATAAACGCCTGGCGATTGGTGTCTTCTTCGGCAGCAAGCAGTTCACGGATCTTTTTCGTCCCGCCCAATCGGACGATTTCCTCTTTTAGGTCTTCGAATTCCGGCCGCATATCTTTGGGCACCGCGGCTTCTGGCACCAGTTCGTCGATGCGAGCCTTGGCAATGTCGAGTTCTTTCATCAACGCGGCGATTTGAGTCTCGTAGAGGGCGAGGTATTGATGCAGCGAGTCCACATTTTTCCCCACCGCCTGCATGGTGAGACGGCGCAGGAGCGGTAGGTTTTCATATTCGGCCAGCGTGGTCTGCGCCTCTTTTTGTTTCGCCTGAAGGTCGCTCAACTGCGTCAATAGGCGCCACTCCAGTAACCGGACCTCATCGAGATCCTTTTGCTTATGCCCTTTGTACGCCAATATCGGCGTGAGTTCCCGAAACCGTTCGTATTTCCGGCGGAGCGCAGCTTTGTCCGCCCGTGACTTCGCATAAAACTGATGCATCTGCGCTTCGAAGCCCAGCTCGTGAATCGGTAAGCCGAACGCCTGATGGGCCACCGTCATTTCATATCGGCTCACCCAGGTTTTGTAGACGAGGCCGCCGGCCTTCATGGCTCGCGCGATGGCCCCGCTGATTTCGTCCGCCGCGTGATGATCTGGGCACACGAGCAGGATGCGCTTGTTCGCCCGAATGAGCTCGATCGCTGTCGCCGCCACTTTCTGTTGCCGCACGGATGGATCCTCCGTCCATAGCGTCGTCAGGACGGAAGCCGAGGAGCCGCCAACCTGATCAAATGAGCTCGACGTCCCGAACACCGGAGCCAGACGATCGGCGGGACCCAGCCGGTAGGAGTCGGGCTGCGCCAACATGTGAGCGAATCTTTCCGCCGCTCTTAAGAGAAAGCCTCCCCGGTCGGGGACGATGGTCGCATTCGTGACAGTGGTTCCGATGGCGTCGAAGGTTTGCACCAAGGCCACGCCATCCTTGCAACTCAAAACGAGCCCTTCGGCCGGTTCGATCTCCTCTTCAGGAACGATCGAAACGGGTATATCGATAGCCAATACGCCATCAGGAGGAAGCCGAAACTCGTAGAGATAAAGGGTTCCGACAGTTTCCAGGAGACGTCCGCTCACTGGTGCCAGCGGCCGGTCGCCTTGCGATGTGCCAAGCTGCGCCTGCTCAGCGGCAAGTCGTGTGGCCCAATGCTCGATCAGTTCTCGTGCCGTCATGACGCAAGGATTGAAGAGTGTGCGGTCATGATACGGGCGCTCGCCGACGAGAGTCCAGCCACCAAGAGGCGGAGTTCGGGTACTCAGAACTCGCTCGCTGGAGCAATCCACGATTGACTTTTCTTCGGCCCCTCCAGTATCCTCTTTTCCTTTCCAACAGAAGGAGTTAGCGGCATGAAAGTCATTCTGCAAGAGACGATGGAAGGGGTCGGTCACCTCGGCGACCTCATCGACGTGAAGGATGGATTTGCCAGGAACTTCTTGCTCCCCCGTAAAAAGGCCGTGGTCGCCAACGACCGGAATATCAAATCGTTCGAGCATACCAAGCGGGTCGCCGCCGAACGGGCCAAGAAGGAAAAGCTCGAGATCGAAGCCCATGCCAAGAAGATATCCACTGTCACGCTCACGGTGGAGGCTCAGGTTGGAAAGGACGATAAGATGTTCGGGTCGGTCACCGTCAAGGACATTGCCGAGGGGTTGACCGCACAGGGCTATACCGTGGACCGGCGGAAAATTCAGCTGCCTCACCCCATCAAAGAGCTCGGCACCTTTACGGTCCCAGTGAAATTGCCGCGGGAGGTGACTGCCGCGGTCACGGTGCGTGTCGTCAAGAAACAGGACGTTGAAACCGCAACGGCCTAATTTCCTAGGTGTATCAACAATCGGACGAGGCACGTTCAATGTCCATGAAAGATGCAGTGGGGTCACTGGATGCATTACAAGCCACGGATCCCGAGGTCTATGCCGCCATCGATGCCGAGGAGGAACGCCAGCGAAACAAGCTCCTCCTGATCGCCTCTGAGAACTTCGCCAGTCCTGCCGTCCTGGCCGCCCAGGGTTCCTTGATGACGAACAAGTATGCGGAAGGGTACCCCGGCAAGCGGTACTACGGCGGTTGCCAGCATGTGGACCAAGTCGAAGACCTCGCGATTCAACGCTGCAAGCAGATTTTCGGCGCCGAGCATGTGAACGTTCAACCGCACTCCGGTTCGCAAGCCAATATGGCCGCCTACCTGTCGGTGCTCAAGCCCGGAGACACGATTCTCGGGATGGACTTGGCGCAGGGAGGTCATTTGACCCATGGCAGCAAAGTCAATTTCTCCGGAATGATTTTTCGCGCGTTCTCGTACGGGGTCGATCGGCAGTCGGAAACCATCGACTTTGACGCCGTCCGCAAGCTTGCCGAAGAATGCCGCCCTCGCATGATCGTGGTCGGCGCCAGTGCGTATGCCAGGACGCTGGACTTTCCAAAATTTCAAGCGATCGCGCAATCAGTTGGCGCCTACCTCATGGTCGACATTGCCCACATCGCCGGCTTGATCGCCGCAGGCTTGCACCCGAATCCCATCCCCTATGCAGATTTCGTGACCACGACGACGCACAAGACCCTCCGCGGCCCTCGCGGCGGTGTGGTGATGTGCAAGGCGGAACACGCCAAGGCCGTCGACAAGTTCGTGTTTCCCGGCATGCAGGGCGGACCCTTGATGCACGTGATTGCCGCCAAAGCGGTTGCCTTTAAGGAAGCCCTCTCACCGGCATTCAAGCGCTATCAGCAACAGGTCGTCGCCAACGCGCGTGTCTTGGCCCAGGGCCTGTTGGATCGCGGCTACAAGATCGTGTCCGGAGGGACGGATACGCACCTCATGCTGGTGAATCTCACTAACAAGGGCATCACCGGCAAGGAAGCGGACGCAGCACTGGACGCCGCCGGCATCATCGTCAATAAGAACGCGGTGCCCTACGATGAAAAGCCGCCGGCTGTGGCGAGCGGCATCCGGTTGGGCACGCCGATTGTCTCAACCCGCGGGATGAAGGAAGCCGAAATGCGAGAGATCGTCGCCCTGGTGGATCGAGTCCTGCAGCACCGGCAGGACCCGGCGGTTCTGGAGGAAGTTCGCAGCCAGGCCAAGGCACTCTGCAACCGTTTCCCGATCTTTCACTCCTACTAACCTCACAACAGGGCAGGATCACCGCCGGTGAAATGTCCCTTCTGCGATGAGCTGGAAGACAAAGTGGTCGACTCGCGCATGGCGAAGGAAGGCGAGCTCATCCGCCGCCGCCGGGAATGCCTGGGCTGCAAGCGCCGTTACACCACCTATGAGCGTGTGGAGGAAATCCTTCCGGTCGTGGTGAAGAAAGACGGACGGCGGGAAACGTTTGATCGGTCCAAAATTCTGTCAGGGTTGAAAAAGGCCTGCGAGAAGCGGCCGATCAGCACGGCGACCATCGAGACCGTGACCGACCGGATCGAGAAGCGCATTCAAGAGATGGGCGAGACGGAGATTGAAAGCCGGATCGTGGGCGAGGAACTGATGAAGGAATTGCATCAGCTCGATCAAGTGGCCTATGTGCGCTTTGCGTCCGTCTACCGGGAGTTCAAAGACATCGACCAATTCATGGACGAGCTGAGAACCCTGGCCCAGCAGCGCCGCGAGCGGTGAAGACACGATCTGATTCCCCGCTGAGGCGTCTTTCCTCTCTCCCCGTTCGTCGAGACACAACGAGGAAGCCGACCAAAGAGGGGCACATGCCGGCCTCGCAGGCCAAACCGTCGAAACAGACCCGAAAGGGCAGGCGCATCCGGCGTCACCCACGTGGCGATCATCGGAGCCGGACGGGGCGGCAAGGCGCTCATGGAGATCTTCGCCAACGACCCGCTCGTCGACATCGTCGCCGTGGCCGAAATCGATGATTCGGCGCCGGGCATCGCCCTCGCGAAGCGGTTGAAAATTCCCGTCACCCAAGACTACCGCATGTTGCTCAATCTGGAACGCGTCGACCTGATCATCGACGTGTCGGGCAGCGCGGAGGTCTGGCAGTCGCTGCAAGACTTTCACCGCATGGGCGTGACGATCCTCGGCGGCGCCAGTGCCAAATTTATGTGGGAACTGATCGAAGCGCGGATCAGGGCGACCGCCGAGATTGAGAAGACCCTCAACAAGTATCAGTCGCTCTACCGGCTTTACGTCAAGGAAACAGGGGCCGCCGTGACCGAGGAACGCACGAGGATCGCCTGCGAAATTCACGACGGACTCGTCCAGAGCCTCGCCGGCGTCGGCTTCAAGCTTGAACTGTCCCAACAACTGATCCGCAAAAATCCCAAAGCCAGCTTGGCGACCCTGCGAGAAAGCAAGGAGCAGCTCAAGCTTGCGATTCAGGAAGCCAGGCAAGTCATTTTCAATCTCCGTCCGCTTCAATACGACAAGATGGAGCTCATTCCGGGACTCACCAACTATCTCAAATCGTACGAGACGCAATACCACATCAAGACCGACTTTACCGTGACCGGCGATGAGCAGATTCTGTTTCCCCGCACCAAGATCTTCTTGTTCCGGATCGTCCAGGAAGCCTTGAGCAACGTCGTCCAGCACGCCAAGGCCGACCAGGTGTCGGTGCAATTGACGATCGGCCTGGAGAAGCTCAGAGTCACCATCTCGGACAACGGCATCGGATTCAACATGGAGCAGGTCCTCCACAATCCAGAAAAATGGGACCACTTCGGCGTGCGGGGAATCGTCGAGCGGGCGAAGCTCGTCGGCGGCGAGGCGAAAATCGATTCACAAAAGGGGCGGGGCACCCGGATTGTCGTTGAAGTGCCGCTCGGGAAAAAAGAGAGGGTGGACGATGGAGAAAATTAAAGTGTTAATCGCTGATGATCACCGCGTGGTGCGCGAAGGGCTGGCCGCCATTCTCAAGACTAAGGACGACCTCAACGTCGTCGGCGAGGCGCAGGATGGTATGGAGGCGGTCGAGAAAACGAAAACCTTGATGCCCGACGTCATTCTGATGGACGTCAGCATGCCGCGGATGGGCGGGGTGGAAGCCACGCGTCAGATCAAGCGGGAGTTTCCCCATATCGGCATCGTCGCGCTGACCATGTATGAAGAACAGCAATACATTTTCGATCTCGTGCGTGCCGGCGCCACCGGTTATCTCTTGAAGGACTCCGAGTCGTCCCAAATCGTTGCCGCGATCCGGGCCATCTCCCGAGGGGAGTCGCTGATTCATCCGTCGGTCGCGAGCAAAATCCTCGCCGAGTTTTCCCTCATGGCCCAAAAAAAGGGGAAGAAACCAGGCTGGGTTGAGCACGATCTCACCGAGCGGGAAATCACGGTGCTTGCGGCTCGTCGCAGACGGAAAGACCAATAAGGAAATCGCCAACAACCTCGGATCTCAGCGAGAAGACCGTGAAAAATCACGTGCGGAATATCTTTCACAAGTTGCAGGTCTACGACCGCACCCAGGCAGCGATTTTGGCGATTCGCAAGGGTCTGATCGAGCTGGATCCACGGCCATAGACAGACCGCGCATAGGCTGAGCGTTCTTTCCCGTGGCAACTCGACCGCCGGTGACAATGGTTTGTTCACTCCTGCCTCAAGCTCGGCTTCCGCCGTGAGTTTCGTTAACTTAGCAGTCACTTAAATACTTGTAACTGGGCTGCCCGTACCTGCCATTGACGCGTAGCATTACCAGCCAAAGCGATCCAACTGATCAACAAATGAAGTGCCACATCCAAACTCCCAAGTCGTCGGATTTTCTCTGATGAGTTGGGGGACCAGGCCGAGCATCCGTGCGGATCCGCACCAGGCACACTGTGCGAATCGTGGGGCGTTTTCACATCTTCTCGGCACAAAATTTTCTACCGTCGTGTGGTTTTTCTATGTTTGTTGGATGACCAGAGGAATTTTTGCACGGGGAGCAGTTTTTGCACCATAATGTTGGCGGATGTCTCCCATCCTTGTGTCCTTGGCGGTTCTGAGCCTCGTGACGGAACAGGCATTGCCGGACCTGAGCTCACCAATGGGTCGGAAGGAGTTACCCTGACCTGCGGACGTGCGGCGGATTAATGATCGTGGAAGTCTCTTCGGTAGATCGTGAAGCTTCAACGCGGTCTGGATCGCAGCGTACGAGATGTCTCAACTGTGGAAATGTCGAAGATTCTGTGATCTGTCTGAACAGGGTGGACAGGGGCTCTGCTCAAGGGTCGTTTGCAAGGCAGAGAGAGGGCATACGGCTATAAGGCAGTCTTTTGGCATTAAAGACATATTGGAGGAGATTCGTGATGGATGGCTATGGCAAACGGGTCCTCATTGTGGACGACGACCATCATGCGAGATTTCTCCTGGCGGCATTGCTGGAACATTCGGGATATACCGTGGTCCCGGCCTGCGATGGTTGCGCCGCCTTGAATGAACTGGACAAACGACATTTCGATGCGGTGGTCACCGACTATCGCATGCCTTTCCTGAATGGCATTGAACTTCTCGAGCAGATACAGATCCACTATCCTCAGATTCCCGTTATCATAGCGTCCGGATCGTTTCCGCTATCCGGACGAACTCGTCCAATCGGACTGTCGGCCTTTTGGCTGGCTCCGAAAACCGTACGATAATCACCGCCTACTCGAGCTCGTTCGATCTGCCGTGGATCGACAGCAAGTCGCCTGTGAGGATGCGG
Organism: uncultured Nitrospiraceae bacterium; assembly: GCA_963824855.1. GTDB lineage: Bacteria > Nitrospirota > Nitrospiria > Nitrospirales > Nitrospiraceae > Nitrospira_C. The sequence continues at coordinate 39,494 of CAWGQP010000004.1, forward strand.
ACGAATGTCAACCCATCGCCGACGTTCAAGAAAATGCGTTTCGGCCGATTGCTGATGCCGAACCGACAGCCGAGCAGGCCGAACGTTACAAGGTCAACACGCTGGATGCCGTTCAAGAAACTCTCCGGAGACCGCAGGTATGGCACTGATCCTTTTTCGTACCTGGTCTTTGTCACTCGTCATGCTTGTCGGATGCGGAGTGCCTGGACCCAGCACCAAAGAACCCCTGGCCGAAGCAGTCTCCAGGCCGAGTCCGTCACCGGAAGAGATGACTCACCGATTCTATTACTGGCGTGAAGAGGCGATGGAATTACACGAAATGGCTTGGCGCAGAGAGCGTGAAGCGGATGTGCTTTCACATAACAAGAAGGGAGCTCGGCTGAAGAACTCGTCACCCGCATGCGGATACTTGCGAAGCAACTTCATGTCGCCGCCGAGTATGCGGATCAGCAGGCCCAGGAAGCCCAGCGCCACGTTCGGCAGGCAATGACACAGTAAGCATATGTGCTGCTCCTCCCAACACTTCGTACTCTTTACGAAAACTGTCTGAATCTTTATCCCGGTTCCGGCCCGCAAGTGCGAGCCCACCCGGAGGGAGAATCATGAGTCTTAGGCACAGACCGGTGATCTTCAAGCTGCTTACACGAACTACACCAACAACGACGTGGCTTGAAAGCACGAACGACTCAAAGCGGAAGCGCGGTAAGTCGAGCGACGGCTTCACGAACTTTATAGCATCAGCACTCAGAACGGCGTCCTGATGTTTTAACGTGACCAAGGAGGTATCCATGAAGAAACGCCTGACGAGAACGAATCAGACGAAAGCCAATCCCGATGAGTCGCAACGGTCTTTGAATACGTCGAATGGAAGGTGGCACCTCATCGCCCGGAAGGCTTATGAGCTGTATGAGCAACGAGGGCATATAGATGGTCATGCATTGGAGGATTGGCTCAAAGCTGAGGTTCTCTTAAACGAGGCGACCGACTGAGACATTTACATAATCATCGCCCCGAAGGACCTGCCCGTCGTCTAGATGTCTTTCCTTCTCGAGTGCCATGTCAGCGCTTGCGGGTGTCTATGAACCTTCACCTCAGAAAGGTCTAGGGAGGAGCATGATGGTCTTGTCACATGGGTTGCCAGCCTGGGGCTCTTTGCGCTAAGCTTTGCCTTCTCGTGCTCACCCTGCCGGTGAATGCCAGGTCGCTTCGCGAGCGGGTTTGAGTCACCACTTCTTACCCATCTCTTTACATGGATTCCTCTGAAAGTCACACATGTCACATTTACGCAACAGATGAGGAATAGAGATAGCACATTATATTTATGTTTAAATTCAATATCTTATATGTACTTTATACATAAAATGGCGCTGGCACCCAAGTTGCTGTAACCCACTGTGATAACTGGAGGCTCCATCGGTGAGACAGCAGCAAACCCTCTCGAATCCGATTAGCTGCACAGGAGTCGGATTACATACAGGAAAGCCGGTCACGCTCACGCTTCGTCCGGCACCCACAGACACCGGCGTGGTGTTTGTGAACCGCAATGGGCATGCTGGAGCGACGTTGGCGGCATCTGTTGATCATCTTGTGGCGACGGAACTCTGCACGGCGATCAGCGGAAACGGGTTCCAAGTCAAAACGATCGAGCACGTACTGGCCGCGCTGGCAGGCTTGAGCGTCGATAACGTCTTTGTGGACATCGATGCCGCTGAAGCACCGGTGATGGATGGCAGCTCAGCCCCATTTGTCCGATTGATCCAATCGGCCGGTGTAAATGCTCAAAACCGCCGTCGAGCATTCTTAAAGATTACCCGGCCGCTGGAAATCGTCGATGGATCTCGGCGCATCCGAATCGAGCCGTCTTCCACCCCACGAATTACCTATACGATCCAGTACGACCATCCGCTGATCCGAACGCAGACCTATACATATGAGCATTCCACGCATGCGTTTGCGACCGAGATCGCTGAAGCAAGGACCTTCGGGTTCTTGCAGGAAGTTGAAGCGCTCTGGGCCCGCGGACTTGGTCGTGGCGGCAATCTCGAGAACACGGTCGTCCTTTCGCAAGACGGGATCCTGAATGAATCCGGTCTGCGGTTTGCCGACGAATTTGTGCGCCATAAAGTCTTGGACCTCATTGGTGACTTCTCCCTTTTGGGCCTGCCCTTTATCGGACATCTGATTGCCGACCGATCCGGACATGCCTTGCATACCCGTCTGGTGAAGCAAATTCTCGATCATCCGGAATGCTGGGTGCTTCTCAACGCCGATCAGACGGTCTCACAAGCCGAATTCAGTCCCTCTCTTTCCTCGTCTCCGAGACCCGCAACGGCTGTTGCCCTCCAGGCCTCCTAGTCATCGACTCGTATGCCAGCGTTGTTGATGTAGTACAGGTGGAAGGGTGTGCTCTGCGTTTGTGCGGGGAACATCGATAACGCCGGGAGCGAGTGGCCTCGCCCCCGGCGCTAGAATCGAGGCGGGACTTACTTCTTTTTCTTCTTTGCTGCTTTCTTCGTCGCCAAGACTCTCACCTCCCTTCGAAATGCTGAGTCATTCTTGATGAAATGACGATGCTCATACCGCGTGGATCAAGACCTCCTCGGTCGCCTCGAAGGTGTTCGGGCCGACTTTGCGGAAGCGCTTATCCCGCTTCAGCGATGTCGCCACAGACGTGAGCGGCGTTTTGCCCTTGATGTGCAGACCGCCCTCGACCAGACGCTGGACAAGTTCCTTGGCATGCATGGAGCGGTTCGCCTCACGCAACACCTGATAGGCCGCTTCCGGAACGCTCTTCCCGGCATATTTACTCCGTCCTAGAAGAATTTCCAGTGATTGATCCGTGACATCGACAGGAAAGGCACGAGCGCCCTTTTCGTCGGTGATGAGCTGCGTCGACAGTGTCGCCAGCTTCGCCTTGTCCGCCTCCACGCGATGCAGCGTCTCGGCGAGTTCCAGGTATTTCTTGATCGTGGCGATTTCGTCGTCGAGCCGACGACGTTTTTTTTCGAGTTCGTGAAGTCGATTCTTGTAGGCGTTGATGCGCTGTTCAAGGCCGACCAGAATATCGGTGAGCTCTTCCAAGGACACTCTCCCAAGAAAGCATACTTGCTTTATATGCTTGCACGCAGAGCAAGTCAATACCGTGACTCAAGAATATGGCTTGCATGCATTAATGAACGAATCGTGTGCCATGCTAAGATCAGCTCATGCTGCACTCTGAAGACGCTCAGGTCTCGACTGACCGCTTGCTCTCGGTTGCGGTAGAGGCCTCTACCGCCGCCGGCAAGGTACTGTTGAACTATGCGCGATCGGGATTCCACATCCAACGCAAGAACCCGATCAATTTGGTCACCGATGCGGACCACGCGGCGGAAGAATGCATTATCGATCACATCCGCCGGCATTTCCCGAGCCATCGCACGCTCGCGGAAGAACGAGGAGTCGGAGTGGACGCACCATCGCGTTACCGCTGGATCATCGACCCTCTGGACGGCACCACGAATTTTGCGCATGGATTTCCCATCTATGCCGTTTCGATCGGGGTCGAATGTGATGGTGAATTGCTCGTTGGCGTGGTGTATGACCCCACGCGTGACGAAGTGTTCACCGCAGAAACCGGCCGGGGAGCCCGCTTGAACGGCGGATCAATTGCCGTCTCGCACACCGCGCAGCTTGAGGCGGCCCTCACCGTCACCGGCTTTGCGTATGACATCCGCGACTCGCCCAACAACAACCTTGATCACTTCGCGCGCTTCGCGCTCAAGGCTCAGGGCGTACGGCGCACCGGTAGTGCAGCTCTGGATCTTTGTTATGTCGCGGCGGGCCGCTTCGATGGATTTTGGGAGGTCAAACTCAGCCCCTGGGACATGGCCGCTGGAGCGGTGATCGTGCGCGAAGCCGGAGGACGCATCACCGATCTCCGCGGAAACGTCCATTCGATCTATCAGCCGGAAGTCGTCGCAAGCAACGGCCGGATTCATCACGAAATGCTCGAGGTCATCGGAGAAAATCTGCGGTCCTAACGCTCGCCGTCGTACAGCGGTCTCGGAACAGATTGGTAATATACAGGGTGAATCACACTGCGATATGATGAGAGAGGGAACCACAGGGAGTACGACGCATGGCCACTTCAACACCTCCGTCAGGCTCATCCAACGGCCAACCTCAATCCGCCGGCGCTGAAGCGACCTCATGGGACGTCGAGTTGCTTCGCGTCCTGGTCAGCCGCAACGGCTCGCAGGTTGAGGCGCAATGGGCAATCCACCCGCAACTCAAACAAGATCTGCTGCCACATGAATGGCAGGAAGTCAGCGATTTGATGGCGAAAGTGTCAGCCATCGTCGGAAGTCGATTTTCCCAGGTCTTGTCTCAAACCGACCCGGAGCCTCCGAGCAACGCATAATCACTCGTCAACGCCGTCTATCCATTCACGAGGGGAGCGTCGTATGGACACCTATTACCATCCGCATGATTTAAGCAAGTTCGCAGACATGGGCAAAGGCAACACAGCGCTCTGGGACAAGTTCATGAATTATTACAGCGCGGTCTTTGCCGAAGGAGCGTTGACCGAGCGAGAAAAGGCGCTCATCGCATTGGCGGTCGCCCACACGGTGCAGTGCCCCTATTGCATCGATGCCTACACACAGGCGTCGCTGGAAAAGGGGTCGAACCTGGAGGAAATGACCGAAGCTGTGCACGTGGCTTGTGCCATCCGGGGCGGAGCCTCCCTGGTGCACGGTGTGCAGATGCGGAACGTGAACGAGAAGCTGTCCATGTAGAAACAAAAGAGTGGCGAACCGGAGTACCGGCAGGATGCTCAAAAACGCCGCTGGCTAGGCCGAGGAGAGCTTGGACGCCAAGGCGTACGGTTGTTGGTACGTTGAGGCGGACGGGCGACTGAGAACGGTAGGCAATGGCATTTTTCAGCATCCTGCTACAGGTAAGGATGCTCCGGGATGGCCAGCGTGAAATACTTGTCACGCTCTTGGTACAGCACCCGCCTGGTGGTCAGGTCGTCCAATGCCGATTCCAGTGGCTCTCGATCGGTCTTGGACTCATCGAGTGTTGCGCGGATCTGATCGAGACTCTTCGGTGACTCGTTGCACATCTCAATAAGGACGGCGGCCAACCCATCGTACCGGCGTCGCCTGGGCGCCTTGGGGTTCCGCCCGTCGTATACCGTTACATACCCCAACGCCTTCGAATAATACAGAAACGGACGGTCATTCGAGGCATGGAGCCGCTGCCAGCCCTCGACCGCGGACACCAGCTCTTGGTAGACATGCGGATCGATCGGCCAGTTCTCCAATTCGTACTCGAAGTCGTACGCGATTTTCATCAAGTCGACCTGCCGGGCATCATACACATATTCATAGGCCAATCCCGGGCCCGTCATCCGCACTCCGTAATCGTGTGGCCGGGCATGGTACGGGCTGAACCGTTCCAACCAGAATTTTCCCGTGGCTTCCGGCGGCTGCAAATGGACTAAAGACGGAATCAAGTCGATTTGGTGCAGATAATCGTCGTTGGTCTCGCCGGGAAAGCCCAACAGAATATTCCAGGACACCGTAATCCGATAATAATAGCTCCATTTCAGGCACACAATGTTCTGTATCGGCGTAACGCCTTTGTCCATCGCTTTGAGCTGAGTGGCGCTCAGGCTTTCGAGACCGGGCTGCATGCACTTCACCCCACCGAGGGCCAAGGTCCTGATCTGGGATTTCTGAAGATTGCTCTTGGTCTCGATGAAGACGTCGAGGTCGCAGTGGTCGGCCGCAAACTTCCCAAAGAGCTGATCAATGTATTTCATGTCGATGATGTTATCGACCAGGCGGAATCGCGCCGTATCGTACCGGTGAGAAAGGTATGTCATTTCGCGGGCGACCTGATCGGGCGATTTGGCGCGAAACTTCATGCTTTGGGCATTGAGCCCGCAGAATGTGCAATGATGTTTTTCGCCCCACCAACAGCCGCGGGAGCCTTCGTACAAGAGAATCCGATCGAGGCCTTGGGCCGTGTCGCCCAATTCAGCCAGCAAATGGTAATAGTCGTCATAGTCAGGCGGACCGGTCCGCGCAAAGTCGGTGAAAAGCGCGGGGTTCGGCGTCAGCCGGACTTGACCGTCCTGGCGATACGCCACTCCCGGTGGATACTCAGCGGAGCGTCCTGCCAGCACCTGCTGAGCAAGCGCCGGAAACGCGACTTCGCCTTCCCCCACGACCACGTGGTCGATGAAGGGAAAGGCTCGAAAGTACTCCAATCCCATCTCTCCATCGTAGTTGGCTCCTCCGAACACGATGGTCACTTCGGGGTAGAGATCCTTGATCAGCTTGGCCATCGTGAGGCTCGCCACGTTCTGATCGAACGTGGAGGTGAAGCCGACGAGCTTATAGCGGCCCCAATCGATCTCGGTCAGTGCCCACGTCAGAAACTGCGGCGCGATTTTCGTGGCCATTTCCTCGAAATAGCCGATCGGCTGTCCGCTCTGTTGGGCGATTTGTTCGAAGACGGGCTTGAAGACTCGGGGGTATTCCGCTCGCTTGGGGTTGTCACGGAATAGCAGGTAAGAAAACAGCCATTCCCCGAAGAGCGCGCGCTTCTCACAAATGAGCTCGTACAGCGGCACGCCGATCTTGTGTGCGAACCGCACGTTCAAGTGGTGGCAATCGACCGCGATACCTTGGGATTTGAGCAACGCCGAAAGGGTGCCGAGCTGGATGGACGGATACTTCGAAAAGCTGAACGGCATGTTGACGAGCGCCACCTGCGCGTCGCCCATCGCATGCCCTGTCGAATTCGCGTCGTGAGTCACGCTGTGATCACCCACCCGCCATCGCTCGAAACGGTTCAAATTCCCTGTCGGCCTTTGCCGCCAGGTAAAAATCGCTTTCGGTCAGTCCATTGATCTTGTGCGTCCAGATTTCAATCTTGCATTTTCCCCACGACAAGTGGAGATCAGGATGATGGCCCTCGGCTTCGGCCACGGCACCCACCTTGTTGACGAAGGCCAAGGCCTGCGCGAAGTCTTTAAAGGTATACAGTCGTTCGAGATGGCCTTCAGGGCTCAACGACCACCCGCGGCCGAGTTCCTTCAATAACGCCTGTACCCGATCAGTGGGAAGAGGGGGCACACCGCCGCGGCAGGGGATACATTTGTTGTCAGCAAGACCCATAGCGGCCTCCAGGGTTAGCAGTGAGTGGTTATTGTACGGGGGGTTTTACGAGAGAAACAAGGCGGGAAGCGCTACTCGGACTCGTCCGGCGCGCCTCCCGATCTGGCAAGATCGTCCATCTTGATCTTGTCTGGATTGAATTTGGCAGCGGCCTGCATCATGCGGTCCAGAGCGTCGTCGAAGGAGAGAGGCGGGGCATCCTTGGGCCGGAAACGGAGCGGATTCACGCGTGCGACGACGAAGCTTTTCAGGTAGGGACTGGTCAGCCCTTTTGCCTTGAGGATCTCGACCTGTTTGACGATCGCATCGTCCAGCCCCAAGAGCTTCCGAGCCCGTTCGTGCCGCGACTCGATGGCCGCCCGCAACGGCTTCTTCAGAAATTCCTCGACCCGTTTGAGCACGGGATGGTAGGCCCCTCCGCTGAATCGCGGCCGTTCTTCATAGCAGAGTCCCAACGTGATCAATGCCGGCTCCTCGAATTCCAACGCATAAGCCTCTTCGGTCGCATGGTCCAACTGCATGAGTTCCTTGTACATGCGAATCACTTCGAGGGCCTTTTCACGGAGGTTGTGGGCCTTCTCAGTATTGAGCGCCAGAATCTGATAGGCGGCGGCCGGTTCCGGAACCACGAGCGACACTATGGTTTTTGCTCCCAGGGTGCGCATGGCCGAGAGACGATGGTGCCCGTTCGGCGTCCAATATTTTGCCGCCTGGTCCTTCGGCACGCGGACCGAGATAATCGGATCGAGGAACCGTCCGAGTTTCCCGATGACCGCTTCAAGTTTTCTGACATGGGTATCGGAGAGGTTGCGCTGATACGGCGTCGGCTCCACCAGGGCGATCGGCAGTGCCGCAAGCACGAGCCAGTGACCTCCGTACGGTTCCCGGTACACAGCGAGGGCCCTGCCGCCATCCTCTTCGATCGCCCGGTGCAGCTCTGCCACTTCGCCTGGTGGGGCCGCCGCTTGCAGTTCCGTGGCGGTCAGGCCGGTGGACTGCCCGGCCGGCTTCCGTCTGCGCCTGGCCCCGGCAGCGGGAGCCTTTTTCTTCGGCTTCTCAGCCATCAGCGGATATGGTAGGAGAGTCGCCCGACAAAAGAAAGGCCTCGACGTGCCTCCCTTCAGCAGACGCATCGACACCATCGGCTGGTTTACCGCGAGCTGCCTTCTCATCAGCAACATCATCGGAGGCGGCATCTTCACGACCACAGGACTGCTGGCGAGAGATCTCGGCGATCCGATGCTGATTCTCTTGCTCTGGAGCGTCGGCGGCTTCTTTGCGATCGGCGGTGCGATGGTCTACGGTGAGCTCGGCTCGCGGCTTCCACATGCCGGCGGCGATTATGTGTATCTGCGCGAAGCCTATGGACCGTTGGTGGCCTTTCTCAGCGGCTGGACGTCGTTTACGATCGGCTTCGGCGCGGCCGTCGCCGCGTCCGCCATCAGTTTTTCCGCCTATGCCTTCAGAATCTTTCCCGTCATGGACGAAACTGGGTGGCGGGCCAAAGGGCTGTCGCTGGCGCTGTTGTGGCTCGTGACGCTGGTCCATTGCAGAGGCCTGGCTGGCGGCGGCCGGTTGCAGCGCATGATTACGAGCACGAAGGTGCTGGCCATCGGCGTCCTGATTCTGGGCGGCTTATCGGCGAGCGCTGCGCACTGGGACTGGCTGTCGGACCGGCATGTGGTCGAACCCCCGAAGGCGGGATCCCTCGCCGTCGCGCTCGTGATCGTGATCTATTGTTATCTCGGGTGGAACGTGGCCGGGTTTATTGCCACTGAAATCGCCAACCCTCGCCGCACGCTGCCGAGAGTGATGATCGGCGGTACGGCATTCGTTGCGGCCATCTATGTGCTGTTGAACCTCGTGTATCTGTCCGCCTTGTCGGTCGCCGAGTTGGCTCAGGAACCCATCGTGCCGGTCGCTGAGAAATCTGCGGCGGCCTTATGGGGAGCGGATAGCGGACACTTGGTCGCGGCATTACTCTGCCTTTCCATTGCCGGAGCGGTCAGCGCCATGACCTGGGCCGGCCCACGCGTCTACTGGGCCATGGCGCAAGACGGCGCGATCACCCCATGGCTGGCCTACCGCCATCCCGAAACCGGCGTCCCTGCACGTGCGATTCTCTTTCAAACGCTCTGGGCTTCAGTGCTGATCGTGAGCGGCACCTTCGAGCAATTGATCATCTACAGTGGAATGGTGCTGGCATTCTTCATGGGGCTGACCCTGTCGGCCATCTTCCCTCTTCGTTCGAGAAGTCAGGATCCGCGCCCCGCCTACTGCAGTCCGTGGTATCCGGTATTGCCGGCTCTGCTCGTCTCCGGGGCCACGTTGGTCGTGGGCTCGAGTTTCTTGCAGCGACCGGTCGAAGCCTTCTATGGAGCGGCGACCGTGTTGGGCGGCCTTCCGTTTTATTTTTATTGGAGACGAAGGAAGGCGCTAAATGGGCAATAGGGGGTGTAATAGTGAAACACCGGCGCCTCGTTTCATAAAATGGAGATGCTGAGCGGATACTCAAAAAGGCACTCCAGCAAGGCCGCAACGAGCGAGGCCCCGAGGCGTACATTCCGAGTACGTTGAGTGGGAAGAGCGATGTGAGAACGAAGCTCGGTGAAAGGCGCGTCCCGGCGCGCCGGGGTTGGGTGGGTGAGAAGGTCAGGCCTTTTTCAGTATCCGCAAAAATGACACGGGCGACCTTGCACTATGGTGGGAGGTCGCCCGTGGTCGGCGCTTAGGACGCCGGAAATGCTATTGAATTGTTGCGGCCCGAAAGACCCGCCCGAGGCCAGGTCCTGCGAGTTTCCAATCGTGGGAGACATCGTCAATCCCAGGCGCTTGTGTTCCTCGCGCCGCACCGAATGCTCCGACGAAGCAGGCTTATACCCAGTTGGTCTGTGGTGCCTTCACGGCACAGCCAGCGGAGATCCGGCTAGCACGACCGACGAGAAACCCGCCCTCGCATCGGCGGGCCTGACGAGCCAGGTGGAGTCGCGTCGTCCATATCCACCCTCCTCTCTTGGTGAAGTCAACGGGAGACCTGGATGACAGCCGCGCGGTCTGTCCGATCTCTCGTACTTCAATTGGGCTTCAGGGCCGCAGTTCCCGTCGTACGCTCATTAGATCATCGTGTCAATGGGGGTCAGAATTTTTCTGCCTGTCGCCATGACGCATATCCTGTACCAAACGACATTGGGGTCAGAATTGAGGATTTAGACAATCCGGAGTTTAGAAAAATCGACGCCGGGGAGAGGGGGTGGCAGCTTTAGTTTCATTTCGTCGAGCGCATGGAGGACGCGATCCGCCACCACCAGGTTGCGGAACCATTTTCGGTTAGCCGGCACGATGTACCACGGGGCGCAATCGGTACTGGTTACCGATATCACGTCTTCAAACGCCCTCATGTATTTTTCCCAGAACTTCCGTTCTTCGAGGTCACCGGAATTCCACTTCCAGCGCTTCTCCGGGTCTTGAATTCGCTCCTCAAGCCGCTTCTTTTGTTCTTTCTTGGAGATGTGCAGAAAAAATTTCAGTACGGCCGTGCCGTTTTCCACCAACATCTCCTCAAATTCTCGAATCTGGTCGAACCGGCGTTTTACCACTCGGTCGGGTACCCAGCCGTGCACGCGCGTAATCAGCACATCTTCGTAATGAGATCGGTTAAAAATACCGATAAATCCTTTCGGCGGAACCTCTCGGTGTACACGCCACAAAAAGTCGCGAGCCAGTTCGTCCTTTGACGGGGATTTGAACGAGACGACTTTGCAGCCTTGCGGGTTCACCCCAGACATCACATGCTTGATCGTGCCGTCTTTTCCGCTCGTATCCATGCCTTGCAGTACGATCAATAACGACCGGCTGCCATTCGCGTACAACCGCTCCTGCAATTGGCCAAGTCTGGCAACCCACCGTTCAACCTCTTTTTTTGCAGCCGTTTTCCCATCGTCGTTCTTCTTGTAGTCGCCGGTATCATCGGGATCATAGTCTTTCAATCGCACCCGGCTGTCAGGCTTCACCCTATAACGGTTCATCGCACTCCATCCTTTGCGGGAAGGCGTTCGGTGCCGATCGTACAGTGCGCCCCACTATACTTCCGAGGAGCAGCCGCTTCTACCACTTTTCACAGCCGTCCATCTAACGACCTGACCTCCCACAAGCCACCATCTCGTATGAACTCTGGCGATAGGGATGGAGGTCACGGCTGTTTGGGGACGTCTTGCGCGCAGCGGAAACCTACGTTTGGATCGTGTTCGGTAGGATCGCCCTTGGTCCGGAAGGAAGAACGTAGCCGGTAGGCGCCGTTGATGTAAGACCCACCTCGCTGCACTTTGGCCGTGCCTTCGAGTGGCCCTTTCGGATTGATAGCTGGGTTTTTGGAATAGAACTCTTCGTCGTACCAATCTGTCGTCCATTCGTACAGATTTCCCGCCAGGTCATGGACTCCGTACGGGCTCCTGCCCTTGTCACGATTCCCGATCGCCGAGACCGTATCGGACCCTTCCTTCAAACCAAAAACGGCGTGGGCTGGGGTCGGAGCATCGTTGCCCCAGGGGTACACTCGACCGTCGGGCCCGCGCGCGGCCTTTTCCCACTCCGCCTCCGTCGGCAACCGTTTTCCCGCCCAGAGACAATAGCCGATCGCGTCCATCCAGTTGACCCAGCGCACGGGCTGATCTGGACGAATCACCGGAGTCTCCTTATCGGCGAACCCCCACGGTGGCTCGCTTTGGATGGCTTCGACGAACTTCGCAAAACGCCCATTCGTAACCTCGAACCTATCGATATAGAAACTGTCGAGAAAAACTTTGTGGATGGGCTGCTCATCGTCATCCCCTTTGTCGCTGCCCATCGTGAATTCTCCGACCGGGATCAGCACCATGGGCGCTCCATCCTTCCCGACGACCTCTCCCGGAGGCTGTGGCATTGTGGCTGCCTTGGGCGGCGTGTTGCCGTTGGGCGGGTGCGTCGCTTTTGCCGGCGGTTTCGCCGGTCCAGGTGTCGCAGATGGCGGCTGCTCCTTGCTGCCCTCCTGTGACGGGGCCGGAGACTTGACGGGCGGTTTCACTTCACCCTCCTGCGCATGCTGCTTGGGGACGGCTGGAGGTTGTGGGGGAGCCGGCACTTGAGGCGTCTGCGTCTGACCGGAATCAGATTTGGGTGCGACCGGTTCAACCGCGAGCGCCAAGCCGGAGAGGCTGAGGCCGGCCAGCATCATGCCTGCAACCGTGTTCTTCCATGCCATAGCCATAGGCTGAACGCACCTGCAAATGGGGTTCCTGATGTGTGGCTCTTTAGGGTACTCAAAGATATGCCAATAAATCCAGAGCAGTAATTGCCCTTTGTGGAATTAGGGGGGTTGGTTCCGTAGGTAACGGCCTACGGCCAAGGAAAGTCATTGTAGGAAAAGGCGGTTTTTCGATCAGCGGCCTATTTGTATCCGTAGAGCCACCGTGAGGTGGTCTTCGCGCGGTTTCTTACGCTGTGAACGACGCCGGCGGGAATGAATAACTCTTCGCCGACTGGCGGGCGAAGCACTTTACCGTCAATTTCGAATTCGACGTCACCGTCCATCGTCATCACAACCTCATCGGCCGGATGCGTGTAATCCTCTCAGGTTTGGCCGGGAGGATCAGTCCATATGTCGCTAACTGAAGCCTCGGGACCGCCAGTTGGACCGAACGGAATTGACGTCTACCATACAAATGCTGCGTCCATTATTCTCCACGAGCTGTGACGCACTCCCTTCCCCACCCATGAAATGAGTTCACGTGATACTCGACACTCCGCACCGTTGATATACCGCCAAGGCGCATCGCCTCATTGCCAGTCACGTCAAGTTTGCGACCAAGTCCGAACAGGTCGAAGAGACACTCTTGACCCTGTTTCGAATCGCTAAGTGGAGGGTTCGCATACACCAACCACGTATGGGACTGGCAGCCCGCGAGCACGGGCAGCAGCATCGCGATCAGGATCAGTGATCTCCTCATGGCTCCCTCCTTCCCAGAACAAGCGAGGCACGGTCCTCGTGGATGGCAGGAAAATAAATCTGGTGGAGGCGAGGGGAACCCAACCATCGTCGGCACCCTTACTCCGCCTTGAAATTGAAGGTGTTGCTTTCGCAGCCTGATTCGCGACCAAGACTACCTTGAGTGCTGGTGCTGATGTTCACCGTGCTCGCCAGTGTGCTGATGGTCATGGCGCTCGGTGTCGGTGCCATGCTCGTGAGCATGGGCGTGCTCGTGCTCATGTTCATGTTTGTGAGTCTGAGCCGATCCATGCACGTGTTCATGACTGTGGACGTGCTTATGGGAATGGGAACCCTTCATGGTTGGTACTCCTTTCAAACGGTTTCTCGGAATAGTACCACCCTTTCTTGAGTCATGGAATACGCGGCCGTCCACAAGTGACATTAATTGACCCACGATTTGCTTGTTCGCGGACCATCCCTGGGCCATTGAGAATTGTTGATTCAATGGTCGAAAAATGGTGGAGGCGAGGGAAACCAACCATCGTTGGTACCCTTGCTCCGCTTTGAAATTCAAGGTGTTGTCTCTGCGGCCTAGGCTTCTGACCCGCGGTTTAGGAATTGTCTCGGATACTATCTCAGACAACCTAACCCCACATGAAACCAAACCCGATGCCTCGGTTTTCTACCCCCCCTGTCGAGCCATTTGTTCAAAGAATGCCTGGCCTCGCTTCTTCATTTCCTCGGGTGGCACGTCCTCTTTGTGTGTCGCGATGGTCCACTGGTGCCCGAAGGGGTCCGCCACCGTGCCGGCGCGATCACCCCAGAACATGTCCGCCACCGGCATCACCGATTTCGCACCCGCTGTCGTCGCTTGATTAAAGACTCGGTCGGCGTCTTGCACGTAGAGATAAAGGCTGACGGTCGTGCCGCCCACGCTCTGCGGCCCTGGGCAGCCCTTTTGGGGATTCTCCTCGCCGAGCATGACCATTGAATCGCCAATCTTTAGCTCGCCATGCATCAGCCGTTTGCCGTCTGGCGTCATGAAGCGGCCACGCTCTTCGGCGCTGAACGCTTTTTTGTAGAACTCCATCGCCTCCATGCCACCACGCACCGCCAGGTGCGGACTAACTGTGTGATAGCCCTGTGGAATCGGTTGAACTTGTGGTGCCATGCTATCCTCCTTTTGTGGTTTTGGAAGGGTAGTCGTTCAGAAAAGCCAAATCGTCACCGCAGAACGGTCATACCAACCCTTCGGGCGCGCTGCGGAGATCATACTATCCGCGAAGGATCGACTCGGAATCTATACCTAACCTACCTAAAGAGGCACCCGAAGCTGTACTGGTAGCATCCCGTGCCAAGTATTTGTAAGAGAATGGACCCGGAGACATGAGTGTAACAACTAGTCCGCTGTGCGACGGACAGGTTCCACTGCCTCTGGACATCAACGATGGAGCGAGCGGCCGTATCATCAGGCAGGGGTAGCAGGTGACACGAGAGGATCAGGCCTTTGAGCGCCGCCTCGGCCCCATGTAGGTCATCTATATGAGAGCGATTACTTTTCCAGCACGTTCGACCAACAACAATACAGGTACAGTTATGAGTGATGCGCTGACCGGCTTTCTAATAATGACGAAGGCCGGGCGAGAATACTTGTCCATTAACGTGGAACATAATGTCCCCCTCTAATTCAAGCCGTTGAGAGTGCCGTGATAGTTTGGGCACTTGTAGCCGGCGTAGTAACTAGGTGCGCCTCTTGCACTCCTCTCGGGTGGACGGCATTCAAAGGGGGTGTCATGGTACCCCCTACTCCGACAACAGAATCCCTCCCTGGCTCGATTCTCAGTTCGATCTCGCCAGAACTGCGACGAGTCATAATGGAACGCTTGAACCATGCAAGCAGCATCTCGCCATCATGGCCTTATCCGTCGGCTATCGCTGTTGTCCGTTCTGCTCATTGCGCTTCTTTCCACAGCGGCCTTCATTCTTACCCATTCACGCGTTCATGACCTCCTTATCCAGCATCTCAAGACCAAGCTTGGGATAGAGGCGAGCACGCTTCGCGTCCAACTCCTTCCCCAGGTTTCCATTGACGTATCAGATTTACTGGTTCGAGATGCGCTCCACTCGGAGCCCATCTTGCGAGCTGCCAAAGCTTCACTCTCGATTCGTCTTTGGCCATTAATCACGAAACGAGTGCTGAGAGTGACACTTGATGCAGCCGAACCTCAGGTTGTGATACGCCGGGACAGGGATGGATGCTGGCATTTGCCATTGATTGACGTAAATAGAACCGACGCTCCGAGCGACACCTCGTCTGACGCATGGCTGGTGACCGATTTGAACCTAACAGACGGAAAGCTTCGTATTTTTGACGAGAACCGACTGGAGAGTGAAGGCATCGGAGTCCATCATGTGCAAACAGTGTTTCGGAGCAATCCAACGAACACTCGAGCCGACCTGATGTTCAGTGGGACGACTGATGATGGCGGCGATCTTCATATTGCTGGCAGCCTGTTAGTTGAGAGATTCGATAGCTCGAATGGCTCTCGCAGCAAACAATTCGACGGCACCTTGCGTTTTCAGAATTGGGACCTCGCCTACTGGCTGGAACGCACCGGTCAATTCTCTGCAATTCGAAGTGGTACCACGGATTCGCGAGGACACTTATCTGCGGTGCTACACCTAGACTTTCCGACTGGCACCGAGGGATTTAGTGCTATTGTCTCTGACATCACAACCGATATGGGATGGCTCGCACTTGGTGGTCAAATCGTAGTCAAAGATGCAGGCACAGATCATCCGGCGTACGCGATGGCGCTTTCGACATCTCCGGTCAGTTCACAAGCGCTTTTTACACATATTCCTACTTCGTGGATACCACAACCGATACACGCTGCTGTTCGTGAAAATAGGCTCACAGGCACTATCGAGCTCGAATCCATCGCGTTACGCGGCAAGATCGATGTCCTTCGAGTACCTGACGAGTGGGAAGTGGTCGCCAGACTGGTCGATGGCAACGGAAGATGGGGGAATAAACCCGTATTCATTCGCAACGTTTCCGGAACAGTATCGTTGGATTCAAGGAGCGCCGAGGTTACACATTTTGCAGCAGATGTGAATGGTGTGCATCTCAGAAGCGCCAAGCTCACTCTCTCTGATCTGGACGTCATACCCACATTAGATGCTCACCTCAATGTTGAGGGGCAGGTGGACAACGTGATGTCCGTACTGGAAGGCTTCAGCCAAGACACAGAGGCTCACACTAGTGTGCGAACTATCAGCAATGCCACGGGAAACCTTTATGTTGCCGTTCGTCTCGCCGGGCCCATCATGCCGCAGCCCTCCCTACGACTGATTAGTGCTGAGATGAGTCTTCAGGACGTGGGGGCTCGATTCGGGAGAACCTTGTCGATCACGCACCTGAACGGAACGTTTGCGGCAAACTCTCACTTTATAGGGATCAAACACGTCGAGGGTCTTTTGCAAGGTATCCATTTCGAGGCGGAGGGGAACATTGACATTGAGTCAACGCCCAGGGTTAACAATCTTAAGGTCGAAATGTCGTCAGATGGTGACGTGATCCAGGAATTGTTGACCGCCTACCTCCCATCCACCCCTCTCTTTCGCATAGCTGGACCGGTGCATTCGGCATTGCTGCTGTCAGGTACGCCCGAAGGAGTCCATTGTCACGGCATGGTTGATGTGACACGCAGTCACCTGAGCATGCCAGCCGTTATCGACAAGAGGCCGGGTGTCCCTGGGATCATCGAATGGGACGGAACACTCTTCGACGGTAAACGGGTCATTTTTGATCAATTAAGATTGGCATTACGAAATAGCGAGTTACGAGCTGCAGGTCAAGTCGAACTCGACCATACACCAAAATTTCAGTTGCACATCAACGCTGGCCCCCTTTCATTGCAGGCACTGGCAGAGAGCGGAGTCAACACTCCGATCACCGAGGGGATCGTGCACACGTCTGCCTCCATTAGCGGTGAAGGAACAAACTGGAGGTCATGGATGCCTTCTGGTTCGGCCAGTATTGATCGAGGTGTTATTCCTCTGCAAGATCTGTCAGGTGTGGAGGATCTGCGCCAGCTTTCGGGACGTTTACGGTTTACTTCCCGAGGTGTTCTGCTGGATGAAGTGTCATTCAGAATGGCGGATGACGATGTAAAGTTGACGGGGATGATAGAGCAGTGGCGTAGCCATCCGCGTGCGACGCTCATGGTGGAATCATCCCAGCTCAATCTCTCAAACGTCGTTGCAAAGACGAGCCAGACGGACACTTCGCGCAGTAATGTCCAGGAATGGGGCCAATCGACGGAAGCGGCGATCACGTTCCTTGTAAAACAACTTCGTTATGACCGGTTGGTGCTCAAAACGGTTTCAGGCGAGATCAGGGTGAATCAGCATACAATCAAGCTGAACAACTTACGAGGCGAAACACCCAAAGGCGTGTTCTCTGGACGTCTAGAAGCCCAATTCGGCGCGCACGATCGCATAGATATTGCCGCTCAGATGTCCGCGGATGGAATACCGGCTCAGCATGTGCTACCCGCAACGAACGAGCAAAAAGAGCGTGTGCAAGGAGATGTCTCGATCGACGGTGTGCTTCGAGCTCGTGTCGATCCTCACTTGCCGCTGAAAGACACAATGAGCACCGGCGGTGACGGTCTTGTCGTGAAGATCACAAATGGCAGGCTCCATGAGGACCCGGTACTGACTAAGGCCCTAAAGATTCTCAACCTGCCAGCCGTACTCTTTGGGCCAGTCGATTTCGATCAGGAAGGTATACCATTTGATGTATTCTCCGCTCGCGTCACCGCTCAAAACGGAGTGTTTTCCTCCGAAGATATCGTGCTGGACAGTCCTGTCATTAAAGTGGCCGGCGCGGGATCCGCAGACCTGAGCGATAATGGACTTGATCTGGCGTTGGCGGTGAGCCCAGTTGCCTCATATTCTGACTTCTTCGCAAGAATTCCATTCTTGGGTCCCTTATTCGTTGGAGACCATTCGGGGTTGACAACGGCCGTGTTTCAAGCCAAAGGCTCACTTCGTAGTCCCGACGTGTCGTATCTGCCGTTTCTATCGTTCGCCAAGGGACTGACGGGCTATCCACGCTTGGCTATTGACGTGTTAACCCATACGATTAAACTGCCTCAGACCGCACTCGCCGTAGATCCGTGAATTGTTCATAGCCGAAGGGACCATGAGTGCGAGGAGCTTGTGAGTGCTACCGCTTGCTTCTGACCGGACGGTCCTTACCAGGAGATGTCTCGGCGCTGGCTAGCTAACATCAGGATCGGTCCAAACCTTTTGATACCACTCGTGCAATTCCTTAATCAGTTCCAGATTTTTCTCTCCATCAATACTGAGTTGTACGCGCAAATATCCAACAGTGGAAGAAATTGTCCTTCCGGCTATAATCTTTTTGTTTAACAGGTCTTCTAATGAAGGCTACTCATTTTCAAAAAGTCGTAGGGCGTCATCATGAGGAGAGTTAAAATTATGCCTTGAAATGTTGTACCTTCTCGTTATGGTTCTCCTCGTTCTCCTCCTTCTCTTCTCGTGTTGGGTCTGGCTTTCATTTCGTAACACGAAAAAGCAAACAGCTAGCACACCGGATTGGATCCGTTACTATGGCCGAGACTATTGAGCAGCGCCTTGGCATTGATCGGTGCGAGCGACCGGTAGAAATGTTATTCGCTCTCACGCTGATGGAACTGGCCGAGTTTAAGTGGTCCCACGACAACGGCCACGAATGGGAAGTCGGCCGGTGGCCTGGCTTGCGGCTGACATTGCTGGCCCAACCGGAATGGGGGCCGCACCGACCTCCTTTTGCTATCTGTCCACTACCTGGTAGCGGGAACGAGGTGCCCTTCATTGTGCTTATTGCGTTAGGAGAAGAGATAACCCGCTCATACTCTGACACCAGAGGTGCTTCGGTGTCGGTCTTCCCTTTAACCGCCGCAGAGATACGGCGCGATGTCAGGTCTTGCGCACATCGTGTCTTTGACCTGGCAGTAAGACTTCAGCTGCGTCATCTTGAAGCCAAGTATGCGAGATTAGGTTGCCAGGCCATACCAAGCCTTCCGTGCATGAAAGCTATGATGCAAATCGCCTCTCGCTTTACCGCGCCGATGTCCGGAATTTATACGGCGCAAATGAGTAAACACTGAAGGCAGTGCCAGTGGGTGCCATGGGGTTGCCCCACTGCAGCTCCTCCATCAGCGACAGCCCTGGAACCTTTGCCTCTATGATGCGCTGACCGAAGGTAATCCCATGGATATCAGCCTCAGTTTCCGACGGAAACGGCGCATCGGCTGAGTACTCTTTGACTTTGGTGGGACCATCGGCTTGTCAGGAAATGGATATTTTGATCATCCACCCGCCACGCTTGAGAGGTCGTCGAGGATAAGACCGAATCGTGTATCCCAGATATTAATGGCCTTCATTGGGCAAGGACTTCGCAAAAAGCAATCAGATCAAATGATGGCAAATAAGAACACTGGAAAAGCTGTCAGCAGGAGACGAAGCGCTCCTGTTCTGGCATTATGCTAACCAGTTTCTCGCAAAAGTTCCCCAACCTATGGTCTTGTGAGCGCCTTGTCGCTTCTTTCAGTCGTCAGATTTAAGCCATTGCGCTCCCTTCCGCAGACGAAGCCTTGTCCGCTCAAAATTCACTTATTCCAATACAGAAATGTATGCCATGACCACATGGTTTGTGGTGGAAGGCGAAGAAATTGAAGACTGCATAACCACTCGTGATCGGTTGAGTCGACTCTGTTTCGGTAATGCCACACGGCGCTGCCATGCTGCTTCTCACATCCTTCACAGAAACGTTCGAGGCTCATGGGACTCCTTTCTGAAACGACCTGGATAGTGGATCGTGAAGTTCAGATGCCGAAACCGAAGAGTAGAGGCGGGAGGGGTAATCAAGAAGTGCTTTCTCAAAGGAATGCTGATTGAAGAGCAGAAATCAAATAGGAAAGGCGAGAATAAGCTTTGGGCGATATACGAATCACGGCGCTCGGCGCCGTCCCAAGAGCCTTCCAGTTGCCGCCGCGTCGAAGATGGTTGTGCGTGCTCGACTTGGTTCAGGAAGGACGGCAAGCGTTCGGTGATGGAGGATGAGCGGATCGACCCATTCTCCGCAGACAATGCAATGCAGCGCGTGCAATGGTACGCCCACTTCCTCCAGAACATCCTGAAGCAGGACCCCACCACAGCGCCGGCATCTCTGCATAGGCTGCTCTTACCATAATGGTGGAGTGAACACTAGATGGTGCCACGTTCAGATACGGTTAAAGTTCTGTTAAGGTGTCATCTCTATTCTTCCACATTCTAAAACATCATCAACTATCGCGGAGAGGAGTCATTGCTTCTAAGCCCCCGGCATTGACCACCAGAATGGGTTACCCCTCCGCAGGTCTCCACTCGAGCAACGCATCCACACAAATGCCTTGGCGATTGGCCCACAAGATTGTTCTGGCTGTGTGCTCATTTGATTTTCGTGATTGTTACAGTGATGGCAGGTGAAGACGGTTTCTGGCCCGCTGAAGGGAGAAATCGGCGTTTGATGAAGCTCGCTATTACAACGGTTTCCCCAATTTACTAAGCAGCATTGATGGTTTGAAGCGTTCTATTAGTTCTATATTTTCCCTGTTCTTTCCCGTTCCTTCCCGCCTAGTCTGGTCACAAAAGTGGTCACTAGCGCACCGCAATTACGAATTTCACCAGCTTGGCACCAAGAGGTGCAATTTGCTGCCAGGGCGCTAGAACTAGGGGCAACTGGTTGGAGGGGAGTTCCGAAGAGAGAGAGCGAAAGATACTTCGTTTATTTCGTTTAATTTGTACTGCAGGAAGGTCCGACAATTGTCTCAACGGGCTCTTCGGCATTTGCGGAGCTTGGCCGATCCTGACTTGGGTAACCAGGGAATCATTGACGTGTCTGGTAGTTCTTGAGACGCCTTGCGCGTTCTCAGGTGAGTCCGCCAAGCTTTACCAGATGCGGGTTTGCGGCTTGCTTGCTTCTTTGCCATTGCATTATCGTACCACATGAAAAATATGCTAAACGCGGCTTTAAAAAGTGTGGAATGTCTCAGATCCTCGCTCAGGCGTGTCAGGCGGCGGGCCCCCGTTTTCGTCCTATGCCGCCCGCTGTTTGACTTCCTATGACGGAAAGTGCAGCATGAGCCTTTCTTGATCAAGAAAGAGGTGCTCTGTGCTGTTGTGTTAATCGGCGCGGCGCCTCTCCATTCTTCTGCTATTTTCTCACGCCCTGCTCAGTCCGCTCCCCTAGTGAACGCATCACGCTGTGTACTTTCACCTCAACCGGAAGGAGTCTGCAATGCCACGATTCATCATGCTCTTGGCAGTAGGAATACTCGCCTCCCCGACGCTGGCCTTGGCCGCTGAACATAGCGCCGGCTACCGAGGAATCGGTTTCATCTATTTTAGCTTCATCGGAGCCGTTCTGATCTACGGTGTGTACGATTCGTTCGGCAAAACAGCCATGTATGTGATGGCACCGATCATCCTGATCGGGCTGTATCTCATGTTGCCGCCGTCCTAAATTCCGAGAATCCAACTGCAGACAACCTAACCCCACCAGAAACCACAAATCAGATTGCTCTTGAGGTGGGTGCAGATGGGGCTGGGTTGTCCAGCCCTGGTGGCAGCGTGGTAGTAAACGAGGATGACGGGTAGGATTAAGCGAGTGCTGCCATGAGTCTCTGTATCGCGGGGTACAAGTCCTCGGCTGCATCTTCCTTGTTCAATAGCACTTCAAAAGCGTGTACTCGCTGCATTGCATATATATTGTGTTCTTTCGCGTGAGCAGAGCATCCCACCACGAGCACAGCGGGATATTGGGCCTTGATTAACCGAGCTGCGGTAATTCCGTCCATTTTCTTCATAGTGATATCCATTACCACCACCGCGGGGTGGAGCTTTCCAACACTGGCAACGGCCTCGTCACCATCGCTAGCCTCACCGACCACTTCAACATTGGAATAAGCTTTTAGGATGCTGCTTAACGTTTCACGAACACGGGCGTCATCGTCAACGAGAAGCACGCGTATCTTATTACAAGTTTCCATTTGGGGAGGAGTATAGAGTAAATACCTGGGTGTATTCGGTCAGAGCTTACAAACTTGCTCTGTCATGCTCGTCGTCTATGTGCATGGCGCTCTGCACAACCCGATAAGTATCGGCGCGTGCCTTTGAACCAGAAAATTTCTTCGAAAGACATTCTAGGTAGTACTCAACAGTCGCTCGATCACTCTCTGGGAGAAGCTCTGGTCTGACATCACGGGCTATCAGACGTTCGGCGGCGAATATGAATTCAGCCGCAAATCTTATTTTGTCGACTTCCCTAAAAGGCCTATCATCGTGCGACCACATAACAGCACCTTTAAGTCATTTAATAGGATCAGGCTGTTGCCGTTTCAATCGAGACCTTGGCGATTTCTGGCTTAGCGGCCAAGCTGTTTCTTCGATTGATAGCGATGGTCTTATCAATGACCGCTCCGCAGTTTATGCACTTCCAGGCATAGAAAACTAAAAAGAAGTCCGAGAACCTCTCCAAGTCCATCAACCCATGGCACTTTGGGCAATCCATAAATCCTCCGGCCAAAGTTAGAAGCTGCGGGAGAACATAGCAATTCTTTAGCCCTGCCATGATTCCATGACTTTCCAGTACTTATGAATGGACTAGGGAACAAAAATGGACAAACGCCTCCCTCTACGTACAATTTCTGTACGTAGAGAGGCTTATAGTCTTGGGCGTGTTTTTACGTCGCTATTCATAAACAAGACCCCTCTTAGCCTACAATGCTGTAGGCCAACGCTGTAGGACGATATGCCATAACTAAGCGATTTTATTTATAAAAGTAGCCATGTGTGTTACATTCCATCAGTTTCGTTCCCCATTTTAACATCGGGGGGTGAACCATGGCATCTACGCGCGTGTTACTCGTCGATGATGAATCCTTGGTCCGCCGGATTCTCAAACAAATCCTCTCAAGCTACCGAGATCTGGAACTGGTGGGCGAGGCAGCCAATGGCGAAGAAGCCATTTTCGCCGTGGCAAGACTACAACCAGATATTGTGGTGATGGATATTCGCATGCCCGCATTAGATGGCATCGCCGCAGCTCGGGTGATTAGAGAAAAGTATCCCTATGTGAAAATTATCGGCTTGTCAGAGTATGCGCATGGTTACAACGTCGATGCGATGGAACGAGCTGGGGCAGTAGGGGTGTATCTCAAATCGATGGCGTTGGAAGAGCTCTACCCGGCAATCAAAGCCGCTCATGCAACGATTTAAAATGCGAGCACCCTCTTCTTAAGAGAACTAGGCTTTGCTTACCTAGCCAGATACCGACGGCCTTCCGTAGGCCAGACCGCCGACATACTGAGAATGTGGTTTCCATGTCGGCCTTTCCGCGTGTACTCCTCATTGACGAGAATTCTGGAGACCGTGACTACTATGTTCATCGCCTGCAAGTATCCTCTCCAGACTACGTTGTACTCCAAGCCGCAACAGGTCTCGCCGGTCTGGCTCTCTGTGAACAGCATTCACCTGATTGCGTAGTCCTCGAATTGGATTTGCCTGACATGTCGGGATTCGAGGTCTTGGTCAAATTGATTCCGCATGCGTATCACCCTGAAATCGCCGTGGTCATCCTCACGCGGCTCAATAATCCATACTTGCTAGACGCTGCCATCAGGTGCTCAGGCGGCTTTGCCCAAGAGCACAGCATCTGGCGACATTCTCAATAAGACGATCATTGAGGCCATTGGGAGAGTGCAACAAGATCGGAAACGAGACGCGCGGGAAAATACTCCTCAAAGCACAACCCAGAGCTCACTTCCTCAATAGCCAGCGGTTGCTCGACGCGCATTTATCTTCTGTTATGAGCGCGGATCAGTATTGAGGGTTGCTTTGAGATGAGTGTAAGTCGTGAAATTGTGTCCCAAACCATCATTGAGGTTGCTCGGCAGGAGGACCTGATTCTACGTCGCGTCGGAAAGGGTATCTTTCGTGTCCGGACAGCATCATGTGTGAGTCTGATCGCACGGACCTGGTTTTCAATGTCAATAATACCCCGATCGGATACGGAAACAGACTCCAAAACACATGATTATCTTTTCCTACCGGCCCCTGGTGTGTGAGACACCAGGGGCCCGGCCAGGTGTTCATCGCTCGGTCAACTCATTTCTCCGTGGCAAGGACCTCTTAATCACCGCTGTTCCTTCTGTTGCTTTTTCATGTTCGGCTCCTGGGCTTTGGGCGTGTTGTCAGCGTTACTTTTCCCCCGGAGTTCTTGTTCGTTTGGATTGGACGACAGACTCTGCATCACGTGTGAATCCTCGAAGGCCGCCGCTTCCATGAGGGCAGTGTCCCCTATGGCGTTACTTTGGCCCGGATCATTCGCGAGCGACTGACCCTTCACCGGATCTACGGCTTTATCCATCGGATAGCCTGGATGTTGGGGCAGGGTCGCCGGATTGGCGGAGACCGATACGCTCGTCAACATGGCGAAGGCCAGTATGTTCAACAGGATGAGAGAGGTTTTCATGGTGTGACCTCCTTTGTAAAACGATAACGCCGACGCCAGCAATCCGGCGAAGGCGCAAGGGAATGGACAAGCAGAGAGATTGCGGAACTGAAGACGCGGAACACTTATCACCCCGGTTTCTTCCAACACCTCAGTTTCCGTGCCGCTTGTGTCACCTCACCGTCTGCCGCAAGATGTTTGTTTTGACCGTTTCAGCAGCTGTTTGTACGGCCTCTGTTGCCTTCTCTTTGCCTCTTTCGAAATATTCCTTTCCTCGATCCGCAACAGTTTCAATTGCCTCCTGGCCTTGTTCCCATAGGTCTTCGACAGTTCGGCGAGCATACTTCCCCAACCGCTTCCGCGTCTTGGCTCCGGACTCTGGAGCGAAGAGGGCGGCAACCGTAGCACCGATGACCATGCCTGTAAGGAGCAATAAACACGCTTCCGACGCATTCCGTTTCAGCATCGTGACTCCTTTCATTTCCTTAGAATTCGAGCAGCGTCAAACCGCAGTGGGAGATAATTCGGGGAGCAAGAAGCACACAGGTAAAGGCAGCAAGGACAATACCGCTCAACATTAATCTAATGAGACTGCAAGCCCTTAAAACAGAAAAGAATTATTATGAGAGATTAGTAGAACATTAGGAGTTTCGCGTGTGTCACGGACAGTGTGTCTCTGAGCGACAATTTGTTCGCGTGCTACGCACACGGATTTCGCCAAGTTTCACTGTGGACCAAGTTTCACTGTGGAAATGTAGAGAGAAGAATGAGGGCTTCGAATCAGTTGATTGTTGGGCAAGTCAGCGCCCTTCACCTGTGAGATCCCCTCGCGGGTCTTTCCTGATAGGCGACTCCCCCTCCGTTGGGCGTAGGCTGAAAGCATGAACACTCACACTGAAAAAAAACCTCCTATGCGGTGCTCGATCTCGCGATGCTGGATCTGTGGCGGCATACTCACCCCAGAGACCGAGAATGATGTGTACAGTGGCGTACCCGTCGAGCTACTCGTCTGTCACGCCTGCGATTGTCGATGGTACGCCGGTAACAGGTCGAAGTTGGCCAGCGCCGCTTGATGAGTGAAGGTCGTCGCTTTCATTGAACCGAATGAGGTTATATATGTCGACTTCTCACTCTGAATTGGACGTCCCGGTACTTCTGATCGGTCATCTCGGTCGGCGCGTAGCCCGTGCCCGGTCGCCGCAAAATGGCTTCGGGCGCCATGACAGAATTACCAAGATGATCAAGCTCAGCGAGCAACCTAGCGCTGCAGATACCCAAATGCGCGATGACCTGAAGCCATGAAACTGTGCCATGAAAGAATGATCAGCAGTTCCCCAGGCAATTGGAACAAATGGCGTCGAAGGCTACGCCTTAGACATAGGAAAGGAGGGAGTCATGCGGGAATGTTTCCGGAAACCTTGGGTCCTTCTTGCTATAGCAACCTTCATGACCTCGGCAGGGGTTTTCTCACAACACGGCATCGCCGGTGAATCCCCTCGAATCATCGAGGGCTCGAATGTGACCCTGTCATATTACATCACGGTTCCCGGCGAGGACTTCAAATTCCGAGACGTCTGGCAGTTTATCCAGGGGAAGCACCAGCTCCACCCAGCCTTGGAGCAAGCGGTGACGGGGCTGAAGACCGGTGACGAGAAGAAAGTGGCACTGTCTGCAGCCGAAGGGTTCGGCCCCTATAGTGCCGAGAAAACGATGACCGTTCCACGGAAGGATCTTCCTGCAGGAACAAAGAAAGGCGATGTCCTTGAGGATCGTGCAGGCAAGTCGGCGACTGTATCGGAACTATCCGAAAACTCGGCGGTGATGGATTATAACCATCCGTTAGCAGGCAAACCCGTGGTCGTGGAGATGAAAATTCTACGGGTTGAGAATCCCTCGTAACCTTATGTATCTCTACACAGCTTTAACTATAGCTGCTGGGGAATGATGTAGCGCAATACACACTGCGCACGCTGAGTAAAAGAAGCTCGCTTCCGAGAGGGGGCGGGCTTTTTTTATGTTCAGGGACGGTCGTGCGCTCCAGAATTAACAAACCGCAGAGACGTAGCTCCTTTAACTTGACGTGACGACTCGCTGCCAGGCCATCGACGTCCACAGCTGAGGCACAGCAACACCTCGACGGAAAAGCCGGTGTCCAGATCAATGGTTGTCTCGGGTCTGGCCCCGAGGAGTGATCGCGTCTCGGCAGATGCTACGGAAACTCTAGGATGGGCACATTCTGTGCGCGCCGATAGAAGAAGGCGGGAAACCCGGTTACCGCTTTATGGCAACCGGGACGTTTGACCGTCTGTTGACCGGGGCGACCCTGGTCAACCATGGTGGTGGAGGCGAGGGGAGTTGAACCCCTGTCCGAAGATCGTCAACACACCGCATCTACATGTGTAGCCGACAATTTAAGTTCGCAGCCATCCACGCCTATCGGCAGGCTTAGAACGGCCACTAGCCCAGAAAGTTCTCGTCCTCAGCCGCTGAGCACCGGCCTTGGACCAGCCCGCTGCATCGCGCCCTTCCACCCCCGCGGGCCTCAGATGGAAGAACGTCACAGCTGATTAAGCTGCGAGTGCCAGTTCTTGATTGGCAGTTGCATTTTCCCGGAGTTAACGAGTCCCCGAGAGCTCGACATGCCACGGTGGTATCAGTATCCCCGTCGAAACCGGTCGCCCCCTTTCCGTCGGATGTTGAAAAAGCTGAACGGCCGATTTGAATAACCTGCCGGGATGAAGCAGGCCCTCTCATGCCGATCCAGCTATTCTCTTAGATCGTCATGATACCGCAGGGGGCAAGGGGATGCCAGCGTGAAGGGTCATCCGGGAAGGCGCCTTCGATGCGTTGGCGCACCTCGGCACGCCGGGCAGGTGGGTGAGAACAACTTCCTGTTAGGCGCTCTTGAAGCGGGTGATCCGGGCGAACAGAATCGCTGCAAAGGGCAAGGCCAATCCCAGAAGCAGCTCGGCGATCAGTAGATCCCCGAGCTGACTATAGTCGGCCGGGGTTTCGATGGCGCCAGATGTGGGATTCCTGACCTCGCGGGTGACGACATACACATCGTTGAGATATTTCGTGCCGAGCTGGCTCAAGGAAAGCGCAAGGTTCGTAAACGAGGCCATCACCGCAAAGAACGTGGCTTTGAGGTGCGCAGGCGCCGAGTTGGCGATCCACACCAGCATCGGAATCATCGAGATCTGGCCGAGCGGAGATTCCAGGGCCGTATCGATCAAGGCGATAAAGCGGGCGTCGACCACTCCGCCGGTCAGGCGCGCCGTCCATTCATGAAGCCCGTAGTACATGCTGACGACCGGCAGGGAGAGAATAGTTCCCACCAGCGTGAGGAATCCCACGACATACGCGATGGACCGTTCGGCCATGAAGCGCCGGAACACAAACATGCCGGCCAGGGTCAGCGTGCTGCCGATCAAAGACAGGACGGACAGGAACTGCTGGTCGAACTTCAGTTCGTCGATCATCCACCAGGTGGTGCCTGGCCCCGTTCCCGGAATCGCCCGGAAGATAAACACGACCACCGCCGTACCCACCAAGGTAAACCGCTTATCGGGCTCCAGCTCCTGCACGAGCCTTGTCATGAGGAACAGCACGATCGTCATGGAGCCGATAAAGACAATCTCTTCGCTGTAGGGAAAGCCGCCGAGTCCCACGATCAGGGTGAAGAGCCCGAAGGCCAGACTCCCTCCCAGAATCCACCAATTCGGACGCGTCGGCTCGGCCGGGTCGTCTCGCACCTGCACCAATCGCTTGGCCTCTTCCGCCGTAAATCCTTCTCGTTTGAGCCGGAACAGATGCCGGCGCTTGATCCACCAGGCCAGTCCGACTCCGAGCACCGACACGAGGGGAACGATCAACGCCATCAGATAGATGTCCTGATACAGGCCGACGACCTCTGTCTGCGGACGGCCTTCGACGCCGGAGAAGACATACACATTAACCAGCGCCACGAGAATGCCCCCGGCGATGATGGCAACTCGTCCAAGCGTCTGCATCGTAGCGTGCATGAGTTTGCGCGTCGCGTCGTTGAACGGCTGGCCGCGGTCATCCACACGTGGGACCGCCTCAACGGTCATGGCGTCGGCGACGGCGTCTTGGATGACATACCCGACGGGCGCAAGAATGACGCTCAGCACGAACCAAACCTCCGCCGGCATGACGGCCGTCATGGCTTCACGGTGGCCGATCAAGGCCGCCATGATGCCCAAGCTGATGGCGAGCAGCAGGGCACCGACCCCGATCAGCCAGCTCTTCCATCTCCACAGGAGATCCACGGTATGACCGATGGGCATCTTGAGCGCCCAAGGAATCCCGGCCCAAAACCCGAGGGCGGCCAGGAACGACGCGGAGAGGCCAAGATAGTCCTTGACGAAGAAGGTGCCGACGATGCTCGTGAGACCGGAAATCCCGTAGGCCGCATAGACCATGAGCGGCGGCAAATACGAGAGCCGCATCTCCCGGCCGATGGAGAGGATGTTTCGATCAACCCAGCGCAGGATGGGATGCAACGTGCCGCCGGCAGGCGTCACATCGCCGACAGAATTACTCCCGATTTGAGAATCAGCCATTGCCTCCCTATCTCACGACCGGCCATCAGAAAATGAGATGGTCGACCGACCGGCATGAGTGGACCGGCGCCTGACCAAATCCTGTAGCGCCTCAGTCATCTCGGCAGGGGAGAGACGAATGCGGTCTCCATGCCCGGCGAGCACCCACTCAAAGCGGTAGTTCAGCAGCTTCTCGATGGACTGCACCATCGCCCGCGATCTCCAGACCAACCGCCTCGGTGCTTCGAGCGATCGAGTCTTGGGATCCCACCAGAGGTGATCGCCGGTGAACAGAAACCGTCTATCGTAGAGCAGCGCACTGCTGCCTGCGGTGTGGCCCGGCACAGGGATGAGCTCGAATTCTGGAGCGAGGCCGACGGTCTCCAGCCCATCGACGATCCATTCCGCATCTGGCATCGCTCCCGCATCTGCACGGTGGATGATGCGCGTGGCGCCGAACCGGGCGGCGTATCGGGCAGCATCGGCAACATCGTCTTCATGCGTCAAGAAGATGTACCTGAGCCCTCCCATGCTCTCGAAGGCATCGGTCAAGTGTTTGACGTAACGCGGCGAGTCGACGAGCCAGTTTCCGTCAGGATGCTGGATGAAATAACTGTTCGCGCCGAACGATTTCTCAGAATTAAAGCCGCAGTAAAACACGCCTGCTTCAAGGAGCAGAGGGAAACTGGACATCGCCTGTTTCAAGCGCATGTGGTCGCTGCGCTCGGTGCCGATCGAACCTACGGGGCAGGCCAGCAGCGCCTGGTAGGCCTGATGGAGACGCTCGTCACCCTCCGGCTGAGCTGTCACGGCGGAAAACTCGCCGACTTCCTCAAAACTGCGGGGCGCCAGCTGCCGGCATGTGTCACAGTTGATGCAGGTCGCGTCGACAAAGAAGTTGCCCTGCACATTGCTGTCGAGACGTTTTTTGGAGTTGGCCATAGGTTATCCGTTGATTCGCGGAGCCGCCCCTTTCCGTCTGGCCCCATCCGCCGCCCGCCATAGGTACCAGGATGCAACCGTCCGATAGGGCTTCCAGCGCTCTCCATAGCGTAACATGGCTTTGGGGGTCGGCAGTACACGCCGGCCATGGGCGATCCGGAAGCCGTTTCGCACTCCGAAGTCGTCAACCGGCAGTACATCCGGACGGCCCAGGTGGAAAATTAGCAACATTTCCGCCGTCCAACGGCCGATCCCCCGAACGGCCACCAAGCGTTGGACGATCGCTTCATCATCCAGCCGTTTGATTTCCCGATTCGTCGGAACCGTGCCGTCAATCGCCTTTGCGGCAAGATCCTTCAAGGCTGCGATCTTGGGGCGAGAAAATCCCGCACGTCATGCAGAGCATGCCGGTTCTTGCTGCTGCGCCGGCGGTGCGGTCAGCTGTCCTTCTTCTCCGGATTCTCCTGGCTCTCCGCGATCTCCGGAGACCATCCGCCGCCGAGCGCCTTGTACAGTTGGACGACCGACACCAGATGCAATCGTCGCGAACCGGTCATGGCCAATTCGGCCTCGAAGAGACTGCGCCGCGCCACGAGCACGTCGAGATAGTTCGCCAGACCGCCTTTGTAGCGAAGCTCGGCGAGCCGAAGCGCCGACTGCAGTGCATTGACTTGCTGCTGCTGCGCCTCGTTCTGTTGACGGGCGGTTCTGGCGGCCACCAAGGCATCTTCGACTTCGCGAAACGCCGTCAGCACCGTTTGTTGGTAGTCCGCCAGCGATTGCTTGGCCTGGGCCTCGACGGCGTCCTGCTGGAATCCCAGCGCTTGCGCGTTGAACAGGGGCAGCGTGAACCCGGCGCCGGCCGCTCCGAACGACGACACGTCGGAAAAGATCGATCCCGTATGGGGATCTGCTGCACCAATCAGCCCCGTGAGCGAAATCTTAGGAAAGCGGTCGGCCTTGGCCGCGCCGATCCGGGCGGTCGCGGCGTTCAACGTCCGATCCGCCTGCAAGATATCCGGGCGCCGCTGGAGCAGCTCGGAAGGGAGGCCCGGCGGAATTGTCGGGGGCAGTGTCTGCTCCACGAGCGACTTCCCGCGGGGAATCTCGAAGGGTTTTCGACCAAGCAGGACGCTCAGCTGGTTTTCCGCCTGAATCATTTGCCGCTCCAATTCGGCGGTCCGCGCCGCGGCATTCGCCCGCTCGGCTTCAAACTGATCGGCATCCAGTTTCGACGTCATGCCTTGGCGCAAGCGCGCCTGGGCAATACGGACCGATTCCTCCCACGATTGCAGCGTGCGTTTGGCGATCGTCAGCTGGGTGTCGAACTGGAGAAGGTTGAAATAGGCCTCCGCCACCGCACTGACCAGTTCCAGCACGACTGCCCGTCGGCTTTCTTCTTTCGCGAAGAGATCCGCGCGGGCCGCTTCATTGGCACGCCTGATGCGTCCCCACACGTCCACTTCCCAGGACAGATTGCCCTGGAGGTAGTAGTTGAAGGGGTTGGGAAACCCTGGAACAAGGAAGACCGTCTTGCGGCCGAACGACGGTGCATTGCCGGATGCCGTCATGTTGGGAAGAAAGTCGGATTTGGCGACCCAGGCCCTGGCCTGAAACTCCTCGACAGTGGCCGCGGCCTTTTGCAGATCTTTATTTTCAGCCAGCGCGGTGCGGACCAAGTGTTGAAGCTGCTGATCTTTCAACAGCTCCCACCAGGGCAGATTGGCCATGGAAGGCGCATCAGCGCCCGCTTCGGCCATGCGAAACCGGTCGTCCGTATCGCCGGGGGGGCGCTCATAGTCGGGGCCCATGGCGCAGGACATCAGCAGAGCGGACAGGACAACGATGGCGTAGGGGCGCATGTCAGCTTTCTCCTTTCGGAAGCCGCGAGGGTTCGTGCACTCCACGCGACGGCACCGGGATCCGGCCCGTGAGCTTCCTGATCAACACGTAGAACAACGGCACGAAAAAGATCGCCAAGAACGTGGCGGCGAGCATGCCGCCCAACACGCCGGTACCGATGGATTGCCGGCTCGCGGCGCCCGCGCCGGTCGCAATCACCAGCGGGAACATGCCGAAGATGAAGGCCATCGAGGTCATGATGATCGGACGAAAACGCAGTCTGGCCGCTTCAATCGCCGCGTCAATCAGCGGCATCCCCGCTTCATACCGAGTGTTGGCAAATTCGACGATGAGAATGGCGTTTTTCGCCGAGAGTCCGATGAGTGTGACCATGCCAATTTGAAAGTAGATGTCGTTTGAGAAGCCGCGCAACCATACGGCCGACAGGGCGCCAAAGATCGCGAACGGGACGGCGAGGATGACCGCGAAGGGCACCGCCCAGCTTTCGAATTGCGCCGCTAGAACGAGGAAGACCATCAACAAACCGATGAGGAAGACAACATTTGATTGGCTTCCCACCCGACGCTCTTGAAAGGAAATATTGCTCCAATCGATGTCATAGCCTTGCGGGAGCAACACTTCATTGGCCGCGCGCTCCAAGGCTTCGAGCGCCTGTCCGGAACTATATCCTCGTGCGGCCGATCCGAGGACCAGCGCCGTGTTATATCCATTGAAGTGGTTTACGGGATCCGGTCCGCTTTGATATTCCGTGGTGACGACCGTGTCGAGTGGGATCATGCTCGTCCCCTGTCCGTTCTGCGCGCGGATATAGATCTTGGAAATATCCTGAGGCTTCGACCGGTATTCCGCATCGGCTTCGGTCTGCACATGATAGATGCGACCGAATTTAAGGAAGTCGTTGATATAGAAAGTGCCGAAGTACGCTTGCAAGGTATCAAAGGCGTCGGAGATCGGCACCCCGAGCGCTTTGGCTCGTTCGCGATTGACATGGGCGTACAGACGCGGCGCAGATACCCGGAAGTTCGTGCCCACCTGGCCGATGGCCGGCTCCTTTTTGGCTCGCTCGATAAATTGTTGGGCGACCGCCGAGAATTTCTTGAAGTCTCCTCCGTTCGGATCTTGTAACTGAGCAGAAAATCCACCGACCGTGCCCACGCCGCGGAGGGACGGCGCATTGAAGGCTAGGAGAAGCGCTTCTGGGATCTTGGCAAACTCTGCATATGCCATCCCGATCAGCGATTGGACGTGATATTGCGGTTCGGTGCGTTTGTCCCATAGATGCAGCGGCACAAACATCGTTGCAGCGTTTGGACCTCTCGTGCCGAAGACAAAATTCTGCCCGGACATGGCATCGGTCGAATGAACGGCCGGATTGGCCTGAAAAACCTTTTCGATCCGCTCGAGCACCGCGTCTGTGCGCTGCTTCGACGCCCCATCCGGAAGCTGCGCCACCACAATAAAGTACCCTTGATCCTCCTCAGGCAGAAAACTGCGCGGCAAGCTGACGAACATGCCGGCCGATAACAGCACAACGAGACCAAACACGAGCATGACGCGAATCGGTCTAACCACGAGCTTCCCCACCATGCTGGTATAGCCTCGCTGAGTGCCGCCGAACACGCGGTCAAACCATTTCCAGAACCCGCCACGCTCTCCTTCGTGGTGCACCAAAAACATGCTACAGAGCGCAGGGCTTAGGGTGAGGGCCACGAAACCTGAAACCGTGACCGAGATCGCGATCGTTGCCGCGAATTGCTTATACAGAGCACCGGTAATCCCACCAATGAAGCCCACCGGGACGAAGACCGAGACCAACACCAGCACGATCGCGATCACCGGAGCGGTGACTTCGGACATGGCGCGCTTGGCGGCCTCTTTGGCCGAGACGCGATCCTCCCGCATGTGCCGCTCGACGTTTTCCACCACCACGATGGCGTCGTCCACGACAATGCCGATCGCCAAGACCATCCCAAACAAGGTAATGGTGTTGATCGAAAAGCCCAGCGCATAGAGACCGGCGAAAGTCCCGATCAAGGACACAGGCACGGCAACCGTCGGAATAATCGTCGTCCGCCAACTCTGGAGGAAGAGATAGACGACCAGGATGACGAGGACCATGGCCTCCATAAGGGTTTTGACGACTTCTTTGATGGACACTTCGATAAACCGGGTTGTGTCATAAGGAATGTCGTAGGACACGCCCGGAGGAAAGTCTTTGGCAAGCTTGTCCATGATTGCACGTGTCCCACGCACCGTGTCCAAGGCGTTGGCACCCGGCGCGAGAAAGGTCACGATGAACGTGGTTGGGCGGCTGTTCCACCGGCCTTCCAACGCATACGATTGGGCGCCGAGTTCAATACGGGCCACGTCATTCAAACGCACAAGGGATCCGTCCGGCAGTGCACGGACGATTAACTCCTCAAAATCCTTCACATCCGTGAGCCGGCCCTTGGTAATGACGGGGATCGTCAACTCAGTGCCTTTCATGGCCGGTTCCCGGCCGATCAAACCGGCCGGATAATCGCGGTTCTGCTCTCGGATGATCGCGGCAATGTCGGTGGGCGTCAGGCTCAACCGCGCCATCATCAACGGATTCAGAATGATCCGCATGCTGTAGTTCTGCTGGCCGAAGACCATTGCATCGCCGACACCTTTCACGCGGCGGACGTTGTCGACCAGTCGCAGAATGGCGTAGTTCGAGAGAAAGACCGCGTCGTGGTTTGGATCGGTGGATTTCAGGGCAATGACCCCCACGAGATCGGGGGACATTTTCTTCACGCTCACCCCTTGCCTGATGACTTCCGGCGGTAGTTGCGGCTCTGCGAGTTTTTCGCGGTTCTGAGTTTGGACCTGGGCAATGTCAGGGTCGGTGCCGATTTCAAACGTCAGTTTGATGGTGACATGGCCGTCGTTGCTGCTCGTGCTATCGAAGTAGACGAGGTTGTCGATGCCGGGTAGCTGAACTTCGATGGCGCGAGCCACCGATTCGGCCACTACCTCGGCGCTGGCGCCCGGGTAATCTGCATCGATTTGGACGACCGGAGGAGTGATTTCAGGAAACTGTGCGACGGGCAGGAACTGGACGGAAAGCAGGCCCATGACCACGATCACGAGGGACACGACCGAGGCCATGATCGGCCGATCGATGAAGACGTGGGAGGTCACGCGTCACCCTTGTTTCGGCGCCCCGGAAGGAGACGCGGTGTCCGGCGGCGCCTCTCCGACAGGGACGGCCTTGACCAAGGCACCGGGACCGATCTTCATCAATCCATTCACGACGACACGGTCGCCCGCTTGAATCCCCCCGTCGATGAGCCACTGATCGCCCTGCCAGGTCGAGGCCTGAACCGGGCGCATCTGCACGTGCTCGTCGGGACCCACGACGTAGACGAACGGCCCCTGCGGCCCTTGGAGCACGGCGCGTTGCGGGATCAACACGACATTGGGTTTGGTGTCCCCCTTGAATTTCACTTTCACGAATTGTCCCGGCAGCAGTTCCCGTTTCGGGTTGGGAATCGTGATGCGCACGACGCGCGCGCCTGTTTCCGTGCGGAGGCCGGGCTCCATTAAATCCAGCACCCCTTCATGTGGATAGGTGGTGCCGTCCAGCAGCATCATCTCGCCACGAAGCTGATACACGCCGGGATGGGTGATTCTTTTCTCTTCGATGTCGCGCCGGCGCCTTAAGATGAACGTCTCGGGAATACTCACCACCACGTACATGGGATCGACACGGTGCACCATGGTGAGCAAATCCGTTTGAGCCGACACGAGCCGGCCTTCGTAATACCGAGTCCGTTCGATCAACCCGTCAATCGGAGCGGTGATCAGGGTATTGTCCAAATCGAACTGCGCTTTCATGAGGTCCGCCTTGGCGCCCTGCAAGGCCGCTTTGGACGAGAGGTCTTCGGCCACGGCGTCGTCCACGTCCTTCTGACTTACCGCTTGCTCCGCGAGCAGAGGTTTGACCCGCGCCAAATCCTGCCTGGCTTGCACGACCTTCGCTTCCGCTTGCGCAATCCTGGCCTTCGCACTGGCTGCCGCGGCTTGGAAGGGGACCGGATCGATCTGATAGAGGCGGTCGCCCTTCTTGACGTCGCGCCCTTCTTGATACAACACCGCTTTGATCAAGCCCGTGACTTGCGAACGGATCTCGACGGGTCGAGAAGCTTCTGCTTGGCCAATGAATTCCGGCTCGTCAGGAACGGTCGTGGTGGTCGCCGTGATCACCTCTACCTGCGGTACCTGAGGTGAGGGAGCCGAGCCTGCATCTTGTTTACACGCCGCGAGGCACGCCAGTGCGAGCGCACCGAGCAGCCTCCAGGCCAGATGGCGTCTGGGATCGGCTCTGAGATCAATGGACTGCGACATGCGATGCATCCTTGTCATCATTTTGGCATCTTAGTGGGCGGTAGACTTCCTTGGCAAGCAAACTCTCCTCGCACGGCTCCCGACGCCGGCTTACCGGACCTGGTTTTTCGCATCCTCCACGATGGACCTCATGCAGCACCCGCTGGCGAGCAGGTCGGCGCCCGCCCGGTACATTCGCGTCAACAGCGCCTTGCCTTCCTGTTCGACATACGTGACACCGGTCAGATCGACAATTAATCGCCGGCCAGCAGCGGATTGTTCCGAATCCCGCCAGCATTGTTCAAGTTCTCCAATCCAGGGACCCACCAGGCGACCCTCGAGAGTGATTCTCGTCGAATCGTCGGACCTGTGGGTGGTGATCTTCAGCATGGTATGAATTCTTCTCCTTTGTACAACGTTATCGTGGCTCAGGCCTTGGCGCCCGCCACCAACAGCTCGTCATCCTCGACGAGGTCTTCCAGGTCGTCCCGCACGGCGTCCGGCTGATGCTCTGCGGCGATCAGCGAATAAAACACCGGCACGACGAACAGCGTGAACAGCGTCCCGACCGTCATGCCGGTCACGAGCACCATGCCGATGCTGTTGCGCGCCGCTGCGCCCGGTCCCGTCGCCAGCACCAGGGGAAGATGGCCGAAGACCGTCGCCGCCGAGGTCATGAGCACCGGCCGCAGGCGAGTCAGGGCTGCCTCCCGCACCGCCGCCGCACGCGCAAGCCCGCTGGCTTGAAGCTGATTGGCGAACTCGACGATCAGGATGCCGTTCTTGGCGATCAGTCCGACGAGCGTGATCAGCCCCACCTGCGAGTAGATGTTGATCGTCGTCAGGTCGAGAAAGCTGAACACCAGCGCGCCGGAAATCGCGAGCGGGACGGAGCCGAGCAGCACGATCAAGCGGGTCGCGGAAGCTTTGGAACTGCGCCGCCAGCACCAGATAGATCAGGACGACCGCAAACCCGAGCGTGACCGTAAGCGCACCACCTTCCTGACGGATCTGCCGCGACTCGCCGGCGTAATCGATGCACGACCGGCGGTCCTCCTGCCGTCGCCGCGGCGGCTTCGAGCACGCGGAGGCCTTCCTCCTTGGTCACGCCCGGCTTCACGCCGCCGAAGATGCGGACGGCGTTGCGCTGCTGGAAGCGGTTCAGCGTGCGGGGCGCGGTGCTCGTCTCGATGTGCGTGAAGGTCGACACCGGCACGAGCTGACCGGCTCGGCGTCTTGATCTTGAGGTCGAGCAGCGGTTCGACGGTCGCGCGGTCCTTGTCGCCGATCTGCGGAATCACCTTGTAGCTCCGGTCGAAGTAGTTGAAGCGGTTGACGTAGGCCCCGCCGAGCAGCGTGCCGAGCTCCCGGCCCACGCCGGCCAGATCGAGCCCCAGGTCGGCCAGCCGCTCGCGGTCGAGGACGACCCGCGCTTCCGGCAGATCGATCTTCAGATCGGTGTCGACGTACAGGAACTTTCCGCTCTGCCACCCGGCGCCGAGGACCGGTGCCGACCGTTTCGCAGCATCTGCTCAGCCGGCACATCGCTCTGCAAGACCAGCTCGACGTCGTACTGACCGGGCGTGGGCAGCGGCGGGTCCAGACGGGGGAACACGCGCAGGCCCGGGACCTGCGACACAGCGCCGAAGACCTCGCCATACATCTGCTCGGTCGAGCGCTCCCGCTCATTCCAGTCCTTTGCGACCAGTCCCGCCGAAGCCGCCCCATGCGGTCGTCAGCGACCACATGAACTTCGGTTTCGGGAAAGGACCTGACGGCATCCACGATCTGGAGATGCTGACGGTTCGTGGCGGCCACGGTGGAGTCGGGCGACGCCTCGAAGAAGAGGCTGATGTGACTCTGGTCCTCGACCGGTGCGAGTTCCTGCCGCGAGAACAGATAGAGCGGCCAGGCGGCGACCATGATCAGCACGGCCGCGGCGACGATGCCCCAGCGCATCTCCAACGCGCCGTCGAGCAGCCGTGCATATCCGCGGCGCACCAGCGTCGAACGCCGCGGTTCACCAGCACGGGTCAGCCGGCCTTCCTTGCCGTGCGGGTGCACGAATCGCGAGCTCATCACCGGCGAGAGCGTCACCGCGACGAC
Source organism: uncultured Nitrospiraceae bacterium (assembly GCA_963824855.1). Classification (GTDB taxonomy): domain Bacteria; phylum Nitrospirota; class Nitrospiria; order Nitrospirales; family Nitrospiraceae; genus Nitrospira_C. Next base: position 78,020 of record CAWGQP010000004.1, read on the forward strand.
ACCCGACAACACCACGGCCGCGGCGAGCGTGATGGCGAACTCGAGGAACAGCGAGCCGGTCAGGCCGCCCTGGAATCCGATCGGCGTGTAGACCGTCGCCAGGGTGATCGTCATCGCGATGATCGGACCGACCAGCTCGCGGGCGCCCGCCAGCGCCGCCTCGATCCGCGACTTGCCTTGTCGGACGTGCCGCTCGACGTTCTCCACGACCACGATCGCGTCGTCGACCACCAGACCGACCGACAGCACGATGGCGAGGATGCGTCAAGCAGGTTCAGGCTGAAGCCGAACGCGAACATGAAGATGGCCGCGCCGATCAGCGACACCGGCATCGCCACCAGCGGCACGAGCGCCGTGCGCACCGAGCCCATGAAGAGGAAGACGACCAGCGCGACGATCAGGATCGTCTCCGACAAGCGTCTTGGTGATCTCGGTCAGCGCATTCTCGCATGAACATCGTGCCGTCCCAGACGAGCCGCATGTCGATGTCCTTCGGCAGTGTCGGCCGGATCCGCTCCATCTCATCTCGCAGCCGTTTGGCCACGTCGATCTCGTTCGCGCCGGGGACGCGGCCAGACGCCGAGGTAGACGCCTTCCGTGCTGTTGTACTTGGCGACCATGTCCGCCTCTTCGGCCCCAGCTCGACCTTGGCAACGTCGTTCAGCCGTACGATGGCGCCACCGCGGTCGGCAACGATCAGGTCTTCGAACTCTTCGGCGGAACGGAGGTCGGTGTTGGCGAGCAGGTTGACCTGCACGAGGTTGCCCTTGGTCTGGCCGACCGCGGCGAGATAGTTGTTCCGTCGGAGCGCGCGCCTGCACGTCGCCTGGCGAAAGATTGAAGCGCGGCCAGCCGGTCGGGATCGATCCAAATGCGCATCGCGATCTGGCGGCCGCCCTCGATCGTCACCCGCTGCACACCCGACAGCGTCGCGAGCTGCGGCTGCAGCGTGCGCAGCAGCCAGTCGGTCACCGCGGGCACGGTCCGCTCGCTGGAGGTGAAGCTCAGATAGAACGAGGCGTAGGGGCGGTCGGCGCGCTGCACTTCGACGACCGGCGGCTCGGCTTCCGCCGGCAGCTCCGAGCGCACCTGCTGCAGCCGCGCTGTCACCTCGGCCAGCGCCGCCGTGCTGCTGTGGTTCAGCTTCAAATGCACCGTGACCGTGCTCACGCCGGCCCGGCTGGTGGACTCGACGTAGTCGACCCCGCCGATCGCCGAGACGACCCGCTCGATCGGCGTGGTCAGAAACCCGCGGACGGTCTCTGCGCTCGCGCCGTAGTACACCGTGGTGATGATCACCGACGAGCTCTCGATCTTGGGATACTGCTGTACCGGCAGCGTCGTCAGCGCCCGCCAGCCGACCAGCACGATCACGAGATTGACGACGATCGCCAGCACCGGATGCTTGATGAAGATGTCGGTGAATGAACGCATCTGCATGGTGTTTCCTGTCTTTCTGATCATTGATTCAGTGGAGACTAACCGCCTGCCGCCGCTCGTCCTCACCGGTTCCGGCGCCGGCAATGGACACGAGCGCCGCCTCGCGCAGCTTGAAGGATCCTGATGCCGCGACCTGCTCACCTGCCGTCAGTCCTGCCTGAATAACAATCTCGTCTCCGAACATCGCGCCGCTTTCGACCTGCTGGACGTGCGCCCGGGCGCGGCCGTCCTTGTCCTGAGTGATGACGAAGACTTGATCTCCCTGCGGGCCTTTGCGCAATGCACTCACCGGCACGGCAACCGCCTTGCGTGAGAGGCCGACTGGCACACGGACGCGCACCGAAGAACCAGGGGAGGGCGCGTGGACTGCGCCCTCGATTCGCGCCCGCACGACCGCATTCCTGGTCGCGGGATCGATGCGCGAGTCGAGCGCCACGATCTTGGCGGTGACGGGGAGCCGACGTGCCCGCGGAGACCTCGACCAGTTCGCCTTCTCGTAAATCTGCCGCGACCTGCTGCGCCACGGTAAAGTCCACGTGTGCCGCATCGTCGATCCCCTGAAGCGTCGTCAACTAGGTCCCTTCGTTCAGATATTGACCTGGATGCACGTCGGCAATGCCGACCCGCGCGCGAAACGGGGCACGAATCGTCTTGCGGGCGATGATCGCCTTGGTGCGGGCGATCTGCGCCCGGGCGACGTCCAGATCGGCCCGCGCCCGATCGACTTCTTCCTGTGTGGTGGCCATTTCGTGGTTCAGATTCTGTCGGCGGTCGAGCACCGTCTTGGCGAGAGCAGCCTGGGCCTCCTGCGCTTTCAGCTCGGCCTCTTCGACGGAGACATCGAGCGCCACCAGCAGCGTGCCGGATTCGACGATTTGCCCCGGCGTGAGGCGCACCTCGCGCACCGTGCCGGCAAGTTCGTTTTTTAGGGTGATCGAGCGCAGTGCCAGGACCGTCCCGATCGATGTCGTGCTCTGGCGATGCTCGATTTCCTTGGCGACAGCGACCGTCACCGTCTCCATAGGTTCCGGCTGCTTTGCCGAGGCCGCCTGGCCCTCTTGGATGGCATCGTACTTCCAAGCCGCGAGGCCGACGCCCATCACGACCACCATTAACGGGAGTACAACCGAACCGACCCAGTGATACCAGCGCTTCATGGAATACCTCCACGCTTGTCTGTCATGGCTCTCACCCTTTGGGAGGCAAGAACAGCAACGTCCGTTCCTAGCCTTGCGCCATGACCAGTTCGCCTAACTATCGAAGGAACCTAGAGAATTTATGACGTGGCCAGGAAGAGGCTTCGAGGTGCCGATAGCGACTCGCCGCCTAATCGGCATGTGCCGAAGGATCGGCATCGCTTTGTGAGTGTCATGCCGTGCTTCCAGCCATTTCGGACACCTGCACGGCCGTCGAAGAATGAGCAGCGAGCGTTCCAAGCCCCAAGACCGCCGGCCAGTGGCCACACGCGTGTGAATCCCAGTTTGCGGAGTCTTTTCGTCCCTTCGACGCTCGACGCATCCTTTGGGCAGGCGCAATACAGGATCACATCGCGATCCCGAGGCAGTTCATGATGTCTGGCGACGAGTTCCTCGAGCGTCAGCGGGAGGGCGCCAGGAATGCCCGGCTCTTCCTGGCGCACTGCGAGCGAACGAAGGTCCACGATCACCGGAGTTTCTCCGGCCGCAAGTTTGTCGGTCAGCTGGCGGACCGTCATGCGTGGAACGCGGTAGTCTGCACGATAGCGATTGACCGCTTTGTAGACGACATACCCGATGACCGCCGTGAACACAGCCAGACCGACCGTGGGCCCGATTTGGGCGGTCATGGCCAATGCCTGCTCGAGTTGGTCGCTGAACGCCATCCCCAGAGCGATCCCTGTTCCAACCCACAGCAGGGTCCCCAGGCCATTGAACAGGAGGTACTGCGGCACCGAGAGTCCCACAATGCCAGCGAGCGGCGGGGCAATCGTACTGAAGCCAGGGACGAATTTCGCGACGATCAGCGAACGGACACCATGACGTGCAAAGAAGTCTTCCGTCCGGCGGACGCAGCTCGTCGGCTCCAACGAAATGCGGCAAAGCCAGTTCAACACCAGCCGGCCTCGGCGGCGGCCGAGTTCGAACCAGATTTGATCACCCGCCATTGCGGCAAGAACAGCTGAGATAACGGCCATGCCGAGTCCCATCTGGCCCGTGCCGATCAAGGCGCCTGCCGCAATCAAGAACGGCAACGCCGGCAGGGGAAGTCCGATCTGCTCGGCGAAAACTGCCGCCGCAAGTACCAGTGCACCGTGCTGGCTCAGAAAGTTTATGGTTTCGTTCATCATGGACTCCCTCAACTGATCAGAGAAATTGCTCGGCAGCGTAACGGGCAATCGCGCCAATTCGATGATCGTCGTTGGGACGGCCCGGCAGGCCGCTGCTCAATCGTGATCGGTTCAATTCAACAATGAGGCGTCCCAACACCCATTGGACGCTGCTTGGATCCAGCTTGGACACTCCCTCGAGGAGCCGCGTGGAGCTGCCGGCGTCAATGGAGCGCTGCCGGATCAGCGCATCTTCGACGATGGCCTGTCCCAGTATCGGCTGAATCCAGCGCATGGTCAGGTTGTGGTCCGAAGAACGGTCGATCATCGGGTTTGTCTCCATCGCCCCGAAGGTGGCAGGCGTAAAGAGAAAGAACAGGCACAGCAAAATGCCGGCAATCGTGGCCATCATGCCGATCAGCGTGAACAGATCCGTTGTAGGGCTAGTCCGGTCCATACGTCCTCCGTCGTCTCGCATCCAACTCGACTCTTCCGACAAAGGGCTTTCAGCAAGTCACGTTCCACCGGCGTAGACATGCTGCATAGAGGTGCAAGTCAATGATCTTGCAGAGGAAGAAGTTGGCCTGGGTTTACTGGGCGTTGGAGACGAGACGAAGAGAAAAGGCTTTTGGTGCCGAGATCTCGGCGCGCTGCCGAAACCTCGGCGTCACTGTGGGCGCATGATGCCGAGCTTCTGCATCTTGGACTGAAGCGTCGTGCGCTTCATGCCCAGTTTGGCTGCCGCGCCGGAAGCGCCGCCGATCGTCCACTTCGCTTCGCGTAGCGCCTTGAGGATATGCTCTCTCTCCGCATCCTCGAGTGTCTTCAGCGATCCGTTCGAGGGAGGAGACAGCACTTTCAGCTCGGACAGCGGGGCTCGCAGATCGGGGCCGGACGTTAAAATCACCGCGCGTTCGATGAAATTCTCCAACTCGCGCACGTTACCGGGCCACGGATAGGCCTGGAGTGCCTTCATGGATTCCGCCGGAATCGTCTCGATGCGTTTCTTCATCCGTAGCGCAAATTTCTGAGCGAAGTGCCGCACCAGAGCGGGAATGTCCTCGGCCCGCTCGCGCAACGGTGGAAGCGTGATGGGGAAGACTTTCAGGCGGTAATAGAGGTCGCTGCGAAATTTCTGTTCCTCGACCATCTGCCCGAGGTCGCGATTCGTTGCCGCGACAACCCGCACGTCGACGCGCATCGTTCTCGTGCTGCCCAACCGCTCGAACTCCTGTTCCTGCAAGACCCGGAGCAATTTGACCTGCAGTTCGAGCGGGATCTCTCCCACTTCGTCGAGGAACAGCGTACCCCGATCGGCCGTTTCAAAGCGTCCGATCTTGGTCGCAATAGCTCCGGTGAAGGCGCCTCTTTCATGTCCGAACAGTTCGCTTTCCAGCAAGCCTGTCGGGATGGCCGCACAATTGAGCTTCACGAAAGTCCGTTCCCGTCGATCGCTGAGATTGTGAAGCGCCCGAGCGATCAGCTCTTTCCCGCTGCCGGTCTCACCTAGGATCAGGACCGTCGACGCCGTGGCGGCAACCGTTTGCACTTCCTTCAGCACGCGCCGCAGCGTCTGGCTGTCGCCCACGATCTCCTGGAAGTTGTACTCGGTCTGAATTTCCTCCTGAAGGTACAGCTTCTCCTTGGTGAGCTTGTCCTTGAGCTCGGCGATCTGTTTGAACGCCAGTGCGTTTTCCACGGCGATGGCGATCTGTTGCGCCGATCTGGCTCAGCAATTCGACATCGTCTTGGCTAAATGCGTCCGTCCTGTATCGCTGGCCGACGTTCAGCGCACCCATCGTCCGGTTATGCGAAAGCAGAGGAACGGAGCACGAATGATCTTCACTCCACGCTCGAGCAGCGTTTGCACAATCTGTGAGAGACTCCGCCATGTCCTTAAGATCATTTTCCCGAAACACCGCAGGTCTGGTCGTGATGCAATTGCTCGGCATGACGGCGGACCCTCGGGCGGAATCGCATCGTCTCGGCCTTCCTCGATAAAATCTTCATTGTTGGCGAAATCCAGCACATGAATGCGCCACTGGCCGGTCTCGCATCGAAGAGCAGCAGGCTCGAGCCATCGTGCTGAATGACCGTTCTCAAGACAGCGACTCACCGGCAGTGAACATGGTCAGCAAGGTCGAGATGAGCCACGACGGCGTTGTTCACCTCGAGCAGCAGCTGTTGACGATCCCGCTCGTGCGTCAGTTGCCGCTGAGCAGGCTATGCGCGCTCTCGTCGTGCAAGACGTTGTCCACGGCAACCGCGACCTGCTTCGCCACCTGCTGCATGAAGCTGGAGATCAGCGTCCTGATAGGTCATCTGCTGCAGGCTGCCGAATCCCATCGCACCCAACCGCCGCTGTGCCGTCGTCAGCGGGACCGCGCAGAAGGACTTCACGCCGTTCTCCCGCAGGATGGACATCAACCTCGGGAAGCGCTGCTCCTGCGCCAGATCATTGACGGTCAGCGGCTGTTGATGGGTCCAGACCCATCCGCCGGGTGATTCGTCGACCGGCATTTCCAAACCGGGGCTGATCGTGCTGGGGACCGAAGTCACCAAGAGCCACAGTCGCATCACGTTGCGCGTGGGTTCATGCAGCACGACGTTGATGTAGTCGAACGGCACGATGGAGGGCAGACGTTGGGCGAGATCCTGGAGCAACTCCCCAAGGTCCCGATGCGACGCGATGGATTCCGTGACTTCCAGGAGGAGACGCAGGCGATCCCGGTCATGAACCAAGTCCTGATGATGCAACACATTGTCTACGGCCACTGCGACCTGTTTGCCGACTTCTTGGAGAAATTCCAGGTCACCGACGCCGTACGCGTGCTTGCGCAGGCTTGCAAAACCCATGGCGCCCAGCTGCCGGACGGCCGTCGTCAGCGGGACGACGCAGAACGAGTTGATGCCGTCCTCCTGCATCCGTTGAGTCACCTTTGGCCAGCGCGCTTCCTCCGTCAGATCCGGCACGAGGACTGGCTGCTGCGATTGCCAGACCGAACCGGCGGGCGTTTCGTCGAGAGGCTCTTCATGGCCGCCGACAAGATCGGCCGGCACGTTGGCTTGGATCGTCTGCAGCCGCATCCGATTTCTCGCGGGGTCGTGGAGCGAGAGGGACACAAAATTCACCTGCACGACACGGGGAAGACGCCGAGCAAGGTCGCGAAACAATTCGTGCAGATCGCGATGGGCGGAAATCGCTTCTGCCACTTCGAGCAGAGCCTGATAGCGCTCTGCGACAGTCTCGCAGGGAGAGGAGGAGTCACGATCCATAAGCGGTTAGTATGGCCTATCGATCAGCGATGACTCAAGGGGGGAGGATCAGTCAGAGGCGCAGCGCTTTGATCGGCGACAAGACGGCAGCCGGGTTCGCTTTCCACAATGCTTCATCGGCATCGACGTAGAGTTCCACTTCATTACCATCCGGATCACTCACGTACAGACTTTGACTGACCGTGTGATCGCTCATGCCGTCGATCGGCACCCCAGCCTCTTCCAGCTCGCGCTTGGCCCGGCGCAGGTCATCCAGATTGTCGCCGACCTTGATGCCGATATGATACAGACCGCGCCGGCGTCCCGCGGGAGGCCCCGGCGCATCGCCGACTTGAATCAGCAGCAACTCGTGGTGCGTGCGGCCCGAGGTCAATGCGGCGGCTGCCCCATTGAAGATTCGGCCCACTTCCTTGAATCCCAACAGATCACGATAAAACCCCAGTGACTGGTCCAGGTCTTTGACATAGAACACGACGTGGCCGAGATATTGGGCTTTCATCACGTCCTCCGTTCTGGCGGTCTCTCTGGCACAGGTGGCTGTTCCATGCCGCCGCTTCGTGTTGGCGGGCCCGAACGTCAGACCGATTTTTTGCACTTCCTGGTAGGGAAGCAGCCAGACCAAGGACTCGTCCGAAAGGTCTCCGACTTGGATGCGGTTCCCCCATGGATCACGAAAATCGCAGCGGAAGTCCGGGTGCAATTTGAGTTTGTACTTTTTCGTGAGCTTGCGCCTCACTTCCTCGATTTGGGCGGCATCGCGCACCATCAGTCCAAAATGCTTCACGCGGTCGGGCTGCAATTTCTCCACTTCAAAAATCGCCATGAATTGATGCTCACCGAGCTTGCACCAGGCCGCTCCTTCACCGCCTCGCAACATTTTCAATCCGAAGACATCCGAGTAGAACTTGACGGCCTTTTTGGCGTCGGTCACCTCAATGACGATATGGTTGCAGCCATACACCTGTACGGACATCGTTTACTTCCTGCTCAGAAGGTCTTCCGCCTGCTGTGAATGGATTTTCTCAATGGCGCCGACAAACACGTCGACCGGCTGCGCGCCAGAAATGCCGTAGCGGTTGTTCATCACAAAGTAGGGGACGGCGCGGATGCCGAGCCGGTGTGCCGCCGCTTCTTCTGCTTTCACGTCCGCGGCTCCTTCATCAGTCGCGAGAAAACGGGCCGCGTCTAACCCGGCCGACTCTGCCAGGCTGGTCAACACGGAGGGCAATCCGATATCGCCGCCCTGTTCAAAATATCCTCTGAAGAGAGCGTCCACGACCGCATCCTGACGTCCTTGCTGTGCCGCATACCAGATAAGGCGGTGGGCCAAGAACGTATTCGGCGTCTTGAGGATCTTCTCGAATGCGAACGGGATCCGCTCGGAGACTCCAGCCGCGGTGACCTGCTCTTCAAGACGGCGGAAGGCATCGAGACTGCCGAACTTTGCCTCGAGGTATGCGGTCCGATCCATTCCTTCCGCCGGCATCGTCGGATTCAACTGAAACGGCCGCCAGGTGACCTGCGTTCGTACGGTCGGAAGCTGAGAAAGGGCGCGCTCCAACCGCCGCTTCCCAACGTAACACCAGGGACAGACCACATCAGAATAGATGTCGATGTTCAACGGCTCGTTCATGCCAAATGTCCCATTCTCCCAGCCTGATAATCCTCCGCCGCCTTCACCAGTTCGGCCTTCGTGTTCATGACAAACGGGCCATAGCGGGCGATCGGCTCGTCGATCGGCTTGCCGCTCATGATCAAGATCCGGCTGTCCTGCTTGGCTTCAAGTACAACAAGGGATCCCTGGCGCTTCAACACGACCAATTCGGCTTCTCCGGCTGGTTTGGCACCGTTGACCGAAACACGCCCTTGAAGCACAAAAACTGACGTGCTCTGTCCCTCGGGGAGCGTCAACTCGACTCGCCCGCCGGCTTGCAGCTGAAGGTCGTATAGTTCGACCGGTGTAAACGTCCGCGCCGGTCCTTTCTGTCCCTGAAACGTCCCTGCGATGACCCGCAGGCGGCCCGCCCCATGCTCAAGAGTGACCGCCGGAATATCGGCATCAAGCAGCGTTTGGTACCTCGGCGCCGACATTTTCTGCGCTTGTGGAAGATTGACCCACAATTGAATCGCTTGGAAGGTGCCGCCTTGTTTCGCCCATTGGGTTTCGTGCAATTCTTCGTGCACGACGCCCGAGGCGGCCGTCATCCACTGGACGTCTCCGGGGCCGATCACGCCGACGTTACCTGCCGAATCCCGGTGGGCCACCGCGCCCTCATACATGATGGTGACCGTCTCAAATCCGCGATGCGGATGCTCGCCGACTCCCCGCGGGTGGTCGGTCGCCGGAAAATGCTGCGGCCCGGCGTAATCCAGCATAAGAAACGGGTCGACATAGCGATCCAAATCGTTGCTCGGAAAGAGGTTGCGCACGGGGAAGCCGTCGCCGACCATATGCGTCGATCCGGGATGATAGATACCCAAGAGTTCCTTCGCCGTCGTTACGTCCATTGTCATGATGTCCTCCTTGCCGATCGCCTTACGGCGCGATTCTCTCTGCCACGACTCGGTCAACTGACCATCGACCGCCTCCTGTAACCAAGAGCGCAGCCGCAATGCCGATGACCAATAGATGATACTCATAGCCTTCGCCCTGTTGCTGCCCACCCCAATTCATGAAGAACCCGTGCGGCAGGTGCACCATCGTAATGGCTCCCAGCATGATAACGGCCAGGCTGGCAGACCCGAACCTGGTGAGAAACCCAGCGAGAAGCCCCAGGCTGCCAAATGACTCGCCAATGATGATGAGAAGGGCAATGATCCATGGGAGTCCCATCTTCTGCGTGAAGAAGCCCATGGTGCCGTCAAAGCCGAAGCCGCCGAACCACCCCAGAAGTTTCTGTGCGCCATGAGGGAACATGACAAGCCCGAGGGTAACCCTCAAGATGAGCCCTGCCAATCCGTCGTCGGTCTGAAACAGCGCTTTCATGGCCACCTCCTTGTCAGTGCCCTCAGTACCGGCAAGATAGTTCTAGTTAGAACCAAAGTCAAGGGCGCTAGTCCAACGTTTGGCGGTATCGCTTGATGCCGACTGCCAGCGCCACGAGAGCAAAGAGGGCAATCTGCCAGAGTTGGAGCCCGACTTCCTCGAGTCCATTGCCCTTGAGCAGGATGCCTCGAACAACACGGAGAAAGTGGGTCAACGGCAGTAACTCACCGAGGGCCTGCGCCCACTGGGGCATGCCGCGGAATGGAAACATGAAGCCTGAGAGCAGCAGGGACGGCAAAAAGAAAAAGAACGACAGTTGGACAGCCTGAAGCTGATTCTCTGCCAGCGTGGAAAAGGTGATACCCATGGCTAGGTTCGCGGTGATGAATACGAACGCGACCACTAGCAAGACTCCAACGTTTCCCAGCATCGGCACATGAAACAGGAGCCGGGCCGCAAGCAGAATGAGCCCGACCTGCACATATCCCACCAGGATATAAGGGATGATTTTGCCCACCATCACCTCAAAAGGGCGCGTCGGCATCGATAATAAATTCTCCATGGTGCCTCGTTCCCGCTCTCGAGTGATGGCCAGCCCCGTGATCATCACCATCGTCATGGTCAGCACGACGCCCATCAGACCCGGCACAATGTTGTACTGTGTGTTTGCTTCGGGGTTGTATTGCGCATGAATGCGCAGGTCAATCGGTTCATCGCTCGCCGCCAGAAAGCCAAGCGGCCCCTTGAGATCATGCCGGAGGGCCGTCGACACGAGCACCCGCAGAGAACCGATCGCATTGCTCGTGGCCGCGGGGTCGGTCGCGTCGGCCTCCACGAGAATCGCCGGCCGTTCCCCCCGTAGCAGATCACGCGTGAAATTCTGCGGAATGTTCACCACAAATTGCACTTCTCCCCGGGCGAGCACGTCCCGACCTTCCTGCTCGGTCGTCAGGTCTCGCTTGAATTCAAAGTAGTCGCTGTTGCGAATGGCGTGGAGCAACGTCCGGCCTTGCGGGCCGTAGTCGGCCAGGAGCACGGCGGTGGGCAGGCGTTTAGGATCGGCGTTGATGGCATAGCCGAACAGCACGAGTTGGATCAACGGGACGCCGATCATCATGCCAAAGGTCACGCGGTCCCGGCGCATCTGGATGAATTCTTTCACCACGATGGCCCAAAGACGCGATATCGAAAATCTGCGCATCGTGCTCATGACGCAAAATTGTCCGGCGCCCGATCCATGAGGTGAATAAACACTTCTTCCAGACCGGAGTCGATCCGATGCCATTCATAGGGCGGAGTGCGAAAGGGCGCGATGGCGGTTTCAAGAGCCTCGACGTCGTCGCTGCTGACGTGCAACCGGTTGCCGAAAGCAACCGCTTGACGCACGCTGGGATGTCTTCGCAGCTCTTCCGCCAGCTGATGCAGGTTCGGCCCGCTCACCGCCCAGGTCGTGAGACGCGCCTGCGCGATGACCTCCGGGACCGTCCCGTGCGTCAGCAAGCGCCCGTAGGCGATATACGCCACCCGGTGACATCGTTCGGCTTCGTCCATATAGTGGGTCGTGATCAGAAACGTGAGCCCTTCGGCGGCAAGCTGATGGATCTGTTCCCAGAATTCGCGACGAGCCTTAGGGTCCACGCCGGCCGTCGGCTCATCGAGCAGCAGAAGCTTCGGTTGGTGAATCAGACAGGCCGCGAGCGCGAGCCGCTGCTTCCAGCCGCCCGACAGCTGTCCGGCCAACTGCTGCCGACGTTCAGCAAGCCCAAGTCGTTGGAGACTCCGCTCGACGGCTTCCCGCCGGTTCTTCACGGCGAACATGCGGGCCACGAAGTCCAGATTTTCAGCGATACTCAGGTCTTCGTAAAAGCTGAACCGCTGGGTCATATAGCCGACCTCAGCTTTGATGGATTCGCTTTCCCGAATGACGTCGTACCCCAGACAGGTGCCGCTACCTTCATCCGCACGAAGCAGACCGCAGAGCATCCGGATGAATGTGGTCTTCCCGCTGCCGTTCGGGCCGAGAAATCCGTAGATCTCTCCGCGACGGACCTCGAGGCCGATCCGATTGACGACCGTGCGCTCGCCGAACCGTTTCGTCATGCCGCGAACGTCGATGGCGAGCGTCTGTCCAGACAGGGCGTTCATCGGGCGGACCCGAATAACACGTCCACCGGCTGCCCCGGATTCAGTTCCGCGGCCGCTGATGGATCAAAGACGAGTTCCACCATAAAGACCAGTTTCTCGCGGCTTTCTTGACTATAAATCACCGGGGGCGTGTATTCGGCGCGCGGCGAGATGTAGCTGACCTTCCCCGAAAATGGTCTGGCGACACCGTCGACGGCCACCCGTGCGTCGTCGCCAGGATGTATCGTTCCAAGCCGCTTCTCCTGCACGAAGGCCCGTACCTTGATGTTTTCAGGAGGCAGGAGGACCACCACCGGCCGCCCCGCCGGCACCCACTCGCCCTCTCGATACAGCGTGTCGAACACCAGCCCTGATTTCGGCGCCTGCTGACGCTTCTGCCCGAGCTCCCATTCAGCCCTGGCCAGCGCCGCCTCGCGCGCCCGAACCTCGGCCTCGGCCGCGATGACTTGATCCGTGCGAGAGCCAAGCAACGCCGTGTCCAAATCCGCTTGGAGCTGCGCCACCCGCTGTCGGTCCTGATCGCGCGCCGCCAGGGCACGGTCCACCTCCAACTCCACCGCTGCGCCTGGAACCGTCGTCAGACCTTCCTGCCGCACTACCTCGCGGGTCGAGAGGCGCAAGGCCGACTGCGCTTGCTTGAGTTGCGCCTTGAGGGAGTCAATCTCCGTCGGGCGTTTGCCCTTCCTGGTATCCTCGAGATTCGCAAGGGCCTGACTCAGGCGACGCTCGGCTTCATCTCTTGCGGTCTTTTCGGACACCCGTTCCAAGGCAAACAAGGCCTCTCCCGCGCGCACCTGTGCTCCGCGCCGTACGGCCAATGATTCCAGTGCGCCAGCAAAAGGGGAGGCGACATAGACAAATTCGCCTTCGACATAGCCTTGGACTCGATCCGAAGGCGGACGTTGGCAGGAGATCCACAGGGCCGACGCCATGACCGCGCCGGTCACGCAAAACAATGTTCGAGCGCCAGCGTCCCCGCGCGGCTTCATGGCGATGACCTCCGCACGATGGACCCCTCTAAAATGACCCGTATGATGGTCGAGTAGCCTCGTTCCAGTGTCAGGCCGAGTTCGGTCACTTTCGACGGAATCATGATGGCCTCGACAGCGCCGAGCAATATCTCAATGAGCAGATGTACCGGAATGTCCTTGCGAATGAGGCCGGCCTTGCGTCCCTTGTTGAATAGGGCGGCGACAGGACGGCGAATCAACCGACGGCGGCGATGTTCGACGATCCGGAACAATTCCGGCGTTTCCCGCCCCAAGTCCCGAACGAACGACGGGTGAATTTCGGCCGCGTGCGCTTGCACGCGCTGGAGAAACCGATGGATCGCTTCTTCCATGTCGAAGGAGCGCTCCGATGCCAGCCGGCTGAGATCGGCCGCTACTTCGTTGAATTTGTCTTTCAACACGGCTTCCACGAGCGACGACTTGCTCGGAAAGCAGGCATAGAGAGTCTTCTTGCTCATTCGCAGCTCGGCGGCGAGATCGTCCATGCTGACTCTTCTGAAGCCGTGGACGAAAAATTGCCGCCGGGCCGCGGCGATCACGTGCCGTGCGACGACAGATCCGCCTGTCCTCTGGTGTCGTTTCGAGCTCTGGGCATGCATGGAAATACTATGGAAACCATTTTAGTACTACAAGTTTCCATCCGTCGGTGTCAACCTGCGTGCGCCCTGACCGGACAGGGTGCGAGGACGGTTCGTGGTCCATGAGGTGACAGGACCGCGCGCGTTTTACTTTCTTTCTTTGATGGCCCGCTGGACTTCCCGCCCGGCTTCGCGGGTTTTGATGGTCTCGCGGCGGTCGTACAGCTTCTTGCCCTTGGCGAGCCCAAGCTCGACCTTCGCGTATCCGCGCTTGGAAAAGTAGATGCGGAGGGGAATGAGGGTCAGTCCTTTTTGTTGGGTCTTGCCCAGCAACTTGTGGATCTCGGTTTTGTGAAGCAGCAGCTTCCGGACTCGCGTGGGATCATGATTCATGATGTTCCCATGACTGTAGGGACTGATATGGCATTGATGAAGGTAGACTTCGTCTCCCCGCACAGAGGCATAACTGTCTTGCAGGTTCACCCGGCCTTCGCGCAAGGATTTGACTTCGGTGCCCTGCAGCATGATGCCGGCCTCGTATCGCTCCTCAATGAAATAATCGTGAAACGCCTTACGGTTCGTCGCCACGACTTTTTCGGAGGCCTCGGTGCGCTCTGTCATAATTCCTTCGGCAGCCCGTCCTCTTGACCTGACGCAGACCGCCGCCTAAGATTCGCCATGCGTCCTTCCGGCTCGCTCGATTCGTTCAGCACCATCCTCGCGGGTCTCTCGAAACGGCTTGGGCTGCAATCCCATCTGTTCGAGCTGCGGCTCCAACAACAATGGCGTGAGATCATCGGGGAACCCGTCGGTTCTCACACGTGGCCCGCCCAGGTCCGATTCAAGAAACTGTACCTCATTGTCAGGAACTCCGTCTGGCTGCAGCAACTCATCTTTTTGAAGCCCACACTGCTGGCGAAACTGAACGACCGGGCCGGGGCTGAAATGCTCACGGACATCGCCTTCCGTGTGGGAGAGATTCCGGATGTTCGTACCATGGTCCCGGAGCCATCGCCCCAAAGCGTCCCGGTGAGCGACGCCGCGATAGTCGAAGCCCATGCCCATGCAGCCGCCGTGCAGGATCCTGAGCTGAGAACGCGATTGGCATCCGTCATGGCAGAAGCGTTTTCACGGTCAGCACTCAACGATGAGGGGCCACCGACTCCTTGAACAATTGCCGGGAATACGCCGCCGTGGCGGCAGAATCCGGCCCATCGACCATCGGACCGATCCTTCCCTCTTCCTCGGTTTCCGTCAGCTGATAGAAACCCCGGAGCGCCCGCTTGAAGCCATCGCGGACTTCTTTGTCCTCGCCGCTCAGATATTTGTGAAGGATCGGCGCCTCAGCCCACGCGTCGTGGGTGAAAATAAAAATAGTGATTCGGCGATAGCGTCCGGAGGGGTCGTCGGGTGTCGTTGGCCTGATCTTCATCGGTCCGAAGTTCCTGCTCTCCCGCCCAACCTTCCGAAAACGCTCGATCAGCGTTTCGATTTCGGTATCGCTCGTCCAGGCCGGAACATGCACGGAGACGGCTGTGCCTTCCTGAGAGCCGATGCTGTAGGGAGGGATCGATCGATCCGGCCGGCTCAGGTACATTCCGCCCCAGATCAGCGCAAACGATCCGAAAAAGACCATCAAGGCGAGTTTGACAACCGTATCGAGCGGCTTCTTCTGGGAAGGAGAGGGAGCCTGGGGTGTTGTGGCATCGTTCATCGGAGACACGGGCAGGGCAGAGCGGCCGGTTATTGGCCGGCGGCGCCTTCGTCAGGACCCGCCTCTTCCCGCTCCCCGCTGTCCGCCAAGCGAGCGACGGCCACCACGCGATCCTCGTCCCCGTCCAGGTCGAGGATTCTCACGCCCTGCGTGTTGCGGCCGATCTCTCGGATGTCGCCGACCTTGCAGCGGAGCACCTTGCCCTGCGCCGCCATCAGCATGATTTCATCGCTGTCCCGCACCTGGAGGAATCCGACCGCCAATCCGTTGCGCTCGGTGGTTTTGACGCTGATGATGCCCTTGCCTCCACGGCCCTGGACGCGGTATTCGCCGACGGGTGTGCGCTTGCCGTACCCCCCTTCGGTCACCGTCAGAATGGCGGTCGTCGAATCAGGCGTGATCGTTTCCATCCCGATGACTTCGTTGCCTTCCTCGAGCGTGATGCCTTTGACGCCGTAGGCCGTCCGTCCCATGGGCCGCACGTCGCTCTTCCGAGAAGCGGATGGTGATGCCTTGTTTCGTCCCGAGGAGTATCTCCCGTTGGCCATCGGTGACCTGCACGCCGATGAGTTTGTCGCCGTCTTCCAGTCCAAGCGCGATGATGCCGCCCTGCCGCGGATTGCTGTAGGCGGAGAGTTCCGTCTTCTTGATGAGGCCGTTCTTCGTGGCCATGATCACAAACCGGTCCTCGGGATAATCCTTTACCGCTAACGTCGCCGTGACCTTCTCGCTCCCGGTAAGCGCCAATAGATTCACCAGCGCCTTACCCTTCGCAGCTCGGCTGGCCTCCGGAATCTCGTGCACTTTGAGCCAAAAGACCTTGCCGGCATCGGTGAAGAACAGCAGCGTGTCGTGCGTCGACGCCGTAAACAGCGTTTCGACGAAGTCCTCGTCCTTGATGCCCATGCCGATCTTGCCCTTGCCGCCGCGCCGCTGGGCGCGGTACAGCGACGCGGCATTCCGCTTGATGTACCCGGCGTGAGAAATCGTGACGACGACTTCCTCCTCGGCGATCAAATCTTCGAGACTGATCTCAGCCTCTTCCTTCACAATCTGCGTCTTGCGGTCGTCCTTGTAGTCTTCACGGAGCTGGGTCAACTCGTCCTTGATGATCGACCGCACCAGCGCTTCGCTCGCCAGCACCGACTTGAGATATTCAATCTGCTTCAGCACCTCTTGATACTCCTCGACGAGTTTGGCGCGCTCGAGCTGCGTCAACCGCTGGAGACGCATGTCGAGGATGGCATTTGCCTGGATGTCCGTCAGGGAGAACTGCCGCATCAGCCCGGCCCGGGCTTCATCGGGAGATTGTGAGCGCCGAATCAGCGCGATCACTGCATCGAGATTGTCGAGCGCAATCTTGAGGCCTTCAAGAATATGCGCACGCTCTTCCGCCTTGCGGAGCTCGTAGATGGTGCGGCGGACAACCACCTCCCGCCGATGCTCGAGGAAATGATGCAGAATCTGTTTGAGATTGAGGACCTCCGGGCGATTGTTGACCAGCGCCAGCATGATCACGCCGAATGTCGTTTCGAGCTGGGTGTGCTTATAGAGGTTGTTGAGGACGACGAGCGGGATCTCGTTGCGCTTGAGGTCGATGACGATCCGGACCCCTTCCCGGTCGGACGATTCGTCGCGGAGATCGCTGATGCCCTTGATGCGGTCCTCTTGAATCAATTCGGCGATCTTCTCGATGAGCTTGGCCTTGTTGACCTGGTAGGGGATTTCCGTGACGATCAATCGCTCGCGTTCCGTTCGCTCATCGCTTTCGACGACGACCTTCGCGCGCAGCGAGAGCAGTCCGCGGCCGGTTTCATAGGCTTCCTTGATCCCGCTCATGCCGTAAATAAATCCGGCGGTCGGGAAGTCCGGGCCCGGGATTTTCTTCATCAGCTGGGCGATCGTCACGTCCGGGTTCTCGAGCAGCAGCAGCAGCCCATCGATGACTTCGCCGACGTTGTGGGTGGGAATATTGGTCGCATAGCCCACGGCGATGCCGCCGGCGCCGTTGATGAGGAGATTGGGCACCTTGGTCGGCAGCACCAGCGGTTCTTGACGGGACTCATCGTAGTTGGGCCCGAAATCGACGGTTTCCTTGTCGATATCGGCCAGCATCTCTTCCGCCAGCTTCGTCATGCGCGCTTCCGTGTAGCGCATGGCCGCCGCAGAATCGCCGTCCATCGAGCCGTAATTCCCTTGGCCGTCTACCAGCACATAGCGCATGTTGAAGTCCTGCGCCATGCGCACCAACGTGTCGTAGATGGCGGAATCGCCATGCGGATGGTAATTGCCCATGATCTCGCCGACGATCTTGGCCGATTTGCGGTAGGCCCGGTTGTGCGCGAGCCCCATCTCGTTCATGCCGAACAGGATGCGGCGGTGCACGGGTTTGAGGCCGTCGCGCACGTCGGGCAGTGCGCGGCCGACGATCACGCTCATCGCGTAATCGAGGTAGGACGACCGCATTTCGTCTTCGATGGCGATCTGCCCTAGGCGTTCATCAGGCGGCATCTCTTTCCTCGGATGCTGGAAATGATCACCGGCTTCGTTCTCGCGTCGCTCAGAGGCTTAACGTCCGGCAAACGTACGCCTCGACTCTTCACTCGCTTCTTATTAAACGTCCAAGTTTTTGACTTCCAAGGCATGGGTCTGGATGAAATTTCTGCGCGGCTCAACTTCGTCACCCATGAGAATCGTGAAGATCTCATCGACCCCTGGCACATCCTCGAGTTTGACCCGCAGCAGCGTGCGCGCTTCGGGGTTCATCGTGGTTTCCCACAATTGACCCGGGTTCATTTCGCCCAATCCTTTGTACCGCTGGATGGCCAGCCCCTGTTTGCCGAGATCCAGGATCGCTCTGACGAGATCCGCGGTCGACCGCAATTCTTGTTGCTTGGCCTTTCGCCTTGAGTTTATACGGTGCGCGTCCCAGGCCGATCGCGGAAGGCGACAGCTTTTGCAGCTCGCGGAAATCCGCTGACCCGACCAGATCGTGCGTCACATCCATTCCGAAGGTGGTGCCGCTGGCCTGCAAGCGGCACAACACCTTGTTCGATTGGTGCTCTTCGTCGGGAAGGATCTCGATACTCGGTTCCAGCTTGGGATACACGATGCGAAGCGTCTTCTTCACGTTGGCCACGGCGTCGGTCAACGCCGTCTGATTCTTGAGCAGATCCCGGTCAAGCCCTGGTTCGTCCACAAAGGCCCGGATCATGCGCGGCTTCGTGCGGTTTCTTGTTGAAGCGCGCCAGCAGCGTCTCGAACGCAATCATCTTCTTCAAGATCGGCAGCAGCCGGCGTCCGGTCACGAAGTCCTGAGTCCCTTCGAGATACAGATGCACATCTTCGACGGCGAGATCGGCGAGGTATTCGTTCAACGCCCCTTCGTCCTTGAGATAGCGCTCGGTCTTGCCCTTCTTTACTTTGAAGAGCGGCGGCTGCGCGATGTAGATGTAGCCGCGCTCGAGCAGTTCTGGCATCTGCCGGAAAAAGAACGTCAGCAGCAGCGTGCGGATGTGGCTGCCGTCCACGTCGGCGTCGGTCATGAGAATGATTTTGTGATAGCGCGCTTTGGCGATGTCGAACGTATCTTTGTCCGCCTTGTCGCTCTCTTCGCGCTTGCGGCCGATGCCGGTCCCGAGCGCCATGATCAGCGTCCGGATTTCATCGCTCGTCAGCATCTTGTCGAAGCGCGCCTTCTCGACGTTGAGAATTTTCCCCTTCAACGGCAGGATGGCCTGAAATTTCCGGTCGCGACCCTGCTTGGCCGAACCGCCGGCGGAATCACCCTCGACGATGTACAGTTCGCTGAGTGCCGGATCTTTTTCCGAGCAATCGGCGAGCTTGCCGGGCAATGAACCGCCGTCCAAGGCACTTTTACGCCGGATGAGGTCTTTCGCCTTGCGCGCCGCTTCGCGGGCACGCGCAGCATCGATCGCCTTGCCGATGATCTTCCGCGCGACCGGCGGATTCTCTTCGAAGTAGGCGCCGAGCTTTTCATTGACGGCCGTCTTCGACCACGCCTTTCACTTCGCTGTTGCCCGAGCTTGGCCTTGGTCTGTCCTTCGAACTGCGGATTGCGGACCTTCACGCTGACCACCGCGGTGAGCCCTTCTCGCACGTCGTCGCCGGTCAGCGATTCAGTGTCCTTTTTCAATAGACTCATTGGCGTTCGCGTAATTGTTGATCGTGCGCGTGAGCGCGGCCTTGAAGCCGACCAAATGCGTGCCGCCTTCTTTCGTGTTGATGTTGTTGGCGAAGGAGAAGAGGTTCTCGGCATAGCTGTCGTTGTACTGGAGTGCGACTTCGAGAACCATTTCCGACCGTTCGACCTTCACGTAGATGGGTTTGTGCAGCGGGGTTTTGGCTTCGTTCAGATGCTCGACGAAGGAGACGATGCCGCCCTTGTACAGAAACACTTGCTCTTTGGCGGGCTCTTTCCGCTCATCCTTCAGCGTGATCGACAGGCCCTTGTTCAAGAAGGCCAGCTCGCGCAAGCGTTGCGCCAGCACGTCGAAGCTGAAGTCGAGGGTTTCGAACACCTGGCTGTCCGGTTTGAACCGGACTTTGGTGCCGCGGCGCTTGGTAATGCCGGTGTTCTTGAGAGGAGCGCCGGGCTTGCCGCGCTCGTACCGTTGCTCGAACACCTGGCCGTCCTGCCAGATTTCCAACTCCAGCCACTCGGAGAGCGCATTGACCACCGAAATGCCGACACCGTGCAGACCGCCCGAGACAGTATAGGCGCCCTGCTCGAACTTTCCGCCGGCGTGCAGCACGGTCAGCGCCACCTCGGCAGCCGACTTCTTTTGGGTCGAGTGCATTCCGGTTGGAATCCCGCGACCGTTATCGACGACCGTGACGCTGCCGTCGATATGGATCGTGACCTCGATCGTCTCGCCGAAGCCGGCCATGTGCTCGTCCACGCTGTTGTCGACGACTTCGTAGACGAGGTGATGCAGACCATCGACGCCCGTGCTGCCGATGTACATCGCCGGCCGCTTCCGCACCGCATCGAGCCCTTCCAGCACCTTGATTTGGTCTGCGCTGTAGCTGTCGGATTTGGGCTTGGTGGTCTCGTCCGTGGCCATTCAGGCTCCTACATCCCGAACACTCATCACTGTACCAGGATGTTCACGAAGGGTTGTCCGCAGCAACGGAAGGGCGAGGCGTACATCAGCAGCGTAATTCAATATTCCTCTCAGATTTTGATGGGCATCACAACACACTTGAAGCCGGGGGTTTCCGCCTCTTGGATCAGGCACGGGCTGAGCGCGCTTTCCATCTGCAACGAGATTTTTTCCCCGTCCATCACGTCGAACACATCGAGCATGTAGCGCGCGTTAAAGCCGGTATTCAACGCTTCGCCTTCGTACTGCGCGGCCATCTCCTCGGTGGCTTCACCATAGTCCGGATTGCTCGAAAACAGCGTGAGGCGCCCGGACGCACACGAGAGCTTCACCGCATTGGCCTTGTCTTTCGACAGCACCGAGACCCTCCGCAACGCGCTTTCGAGTTCGGTGCGCTGCACGACGATCTTCTTATTGCTTTCCTTCGGAATCACCTGTTGGTAGTTCGGGTAGTTGCCTTCCATCAAGCGGGACGTCAGGAGCAGGCCGCTTTTCCGGAAGATCATGAGGTTTTTCGTGAACCCAATGAGCGGTTCGCCATCGCCTCCCTCTTCCAAGAGGCGACGCATTTCGTGCGCGGCTTTCTTGGGAATGATCGCTTTGATTTCCTGCGGCGCGCCTTTGGCGCCGGCCTTTCCAAGATCCTGCTCAGCCACCGCCAAGCGATGGCCGTCGGTCCCGACGAGTCTGAGGGTCGTCTTCTTTTCACTGGAGATGAGCGTGACGAGCAGACCGTTTAGAATATATCGGGCGTCGTTGTCCCCCGCCGCAAAGAGCGTTTTTCGAATCAGTTCCAGGAGGCCAGCCCCTGCAAGCGGCGTCAGGCCTTCGCGCTCAATGGCGGGCAGCGCTGGATAATCGCTGCTGGGAAGTCCGACGACCTTGAACTGGCTTTTGCCGGCCTGGATTGTCGTCCAGTTGTTCTCGCTCGAGACCAGGTCGATGTCGCCGCTCGGCAACTCCTTGATGATCTCGTACAACTTTCTCGCCGACACCGTGATGCCGCCGGCTTTGTGGACAGTCGCTTTGTAGAGCCCGCGCATGCCGATCTCGAGGTCGGTGGCCACGATTTCCGCGCCTTCCTGTTTTGCCTCGATCAAAATGTTCGACAAAATCGGCATGGTGTTGCGCTTTTCCACGACGCCCTGCACCCGCTGAAGCCCTGTCAACAACTCATCCCTCCCGATGCGAACTTTCATAGTTGTCCCTCTCTCGACCGCCGCTCAGCTCCGGAGAATCTTTTCCTTCAACCCGTCCAGCGTTTGGTTCAAGACGCTGTCGCCCTCTTTGATTTTCATGATCTGCCGGCAGGCGTGCATGATCGTCGTATGGTCTTTCCCACCGAACAGGCGGCCGATTTCAGGAAACGACGCATCGGTCAACTCGCGACAGAGGTACATGGCGATCTGTCGCGGATGCACCAGCGTTTTGCTCCGGCGCCGCGACTTGAGATCGGCGATCTTGACATGGAACCAGGCTGCGACGGCCTCCTGAATGTCCTCCATCGCAACAATCTTTTTCTTGTCGCCGATCAGATCGCGCAGGACGTTCTTCGCCATATCCAGCGTGATCGTCTGACCGGTCAAGGATGCGTAAGCGCCCAGGCGCACCAGCGAGCCTTCCAATTCTCGAATGTTGCTTTTCATCGTGATGGAGAGAAACTGGATGACGTCTTCCGGCAACGTGACGCCTTCGTCCTCGGATTTCTTGCGAAGGATCGCGATTCGGGTTTCCACGTCCGGCGGCTGCAGGTCCGCAATCAGTCCCCATTCAAAGCGGGAGCGCAAGCGCTCTTCAATGTCGGGCATGTCCTTTGGGAACCGATCGCTCGAGAGGACAATTTGTTTATGCGCTTCATACAGCGCATTGAACGTATGGAAGAATTCCTCCTGAGTCCGTTCTTTGCCCGCCAAGAACTGAATGTCGTCGATCATCAACATGTCGATATGCCGATAGCGCTTCCGGAGATCCATCATCTTGTCGTAGCGGATCGAATTGATGACCTCGTTCGTAAATTGCTCGGTCGTCAGGTAGGCGATCCGTAAGTCGGTTCGCTCCGCCACATGATTGGCAATGGCATTCAAGAGGTGGGTTTTTCCAAGTCCCACACCGCCATAGATGAACAAGGGGTTATAGGCCTTCGCTGGCTGTTCAGCGACGGCCATGCAGGCGGCATGGGCAAACTGATTGCCGGCACCCACGACAAAATTCTTGAACGAATACTTGGGGTTAAGTTGGATACCGCGTTTGGCTTTTGTCGGTCCGGCTGCCCGGACAGCTTGCGCTACGGCGGCCGCATCACTCTGCGCCGGCGCCGATCGATTGAATACGACGAATGAGACTGCCGTCTCTCCCCCTCCTCGGGCGGTCGAGACGGCTTCTACTAAAAGGGGTCCGTAATGTTGGCTGAGCCAGTCGCCAAAAAACTTATTTGGAACGCCTATTTGCGCAGTCCTATCCTCAATTCTCTCCAGACGGACTGGCATAAACCAGGTATCGTAGACCTGTTTTGGCACCCGTCCTTGAATATATGCCAAGGCTTCCTGCCAAACTGCCGAGACCGTCATTTCCCTCGTATTCTCCCCATACACAGGCTTATTCACACCTGTGGATAATGAACTATTTTCGACTGGTATCCGAAGTCATCAGAAGGGACGTTATCCTTTCGATCTGTACATGAGTCAGTGAACCTGCCTCTCAAGAGGTTCTGCACAGTGCACTGTCCTCACACTCCGAGTCAATCCCCAAGTTCATCCACAACGCGTCCAAGACAGCAACGCTGTTGAATCAGCCTCTTACCCACAATCCCCACCATCCACCATTCCTACTCCGATTCCTACGACGACGACTGTTTTTCTCTGTGCCACACATTTTCGGAGAAGAGCCGATCGGCTAGATCACCACTGTGTGGTCACATTCGAAAATCTTTTTCACAAGGCCGTCATATGTGAGGCCATGTTCAGCATCGCCATTCGTGAGTGAGAAGATCGCTCCTCCCTGTATATGGAAACATCCGACCACCGCTTTCCTCCAACAGGACGACATCTCCCTGAGATTTCGCTGGAAGAAACAGCAGCGGGATCGATTTGATCGATTGGCTTTCTGATGAGATAGAGTGTCTTCTTCATGAAAAAACCAGCGTACGGTCACACGATTCAAGCAGACTACGGATCTCCTCAGCTGACTTCTGCGTCACAGAGAACTCCTCGAGAAGCGCATCCGTGGCTGCACCGGATTCGAGGACGAACGGTACGCCGAGTTGAGCCAAGGAAGGACGGTATTTCTCGAGGATATCCACATCGACGACGTCTTCGGTGTCATCGGTCAGCAGAAGAGGGGCTCGTCCCAGCAGGACGATCGTCGTTTCATGGTCGCCGGCACAGAGACCAAGCGCAATGCGTAAGGCTTCGACTGGACGATGCGTTTTTGTCGGATCTTCGGCTATGACCACTGCCACACGCTTCGACATCTCATCACGCTGACACGGCTTATGTGAACGCTAAAAAGCGATCACAGCCATCAATAATGCCGGAAAGCACCACTAAGCCTGAGAGTGAAACACGCGAATCCACCTGTTGGGTGGAGACACCATGCTGTTGGCATCCATAGGCGCAGACGGACATCTTTACGCCCCCATCGAGTAAGCGACCAAAACGGGTATCTTTGAAGCCTTTCACCCCTTCATCGATGAGATACAAATACACCTCGACGCCTTGACGAACTGCAGCCTCGGCGAGCCGGACTACCGTCTCAATTGTCGTGTCTGTAGGGGCTGTGGATAAGAGAAGACCAAGTTTCCGTGCAGGCATTGGAAATCCCTATACAGTAAACAGAATATTTCTTGAATAATCAATTGGTTATAGGGAGCGTGTAGGGGGGAGACTACGGGGTTTTTCAGGCGAAGTCAATCGGAAAAACCAAGGCCTAAAATCCCTTGATCAGCGAGAGAAAATAACGAGGAAGATCCGGCAGCGCCACAGTCTCTTGGGACTTTGGAATCCATGTTACGGACCACGGCAGATCCGGACTTGGCCTCATCATCGCCAAGGAGCACCGCAAAGCGACATCCACTCCGATCAGCTTGACGGAGATGCCCTTTAAGCGTGGTCGCGCGATAATCGCTCTGAGCAGAGACGACCAGCTTGACGTAGCGCATCCAGGAGGCGAACTCCAGCCGGGCTACCTTCAGAACCGAAGGCTGCGACGTACACTGATGGGAGAGACGGCGGAAGACTTTTTTCCGGAAGCATCATGGCAATCCGTTCAAGGCCTGCGGCGAATCCGACAGCGGGCGTCTCAGGTCCTCCCAATAATTCGACCAAACCGTCGTAACGGCCGCCAGCGCCCACGGCATTCTGCGCGCCGAGGTGCGATGACGTGATCTCGAACGCGGTCAGGCAGTAATAATCGAGTCCACGGACCAGCCGGGGATTCAGACGCCACGGGATGCCGAGAACGGCGAGGGTCGAAAGCACTTCATCGAAATGGCTCTTGGCCTGCGGCGACAAGTGGGAGACGAGTTGAGGGGCGTCCTCTGTCGCCGCGCGACAACCCGGCACTTTGCAATCGAGCACGCGCAGGGGATTCGTCTCCATGCGCCGCCGGCAATTGTCACAGAGGTCTCCAATGCGGCTCTTGAGGAAGGACACGAGCACCGGGAGATATGCCGCGCGGTCGGCAGCGCTTCCCAGGCTGTTCATTTCAAGGGTGAGGTCCGGTAAGGCCAGATCGGAAAGAAAGCGCCACAACAGTGCGATGACGTCGACATCGGCCTTAGGATCCTGCGTGCCGAAGTATTCGACGCCGAACTGATGAAACTGCCGGAGGCGGCCGGCCTGCGGCCGTTCGTGACGAAACATGGGTCCGATGTAAAAGTACTTCTGCGGCAGGGGATCAGCGGCTCGGTTGTGTTCGATGAACGCTCGAACCGTTCCTGCAGTCCCCTCTGGCCTCAGCGTCAGGGAAGTGCCGTCTCGATCCGGAAAGGTGTACATTTCTTTTTCAACGATGTCCGTGGCCGCGCCAATGCTGCGGGCGAACAGAGTGGTGACTTCGAAGATCGGAATGCGGATTTCCCGAAACCCATAGCGATCCGCCCACCGTCGTGCGGTCTCTTCAATGAATCGCCAGCGCTGGCGTCTCTTCAGGAAGGATGTCCTTGACGCCCTTGATGCCTTTAATCATGCGGGTCGCCTGGTATGCACAGCCATTCGTGGGATGTGCGCGCGAATATAACGACCGGTTTGCGGGCAAGTCAACGCGCGCCATCTCTTCTTGCAGGGAGCGCTGCGCGGGCGCTATAGTTCGCCACTCCGCACTGTGTGCATGACGGGAGCCAATTTGTGAGCAGTGATCGCCCAGTCCGCCGTGTCATCGCCGTGGCGCCTATGCCCCCGGAAAAATCCGCCTATGCCCTGGCACGCTACAGTCGCTCGCCAGATTCGATCGAGCACAGCATCAAGTGGGTCCACGGCCATTCGTCCGAAAAATTCTGGGAGCAATTCTATTTCGACTACGGCCACGCGTCGATTGCCGATTTAGGCCACGTCATCATTTGCTTCGAAGACATCACCGAACTGGCCGCCATTCGGTTGGAGGATGAACCCGTGTGGGATGGCCAGGCAAAGTCGAGTCGGTACCAAAATTTTGCCTCGGGCGGATGGTATGTGCCGGACGCCATTCATGGAAGCGAAACCGAGGGGACCTACCACGGTATCTTGCGGAGTCTCGGAGAAATCTATCGCCTGCTCCACGAGCCGCTCGTGAAGTACCTCACAGAGCGTGAACCGCGCCCGGATGCGATGAAGCCCAGCGACTATCAGCGAACCATCAACGCCCGCGCCTTCGATGTGACTCGGTATCTGCTGCCCCTGGCCTGTAAAACCAACGTAGGACAGGTGGTCAGTATTCGCACGCTGGAGAAGCAGATCACGAGACTGCTGTCCTCGCAACTTCCCGAACTTCGCATGATCGGTGAGGAACTGAAGGATGCCTGTCAGCGGCCGCCGATGAACGTGTGGGGAGAGCTGTCAGGCCAAACCGGCGGACTCAACGAACCCATGGCGCCGACCCTTGCGCGTTATGCGAAGGCGAACGACTATCAGGCCACGGTCTATACAGACCTGGCGCGGTACGCGAAGGAAGCGCTCCGCGGGACGGGCCTGGATTCCCTAGCGACGTGGGGAGTGCAAGAACCTGTCGATTTGATCGAGCCACACGATCCGCTGGATGAAACGGTGGCGACGCTGCTGTACCGCGTGTCGCAGGCACCGTATCGGAAGTTGCTTGCGGTCGTACGCGACTGGTCGGAGAAACAAAAGCAGGATACGATCGCCGTGGCCTTGAGCAACCGCGGACCCTATGACGAATTGCCCAGGGAGTTTCGTGCTGGATACGCGTTGACGTTCGACGTGCTCATGGATATCGGAGGCTGGCGGGACATGCATCGCCATCGCCGCTGCCAACAGATCCAACAGAACTTTACGACCGCTCACGGGTATGAGGTGCCCCCGCCGTTGGTTCAGGCCGGGCTCGACGCGGAATATCGCCAGGCCATGGACGCGGTGCGCACCGATATTGACCAGTTAAGGAAAGTCAGCGGGGAGGCGGCGCTGTATGCCATCCCGTTCGGCTTCAAAGTGCGCTGCCTGTTCAAGATGGATTTTGCCGAAGCGGAGTATATCGCGAAGCTCCGCTCCGGGGTGAAGGGCCACTGGTCCTACCGGACCATCGCCTGGTTGATGAAGCAAAAATTGACCGAGCGGTATCCCGCCCTCGGCATGCATATGCAAGCCACCTCGCCGGACATCGAAGACACGCTGACCAGATAGCTCCTCTCCCATGAGCCAGCACCAAACCACCTGTGAAGCAGCGCTATTGAGCGGAGCGTGGGAACAGGCGGCCGAGACGGCGCTCGCCTGGGCGCGACACCCGGAGCCGACCGGCTCGCGCGATCCGCGTCCGCATTTCGTCTTGAACGTCGTGCAGTTGATCAAGGGACAGTTTGCCGAGGCATGGGCCAGCCATGCGCTGTCGCTCCAGGAGGCCGACGATATTGCCCGGGTCAAAGTGTGGGTCGAAGGACTGGTCGCCGGCCACCCTGATCAGGCCGCGGTGCATTTGGTCATGGGACTCTTCTTGTCGCAGTCGGGCCAATCTGAACTTTCGATGCAGTCGTATAGAACGGCCGCCAAGCTGGCGCCGCATTCCGCCCATCCCCACTATTTTTTGGCGCAAATTCACGAGCGGGCTGATCATGTGGAGATGGCGATCAAGGAATATCGAGAGGCGGTCAGGCTGGATCCCGGCTATGCTCCGGCCAGAACGAATCTCGGCGTCGCCTATCAGGAACAGGGGCGGTTAGAAATGGCGATCCCCCAGTACCGCGAGGTCATCAAGCTGAACCCGAACGATGGCGTCGCTCACGCGAACCTGGCCTGTGCGCTGGCCGAGCAGGGCAAATTGCAAGCGGCGTTGCTGGAATATCAGGAGGCGTTGCGGCTCAATCCGACGGGACGCCGAAGTGCATTTCGCGCTCGGTGGCTTATATGAAAACAAGAACCGTCCCGATCTCGCGATGAAGGAATACCGTGAGGCTGTGGCGGCCAATCGGGATCTCGCGCCGGCCCACTCGGCGCTCGGCTGGATGCTCTTTGACCGCGGCCATCGTGAGGAGGCCATGGAATGTTTCAACCATGCCCTCCGCGCTGATCCCGAAAATGCGCGGGCCTATCTGGGCGTGGCCAAATGCTATGCGAGCCGGGGCAAAGTACAATTGGCGATTGAGAACTACACGAAAGCGATCAAGTACGAGCACGACCCGCAGAAAAAGAACGACATCATGAATAAACTCTACAAAGAAGGCGGGACTTGGGATACGTAAGCTCTGCTAATAGATGCTCGGGATTGTCGCCAGGTACATTTTCAAGAATGGAGACTTCGGTTGCTCAAACAGGTAAGTCGACGAGGCCCAGGCGAGAGAACACGGCGAAGCGTACCCTCGAGGAACGTTGAGGATTGTTCGAGCTGAGAACGAAGTTGGGCAGCTGTTTCAGCAGCCGATAAAGTTCGCGGATGGCGCCCTGGAGGACCGTAATCTGCGTCACCGGATCGCCCGAACTCTTCAACTCTTTGCGGATCTGATCCTTCAGGTAGGACGAGTAGCCGACACGATCGATCAGGAGATCAAGGAACCGCTCGGCTGGAAGCAGACTCTGTGCTTTGAGATCTTCAATGGTTTCGTCGCTGACGGGCACATAGGTCCCGCCGAGATGGAACACCACATTGTAGTAGCGTCCCTGACCGATGCGTTCGAACCGGAGCCCCTTCATGCGAATCCCTCTTGAGCCCGCGACAAGGCGCTCATTGTAGACGGGTTCCGGTCGCGAAGACAAGGCGAGCGGCGTGTCGTGAAGCAGCACAACCATCAGGCCTGTTTGCCTCTCGTCGCGAAGTACTCCTGGCGGCTCACGGTTACATCCGCAACGAACATGACTCCGGAATGGCGTTCAAACAGGGGACGAAGACCCGCCAGAATCGGCTCCACCTTTTCCTCGGGCACCACAGTCATGATCATCTCGAGGCTTTCCTGTTCGCTGAACATGAAGTGCGCCTCGCGCACGCCATGATGACCCTTGCCGGACACATTTCCAATGATGGTATACCCTGTAGCATTGACGCGGTCCAGCAGATCGGTCACAAAGGCCCGTTGCTCGCCCGCCACGATCACGCGAATTTCTTTCATGGGATGCAATATCAGACCCATTCACCCACACTCCTTTCCCACGCCCACTCAGGATGGTTCAAACACGCACTGCCTGTTAGTCACGCTCACTCACGGAATGACATTCCATGTTCCGTGTGGGTGATATCGATACCATAGCCCGTCGTCCGGGTCGAGCGCGACAAGATGCACCCACTCATTATGATAGTAGTGCTGAAGCACTTCATGCCGAGAGATCAGCTTGTCGATCCTCTCGCGGGGCGCCTCAATAATGGTGAGGAGCCGCATGGGCTCATGATAGGGAACGTCTCCATTCATGACGGTTTGCCTGGCCAATCCGAGTCGGAGATCGCTCCAGGGCCCTGACATAATGCCGAGGCGTCCCACCACATTATGGTAGACCTTGCTGCCGCTTCCGTATACCTCGTTGTCGGTCGTGGAAAAATAGTGCTCCATGTTGATCCACTGAGCGACGACCTGTGGCGCGGTCAGCAGCACCTCCAACAGGCGGTTGGTGGGATCCTCCCGGTAGTCGTAGGAGTGGAGGAAGACGCGACCGCCTAAATCGAGCCCCTTCGTCACTTCTCTTCGAGCGATGATGAAGGCGGTGTTGCCCGACAGTCCCCATTCCGGCCTCACTTGGCTCCAGTCCGTGCTGCGCTTGCGGACGTGTGCGCTGGCGTTGATGCCCGGGAGCGGATGTTCGACGTCCGGCAGCCGCGCGCATCGTTCTTGACTCGTCAGTTCGGCCGCCTCATGAAGGTCCTCCTGCAACCGGGCCAGATCCACTCGATGCGTGGGCGGGACGTCCTCCAGGTCGAACAGCTGGACCGCATCGGTCGTCGTGTCCATCTGGCCGGCGATGAAATGGGTATCGGTCGGGAGCTCAATTCCATTCTTGGCGAGCCGGACTCTGACCTGCGGGTTGTTGCCCATCATCGCGAGCACCCGGGCATTGGGCTTGCCCTCGTTGCCGCCGCACGCGCCGCAATCGAGCGCGGATTCGTACGGATTGTTCTCGGATGTGCTCCCATGCGCGCAAAACAACACCAACCGGGCGAAATTCTTTGTCAGGCCCATCATCCGGAGGGCCGTATCCACCGTGAGGGCTTGCTCTTCGAGGGTGAAGCCGGTCCTGGTGATCCGCTCCTTATGGTGGGATGTGGCTCTCGCGTTGAGGTCGTACTGCCGGCGTAACACGTCGGTGAGACCAACCAGCGCGTCCTTTGAAAGCCCGGCCTGCGAGGCCGCTTGCAACAGTGGTTGATCCGGCTCTCCTGATCCAGACAAGGCATGCTGCCGCAGGCTTTCGACCAATGTGGGTGTGATGTGGGAACTTCGCAGCCCAAGCCGCTCGGTCAGCGCCTTCCGCACGACGGCCTGCTGCTCGGCGGCGACCATCTCCGCCGTTTCGGCCGGCGCGAGTTTGTCGACGGTGAGCGTCGTAGCGATCGCGGGCACGAACAGCCGTCGCAGCCAAGCAGTCCAACGACGGTACAGCGAGGGCAAGAGCGTCTTGCCAAAAATTGGGATGCCGTAGAACCATCCGAGCGATTCCACCATCACGTACGGGGTCACGACGTTTTCTTTCAGGTCGTGCAGGAGCGTATGGCCGGCATGTACCCATTTCGCCCTGGTTTGGTGCTTGGATACCTTGTGATCCAGATAGCTGCGGGGAATCTCCCGCACCTCATTCTTGGCACGCATGATGACCGGAAACTGCTCCGTGTCATGCTCCTTTCCCCAGGCCCGGTAGCGGATGAAGGCGGCGAAGAATCCGGCGAAGCCGTAGGTCACATGCGCGCCGGTCGATTCCAAGTGTCGGCGGAAAGTTTCTGATCGCACGTCGATGCAGTAGACCGATTGCGAGTAGGCCCTGCCAGAAGAGGCGTCACCTGCGTCTGTCGTCGGGTACCGACTCGCGCTGCGACGCAATTGGGTTAAGAGGTGAGCCTGATAGCCGGACTCAAAGGCTTTGAGCCAGATCGGTCCATGATCGGACTCGGGAAAAGCCTCCATCCATTCGATGACCTGTTTGACATTGTCTGTAGGGGTTTCCGTCAGGCCCGCCGGATCAATGTCAAACGACCGTGCCAACGCCACAAGTCTCTTGGCCATGCCACGTCTTGCGGCCTCCTGTTGGCGGGGAACCACGTCCGTCCGATAGCGCTGAAGCACCGCACTCCACCCATCGCCTCTCTGATGCGCCAGCCGATCGACCTCCTCCGCGTACAGCGCCGGCAATCGCCCCGCCACCCGCTGACGTCGCAGATAGTATTCCTCGGAATGGTTCCGCATGTAGGCGAGGACCGCATCATAGCGTCCCTCGATACCGAGCGTGTCCCGGCACGCCTGTTGGACCAGTTCGCGGGCGTACCACAATCGAATGGCCAGGAATTTGACGAGACCGGCCGGGTAGGCCTGCTGCCAGGGATAGTCCCGTTCTTCTCCACGCCATTTGATGAATCCGGCCCAGCCGGGGAGGGCCGTCAATTGCAGCGATAGATAGTCCTGACGGAGATCGGACGGGATGCCGAGCGCATCGAGACTCTCCAGCAACGCATCCTCAGGGTAGTCGGGAAGGGCTGAGATTTTTCGGCCACTATCCGCAATCCCACAGGGCGACCATTCATGAGCGGCGATCGTTTTCCAGGCTTGGTACATGCCCTTTTCGCGGTCGGGCATGGCCCAGGTCGCGTGCCCTTCGTCGAGGAATGCTTCACACCATTTGATGAGTTGGTCGTTGATCTGGCGAACGATTTCCGTCCCGAGTGTATCGTCGCACCAGTGAGAGAGGGTGAGCCACCGGCCCAAGTCAGCCACGTCGCCTTGGACAATGGCGTCGATCCGCTTGCTCAAATCCCGCATCGGCATCACTAAGGACAGCTTCTTCGCAAGGCTGTCGATCAAGTCACCGGAGTCATCCGGCAGCTCGGAATCGAGCGGCTCCACGACGGATCGCAGAGGCCCTCGATCAAACAGGCTCGCAACACTTCCGCATGCGTCAGCTTCCGTGAGCCGATGAGGACCTGACTTTCGCGAGCCAGCGACTTCAGGGCGGCGTCGAGGTCCTCATGCCGAATGCGGCCTGCCGCGTAGTATTCACGATACTGGTAACTGGGAAGGTAGCCGTTGCCGCCCATGAATTGTTTCCCGCGGCGCACGGTTTCTTCGAACGGCAGGTACTCCAGACTATGAAGGGGATTGTGGTGAACGAATGTCCGCATCGGCCAGTACTGGGCGATGACCTCGCCGGCGAGGTGAACGATTCCCCGCAGCTCCATTCGTCTCGATTCGATGTCCGTTGCGCGCTCTAGCGATTCCATCTGGGTGTTTTTCCGATGTCCGCGGCGGTCCCGAACAAGTCTCCTTCAGAGGCGAAGAGAGTCGTCGGGGCCAGCCCCAGAGCCAGAAGAACGAGGACGACGATCAACAATGAAGCGAATTCCGCGCGGAGCAGGTCAGTATATCGCAACTCGGGTCTCCGGACGCCGAAGAGCAGCCGTTGAACCATCTGCATGATGTACCAAGAGGCGGCCAGCCACGCGAGGAGTGTGATGAATAGGCCGGCCAATGAGGGAAAGGGGGAGCTCAACAGCAGTCCCATGAATCCAGCAAAGACTCCGAAGGGTGGGAGACCCATCGCGGCCAACGCCAGCAATGAGAGCAAGACGGCATATTGCGGCATGCCGGCGGCAAGACCGCTGATGGCTTGCGGGTCCACGTCGTCGCCGTACCTGGTGCGGATGACCTGCCAGGCGACCATGAGCCCGCTCGTGGCGAGACCCACCGTTCCGACCAGAAGAGCGGACCGGGGTGTCGCCATCCGCGAGGCCGCGGCGAACCACCAGAGAATGGAAAAGAACGAAAGGCTGCCGTACGCCAACAGGAGGCGGACGCGGGATTGCGCCAACGCTTTCAGCCCGCCATAGGAGGCTCCCACCAGCGCGAACACGCTCACAGTCCAGGCCACGATGTCCGGGACCGCAAGCATGGCAGCGGCTAGTCCGTGGAGACCGGCAAGCGGAAGCAGGACCACAATGAATGAGGGCAAGCTGCCCGGCAACCGCGTGAGCGCCGTGAGGTGACCGTCGTGGAAGGGCACGAGCGGGAGCAGGACCGCGCAGGTCAGCAAGGACGTAACCGATGAAAGCGGAGCATCGGCTGCGGCCGACATAGCCGCACACAAGGCGCCCAGACCATACGCGCCGATGCCCCACCAGGACCTGGGCCAGAGCGCGCTGTGGTGACGGTAGAGCAGTCCTGCAATCAGCGCCAAGAGCAGCGTCAAGCTCAACTGACTGATGGGCGATTGGCTGCTTAATGCGAATAGCCCCAAGCCCAGAAACAGCAGGGTCATGACATCCACGACCGCCGGGGGTCGTTCGTGAACCGGCTGTCCCAGGAGCGCAATTGTGGCGGCAAGCGGCAGCAGGTACAGGGGCAGGAGCCCTTCGGGCGGAGTATCGATCCGGCCCGCGAACGCCGCAACCGAGGCGAGGCTGATCACAGCCCATGCGACCGCGGAGCGCTTCAGCCTGCTCGGGGTTCGACCAGAAGGGCAGGCAGGCCACCGCTCCTAACAAGGGGATGCCGGCGAGCAGCCATGGGATTAGCGCGGCGTCCATCATCGCGACCAGCCCCGCTCCCGTTTGTCGAGTTGATGGACCAGGCGCATGATGGTCTGCCCTGTCAGCTGCGTAGAGTTCGTCGGCATAGAGCCGGTTCATGAAGGGCAGATACAGGCGTATCCGCAAACCGTCGATCCAGGCCGGCATCCGTACGGTCACGGCCATGGGCGCTCATGTAGAGGTAGGACCAACTCACGACGGTCAGGATCGTGGCTGTGACAATCATGAGGTCGAAGAGCCAGTCGGGAAGATCGGCCACCTTGAAGTAGGAGGCCACTTCCTCGGGATTCGGGTAGAGGAACTCCGTGAAAGACTCCGACAGCGAATAGATAGACGAACACGATGAAGAGCAGCGTCATGAGCATGGCGGCCGAGACTTTCCAGGACGCGACTTGCCGCAATCGCGTGAGTGTCAGGATCGCCTGCGACGAGGTAATCCAGATGAAGAACAGAAAGATCACCGTCCCTTGCGATTCCAGCAAGGGGATGCGCAGCACCCCATGCGTGACCAGCAGGATGAGCAGGGGGATGAAGAGGGTGGTCACGAATCCGGTGAACCACGTGAGACGTGACAAGTCCTGGTTCCTCGGTCTGATCGTCCACATGGGGAAAATGTGGTTCCTGTCGGGCCTTATGAATGACGTTGCCGCAGTTCAGGAAGACCGTCGCCTTGAAGAGGCCGTGCGCGATCAGGTGAAACACGGCCAAGGGAGAAGGCGCCCAATCCGCATTCCATGATCATGTAGCCCATCTGGCCGATCGTGGAAAACCCGAGCGTCTTCTTGATGTCGTTCTGGGCCAGCATCATGGAGGCGCCGAGGATGGCGGTCAGCGTGCCGATCACGAAGGCGACATGCAGCGTGGTCGAGCTCAGGCCGAACAACGGCGCAAGGCGGTTGATCAGAAACCCGCCGGCATTGATGATGCCCGCGTGGAGCAACGCGTGGACCGGCGTCGGAGCGAAGAGCGATCCCGGGAGCCAGAGATGAATTGGAAACTGAGCGGATTTCCCCATCGCGCCGACGAAGAACAGCAACGTCACGGCGGTGGCGCCGCTCATCTCCATGCCCGGCCAGAGAGACAGCATGACCGGAGTATTCGACGCTCGGATAAAGAGCTCCTGGAATTCGAGCGTGCCGTACAATTGATAAGCGAGCGCGATGCCGGCGAGAAAGGCCGTGTCGGCCACGCGCAAGATCGTAAAGGTCTTGAACGCTCCCGCCAGCGTTCCCTCATGCGCATGATTATGCGCGAGTACGTAGAGCAGATAACTGAGAATCTGCCAGAAGAGAAAGAGCATCATGAGATTGGCGCTGGACACCATGCAGATCAGGACGAAGTCCGTCAGGCAAATCATGGCGAGATACCGACGGGCGTGACGGTCCTGGTACATGTATCCCGTGGAGTAGTTGTAGATAATGACGCTCACGCCGGTAATCAGCGTCATCATGACCGCGCTGAGGCGGTCGACGTAGAATCCGAAGGGGATGGCAAACGAGGCCACCGAGGATAGATCGTAGAACCGGATGGAGACAGGTCCCTCAGTCGTCACGATGATACAGCGTGGCAGCGGCGCCAAGGAAGGCGGCGCCGACGGGATAGGCGGCCAGCTTCATCCGCGCATACTCCGAGCCGCGGCGCCCGAATAGCACGATGCAGGCGGCTGCGAGCAGGAGAAGCGGCACCAGCAGGACGAGCGTCACGACTACCTCATCAGGGGCTAACCATTAATACGGCATCTGAGACCGCCGTCAAGCGCGCCATTATGGCGTCCGTCCCTGCGCCGGCTCATCGAAGCGCCGGATGGCGGCCAACTGGACCCGACCCAGGCGGTGCAAAACCTCGTCGACGTAGAGCCGATTCAAAAAGAGGACATACAGGCGGATGCGGATGGCATCGATCCAGCCCGGCACCGGCAGCGTTCTACCGTGCGCCTTGATATATACATAGACCCAGCCGATGACGGTCATGAGCGTCGCCGCGCCGATCATCATGTCAAACAAACGGCTCGGCAGCTCCGCCGCCTTGAAGTAGGAGGCGACCTCTTGCGGGTTGGGGTACAAGAACGCCGTGAACGACTCGACCGCAAACAGGTACACGAACACCACGAACAAAAGGGTCAGCAACATCGCGGCCGACACTTTCCATGATGCGACTGCGCGCAGACGCGTGAGCGTCAAGATGGCCTGTGAGGACGTGATCCAGATGAAGAACAGAAAGATCACTGCGCCTTGTGCTTCGAGCAAAGGAATGCGCAACGCGCCGTGCGTGACCAGAAGAATCAGCAACGGCACCAGCAGCGTCGTGACGAATCCGGTTACCCAGGTCAGGCGCGAGTAGCTGCTCTCGTCTGCTCTCGTGTTCGGGGTGAGGGAAATGCGGCTCCAGCCGAGCCTTGCCGATGACATCGCCGCAATTCAAGAACACCGTCGCCTTGAATAGGCCGTGCGCGATCAAATGGAACACGGCGAGGGAGAAGGCACCGAGTCCGCATTCCATGATCATATATCCCATCTGCCCAATCGTCGAAAACCCGAGCATGTTCTTGATGTCGTTTTGGGCCAGCATCATGGAGGCGCCCAGCACGGCCGTCAGCGTACCAATGAAGAAGGCCGCATGCAGTGCAGGCGAACTCAGCCCGAACAGGGGCGCAAGCCGGTTGATCAAGAAGCCTCCCGCATTGATGATGCCCGCATGTAGGAGCGCTGTGACGGGCGTCGGCGCATACAAATAGCGCGGCAGCCAGATGTGGAACGGAAACTGCGCCGACTTGCTCATGGCTCCGATCAGCAGGAGCAGTGTCACCGCCGTCGTCCCGTTGCATTCAATGCCGGGGAGCAGTGTGATCGTAGCCGTTGATTGACTTGCGGCGGAAAACAGTTCGGGGAACTCGAGCGTGCCATAGAGCGTATAGGCCAGCGCCGTGCCGGCGAGGAAGGCGACATCCCCCGTGCGCAGGAGCGCAAAGGTTCGAAAGGCGCTTTCCAGCGTCGCGGCATGGATATGGTTGTGAATCAGGAGATAGAGAAGGTACGACAGAATCTGCCAGAACAGAAACAGCATGAGGAGATTGGCGCTGGTGACCATGCAGAGCAACACGCAGACGGCGATGCCGAGCAGGGTGAAATAGCGTCGTTCGTGCGGCTCTCCATGCATGTATTCGATGGAGTAGACATAGATGATCGTCCCGATAGCGGAGATAAGGACCAGCATGACTGCGCTGAGACGGTCAACGTAAAAGCCGAGTGGCACGGGGAATGAACCAGCCAGGTCCGGATCATAGAACCGGGCCGTGATAGGTCCTTGCGTCGTGACGACATAGAGGGCCGCAACGGCGCCGCAAAAGGCGACCCCCAACGGACCGACAGCGATCTTGATCCGGTTACGGACCGTCGCTCCCCTACCGGCCACCACGATAAGCGCCGTCAACAGCGGGAGGACGGGGACGAGCAGCAGCACAGTCGACATCGACACCTCGCGCGTGAACACCGCATGAAACACGAAAGCCAACCGCGCTGCCGATCATGCATCGACGCCTCCGGTTGGCTTGTACTGCGACCGGCCTTCACGACGGTGCCGGTCACCCTACGGCCATATCACAACAATCATTCCGGCGTCCTATTCGTCCCGAACATTGGCGTCGGGACAAGCAGCAGCGCCGTCTGTTGAAGGGCGTTCAATCAATAATATGGCGGCCCGTTCATCGTCAAGCATGGAATGGCCGCTCAGTCCTCTCACCCTTGTTCCTTGGTCCGAAAGACCCATGGGGAGAGCGGCATGCAGACAAAGGGCTTACGTTTCCGCTTGTTCGTCTCCCCCTCTACTCCTATAATCCTTCCCGCCACGACAGGATCCATGGAAACATCCATCCGCAACGCGATCATCAAGTTTGAACAGGAATTCATGGGCAGGGGGCCGGACGACGTCCGGGCCTTCATCGTCCGTGATCTGGTGGTCGTACGCCTCAAAGGCGTCCTGACACCTGCCGAACGGCAGTTGGCAAAAACTGCGGAAGGTGTCGACATGGTGAAGCGACTGCGGCAGAATTTGATCGCACAAGGACGGGACAAGTTGTGCGAGCAGGTGAGCGAGATCACCGGCGCCAAAATTCTCGGCGTCTTCACGGACATCGACGTCCAGCTGGGAGAACGCGTGTTCGTGTTTACGATGGATCGCGAGTTGCAGAACGGCGGACGTTAACCGGCGATGGAAAAACTCGTCAAAGGATTCCTGAAATTCCGGGGTGAGGTCTTCGGAAAGAAGAAAGATCTCTTTACCCGTCTCTCCCAAAAACAGGAACCGCGCGCGCTGTTCATCACCTGTTCGGATTCCCGAGTCGATCCTACGCTCATGACTCAGGCCGAGCCGGGAGAGCTCTTCATCTTGAGGAACGCCGGCAACATGATACCGCCCTATGGATCAATGCAGGGAGGAAGCACCGCGACGATCGAATATGCGATGGCCGTGCTCAAAGTACCGCACATCATCGTGTGCGGTCACACGGATTGCGGGGTCATGAAGGCCCTCTTGCATCCCGAAGAGGTCCATGACTTGCCGGCCGTCAAGGAATGGGTGGGACAGGCGGAAACCACCAGGCGCTTGATGCGGGAACATTATGTCGATCTTGAAGGCAACGACCGCTTGATCAAAACCACGCAGGAAAATGTCAGGGTTCAACTCGACCATCTTCGGACCCATCCCTCCGTCGCCTTGCAACTCCGTAAGGGGAAGGTCGATCTCCATGGCTGGGTCTATTCGATTGCCACCGGAGACATCTGGGTATACGAGTTCAAAACCGAGCAATTCACGTCTCTTTTGGAAGAGTCACCGCCACGCTTGAAAGCCGCCCGTTAGCCCTGGCATCCTGGTGTCCATGGGCGATCGTCATCTTGAAACTCTCTCGTTCGACAACACCTATGCCCGGCTCCCGGATGCTTTCCACGCGAAGCTGAACCCCACTCCATTCTCCTCGCCGCCTTATCTGGTCAGTCTCAACGCCGCCGCTGCAGATCTCATCGATCTCGCTGCCGACGAGGCCAAACGGCCGGAATTTGCCGCCCTCTTCGGGGGCAGCATGCTCGCGCCGGGCATGGAGCCGCTTGCCATGCTCTATTCGGGCCATCAATTCGGCGTCTATGTGCCGCAATTGGGAGACGGCCGCGCCATCCTTTTGGGCGAAGCCACAAACGCACGGGGCGAGCGGTGGGATCTGCATCTCAAAGGAGCGGGGATGACACCCTTTTCGCGGGACGGCGATGGCCGCGCCGTTTTGCGGTCCACGATACGGGAATATCTGTGCAGTGAGGCGATGCACGCGCTCGGCATTCCCACCACGCGAGCCTTGTGTATCGTCGGCAGCGACGACAAGGTGTACCGGGAGCAGGTCGAAACCGGTGCGACGCTATTGCGTATGGCGCCCTCGCATGTTCGGTTCGGCACATTTGAGATTTTCTATTACCGAAAGCAGCACGAGCAACTCAAGATTCTGGCCGACTATGTCATCGATCGTCATTACGTTCACCTTCGAGAGGCCACGGAGAAATATGCGGCCTTCTTTTCCGAGGTGGTCGAGCGCACGGCAAAGTTGATTGCGCGCTGGCAGGCGGTCGGCTGGGCGCACGGCGTCATGAATACCGACAACATGTCGATTCTGGGCCTGACGCTCGACTACGGGCCGTTCGGCTTCATGGACGACTATGATGCCGGCTTCATCTGCAATCATTCGGATCATAACGGCCGTTATGCCTTCAATCAGCAGCCGTATATCGGATTGTGGAATCTCAGCTGTCTCGCCCAGACGCTGCTGCCACTCGCGGACAAAGAGGCATTGAAAGCGGCACTCGATTCCTACATGCCGACGTTCGAGCGCGAGTATCGAGCCATCATGCAGGCCAAGCTCGGTCTGACACAAGAACGTGGGGATGACGACGAGCTGATCCGCGATTTCCTGGGCCTGCTCCAGGGGAGCCATGCCGACTTCACGATCGTGTTCCGTGAGATGGGCACGTTCTCGTCACTACCGGGTATGAAGAACGAACATTTACGCGAGCATTTCCTGAACCGCGAGCGGTTCGATGAGTGGGCAGTGCGTTACCGCGATCGCTTGCAGAGCGAGCGGAGCAGGGACGACGACCGGCATGACGCCATGAACCGGGTCAATCCGAAGTATGTACTCCGAAATTACCTGGCCCAGAACGCGATCGAAAGGGCGCAGCAAAAAGATTTTTCCGAGGTCGACCGCCTTCTTGCGCTTCTGCAACACCCCTATACCGAGCAGCCTGGAATGGACGCCTACGCTGCGCCCCCGCCCAATTGGGGCAAGCACTTAAGTGTGAGTTGCTCCTCTTAAAGGCTTTAAGGCGGTGTCGTCCCCCTGAGCGAAGCAATGTCTGTGTTCCGCTGTATTGCTCTCCTCGGCGGGGTGGTCGAAACAGGAGCAGCTTCTTATTGCAGTCCCCCTCATCTTCTGTTGTACAGTGGGTCCCACTTTTTAGTCGACTGGGAGTAGCCCCCTTTGGCCAAGCCGCGCGGTGATTCCAAATTAGCGGTGGCGGGCGCGCTGACGCTCGCCCTTGCCATTGCCGGCGTTCTGCTGGTCAAGGAGCCGTTGCGCAGTTCACGGCCGGTCGGCAACGGCTTGGAGATGAAGCAGACCACAGGCGAGCAATTAGTGCGGGCGCGCCTCTGGGAAGATCCCGTTGCGGCAGTCGAACGGGCCATACGGGAAAAGGGGCGGCCAAGGCACCGGGTGGATCGTCCTTGGCTCAACGGCTCGCCATCCTGCGTCACGCCATTGGAGATCGCGTGAGGAACGGCCAGCAGCTGGCGGTGCTTCTCATCACGACGACCGGAGGGCCCTATGTCGAAAGCACCGAATCTCGTCTCCGTGACCGGTATGCCGTCGGCACGGCGCTGGGTGCCGCCTGTTATGTTCCCGAGGACGAAAGCCACCTCTCCTTTGTGCACTGGGAGCCGGACGGCCCTGTCCAGGGACTGCCCTATGAATGGTACCGACTCAGGAAAACCCGCTTCTGCGGATCAGCGGGAACCCGCGCGGACAGCGTGTTGGTGGTGTGGTTGCCCGACGAGACACTGAACAACGGGTTCTTCGGCACGTTGACCGCTTTGTCGCAAGGTCTCGTCTGCCAAGAGACCGCCAAGCAGGACTGTCTCCTCACCGGAGCCAAGCCCTCTCTCGTGCGGTTGGATCCGGCCTTGCAGCAGCGGGTGACGTTCAAGATCGTCGGACCCCGCAGTTCATCGAGCTACCGTGCGCTGCTCGAAGAGGCCGGGGCGCTGTTCGGAAGCCCGCATCCGGACATCGGCATCTGGCCCAATGCCGACGGTGCCATCGAACTCTATTCGCCCTGGGCCAGCGCGATGAAAGGGCTGCTCGCGTATGGTCTCAAGGCGGAGTCAGGCAAGGGCAAGGCCTGTGCAACCTACGACGACTGCGAGCACGAGTTTTACCGACGGCTCTCCAATGCGAATGTCAGGCTCCTCTATGACATCGGCTCTGACGACCTGCGGTTCCAGTCTCTGATCGCTGAACTGGAGCGGCGGCAGGTCCGCTTGGGATGGGATGCCGTTATCCTGATCGGTGAATGGGACTCGTTCTATGGACGGACCCTCCCGATCGAGTTTCGCGCCGCGGCCTGCACGAAAGTGGCGACCTTTCCCGAGGCGGATCTTAAGACGATTCAGGTGCCGGTCGATATCAAGCAGTGGTGTCAGACGGTGCCGCAGGCCATCGATCTGCAAATCCAACGCCCCGCCGATTACGAATCGCTCACCCTCAACGTGTTCCGCTACAGCTACCTCGGCGGCTTGGATGGAGAAATCCCCGGGGACGATGCGGCCCGAGCGGCGCGTGCCGCCAAGGCGACCGCCGATCAGAGCAAGGATTCTACGAGAGATCGGCCGGAAGGCACCGGCCAAATCGATTATGTCCGGGCGCTCGTCGCGCGCATTCATGAAGAAGGCGAGGGCGCCAGGGCCATCGGGATTCTGGGCACAGATCCCTACGATGCGCTCCTCATCATCAAGGCTCTGCGCCCTGCCTTTCCGCACGCCATCTTCTTCACGCTCGATCTGGATGCGCGACATTTGCATCCCAGCGAATACAAATCTACGCGCAACATGGTCGTCGCCGCCCCTTTCGGTCTTCAGCTCGAGGGAGGCCTTCAACGCGATGTTCCGCCCTTCCGGAGCAGCTATCAGACATCGGCGTACTTCGCCGTGCTGCAAGCTGTGGGACACGTGAGCTGCGAGTCGCAGGGCCATCAACAGCAAGCGGCGCCCTGCACGACCAGTTATCACGTCGCCCTGACGCCGGAGGACCGACTGTACGACGCTGGTTCTCATCCTCGGCTCTTCGAGGTGGGCAGAGAGGGCGCGGTCGATGTGAGCGTGGTCGATAAGGAAGGCGTGCGCACGATTCATCCGTTGCGTCCCGATCTCGATCATACGGAAGAGCTGGGTGAACTCAAACAGGGCATTGGGTTCAATAACACCGCCGTGGCGGTCATA
Source organism: uncultured Nitrospiraceae bacterium (assembly GCA_963824855.1). Lineage (GTDB taxonomy): Bacteria > Nitrospirota > Nitrospiria > Nitrospirales > Nitrospiraceae > Nitrospira_C. The sequence goes on from CAWGQP010000004.1 coordinate 120,482, forward strand.
TTGCTCGTCGCACTGTTCATCGGGACCGTCATCACCTGGAGCAATCAGCGTTTGTGGCTCTGGGTTTCGCGGAATACCCGACTCTTGGCTGTCATGGGGTTTGTTCTGTTCGCCGCATTCTTGGCCTTTATGTGGCAAGGCGGAGCCTCTGCTTTGCTTGCAGGGCATGATGAAGGAGAGCCATTCTCGTTGACTGCAGGAGTCAGTGTCTGGCCGGGCGAATTGATTCGTCTCTTCGTTGTCGTGCTCTGCCTGGCGTTGCTCGCAAAAGGATCGCGCGACCTGATCAAGAACGGCGACCTCATTACAGATGAGTTTCTGTTCCAAGATGAGTCCGGGTTTCAGCGTTTTTCATTGCGCAGCGTTTGGACCAACCTGAAGCGGGTCTATCATCCGGCCGCGACAATGACCGCGACGACGGTCGATCAAGCCTGGTCGTGGTATCGCGAGGCTAGCCAACCGGCACAATGGATGACGCGAACGATTCTGTTGTTCGTATTCTATATCGGGACGATATGGCTATTGGGCTCCTATGTCTTGGACGAGGAGTACATCCATCCATGTCGCGGTCAACTGAGCTGCACAGTGGACTGGATCATGACCGTGAGCAGCACGGCCCTGGTCGTATTTCTCAATCTTGCGGTGTTCGACGCGGTGATGTTATGTCGCCGCTGGATCGCCTGGGTGACAGCTTCGACAGGCGGTTGGTCACAACAAGTGCAGGAACAGTATCTTGTCGATTATGGCTTAAGTGAGACTCAGAAAGCCGAATTCGAGAAGCTCAAGCATTTGGCCGTCGTAGACCTGATCGGACAGCGGACCGAAGTAATAAATCGCTTGATCCGGTACCCATTTATTGCCTTGATCATCTTGATCGCCGGCCGGAATGATTACTTCGACATCTGGAATTACCCCACTCTTTTGCTGCTCTCATGGGCCTTGAACGTGCTGCTGGCATTGCTGGCCGCATATTTGCTGTATCAGGCGGCGAGTCAGGCCAAGGCCGCAATGCTGGATGGGCTCAGCCGGAAGATGGTGCAAGTCTTGGGCAGCGGCAAAGACCACGACCTCCGAATGAAGCAGGTTCAATTTATTATCGACAGAGTGGAAGCCCACGAACAAGGCGCGTTCGTTCCCCTCTACCAGCAGCCGGTCATCGAGTCGTCGCTGTACGGACTCGTTGCGCTGCTCCAATATCTGTACATGCGGTAACATGCTTCATGCGGCTGGATGAGGTCGGAGGCTTAAAAGTAAGATTGGCCGCGGGGACGGACGGCCAGGGGGGCGGCAACGGTCCTCTCATCATCTTGTTGCACGGGTACGGGGCGCCGGGAGACGATTTGCTCCCACTCGCGGAAGCGGTGAGCGGTCCGGCAGGGACGCGCTGGATCTTTCCCGAAGGGCTCTTGCGTCTCGATATGGGCTATCGGCGATTCCCGCGCGTGGTGGCTGATTGACATGGCCCGCCTCGAAGCGGATCGCCGGGCAGGACGCGTCCGGGATTTGTCTTCGGAGGTGCCGACGCGGACTTCTTCAAGCACGGCAAGCGCTCGAGACATTCCTGACCGACTTGCCCCGCAAGCTGCCGGTAGATCCTCGAAAAACGATGATCGGCGGATTTTCGCAAGGTGCGATGCTCACGTGCGATCTCGTCATGCGCACTGCTTTCCCGTTTGCGGGATTGATTCAACTTTCAGGATCGCTTCTCGCCAAGCAGGATTGGCGGCCTTCCGTCGCCAAGCGGGCGGGCCTGCCCGTGTTCCAAAGCCACGGGATGCTGGATCCCATTCTTCCCTATGTGATGGCGGAGCGGCAGCGCGATGAGCTCACTTCAGCGGGATTGAAGGTGCAGTGGCACAGTTTCCATGGAGGCCATGAGATCCCCGAACCGATCCTGATGCGGCTGAGCGGATTCGTCACGAAGGTGGTGGCCAAGACATGACGCTCCGTGCGTTTGAATTGACAGGGGCGGACGGCAAACTGATACGAGGCGATCGAGCCGACGGCAGCGGCCGTCAGATTCTTTTCATCACGGGGTTTCTCTCGAAACGCTGGGGGAATAAGAGCAAGGCGCTGGCCCAATGGTGCGCAGAACAGGGATGGGGCTTTTGCTGCTACGATGTTCGTGGATTCGGGGATTCCGAAGGGAAATTTGCCGACTACACGCTCTCGGATTGGATCGCTGATGCCCGGTCCGTGATCTCGATGTTGCTGAGCACGTCACATCTCACCCGCCCAGCCCCGGCGCGCGAAGACGCGCTCCTCCCCGGACTCACCCGCCCAACCCCGGCATCATCACACCCTCCCGCCCCGAGTCTGCCAAGTCAGGCTCATTTTCCCGGGGACGCGCCTTGCCCGCCGCTCACCATCGTCGGAAATTCATTGGGCGGGTGGATCGCGTGGCTGATGGCACAAGAACGTGATCAGGTAGAGCGATTGATCTTCATCGCGCCGGCCTTCAACATGATGGGTGTCCGTGCGAAGACCATCTCGCCCGAACGACGGCATGATTGGCACAGCGCAGGGTGGATGCCGTGGGACGATGATCCGCTCCACAGAGAGTGGCCGTTGTCCTGGAAATGGGTGGAAGAAAGCGAGGCGTATTGGACGTCGAGCTTCGATCGACTCCGGCGGGTGCGGACGTCGATCTTGCACGGGTCCGGCGACACGGTGATTGCTCCCGAAGGCAGCCGTGAATTTGTGGATCTCCTGCGCCGCCGGGATCCTTGCTTCCCGGTCGAGCTCCACCTCGTACCCGGGGATCATCGCTTGAACGGTCCCGAGCACATGAAACATTTGCACCGGCTCCTTCTTGAGCCGATGGTCTGAGGTCCAACATGCTCACGCTGATACACAAGGAATGTGGCGGGCCGGCGCTGGAACCCAGTACGGGCGTCGGCGAAGTGTGTTCGCTTCCAGTCGACAGCCTCCCCTTCGCCTGCTTCAGTTGCCTGGAGGAAATTGTGGACGAATCGGAACTGCGACTGTCCGAAGAGCTGGGTATCTAGGACTAACAGCCTTTCAGTTGTCCAAGAATTCTCGCAAGGCTTTGGCGGAAGGCTTCTGAAACGTCGCCAAGCGGCTGGCCGCAGTGCCGTTGAAACGGTTCAACGCCACCGCCGTTTCCGTCATCTTGGCCAGCACGGCGATGCAATTCAGGACAAGAGCCTTGCCGACCGTAAAGTTCTTCAGTCGTGAGAACAAGAGAGAGGGAAGTCCGCCTGCCGGTATGATCACTTCGATCCCACCCTTCACCAGCGGCTCGACTTGCTTGCGGAATTGATGCAGGACCGTTTCGAACGTCTTTCTCTGGGTGAAAGCGCGCACCAACAGTGCGGGATCCGTCTCGATCGCCTTCACGGCCACCACGCGGCGTGCGAGGCCATACCGCTGAATCTGCTCTTCATGCATCGGGATGAACACGGGATTAATCGTGACCAGCCCGATTTTCTGTCCCAACGTGCAGGCATACAACATGGCCGCTTCGCCTAAACCCAGCACCGGGATGTCCACCGTCGATCGCGCTTCGTAGAGACCGCCATCTTGAAAATGGCCGATCGCAAACGCGTCATACCCTTGCCGCTGGGCCTCGACGGCATGGCGGATGACCTGCCGCGCACAGCGAAATTCTGTGAGACGATGCAGCTCAAGATCTGGCGGTACGATGCCATGCACGTCAAATCTGACATCCTTTCCTGCCATGCGGTTCAGCGCTTGCGCGAGGGTCTTGCAGTACGCGGATTGCTGATCTGGATCAACAAAACTCTGATACCAGATCTTGACGCGCCTCGGCTGGCTGGACATGGTGGCTCTCCCGGGTACTCATGAACGGCCCTCATGTACCACAAAAGGCGGTCGTCGGTCAGGTGCACTCTGGTGTGGCGGCCGAAGGATTGTGCGGCAACGCAAGCGTCTGGTAAGGTGCCAGCTTTGCCACGACACGATCAAAGAAGGAGCCACGAATCTCATGGCCACGAACGATAAACAAGTCATTTTCTCTCTGGTGAACGTCGGCAAAGTGTATCCGCCGAAGAAGCAGGTGCTGCGCGAGATCTATCTCGGCTTCTACTATGGAGCCAAGATCGGCGTGCTCGGATTGAACGGATCCGGCAAGAGCAGTCTTCTGAAAATCATCGCGGGCGTCGATCAGAATTTCACCGGGGAAATCTCCCGCTCCAAAGGCTACAGCGTCGGTTTGCTCGAGCAGGAGCCGGAACTCGATCCCAACAAGACCGTGAAAGAGGTGGTCGAAGAAGGCAAGAAAGAACTGGTGGCGTTGCTCAAAGAATACGAAGCGGTGAGCAACAAGATCGGCGAGTCATCACCGGACGAAATGGAGAAGCTGCTCGATAAGCAGGCGCAGCTCCAAGAGAAGATCGAAGCGGCGAACGGATGGGAGCTGGAGAACCATCTCGAAATCGCGATGGATGCGCTTCGCTGTCCTCCCGCCGATCAAAAAATCGGCACGCTCTCTGGCGGGGAGAAACGACGCGTCGCTCTGTGCCGGCTGATGATTCAGGAACCGGACATCCTGCTCCTCGACGAGCCCACGAACCATCTCGACGCAGAATCCGTCCAGTGGCTCGAGCAGCACCTCCAGCAGTACCAAGGCACTGTAATCGCGGTGACGCACGATCGATATTTTCTCGACAACGTTGCCGGTTGGATTCTCGAGCTCGACCGGGGCCACGGCATTCCCTTTCAGGGCAACTATTCGTCGTGGTTGGAACAAAAGCAGGAACGGCTGGCCCAGGAGGAAAAGGCGGAATCCAAACGCAAGAAAACGCTGGAGCACGAGTTGGAATGGATTCGGATGTCGCCGAAGGCGCGCCAGTCGAAGGGGAGAGCCAGGCTGAACCGCTACGAAGAGCTGGTCAATCAGAAGCAGGAGCAACGCACCGATGATCTGGAAATCTACATTCCGCCGGGGCCGCGTCTGGGCGATGTCGTCGTGCAGGCCAACGGAGTGACCAAGGGCTTTGGCGACAAGCTCCTCTATGAAAGCATCAGCTTCGATCTGCCCAAGGGCGGGATCGTCGGTGTGATCGGTCCGAACGGCGCGGGGAAGACCACACTCTTCAAAATGATCATCGGGAAAGACAAGCCTGATTCCGGCTCAATCAAGATCGGTGAAACCGTGAAGCTCGGCTATGTGGATCAGGACCGCAGCCTCGACGGCAACAAGACCGTCTACGAAGTGATTTCCGAGGGGCAGGAGACGGTGAAGCTCGGCAAGGTTGAGGTCAATGCCCGCGGCTATTGCGCCCGGTTCAATTTCGCCGGCGCGGATCAACAAAAGAAGGTGAAGGACCTCTCCGGTGGGGAGCGCAACCGCGTACATCTCGCACGCATGCTCAAGGAAGGGGCCAACCTCATCATCCTCGATGAGCCGACGAACGATCTCGACGTCAATACGCTGCGAGCACTGGAAGAAGGGCTTGAGAATTTCGCCGGCTGTGCGGTGATCAGCAGTCACGACCGGTGGTTTCTCGACCGGATTGCGACGCACATCCTGGCGTTCGAAGGCGACAGCAAAGTGGTCTGGTTCGAAGGCAACTACAGCGACTACGAGGCCGACCGGAAGAAGCGTCTCGGCAAGGAAGCGGATCAGCCGCATCGCATTCGTTATCGCAAGCTCACGCGCCAATAGCCGGATCGGGGTTCCCTTTGTTGGGTGGTGTGGTGATCCCTCCTCAGTGAGCCTTTGTATCAATCACAGGCGCTGAAATGGCACCGCGTGCGATCATCACTGGAGCGGCGGGGTTGATCGGACAGTACCTCGTGCAATCAGCTCCGCGCTGGGCGCCCGGCTGGACGGTGCAGGGGATCGCTCGGCCGCAGCTGGATCTTACCGACCAGTCCGCAGTCTCTTCCGCCTTTCAACGATACAATCCGGACCTCATCATTCATTGTGCGGCGTTGAGTCGCACCAAGGATTGTGAGCAAGACCCGGAAGGAGCCGCACGCATCAACGTCGCTGCCACGAGCCTGCTTTCGCGGCTCGCCCGAAACACCCGGTTCGTGTTCCTGTCGAGCGGCGAAGTCTTTGACGGCTCAGCCGGCTGGTATGACGAGAATGCTCAGCCGAATCCCATCAATGTCTACGGGCGAACGAAGCTTGAGGCCGAGCGCCTGGTGTTGCAAAACCCGGCGCACACCGTCGTGCGCATTGTCCTGACGGCAGGCACTTCAGAGCATCGCAATCGGAGCTTCGTCGAAGATATGTGCCGGACCGCCAAGGCTGGGAAAGACATCACGCTGTATGCCGACGAGTTCCGCTGTCCGCTCCCGGCCGGTGCAGTCGCCCGGGCATTGTGGGAATTGGCCCAACACGACAAGCCAGGCCTGTATCATCTTGGCGGCAGCGAGCGTCTCTCCCGCTGGGAAATCGGCGAACTCCTCGTCCCATGGTTTCCTGAACTGACCGGCCGGCTCATTCACGGCACGGCACGCAACCATCCGGGAGCGCCGCGGCCGGCGGACCTATCCTTGTCCTGCGGCAAGATTCAGCAAGTGCTCTCTTTCCGTTTGCCGGGATTGCGGTCATGGCTCACAGCGAGAAGTCAGCGGGACCACGACCTCTGGGATTATCACCATCATGATCTCTGATCCGCTCTCATTGGTCCTTACCGGGTACGGAGCCATGGTGGTCTTCATGCTCGGCCTGTGGGCCGTGCAGTTGCGCGTGCGCAACGCTTCGATTGCGGACGTTGGTTTTTGCATAGGATTGATCGCTGTCGTGCTTTGGTATGCCCGAGAGGCGTCCGGAGAGACGGAGCGGAAGCTGCTGGTGATACTCATGGTGTGCCTCTATGCGGGTCGGCTTGGATTCTTTCTTCTCTTCAATCGCGTGATCGGCAAGGCGGAGGACGCCCGCTATCAGGAGTTGCGCCGGTCCTGGGGCACGCATGAGCGCTGGCGGATGTTCGGCTATTTCCAGCTGCAAGCGGCGGCGGTCACGGCGTTTTCATTGCCGTTTCTGGTCGTCATACAAAATCCGAGGCCGCCCTTCGGGCTCGGAGAATTGGCAGGTCTGCTGCTCTGGATTGGAGCCGTCTCTGGTGAAGCCGTTTCGGATTGGCAGCTCTCACGCTTTCGCGCCCGCCCCTGGAATCGCGAGCGTGTGTGCCGCGACGGGTTTTGGTATTGGTCGCGTCATCCCAACTATTTCTTCGAGTGGCTTCACTGGTGGGCCTATGTCGTCATGGCCGTTGGCGCGCCTGGCTGGCCGTTGACGCTGATCGGTCCGATTGGGATGGGATGGGCGCTCATCAATGTCTCCGGGATTCCTTTGGCGGAGCGGCAGGCTCTGAAGACGCGGGGACAGGACTATAGGGAATACCAAGAAACCACCAATGCGTTTGTGCCGTGGAAGCCCAAACGGCCGCTCAGCCAGCGTTGATCTTGGCGAGCCGCTCGCGGGCCGTTTGCGCCTGCGGACTCGAGGGATACAAACGGATCACTTCTTCGTAGAGCTGCTTGGCATGCGGAACGTTCATTTGCCGCTCTTCGAATTGGGCCGTCTCCAGCAGTTCCTTTGCCTTGTCGCCGCTGCAGCCGCCCAGAAGCAGCGAAAGCAGCAAGGCCGCGCCGGCCACGTTCTTCAGAGTCATGGCGTAGTGTAGCCGGTTCTCGACCCGCTACGCCAGCCGAGCTATTCGAGCCATTTTTGCCACCAGGAGGTGCTCCGAAGCCCCCGTCTGCCTGCATAGGAGGCGCCGCGCATCTTGTCCCAATCCACCAGGACCTTTCCCTGGTTGGCTTCGTGCTGTAGCTGCCAGTTCTGAAGGAGGTTCAAGCACGCGTGGTCAATGTGCCGTAAGGAGGAACTATCGACGCTGATTTCCGCGAACGGCGGTGCGGTCTCCAGCGTGGCGGCCAGTCTCGGCAGACTCACAAACGTGGCAATGCCTTGGAGATGAAGCGTGAGTCTCCCCGTAGCGGAATCCTGGGCAAAAAACGTTTCGAGATTCTGTGTCGTATACAGCAGTTTGGCGAGCGCGAGGCACAATCCGAGAATCACTCCTGTCAGCAAATTCACGAAGACAATGGTACCCATGGTGGCGAAGAAGATGACCACTTCGCCGCGGCCGTGCTTCTTGAGTTCCGGAAGCATCCCGAAGTTCATGAGCTTGTAGCCGGTATACACCAATACGGCGCCGAGGCTGGCGGTGGGGATGAAGCGGAGCACGGACGGCAAAAGGGACACGAACACGAGCAACCAGACACCGTGAAAAATCGTCGAGGCTCTCGTCTTGGCGCCTGCCTCGACATTGGCGGAACTACGAACGATGACGCCCGTCATGGGCAATGATCCGATGAATCCGCACAGCATGTTGCCCACGCCTTGCGCAAACAGCTCGCGGTTATATCGTGTACGCGGGCCGGTATGCAGCTGATCGACCGCCGACGCGGACAAGAGCGTTTCGACGCTGGCAATGAATGCCAGGCCCAGGGCCTCCGCGAGGATGTCGGTATCCAAGAAATGGGAGAGACTTTGGCGCGTGGGAATGTGAACGATGGAGAGCAGATTGTCCTGCACCTCGATGCGCTGGATCGGAATCTCGAGGAGCGCGGACACGGCGGTCGCGACGGAGACGCCCATCAATACCGCCGGCATCACATGAAACCGTTTAGGCAGGATCAGGTTCCAGCACAGCATCGTGCCGATGGTGAGCACGCCGATCCGGGCGGCCAGATGATGATTCATCGGCGTGCTGTCGTCGTCGATCAGGCCTTTCCAGACGGCGGAGGGCAGGGACAGAATATTCTCCAGGCCTGAGCCTTTCGGCAAATCGTCGATCATGATGTGAAACTGACTGGCGAAGATGAGCGCACCGATGCCCGCCAGCATGCCATGGATGACCGCCGGCGAGACGGCGCGAAACCATTGCCCGAGCTGCAGCCACGACCAGAGGATCTGGATCAGGCCGGCCGCGATCACGATGACACCGAAGGCTTCCAGTCCCTGTTCGCGAATCAGCTCATAGACGATCACGGTAAGACCGGCTGCAGGGCCGCTGACCTGCAACGGAGAGCCGGAGAGCCATCCGACGACGAGGCCCGCGACGATGCCGGTGACAATGCCGGAGCCGGTGGGAGCGCCCGAGGCGATCGTGATGCCGATGCAGAGCGGCAGGGCCACCAAAAACACGACGACCGAGGACAACGCATCGTGGCGGAGATCGGCAAACCGGTTAAAAGGTCCGAAGGATTGGAAATTCATGGTCGATGAAGTTCTCTACGGCCCACTGTAGCCGACTCTCGAGTGTCTCCCAAGAGAATGCAGGAAATGGGCTGCTCTGGGAAGGGGTCTACGCACAGGCGTCAATGCCGTACCGCGGAGCGGTGATGCTCTCGCTTCGGCAACGTGGGCAGCGGCCCGGTCTGGTGAGTTTCGTGCGGTCGCGAAAGACAAAGCCGCAGTCCTGGCAGCAGGATGGTTCCAGGATGAAGCGTCTCGCTCGATCCCGCGCGACGGTTTTCACGATATGTGTGAGATGATCTTCCACTTGCCGCTCAGGAATGCCGAGGAGTTGCGCAAGCTGGTAGGAGGACAGCCGGGAGCCGGTCAAGAGCCCGACCAAGCGCTGGCGCACCGTCTGTGACACGGGCGGCATGCCGGCCATCCTAGGGGAAGGGCGGCGTGAATTCCAAGTTGAATGCCTTCCGGGACTTTGGCAGGATGAAGCCACGATGCCTTTCACGCGTGCGGACGAAATGGCCGATCTGGCACTGAAACGCGTGGCGGCTTCCGGCGCCGAATACGGCGACATCCGCTTCCTCAAGAGCACCAGCCAAACCATCAGCGGCGAAGACCGGCGGATTGCATCCATCCGCGACATGGAGGACAGCGGATTCGGCGTGCGCGTGCTCTATCACGGAGGGTGGGGGTTTGCCGCCAGCTCGGTGCTGTCGCTTGAGGAAATACCGCGTGTGGCCGACTTGGCCGTCGACATCGCCAGAGGATCGGCCTCTCTCGCCAGCGAAAAGACTCGATTGGTGGAGGAACCGGTCCACCGCGACCGGGTAGCGACCCAAAGCCGGATCGACCCCTTCACCGTGCCGCTCGATCGAAAAACGACGCTGCTGCGCGAGGTGATGGACTGTGTGCAGCGAGAGCCGGAGATCGTTCGCAGCAGTGCAAGCCTCTGGGCACGCCGCGACCGCAAACTGTTCGTGTCGACCGAGGGGACAAGGCTCGAATTTGATCTGTGCGCCGTGCAGGGCGAGTTCACTGCGACCGCCCGGTACGATGGCCGCTTCGCGTCCCGCACCTTCTCGACCCCGCATCTGCGCACGGGCTATGAGTTGATCGAGGCAGCGGACTTCATGGCCCACGCGCCCCGCATCGCCTCGCAGGCGGTCGAAAAGGTCAAGGCGCCGACCGTCCGGCCCGGCCTCTATGATCTCGTGCTGGATCCCGAACATCTCGCCTTGACCATGCACGAGTCCTGCGGGCATCCCAGCGAATTGGACCGCGCGCTTGGGTTACGAAGCGAACTATGCCGGCACCAGTTTTCTCACTCCGGAAAAACGCGGCACCTTCCGGTACGGGTCCCCACATGTGAATCTGGTCGCAGATAACACCGAACCCGAGACCCTCGCCGCCACCGGCTACGACGACGACGGGGTGGTCTGTCAACGGTGGGACATTGTCCGGGACGGCCTGTTCGTCGGCTATTGCACCAACCGTGAGGTCGCCGCAAAGATCGGCGAAACCAGGTCGCGGGGCTCAAACCGGGCGGATAGTTGGGGCAGCGTCCCGATCGTGCGCATCGCCAATATCGGCTTGGAGCCCGGCTCGGCCTCGATGGACGATCTTCTCGCCGACGTGAAGCGGGGCATCTACATCGAAGGCCACGGGTCCTACAGCATCGATCAGCGGCGCTATAACTTCCAGTTCGGCGGCGACGCCTTCTGGTTGATCGAGAACGGCAAGCGCACCCACATGCTGCGGGACGTGATCTACCACGGGATCACGCCGGAATTCTGGAACAGCTGTGACGGCGTGGCCGACCACCGTCATCGCCGCCGCTTCGGCTTCATCACATGCGGCAAGGGCCAGCCGGGCCAGTCCGGCTGGATGACGCATGCCGCCTCCCATGCGCGGTTCCGCCGTGTCGCGGTCATCAAAGGATAGCCGACGTGAGCACCGCCAACGCCAAGACCTGGCCGAAATTGACGAGCGCGGACGAATTTCGATTCCTCGCCGACCTCGTGTTGAAACGATCAGAGGCGGACCATACCGTGGTCAATTGTCATGATCAGCACAGCGGGACGACTCGGTTCGCGAACAGCCGCGTCGTCCAAAACGTCGATACCAGACGAGGAACGCTGACGGTCGCCGTCGCTTTCGACCGCAGACGCGGCTCGGCCTCCACCACGGATTTTACTGCCGGTGCAGTCCAGGACGCACTCGCCCGCGCCGAAGGAATTGCCCGAGTGTCTCCGGAAGATCCTGAGTTTCTCCCACCGCCGGAGGCCGCAGGTCTTTCCGACGCTCTTGACGAGCCGGCCGGAGACGGCGGCGGCAGGACCGTCTCGGCGGCTCGAATACGCCAATGAAGCCATCGGACAATGTCGCATCGAAAATCTTCAGGCCGCCGGCATCGTCTCGTCGTCCGTCGCCTCGGTGGGCATCGCGGCGAGCAACGGCTTGTTTGCCCAGGAGGAACGCACCGAAGCGCGTTTCAGCCTTACCGTGCAGGCCGAAGATGCTACCGGTTGGAGTGCAGCGGCCCACCGTTCCATTGATCACCTGAAAATCCAAGACCGGACCTTGTCAGCGATCAACAAGGCGAAACGCAGCCGCGACGTTCAGGAACTGGCGCCGGGGCGCTACCGGGTCATCTTGGAGCCGGCGGCGGTGGCGGGTCTCTGGAGTTGGATGCTCTGGACGCTGGATGCAAAATCCTATGACAAGGGCACGAGCCCTTTCGCAGGACAGCTCGGCCGCCAGATTCTGGACGAACGGCTGACCCTTCAAAATCTTCCCGAACATCCCGACCTCCTCGGCACCGGCTTCACGCACGAAGGTTTGCCGAGTGAAGGCTCGCTCTGGATCGAAAAGGGCGTGTTGCGACAGCTGGCCTATGACCGGTTCACCGCAAAGCAACACAGGATCAAACGCATCGCGACTCTTGAGGCGCCCTGTTTATCCGCATCCGGACCCGCCGCATTTAAAACTCAGGAACTCATCAAGCGGTGCGAACGCGCCATCCTCGTCACCAACTTTTGGTATATCCGCACGGTGAATCCGACCGATCTGACGCTGACCGGCATGACACGGGACGGCACCTTTCTCGTTGAAGACGGCCAAATCACCACGGCCGTGCGGAATTTCCGTTTTCACGAAAGTCCATTGCGGGTGTTCAAACAGGTGGACGCCTTTACGGAGCCAGTGGAAGCCGTGACCTCCGAGACGGGCAAGATGCTGGTCCCCGCAATGCTCCTTCCCGATTTTCATTTTTCCAGCGTCACCAGATTTTGAGGAAACGGGTGAGTGCCGATCGAGGATGGTGCACAAGACCTGTCGTGCGTGCGGTCGGAGCCCTGCTGTACCTGTGGTGGGCCGCACCCCTCGTGGCTCACGGGGAGGCGCAACTATATGACAACCTTGGCACGCTTCATCATCCAATCAGCACCGCGTCGGATCCGGCGCAACGGTATTTTGACCAGGGATTGCGGCTGGTCTATGCCTTCAATCATGAAGAAGCGATTCGCTCGTTCGAGGAAGCGGCCAAACAGGATCCAAGCGCGCCCATGCCCTATTGGGGAATCGCATTGGCGTTGGGACCGAACATCAATGCGCCCATGTCGAAGGACGACGGACGCCGGGCGGTCGAGGCCATCAAGCAGGCGCGGGTCCGTCTGTCCACCGCAACTGCGGCCGAGCGCGCCTACATCGAGGCCTTAGCGAAGCGCTACCTCGGTTCTCCTCGCGCGTCGCACGCCGCCTTGGACAAAGCCTACGCGGACGCGATGCGGTCGGTGTGGAAGACCTTTCCCGATGACGCGGACGCCGGCGTGCTGTTCGCCGAGGCCATGATGGATCTTCGACCTTGGGACTTCTGGACCGCGGAGGGGACACCGAAGCCCGGGACCCAAGAAATCGTCTCGACGCTCGAGGCGGTCATCGAGAGGCAGCCAGATCATCCCGGCGCCTGTCATTACTATATTCATGCCGTCGAAGCTTCGCGTGCACCGCAGCGCGCGCTGGCTTGTGCCGACCGCTTACCCGGGCTCATGCCCGGCGCAGGCCACTTGGTCCATATGCCGGCGCATATCTACGCTCGCGTCGGGATGTATCACCAGTCGTCTGAGCGCAATGCCGAAGCGGCCCATGCCGATGAACGGTATCTGGCCGGTGCGCATTTGACCGGCGAATATGCCGACGGGTATTACAGTCACAATCTCCATTTTTTGTGGTCTTCGCTCATGATGGAAGGACGTAGCGCAGAAGCCTTGAAGGCGGCGACCTCGCTCGTTTCCACCATTACGGACGAAGAAGCCAAAGCGAACCGCAGCAAAGAAGCCTATCTCACGACGAAACTGTTCACCCGGATCCGTTTCGGCCAATGGGAAGACCTGTTGCGGGAACCTCCGCCTGCGAAGGGCCTGCGTCTTCTCGAGGGAGCCTGGCGACTGGGCCGTGGGATGGCCTTGGTTGCGACCGGACGCTTACCGGGCGCGGAGGGTGAGCGGCAGGCGCTGCTGACGCTCACAAAACAGTTCAGACGAAGCAAGAATCAGCAGGACAAGCTCGAGCGGGACCTTTTGAAAATCGCCGAGCGCCTGCTGGCCGGGCAAATCGATGCTCAGCGCCGCCGCCACGATGAGGCCATCAAAACGTTGCGAGAGGCGACGAAGATCGAGGACTCATTGCAGGGCGCTGAACCGCCGCATTGGGCGCTTCCCGTTCGCCATTACCTCGGCCCCGTCTTGCTGCTCGCCGGTCGTGCGCCGGAGGCTGAAGCCGAGTACCGGGCCGACCTGAAATGGTATCCGGAAAATGGGTGGGGATTGTTTGGCTTGCTCCAAAGCCTGAAGGTTCAGCGAAAGGATGCCGACGCCGCCGAAGTTTCTGACCGGTTCGAAAAAGCCTGGGCCCATGCCGACGTCACGCTTGCCGCCTCGCGATTCTAGAACGTTGCCCTCCTCATCACCTCGCGTCCATCCGCTCGTACGGGCGCTTTTTTGACAAACACCGCGTAAAACCGGCTACAATCTTCCCACATTCAGCCACGGGGGCAACAGGTGCGATACGTCGTTGGAGTCATGGGGCCCGCCAAGGCCAGAAGAAAAGATGTGGAAAATGCGCGTGCGCTCGGAGAACTCATTGCCAGGCGTGAATGGGTCTTGCTCACGGGCGGCCGCGATGTGGGCGTCATGCATGCGGCGAATCAGGGTGCCAAGAAGGTCCCTCGCAGTTTGACGGTTGGAGTGCTGCCGACGACCAGGGACAGGATTTCCAAATATGTGGATGTGGCGGTCATCACGGAAATGGGCAACGCGAGAAACAACGTCTGCGTCCTTTCGAGTCAGGTGATCGTCGCCTGCGGCTTAGGGGGGTCAGGCACCGTGTCGGAAGTGGCGTTGGCGCTCAAGGCCGGAAAAGAAGTGGTGCTGCTCGGCGCGACGCCCGCCGAAGAAAAATTTTTCAAAAACCTGGGCGGCCGGCTCGTGTCCAGTGTGCAGACACCGGAAGATGCGATCAACGCCATCTTGAAACGTGTTGAGCGCGGCAATGGCTCGAACATGCAGGCGCCTGAACCATGGGAGGGCTGTTGACCTTTGCAGCCATCCACCGGCAGGGAACGACCGTAGAGATGTAGGAGGTGCTCGACGGAGTATCGCCGAAGGAGGACAATCATGATGGCCCCGCGATGGGCGATGACGCTCATACTGTCAGGCATTGCGATAGCAGCCACACACTTCGCCTTGGCGCAACCGACCACATCCGGAACAGCCTCGGTGGCCAAGGCCTATTTTGCCGGTGGATGCTTTTGGTGCATGGAGGAAGCCTTTGAGAAGGTGGACGGTGTGCTTGAGGTCGTGTCGGGATACATGGGAGGCACGGTCAAAAATCCCAGTTACGAACAAGTCTCGGCAGGACAGACGGGACATGCCGAATCGGTCGAGGTGCGCTACGACCCGGCGAAAGTGACGTATACGCAGTTGCTGGAAGCCTTCTGGCGCAACGTCGACCCTGTGACCCCCGACGCGCAGTTCTGCGATCACGGGAATCAGTATCGGGCGGCGATTTTCTATCAGACGGAGGACGAGAAGCGGGCAGCGGAAGAGTCGAAGCGGGCGATCGAACAGTCCAAGCGGTTTTCAACGCCGATCGTCACCCAACTGACAGCCGCGTCGGAATTCTATCCGGCCGAGGAGTATCATCAGGATTTCTACAAGAAAAATCCCATCCGATACAAATACTACAAGTTCACCTGTGGCCGCGCGCAGCGTCTCGAAACCCTGTGGGGCAAATCATAAGCGGTAAGGATACCTCAGCCGACTGCCTCAAAAAGGAGACGACACGTGCACAGTCCTGTGCAGCTTAGTCGCACATGTCGAGATGGACATTCTCCTCATGTTTCGCGGTGTTGCATGAAGCTCGATCTCGGCATGGATGTTGACCTGCTTCATGAGGGATGGACTGGTGGGACAACCCTGTCATTCGAAGAGCGGCTCGCAGCAGCGGCATTGGCCTCATGGCCGTGCTGATGGTCGTCCTGGCTCCGGTCACGACGATTTCCGATTCCGAAAATCGTCTGCACTACTCGAAGCAAGACATTCGACGGGCAATCACCTTTTATGCGAAACGTTACCGTCTTGATCCCGCGTTGTTGCGCGCCGTGATCAAGGCCGAGTCGGATTTTCGTCAACACGTCGTCTCGAAGAAGGGAGCCATCGGGCTCATGCAGCTGACTCCCGACACGGCAGCAACCTTGCGGGTGGCCAATGTGTATGATTCCGTCGAAAACATCCGCGGCGGCGCCAGGCAGCTCCGCCACCTGCTGAACCTCTATCAAGGGGATCTTCCGCTCGCGCTGGCTGCGTACAACGCCGGTGTGCATCGCGTCAAAGGAGGCCGGGTGCCACAAATCAGAGAGACGCGGCAGTATGTGAGGAAGGTGCTCCGCTACTACCGTCAGCTGCACGCTCCGCCACGAGCACTCCGAGAACCTCCCGGCAGGTTACTCCCTGGTCGGAATGGTTCGGCATCCCGAACGGTGGCGCGAGGGTCAGGCCATTAGAGTTTGACCTTCATCAAGATAGACCGGAGCCGTTCGCGCTGTGCGGGCCTGATCCCGGTGAATTCCAATCCGAAGTTTTGGCCATCCACCCATCGGACCACCGCATGATCAATCCGTAACGGCCACTGTTGATCCTGAAGAAACAACGACAATTTCAGGGATTGGCCGACCTTGACTTCCGTGAGGGACGTGGCCTTGCAGCCGTTCGTGGAAATGTCCAAGACCGTGGCTTCGCCCTCGAATTCCCCCTCGCCGAAAAAGAACAGACGACGATTCATCGTGAGCCGTCGGCCACGCCGCTCGAAGAGTGGGATCTTCCTCGGGGCTCTGGGGCCTCTGATCCTGCGTCGTCTTGCTCATTCGATCAACCCTCAGCATTCCTTTTCACTGGTAAGTACACCAGGAGTTAACTTGAGTATAGAAGATTGATTTTTAAATGCATTCCCCATGCGCATTACCTCTATGGGCTAGCAACGACTCTAGCACGCGAAGAGGATGCTTCCCTAGGAAATACGTAAGGTAAGCGGGAGGCGGCAACTAGGGCGGGCCGAACCGCTTGACGGACTTGGGATCGCTCTGCGACAAGGGTAGTGTAAGCGAGTGCATTGATGGATGCTAAGCGGACAAATGAACGGATGGCCGAGTTAGGCCACTCCGAAATCCGGGCCATGACCCAGGCATGCGTGACGGCCGGAGGCCTCAACATGGCGCAGGGCGTTTGCGATACGCCTGTCCCGCCTGTCGTGCTCGCAGCCGCAGCGGAGGCGATGGCGCGCGGGAAGAATACGTATTCTCGTTTTGACGGGTTACCCGAACTCCGGGCGGCGTTGGCGCTCAAACTAGCACGGGACAACGACATTCACGCTGATCCCGAGACCGATATTACGGTCAGCGCCGGCGCCACCGGATCATTTCACGCCGCCTGTCTGGCCCTGCTGAACCCGGGCGACGAGGTCATCCTGTTTGAACCCTTCTATCAATATCATGTGAGCGCGTTGCGGGCTGTTGAAGCGGTTCCCGTCATCGCAACACTTGCGGCTCCCGACTGGACGCTGGCTCCGGACGCTGTCGACCGCGCCGTTACTTCTCGGACCAAGGCCATCATTGTCAACTCACCGGGGAATCCGTCGGGAAAGGTCTTCACGAGGGAGGAACTGGAAGGCATCGCTCAGATCGCGCTGCAGCATGATCTGTTGGTGTTCACAGACGAGATCTACGAGTATTTTCTCTACGATGGTCGTCGCCACGTGAGCATGGCGTCCTTGCCCGGCATGGCGGAGCGGACCATTACCGTCGGCGGCTATTCCAAGACCTTTAGCATCACCGGCTGGCGCATTGGCTACAGCGTGGCAGCGCCGCGGTGGGCGCAAGCCATCGGCGCAATGAACGACCTGCTCTACGTCTGCGCACCCACGCCCCTGCAGGCAGGCGTGGCGGCGGGCATTGAAGAACTGCCGGACGCGTTCTATCGCCAACTGGCGAAGGAGTACCAGCACAAACGCGATCGCTTCTGCGCAGCCTTGGCCCAAGCAGGGCTGCCGCCCGCGGTCCCACAGGGCGCCTATTATGTGCTGGCCGATGCGACGAGGCTGCCGGGCAAGAACGGCAAGGACCGCGCCATGCATGTCCTCAAGACCGCCGGCGTGGCCGGAGTTCCCGGTGAAGCATTTTTTTCCGGACGTGACGGATCGCGCTACATCCGCTTCAGTTATGCGAAGACCGATGGAGATCTCGACGAAGCCTGCCGGCGCATCGCGCGCCTTTCTTGAGCAAGGGCTTTGAGAACTTGTCCGGATCATCCTCCCGTGATATGAACAGACCTATGCGCTACGCGAAGTGGAATCTCGCCTTGTCGGCCTTCCTATTCTTGTCGGCCGCGGCATGCACCACCCCTTCAGGCCACGAGGGAGTCGTGCCGCCGCTCATCATGCCTTCGGGAGCGCAGGAGGATCGCCGCGTGTTGGCCGGCGAGTGGGATTATGAAGAGGGCGCGGTCGTGATCGTAACCCTCGACGAGCAGGGAAACGGCTCGTATCCTTGGAAGGGCGGCCGGTTCGAAACGCATTCGCTGTCCGACCATACCTGGCACGGCAAGTGGATTCAGGAAGACAACGACCGCGAGGGAGGCTTTACCGTGCAATTGTCTCCGGATTTCTCGAGTGGCGAAGGACGCTGGTGGTACACAAGAATTGAGAACGATCTGGCACCGACGCAAAAGGGCGGGACGTTCCAGTTGACGAAAAAGATCTTCGGCGGTGAACGGTACTTCTCCCGCTCCCTGACCATGCAAGAACGCAAGCACGTCCGGTTTGCGGTGCAACGGCCCGTGTCTTTCCGTGGAGATCTCGTGGCCGGAACCGGCACCATCCTCAATATTTCCCGGCAAGGGTGTGCCATCGTCTCCGATACCGTCGCGGAAACCCAGGCGTATCTCCAACTGCAAGTCCAGCTGCTCGAGGAAGAGGAACCGGTGCAGGTGGATCTGGCCGCCGTGCGCTGGTCGAGCGCCAGGAGGTTCGGCGTGGAATTCATCAAGATGCAGCAGGATGTAGGGGAACGGCTCAGGCAGTTCGTCAAGCTGCTGGAAGCGGAAGGGTAAGTAACGGCTGCGGCTACTACTTCATCGCGACAGCTCTCACCTGTTCGAAGGTCGTGAGTCCGCCGAGAGCTTTCAGAATCCCGTCCTGCATCAGCGTAATCATGCCCTCTTTTTTTGCCAGGCTGGCCATGTCCGCGGTTTTCGCCCGGTTCTGAATCAAGGTCTTCATTTCATCGGTGCCCTGCAAGAGTTCGTGCAGCGCGACCCGTCCCTTGAACCCCGTCTGACGGCAGTGGTCGCAGCCGCGGCCTCGATAGAGCCGAAATCCGTCATCATAGGCCGGCAGTTTCATGATTTCCCACGAGGCCGGACCGTACTCGCGCAGGATCTTGTCATAGTCCTGCACGGACGGATGATACGGCTCCTTGCAATGCGTGCAAAGCCGCTTGCAGAGACGTTTTGCCAGGATGCCTTGCATGGCGTCGGCAAAGTTGAAGGGATCGCATCCCAGATCGAGGAGGCGGATCACCGTTTCGACCGCGCTGTTGGTGTGCAGCGTGCTCAACACGAGATGTCCCGTCAGCGAAGCCTCGACGGCCACGTCCGCAGTTTCCCTGTCGCGCATCTCACCGATCATGATGACATCCGGATCTGCGCGGAGAAACGACCGCATGGCCGCTGCGAAAGTAAAGCCGATCTTTGGCAGCACCTGGACCTGTCTGAGCCCTTCCTGCGTGATTTCGATCGGATCCTCCGCGGTCCAGATTTTCCGGGCATCCGTATTTAGACGATGCAGCACCGCATGGAGGGTCGTCGTTTTTCCTGATCCCGTTGGGCCGACGCACAAAATGATGCCATGCGGCTTTTCGATGATTTCCAGGAGGGCGGTGAGGGTCGACGGCGCAAATTCCATCGATTCGAGCGGCATGGGTTCTTTCGCGGTGAGGAGCCGCATCACGATATCTTCGTTGTTACCGGCCGTCGGCAGCGTTGCGACCCTGACTTCGATCTCCTTGTCGCGGTTCAGCTTGAACCGAAGTTTGCCGTCTTGCGGTTTCCGGCGTTCGGCGATGTCCAGGCTTGACATGATCTTGATGCGTGACACCAGCGCGCGGCGATAGGTAGCCGGAATCCGCATGTAGGTTGAACAGGTCCCGTCGATGCGGAAGCGGATCGCCGTTTCCTTGCGGTCGGAGTACGGTTCGATGTGGATGTCAGACGCCTCGTGCCGGTAGGCCTCGGCAATAATTTGGTTGGCCAGTCGGACAATGGCGGAGTCGTTCTCGTCAATTTCGTCGATGTCGGCGTCCGAGGATTCCTCGATTCTGGCGTCATGGACGAGCTCGCCAAGGGTATCCTCAATCGATCCGGTCTCGGTCATTCCGAGCGTCGATTGCAGGAAGCGCTTGATATCGCACTTCAGGCTTACCGCGTACCGGATCGTCATACCGGGAAACGCCCGCTGAATGTCATGTCCCCTGACGATGTCATGCGGGTCGTCGATGAGCACGTCCAGGATGCTCCCGTGTGTTTGCAACGGCAGCCAGGAATGTTTCCACAGGTAGTCGTGGCTCAGATCTTTTGTGAGTTGGGGGTCGACGATCGTCTTTTCATCATAGGGAATGTAGGGGCAGTCGAAAAACTTGCTCAGGGCTCTGCCGAGTGCCGCTTTGGGCACCCGATACTTTTCGAGCAACACGTGTTCCAGATCGACGCCCTGCTGGAGGGAATCCTGCACCGCTTTGATCAGATCGCCCTGGCGGATAAAGCTTTCATCGATCAGAAGATCGAAGGCGCGCGGGTCGGTCGTTCTGCTTACTGCCTTCTGCATCGGCCAATGGTTCAAGGAATGAAGAACGAATATGATGGGCGGCCGTAGAGGCCCCGGGCGCCCTACAACAGCTCTTCAGGACGTGCCCAACGCCGTTCCTCACGCCGCCTTTGAATAGAACCGAGTATACGGGTCCAGCGTCGATCCTCAATGAATAAGTGAAAAGGAACAGCGCTGTTGGGGGGAAGTCGTTAGGAAAGCCTGGAACCACGGGTCGGAGGATTGACGAGCTCGAAAAGAGCCGAATAATCCAGGTCGCCCAAGCCTTGTGTGATGGCGCGCTCGAGAAGCAACGGCAGCCCTTCCAGCGCGTCCGTCGTCAACCCGCGTGACGCGGCCTCTTGGCAAAACAGCCTAACATCCTTGAGGAGATGGCGGGTCGAAAAGTTCGGGTGGTGGTAATCACGCTTCAGGAGACGCGGCAGCTTCTTATCGAACGTCGGCGCATGGAGAGCGCTCTCACGAAGAATGGCCATGAACGTCTCCACGGCGACCCCCGAACGTTGGACCAATCCGAGGCTCAAGGCAAACGCCGACGTCTCGGCCGCGATAAGGTGGTTCAGCGCCAGCTTGAGGGCTGCCGCGCTGCCCACCGGACCAATGCGCCGAGGCTCGCGTCCCAGCGAGCGAAAGAGTGAGGACCATGTCGTGAACTGCGCTTCCGTGCCGCCCACCATGACAAACAGCGTTCCCGCCTTCGCTTCGGCCAAACTCCCGAGGACCGGCGCTTCGCAGTAGGCGCCTCCCTGTTGTTCGACCTCGCGCTGTATCTCCAGACTTTCGTTCGGGGCGATGGTGCCCATTTGCACGATCGTTTTGCCCTTGAGCGCGGCCGAACAGGCGGGAGTGAACAGCACGGAGCGGATCGCGGCAGCATCCGTCAACAGCAGGAGTGCGCAGTCGGCCTGACGCACGGCGAGCTCGGCAGCGCCCACGACTGCGATCCCTTGGGTCTGAAGCGGCAGCGCCTTGGTAGAGGTGCGGTTGAAGGCGACGACCGTATGTCCGACCGCATGCAAACGCTCAGCGATGGCGCTGCCCAAGAGGCCTGTTCCCAATAGAGCGATCGTCGATCGAGACGTCATGACCGTTTCTTCCTCAGCCTGGCTCGATCAGCATGCGTTTGCAGGAACGGACGCAATTCGGTTCCTGCCGTCGCAGAGACGGCGATCACGCCTCGAAATCGTGGAGTGGCCTGGTTGAAGATAAAGGGGCGGCCCTCCGCATCGGCGACCGTGCCGCCGCTTTCTTGGACTAGGAGGACGCCGGCGACCAAATCCCATTCATTCTCCGGCTCGATCGTGAGCGTGGCTTGCACACGACCTACCGCGACCACCGCCATGGCATAGGCGATCGATAGCATCGGCCGGCATTGGATCCGACCATCGAGATCCGCCCAGCGGCCTCCTCGATATTCCCACGGGCTTACGAGTACCTGCGACCGCTCGTCGACCGGCGCCGCGGGACTCACGGGTCGGCCGTTCAGGCGGAGGCCCTGACCGACAGTCGCCGTAAACAGCTCGTCAGTGGACGGATTAAAAATGGCGCCAAGCACAGGCATCCCGGCTTCGACCAGTCCGACGGAGATGCAATACTCCGGCAATTTATTGACGTACGCCTTCGTGCCGTCGATCGGATCGACGATCCACACGCGCGCCTTTTCCAGCCGGGCGGGATCGTCCGGCGACTCCTCGGACAGCCATCCGTCGTCGGGGAAGTAGGTTTCCTGCATCTCATGGAGGACCCGGTTGACCTCGAGATCGGCCGTGGTCACCGGCGAACGATCCTTCTTGATCTGAACCTCGAATCCCTGCCGGGCTAGGTCCATCGCCCGTTTGCCGGCTTCCCTGATCGCGCTGCTCACTCGAGCAAGTTCTCGTTCCATAGGGTCAGGGTAGCAGGTCTGCCGGTGCCGGAAAAGTACAACCTGGCGGCTCCTTCCAGATTCCCCTTGACCCCTTAAACGAACCTGCGTACAAGCCTGCCTCAAGCCGTTCGACCACAATTGCCTCCTATGAAACTCGTTCAAAAGCGTTCCAAGAAAACCGGCCTTCCTCCTGGCACGCTGGTTCACATCGGTGAGCGGAAGTCGGAAAAAGTCACCGTCGCCGTCTTCCGCTACAGCACCACGAGCTGCGAAGAGCTGCAAGTGGAGCAGGTCGACCAGCTGTCACCGCCTGCCGACGAATCGGTGATCTGGATAAATGTGGGCGGCGTTCACAAGGTGGAAATGGTCGAGACGCTGGGCAAGCAATTCTCTCTCCATCCTCTGTTGCTGGAAGATGTGACGAATACGGACCAGCGCCCCAAGCTCGACGATTATGAGGCATACATTTTTCTCGTCATGAAAATGCTGTCGTTGACGGACCGGAAAGATATCGCGATTGAGCAGGTGAGCTTTGTGCTCGGCAAAAACTATGTGATCTCGTTTCAAGAAAATGGGACGGATGTCTTCCAGCCGGTGCGGGAACGTCTCCGCGGGGGAAAGGGTCGGCTGCGCCAGTCCGGCGCAGATTATTTGCTGTATGCACTGGTCGACGCCATCGTTGATCAATATTTTGCTGTCTTGGAGCATATTGGTGAAAAAATCGAGGCTGTGCAACAGGCCGTCGTTGACGATCCCAAACCAGAGACGCTCAATGAGATTCATGCGCTCAAGCGCCAGCTGCTCTTTGTTCGCCGGGCGGTCTGGCCCCTTCGCGATGTGATCACCAACCTGTCACGCTCGGACTGTTCCTTCCTTCAACACCCGACCAAGCTCTTTTTCCGGGACGTCTACGATCATGTGGTGCAAATCGTCGATACCATCGAAATACTCCGCGACATGGTCTCGGCGAGTCTCGACATCTACCTGTCGAGCGTGAGCTACCGGCTCAACACGATCATGCGGGTGTTGACCGTCATTACCACCATCTTCATGCCGCTCAGCTTCATTGCGAGCATTTACGGCATGAACTTCGAATACATGCCAGAGCTGAGATCGCCATGGGGCTATCCGCTGGTGCTGGGCGTGATGGCGGCGGTGGGGGTCGGGATGCTGGTGTTGTTCAGGAATAAACGCTGGCTGTGAGAGCCACGTTGAATGTGCTCTCGCGCGGAGTTGCGCCGCGTTCGGCTACTCTTGGAGCTCGACGCGATCGACGAAGTACGGCGTATCGCCGAAGCAGGTGGTCGGCAGGTAACGAAACTCTTTGTAGTGGAGCACGACGCGTTTCCCCATCACCTGGGAGAGCTGGTGAGCCACTGCATCGTCCCAGATCGTAAATTCCCAAAGAACCGGCGCCGTCCCCGGAACGGTCGTCATGGCAAGCTCGCCCTCATGCGTCTTGCAAAGCCATCCCTTCGTTGAGAACTTTTGAATATACCCAGCGCGATTGCCGTCCGAGTAGCTGTAGTTGAACGCGACCATCAGCGCGCCTGCCGCCAGAAAGAACAGCACGAGCAAGACTCGGGGGCTAAAGAGCCATAACGGGAAAAGGACCGATGCCCAATTCATGCAACCTCCTTGGCCTAGGGGCGAAGATCGGAGAACAGCCAGGGGGCCTCGGCCTTGCGGCGGGCCTCATAGGCTGCGATCGCTGGCTCATGTTCCAAGCTAAGGCCGATTGAATCCAGTCCTCGATAGAGGCAGTCTTTCCTGAAGGGATCGAGCGAGAAGCGATAGGCGGTTCCCTCGGGCGTCGTGACGGTCTGCTCGGCGAGGTCCACGGTCGCTTGGTATCCCGGCCTGGACATGACGTCCTTCATCATCGTCTGCACGTGCTGGGGCTCCAGGACCACGGGTAGAATACCGTTTTGAAAACAGTTGTTGTAAAAAATGTCGGCGAAACTGGCCGCGATCACGCAACGGAATCCTTGATCGAGCAGGGCCCACGGGGCATGTTCGCGCGAGGAGCCGCAGCCGAAGTTGTCGCGCGTGAGAAGAATCGTCGCCCCCTGGTAACGGGGTTGGTTCAAAAAGAATGACGGATCGGGCGAACCATCTTTCTGCCGCTTCCAGTCAAAAAACAAGCCCTCGCGGAGACCGGTCCGCTTAATGGTCTTGAGAAACTGCTTGGGAATGATTTGATCGGTGTCGACATTGACGCGGTCCAGCGGGGCGACGAGCCCGGTGAGTTGGGTGAACGGCTGCATGCAACAGTTACCTCCAGTGACGGATGTCGACGAAATGGCCTTCGACGGCCGCGGCGACCGCCATCGCGGGAGAGACCAGATGAGTGCGGCCTCCGGCCCCCTGACGGCCTTCGAAGTTGCGATTACTCGTTGACGCGCAGCGCTCCCCGGGTTGGAGCACGTCGGCATTCATGGCAAGGCACATACTGCAGCCCGGCTCCCGCCATTCAAATCCCGCCTCGGTAAAGATCCGATCGAGTCCTTCGGCTTCCGCTTGCTGCTTGATGAGCCCGGAGCCGGGGACCACCATGGCCCGCACCGTTTTCGCAATGCGCTTGCCTTTGGCCAGGCTGGCCGCGAGCCGCAAGTCCTCCATCCGAGAGTTCGTGCAGGACCCAATGAACACCCGGTCGATATTGATGTCGGTGATGGGCATGTTGGCGGTGAGGCCCATATAGGCGAGGGCGCGTTCGGTGGCCTGGCGCGTTTTCTCGTCGGCGATCACCTTGGGATCCGGAACCCTGCCGTCCACCCCTGTCACCATTCCCGGGCTCGTGCCCCAACTGACTTGTGGTGCGATGTCTTCGGCCTTGATGACGACGGTCGTGTCGTAAGCGGCGTTGGCATCCGTCTTGAGATCCTGCCAGGCTTTCACCGCCTGCTCCCAGGAGTCGCCGGTGGGCGCCAGCGGACGGCCCTTGAGATAGGCAACCGTCTTCTCGTCCGGTGCCACCATGCCTGCCCGCGCCCCGCCTTCAATCGACATGTTGCAGAGCGTCATGCGCCCTTCCATGCTGAGTGCGCGGATAACGGAGCCCGTGTATTCGATGACGTAGCCGGTCCCGCCGGCCGTGCCGATTCTACCGATGATGGCCAGGATCACGTCTTTCGCCGAGCAGCGGTCCGAAAGGACGCCGTCGACCCGGACTTCCATGGTCTTGGGCCGCTTCTGCACCAGGCACTGGGTTGCCAGCACGTGCTCGACTTCGCTGGTGCCGATCCCGAATGCCAAGGCGCCGAAGGCGCCGTGCGTCGACGTATGCGAGTCGCCGCAGACGATCGTCGTGCCGGGAAGGGTAAAGCCCTGTTCAGGGCCGATCACATGCACGATGCCTTGCCGGATATCGCTCATGTTGAATAGCGTAATGCCGAAGTCTCGGCAGTTGTCCTCCAGCGTTTGGATCTGGATTGCGCTCACGGGGTCCGCGATGCCCAGCCGGCGGTCGGTCGTCGGCACATTGTGGTCGGGAACCGCCAGCGTGGTCCCGGCTCGCCTCGGCCGGCGTCCGGCCAGCTTCAATCCTTCAAACGCCTGCGGCGAGGTGACTTCATGCACCAGTTGCCGGTCGATATACAGCAGCGTTGTCCCATCCGGCTCTGCGCGCACAACATGGGAATCCCAGATTTTATCGAAGAGGGTTTGACCCGACATACTTGCTCCTGATCAATGGATAGGAGGCGCCATTATACAGAGACTGCCCATGGGATTTACAGGGGCGTTGCCCTTGCCCTCGTGCCAGGGACGTGCTACCACGCTGCGAGCAGAGGGATTCAGGGGCCAAGCTCATGACGCCACAGCCGTGGATGGATTCTGCCGTGGTGCAGTGGATACAGCAGCTGCTCGACAGTTATCGGCATTGGATCGGAAGGGAGCTGATCGAGCGAGATGGCGAGCCGGAACTTCAGGCTCGTGCCCTGTTTGAGTCGCCGCTGGTCGTGGTGTCGCACGGGACGGAAGCCGATCCCATCCTCAACTACGGCAACCAGACGGCGTTGGACCTGTGGGAAATGACCTGGGAACAGCTGGTCAAGACGCCATCGCGGCTCACGGCGGAGCCGGTCAATCGCGCCGAACGCGAGTGGATGCTGGAACAGGCCCGAACACGCGGCTTCATCGATACCTATCGAGGAGTCAGAATCTCAGGGACCGGCCGTCGGTTTCTCGTCGAGAATGCGCTCATCTGGAATGTGCTCGATGCCGGCCATGAGCGGATCGGCCAGGCCGCGACCTTCTCGCGCTGGACGTGGCTGCCGTAGCCGGAGGCCCTTTGGCAAGACTTCGCTCGTGCTAGTCCGTCAGACGAATGTACCGCGGCTGGGGACGGCCGTCGATCATCACCGTGTCGAGGAACATGGCGCGAGGCCGGATCCATAGGCCCCTCTCACCATACAACGCGCGATAGACGACGAACGGCTCTTCCGTCTCCGAATGTCGTGCTTCCCCGACGACCTCGTAGTCGTTCCCCTTATAGTGCCGATAGCGACCTGGTTCGATCATCGTGTATCCTGTCGGTGGCCCCTTTATATATGAGAAGCGCGGGAAAGAAAATGTCGGGGTCGCCGTCCCTTGCCGTCCTGATGGCGGGCCTGCTCCTGTTGAGCCTCTCTTGCCAGGAACAAACGTGGGAATCGGCCATGGCCGCTGGGCAGCAGGCGGTGCAGCAGGGCAACTACGCCGAAGCCGAACGTATCTACCAAGTTGCGGTCAAGAAGGCCGAGACGTATGGCCGTGAAGACCGCCGAGTTGCCGTCACTTTATCGCAATTGGCGCAGGTCTATGCCGGACAAGGCAAACATGTGGAGGCGGAGCCCTTGTATCTGCAGGCGCTGAAGATCTATCAATCCGTGCATGGAGAGACGCACGCTGATGTAGCGGCGACCCTGAACAATCTCGGCGTGCTTCATCGCATGTACGGGCAGTACGCGGAAGCCGAGCCGCTGCTGGTGCGGGCGCTGGCCATCAAGGAACAACTATTGGGAAGCGACCATCCCGACGTTGCCTTGAGTGCTGCGAATCTCGGACAGTTGTACGTCGCACAGGGACAGCCCGCGAAAGCCGAGCCCTTCTATCGCCGGGCGCTCTCGATCCGCCAAAAGACGTTGGGATCGTCGCATCCGGAGGTGGCCAAAACGCTCGAGGATCTGGCCAACGTCTGCGCAAACTCGGCCGAAGTGGCGAGGCGGTCGCGCTCGATCTGCAGGCTCGCGAAATCCGCGCCAAGCGGAGTTGAACCTGCCACGTCTCCCGTTGTAGCGTAGTCCATGATGAAAGACGATCAGCCGGCTCCCACCAATTGGCGCATGAACGCAATGGTGGCCCGCGTTGTCGGCATTGTGTCCATCGCCCTCGGATTCATTCTGGGGATGTACGGCCTTGATGAGCAGGGATCCCGGTGGCTGCAGACGGCGTTGGGATTGCTTGTCACGGGCATGCTGGCACAGGGCTACGCGCTTTATTGTTCCGTCAAGCGGATGCAGCAACTTCACGATCAATCGAAGACATGAAGCTTGCCCGCAGAACGCTCTCATTCCGCGCATGGTTCCTCCTGTCGGTCCTCGCCTTGCTGGCCGCTTGCGGCGGTCCCTGGCGGGACGGATATTTCAAAAAAGGCGTGGACCGGCTGACGCAGGAGGAAGTCTCCGAGAAGATGGGCCCGCCCCACACGGCCAAGACTCCTGCGCTCGGCGGCGACACTATTTGGACCTACCGCGTGCCGTACAGCGACAAGGACCTGAATCCGATGGACCTGTCCGGCATTACCAATGCGGCGAATGAGGCAGCATCGTTGATCGGAAAGGGAGCGCAGGATGGCCCCAAGCCGACGTTGTACTGTTACCGCTATACCTTGATCTTCGATGAGCAAAAAGTGCTCAAAAGCTGGAAACGAGAGGAGTGCGTTCCGGGCACACGAAATGCCTTGCATACCGACTAGGCGAGCATCGTGGCCGCTCCATCCATGATCACATGGCTTCCACAGATCGATAGCTCCATCGTTCTTGACAGCCTCAAGTCCCTTCTACTGCTGCTCTCCGTCCTGATCGCTCGGACCCTCACCGTCCGCTCCATATCCAGAAATTCCGCGCTCACGATGGAAGCCAAGCGTCGGTGGGTGGTGACCGTGCGCAACTCGATGGTCTTCGTGTTCCTGCTTGGTCTGGTCGTCATCTGGGCGCACGAGCTGCAGGCCTTTGCCGTCTCCCTGGTTGCTCTCGCGGCGGCGCTCGTCTTAGCGACCAAGGAACTGCTCCTGTGCTGGAGCGGAGCCGCGTTGCGCGTTGGCGGCAAGGTGTACTCGGTGGGAGACCGGATCCAAGTCGCTGGCCATCGCGGCGTGGTGTTGGACCATGATATTTTTGCGACGAAACTACTGGAGATCGGCCCGGGACAGTCGTCGCACCTGTATACCGGGCGCGTAACGGTGTTCCCCAATAGTCTGCTGTTCACCAATCCGCTGATCAAAGAAAATCCCAACCAGGAGTACGGTCTGTACACGCTCACGGTTCCGCTGCCGGCCGAGAAGGACTGGAAGGTGGCCGAGACGCGGCTGCTCGAATCGGCCAAGGCTGAATGCGCGCCGTTTATGCAGGAAGCCAGCCGGCAGATGAAGCTGCTCGAGCAGCAGAATCTACTGGAGGCTCCTTCGCCGGAGCCTCGCATTACCATTCAATTGTCGGACACCGGCCGGATTGTGCTGGTGTTACGCTTTCCGGCTCCCGACCGGGGCCGCTCCCGCATCGAACAGGCGATCCTCCGGCGGTATCTGGCGTCAGTCTGACTCCTCTCGATGGCGTATCTCTTGACAGGGTATGGTCCTCATGCGACGCTGGGCGCCCTGACGTTGCCGAAACTTCCAGCCTATCATCATGCACGATAGCCCGGACTTTTCGACCGATCATCGTCCATGAACAGCCTCGAGCCCAACCTTCAGTCAGCCGGCCTGGTCCCGTCGAACAAGACGATGAAAATCGCCACCTATAACGTGAACTCGCTTCGTAAGCGACTTCCCATCATCCTCGAGTGGCTGGACAAGCAAAAGCCGGACATTCTCTGCCTTCAAGAAACGAAGGTACAGGACAGCGAGTTCCCGCTCATGGCGTTAATCCCCTCAGGTTATGAAATCAGCTACCGAGGGATGAAGAGCTACAATGGCGTGGCTATCCTCAGTCGCACCAAACCGGAGTCCGTGCGGGCCGGGTTGGACGACGGCGGAGAGCCGGACGAGCCGAGACTGCTCCACGTCGTGGTCGGCGGCATCACCATTCTCAACACCTACATTCCGCAGGGATTCGAGATCGATTCGCCCAAATATGCGTACAAGCTCGAGTGGTACAAGCGGCTCCGAGCCTACTTCGAGAAGCACCTCTCACCGACGCTGCCTGCAATTTGGTGTGGGGACATGAATGTGGCACCGAGGGCGATGGACGTCCATAGTCCAGAAAAACATCTCACGCACGTGTGCTATCACGAGGCCGCGCGAAAGGCCTATGAAGAGACGGTATCGTGGGGATTTCACGACGTCTTCGTGCGGATGTATCCGGAGCGGCAGCAGTTTACGTTTTGGGATTATCGCGCGCCGAGTTCGTTGGAGGCGAATAAAGGCTGGCGCATCGACCATATCCTGGCGACGGCCCCTCTGGCGGAAAAATGTCTGCAGGTTGAGGTTGATGTTGAGCCCCGGCGGGTCAAGGACCCCTCCGATCACACCTTTCTCTGGGCGGAATTCAACATTAGCTGAGTAAGGCGAGATCGCGGTTGACCAATCGCTTGCGTCCAGGACGAACGAGCAACGGGCCGGCGTGGTCGATCCATCGGCTGAGATGCCTGGCGAGTGACGACGTGAAACAGTTTGGGGGAGATTGTAAAAATATCGCACAATGAGGCCAGAGGCAGATGTCGAGCTCTGGAGGGCGGAAAGCTCACCGGCTCAGCTGGAACCATCGGCGTCACTTCCCGATCATCCGCGAGCGCGACATCTACATCCGTCCTGTCCGGCAAAGCGCAAGTCGTTCACTTCGGCCGGACGAGGGC
Source organism: uncultured Nitrospiraceae bacterium (assembly GCA_963824855.1). Taxonomy (GTDB): domain Bacteria; phylum Nitrospirota; class Nitrospiria; order Nitrospirales; family Nitrospiraceae; genus Nitrospira_C. Next base: position 151,036 of record CAWGQP010000004.1, read on the forward strand.
ACATGCTTATGCCGCACGGAGCGTGGGTGGCGTCGAGCGTATTCGTGCAAGACGGTTTTGTTCAATCAATGGGTCCAGCACCAGCCCGCAGTTGATGCACCGCAAAACGGTTCCGCCGGTAGAATATTCCGGTCGTGATTCCGCAATCATCAAGCCTTTGCATTTTTTACAGGTCATGTCCCCACCTCCTGATGAATTCTTCTTTGTCCATACGACCGCGAATGTATCAATGGAAGATTAACGGGGAGTTAACGGTCAGTTAAAAATCTCTAATGTGAAACCCCGAGTCCATTAGTAGCCGTATGAGACGCATGCCTGGGTTCAAGCGGTCTAAGCCATGGAAACTTTAGCGAGTTTTGCACGTTCCGCGATACTGGTTGGCCGAAAGGACTCGACCGCTCAGGCAGGGTGGGCGAAATGTTGACGGAACCATTTCAAGGCCTCCTCGGCCACTTGCTCGAGCGTTCCCGGTTCTTCAAACAAATGCGTCGCGCCCGGAATGATCATCAGTTGCTTTGGGCCGCTGAGAAGCGTGTAGGCATGCTGATTCATCACGATCACGGGGTGATCTTCGCTGCCGACCAGGAGCAGGGTCGGGGCGATCACCTGAGGCAGGAAACGTTCGGCGAGGTCAGGCCGCCCCCCGCGCGACACGATGGCTCCCACCTCAAAAGAAGCTTGGGCGGCGGCTTGGAGAGCCGCGGCCGCTCCGGTGCTGGCACCGAAGTAGCCCAATGGCAGCTCCTTGGTACGAGAGTCTTCGCGAAGCCAGGCACTCGCCATCACCACACGATCCGATAAGAGATCAATGTCGAAGACGTTGCGCCGAGCCTCCGCCTCATGCGTCATTAACAGATCGATCAGGAGTGTGGCGATCCCTCCCTGCTGAAGCTGCCGAGCCACAAAGCGGTTACGTGGGCTGAATCGACCGCTCCCGCTCCCATGTGCAAATAGAACGATGCCGGCGGGTGTGGACGGGATCTCGAGGAACCCGCGGAGGTCCGTGTGGTCATCCCTAATCGTGACTGTCTCCTCGACCATGCCGTTCTTCCGCGGTGACGAGATGCTTCACAGGAACATTTTGACGCTTCTGTGATTCAAAGAGAACAGGGGAAAGGGGAGATCCATGCCTGCTCGATGCTCATTCCCCGTAGGCGGTAAACTGACAAGTCACCCGATCGAATTTCGGTCTTGTACTACCCCTTTGCCGCTTGCTATCCTCCCCGCTCCTGTACTAGGGAAACAGTACCAATAATTGCGCACCGGTATTCGGAGTCGTGCAAGGTCCATCGGCCCACCGCTCTGGTTCCTCCTGGCTCGACTTCCGGACGACAGTTTTTTCGTGAAGTCTCGAGCGTAAGAGGACTTCCCGTCCAAGATTCCTTTTGATAGGCGCCAACAATCACTTCCATCCTAATTCGACCACGTAACCCCACGAACAAGAATCGGGCGAACACGTGAACACCAACCTGCCCGCAAGAACATACAGCAGAGGAGTTTCTTCCATCTCGGTGCCCGTCGTGTTGGTTCTCTGCTTTGTGACGGCGGTTGCGCTGGATCTGTACGCACTGGTGTTTTTGCGCGCACTGCTCGTGAACGACAAGGGCGCTGATCTCGCAAGTACGGCCGTCAAGGGTGCGCACACGCTCGATCGGGTGTTGTTCGAGCGATACGAGGACATCAGAGTGTTCGCAACCGACTGGACTCTCTTGAAAGGTGAGGAGGCCGAGAAGACCAGAAGATTGCGGCAATTTCAAGCAGCTCTACGGCTATTACTCCTGGATCGGAACCACCGATGCGGCCGGCCACATGACGGCGGCCACGGAATCGATTGGCCAATCGGCCGCTGGTAGGTCTCGCCCGCTGGCGTCGTTTGAAACCGTCAAACAGACGCGGCGGGTTCACTTGGAGGTGGTCAGCGGGTCAGATGAGACCGGTCCGGAGGTGATCTTTTCCGCACCACTTGATGACCCAGGGGGAGAATTTCGCGGGGCTGTGATCAGCCGTATGCCGCTGGAGCAGTTTCGAGCCATCCTCGATGAAGAAGGGGAACTGCAGGAGGAAAAGGACGCAATCGATTGGATTTTGCTCGATCGTGAAGGCGGCATACTTCTCCAAAAAAGTCAGCCGATCGGCGTCCCGCCGCCTCTAAGAGCCCAGTCTGTCTCCTTTAAGCGGGCTGCGGAAGGCCCTGAGAGAAACGGTTTTGTGGAGGAATTGCGCGAACAGGATGGAAATCCTGTCCTGACCGGATTTGCGCAGACCAGAGGGTACAGAGACTTTTCCGGATTCGGATGGGTGGTGCTGGTTCAGCTGGATCGTGCCTCTGCGTATGCGCCGATCAACAAGCTGGTCTGGATGGTCGGTCTCATCGGGCTCTTAGTGGTTGCACCCCTCACCGGGTTCGGTGTGTTCGCGTCGCGGAAACTGGTACGCGAACGCCAGGACTTGCTTCTCGCGCGTCAGAAATTGGAAAAATCGCTCGCGGAGTTGGCGCGTTCAAACTCAGATTTGCAGCAGTTCGCTTATGTCGCGTCTCATGACCTGCAGGAACCGTTGCGCATGGTAGCCAGTTACACACAACTGTTGGCGAAGCGCTATAAAGGGAAACTCGACCAAGACGCCGATGAATTTATTGCGTTTGCCGTGAACGGCGCCAATCGCATGCAGGCGCTGATTCAGGACCTCCTCGCTTTTTCGCGGGTCGATACGCAGGGCCAGCACTTTGAACCGACCTCTGTCGAGACGCTCTTCGGCTATGCGTTGGACAATCTCAAGGGAGGGATCGAAGAGAGCGGTGCGGTCGTTACCCATGACCCCTTGCCCACCGTCAAGGGCGATGAACGTCAGCTCTTGCACCTGCTCCAAAATCTCTTGAGCAATGCCATCAAGTTCCGGAAACAGGATCCTCCACTCGTCCACATCTCCGCCGAAAAGCGCGACCGCGAATGGCTGTTCTCGGTTCGTGACAACGGCATCGGCATCGATCCGCAGTACGCCGAACGCATCTTTGTCATTTTCCAGCGTTTGCATACGAATGCCGAATATCCCGGAACCGGCATCGGCCTGTCGCTCTGCAAAAAGATTGTGGAACGTCATGGCGGGCGCATTTGGATGGAGTCTCAGCTAGGCCAAGGCGCGGCCTTTTTTTTCACGCTACCCGTCAGAGACATGCCGTCATAAGCCATAGGAGCAACAATTAGCGAGTGTCGTGAATGAGCAATCACGAGTGAATTCTGCACCACTACCACCCTGGAAGGAGGACATCAATGTCGGCAGCTGAAGCGATGAGACCAGTTGAGATCTTGTTGGTTGAAGATAATCCGGGCGACGTACGCCTGACGAGAGAGGCGTTGAAAGAAGCGAAGGTCATTAACAACCTGACCGTGCTCAAGGACGGCGTTGAAGCACTGGCATTCCTACGCCAGCAGGGATCCTACGGCGGTGCCGTGATCCCTCACCTGATCCTGCTGGACTTAAACCTTCCGAAGAAGGACGGCCGCGAAGTCCTGGCTGAAATCAAAGCTGATGAGAAACTGAAGCGCATTCCGGTCGTCGTGTTGACCACCTCGCAGGATGAACAAGACGTGTTCAAGAGCTACAACCTGCACGCCAACTGCTATGTGACCAAGCCGGTGGATTTGGAGCAGTTCATGACCGTCGTCAAATCGATCGAAGATTTCTGGTTGGGAATTGTGATGTTGCCGAAGAACGGAGCCATCCGCCGGCAGGGATGAGGCGCCATGCGCATCTTGATGGTTGAAGATAACCTCGGCGACGTTAGGCTGCTGCGAGAGCATCTGGCGGGAAATCGTGGCGTCGGCGAGGTGTTTCACGTGGTGCATGTCGAACGACTCGCGGTCGCCTTGCAGTCTCTGGACGAGGGCGCGTTTGAGGTCGTGCTGCTGGACCTTTCGCTGCCAGACAGCCAGGGCATCGGCACGCTGACCAAAATGCACGCGGCGAGGCCGGGCATGCCGATCGTGGTCCTGACCAGCCTTGATGACGAGGTCTTGGGTCTGCAGTTGCTCCAGCATGGCGCGCAGGATTATCTGGTCAAGGGAGAGGTGACGGCGTCCCTCCTCCGACGTTCTCTCCGGTACTCCGTCGAGCGGAAACGGGCGGAGGTTGAACTGCGCACGAGCGAAGTGTTTCTGGAATCCATTGTGGAAAACATCCCGCACATGATTTTTGTGAAGGATGCCAGTGAGCTGAGGTTCGTGCGATTCAATAAGGCCGGAGAAGAGCTGCTTGGGCATGCGCGCCAGAACCTGATCGGAAAGTCCGACCACGAGTTGTTTCCGAAAGAGGAGGCAGATTTCTTCACGGGCGCCGATCGGGATGTGCTCCGAAACCGCAAGGTGCTCGATATCCCGGAAGAACCGATCCTCACCAAGGGGAAAGGCCTGCGGTACCTTCATACGAAAAAAATCCCAATTCTCGACGAAAGCGGCCAGCCGCTCTACTTGCTTGGAATCTCAGAAGACATCACTGAGCGCAAGCGGGCGGAGAACCAGCTCCAACGGTCGTTTGAACTCCTGCGCACACTCTCTCAAAGGCTGGATGTGGTGCGGGAGGAAGAGCGAACCCGGATTGCCAGGGAGTTGCACGATGAGCTGGGGGTCCGCATGACCTGCATGAAGATGGACCTGTCCAGATTACTGGCCCTCATGCGAGAGTCGCTTTTCCCTCGAGAAAAAATGGAGGAGAAAATCCGCGCGATGAGCGCAGAAGTCGATACCACGATCGCCGAAGTGCAACGGCTGGCGGCGGAGCTGAGGCCTGGAGTGTTGGATGATCTTGGCCTGGTGGCGGCCATTGAATGGCAGTGCCAGGATTTTGAACGGCGGAGCGGCATCCGCTGTCTCTGCGAAGCGTCTTTCGATGAAATCAAGATCAGCCCCTCGCGTGCCACGGCGGCGTTCCGGATTTGCCAGGAGGCGCTCGTCAATGTGGCACGCCACGCTAAGGCGACGTTCGTCCGAGTGCTGGTGAAGGAGAACGGCGACGGTGTCTTGATCGAAATACAGGACAACGGTCAAGGCATCCCGGCTGAAAAGCTCAACGATGCGGCGTCATTGGGCCTCCTCGGCATGAAGGAGCGTTCAATGGCCATCGGCGGCCGGCTGGAAATCGCCGGCTGGCCTGGGAAGGGCACGACCGTGACGTTACGATTACGATGTCAGGATGCGTGAGAGGCGCGAGATTGCGGTTGTCGATGATTGTTGCAGAGGACCAGCATGCTCAAGATTCTGATCGCGGATGACCATTCCATATTTCGACGCGGCCTGAAGGACTTACTGAGCGATGGTCTGGGAGCCGTCACGGTGGGAGAATGCGCCAACGCCTTTGACCTCTTCCAGTTGGTCAAGCAGAAGAAGTGGGACGTCGTCATCTTGGATATCGGCATGCCGGGAACGACCGGGACCGATGCCCTGATTCAAGTCAAACGTCAACATCCGTCGCTGCCGGTGATCATGCTGAGCATGCATCCCGAGGATCAATACGCTGTGCGCATGTTCAAAGCCGGGGCCAATGCGTATCTCACAAAGGCCAGCGCTCCTGAAGAACTCGTGACGGCCATCAAAAAAGTCCTGGCCGGCGGAAATTACGTGAGCCCGTCGCTCGGAGAAAAACTGGTGCATCTGTTTCATCGAGGCGAAGAGCGGCCTCCCCATGAACTGCTTTCAGACCGTGAATTCGAAGTCATGCGTCTTCTCTCCTCAGGGAAGACCGTCTCGCAAATCGCCGAAAGCATGAATCTCGGCACCACCACCGTGAGTACCTACCGCTCCCGCATCCTGGAGAAATTACACCTCAAGAATAACGCCGAACTGATGCGTTACGCCGTTCAGCAAGGCATCGGATAGCCCCTCGCAGTTGCCATCCTTCATGTAGTCCTTCGCCTGTCGTTGGAACGAGGACATCACAATCGTGGTCGCACTGATAGTGCGATCGTCACCGCTCCGCTATAACTCCCACCCATGCCTTGCCGGATAGTGTCGCTATGCCGGTAGCCCATCGAGACCACTGCAGTTGCAGGAAGAAAGGAACGAGCCGAATGAACTCCATGACCGTGCAGTCTGCGATTCAATTGCATTTAAGTCGGGAAGGGCCATGCACTCTCGAAAGTCTGCTCACCCGCCTGTCTGAATTTTCTTGGAGCGAGATATTCAGCGTGGTGGATCAGCTCAGCCGAGAGGGGAGCTTGGTCCTTCGCCGTCCCGCCCGCTTTGGATATGAAGTGTCGATCAACTCACCTCAGGTGATGTCCGAGTCTGCGCCGTCAGGCGCCACATTGGCCTGCAATCGCTCGAGTCGCATGGACGACTGCACGGCCTCCTGATCGGGTCATACAACGGCTCATGAATAGAGACGGGGCGGTGGCAACCCTACTTATGAAGGGACGCGTCATGAGATTGGTCGTCATGTGTTGCCTCTGTGAAAAAGTTTACGATGACATGGAAAAGGAAGTGGGGAAGACACGCTGGAAGGATCAGAACTGGTTTATGGCCAAGTATCAGCTCAAGCGAGCTGATATTCGAGTCACTCACGGGTACTGCCCAGACTGTTTGCAGTCATATCGAACCTTTCTGGCACTACCGCAGGAACGCCGCGGTGCATCGCAGAAGGAGGGAAAGTCATGAACCTGGCGATGGAAGGATCTCGAATGTCCGGTCGAATCTGGTCAATCGTATTGGGCGGCGGGGACGGCGGTCGCATGACAAACTTCATTCAGCGCTGGTTGGGATATCCTCGGCCAAAACAATACTGCACCTTCGTTGGAGACCGATCATTATTCCAGCATACATTGGACCGCGCTACCACGCTCAGTCGGCAGGAACATGTCGTGGCAGTCGTGGCCCGGGAGCATGGTCAAGAGGCATGGTCCCAGCTGGAAGCGCGAGGCGTCGGGACGGTGCTGCTGCAGCCAAGAGAGCGTGATTCAGCTGCCGGCATGTACCTGTCATTGACCTATCTGAGAGCGAAAGATCCTCAGGCGACGGTCGTCATCTATCCTTCCGATCATTTCGTCTATCCGGAGACGGGGTTCATGGTCTCGGTCCATCGGGCGCTGTGCGCACTCGAGTGGCTTCCCGATCGGTTCGTCGTCCTTGGCGTGCCTCCTGATCGGCTTGAGTTGGACTATGGGTGGATTGTGCCTGACGAAAAGATCGACGGCTCCGAGTCGTATCGAATCCGCGCTGTTAAGACCTTCGTAGGGAGACCGAGTGTTGCTCAGGCGGATGCGGCATTGGCCGGAGGGGCGTTGTGGAACACGTCCGTGATCGCGGCCAAGGCGGAGACGCTATGGCACATGGGATGGCAGTGTTTTCCTGACCTCATGCCGCGATTTGAACGGCTTAGTCGTTCAATCGGAACGTCGAAGGAAGCACAGATCCTCGACGAGATTTACCACGGCATTCCCGCCCACGATCTGGTGTCGGAGCTACTCCAGCGCGCGCCGGACAGCGCCGCCGTCCTGGAGATGCACGGGGTCCTTTGGAGTGATTGGGGAAAGCCGACACGGATTATTGATTCGTTGCGCAGGATTCGACGGAAACCAGCCTTTCCGTTGGACTGTCTGGGGCGTCCGTACGAGCGAATTCCACTGGTTGGAGAAGCGACGGCCGAACTTTGAGCGAGAGGAGGAATGAGCCATGAAACAGCAAGCGAGACCACGCGAGCTCCGCACGGGGAAATCACACAATGGTTTGGAGAAAGCACACTCTTCTTCTAATCATATCTATACGCGCGTCGCCGTATTGGCCTATTCCATGTACGAGCAGCGCGGTCGTCAAGACGGTCATGATGTCGAAGACTGGTTTCAGGCTGAGAAAACGATTCTGGAGGAGATGGCATCGCAGAGATACTCGAAGCAACGCTCGCTCGGATGTGTGATTGAGGAAGCGGCGGTAGAAGCGAACAGGAAACGAGGAGAAGCCTATGCTGCTAGTGTGCTGTTTCTGCGAACAAGTATGCGACGAGTCGATGGGGCACGGTCACTGGTGGGAACTGGACGTGTATATGGGGTCGCGCACTCCGAAACGAGAGGACACCATCCTGTCGTACACCTGCTGCCACAATTGCCTGCAGGATGATCCACGGGCGATCGCGTTCCGAACAAGGCAGAGCCGGTCACACGCGCCCGTTCTTCCATCTAGGGCACGATCGAGGCGATCGATTGCGGCTTAACTGTCCTGCATGGCTGAAAGAAATCGTGACGATGTCACAGGATGATGATGGCAAATCCTCGGTCGCTGTCCCATGCACTGACAGAGGACAGCTGAATTCAGGCATCGTGGTGTTCTCTTCGACCCGCAAGGCGTTATACGTGAATGGGGCAGGGCAGCAGCTTCTTCTGCAATTGAAGCGAAACGAGAACGGGCATTCGGCCAATGCTGCCATCCCCAGGTCGGTCGATCATCTCTTGGACGAGATGCTGCCCTTGCTCCAAGTTGGCGGCGCGGATCGTGGTTGGAGACAGCTCGAGGCCAGACGGTTGGTCGTGGCTACAGATCGATCAGTGTTGGTCAGAACCTTCGGCATCCCTGATCGCTTGGACATCAAGCGATCATTAATCGTCCTCACGCTCCAAGAAACCCAGCCGTCCTGACACGAGTATTGGTAGACGCTTAAGCATCCCGGCTCATCACCTGTTGAGAGCAGCTTCGAGCCGTTGTGAACGGGCTGAGCGAGGGTCAGCGGATCACGAGCACGGGGCACGCAACATGATGCACGATCGCATGAGAGACGCTTCCGAGGAGAAACCGATCCAGCCCTTCCCGTCCATGCGACCCCACGACGACCAGGTCGAAATCTCTCGAGACATCCGAGATCACCGAGACCGGGTCACCCTTCATCACACGGCTTGAAGTCGTGAACTGCGGCGGCGGCAGATGTTCTGCACAGGATCGAGCATACTCTTCGGCCTGACGGGCGACTTCCTCGGGCCAGGTCGCAAAGGCGGCCGCAGGCGATTCGTCGAACACAGGGAGAATCGGCACGGCCGTCAACACCATCGCTTCCATCGTCGTCCGAAATGGATGGCGGAGCAACCAATCACAGATCTTGGCCCCATCTGTCCGGCCTTCGATGGCGATCAGCATCCGCCGGACCCGCTTGGCTTCACCTTTGACCAGCAAGGTCGGCTGGGTCGCATGCAATAGCACTCGATGCGACACACTGGTCAGCACGAGTTCGGCGACGCGTGAGTGGTCGTGGGTGCCGACCACGATGAGATCGGCCGATATGGAGGAGGCGGTGTCGAGAAGAAACCGTGCCGGCTTGCCGAAGTCGCAGAGCCGGCGGGGTTTTGGAACGTCCTCGGGCAGCATCGTCTCCGCCCGTTCCAGCGATTCGCAGCCGGCCTCGAACATCGATTTACGGAAGATGTCATAGCCCTGCAGGTTGGCGGCTTCCGCGACGATGGGATACTCGAACAGTCCGAGATCGACCCCGTGGACCAGCGTGATTTCGTCGGGGCGATAGAGCAGACCGAGCTGTTCGACCGCGGCAAACGCCGCGTCCGACCAATCGATTCCGACAACCACCTTCATGCGTCACTCACGTCGTCGGGTCTTTTCTCACCAAGAAGACATCTACGCAGCCCGCGATTGTTTCGCGGCCTTCAGGTAATCGAGCACCTCGGCGTCGTCCATTTGTGGAAAGAAATGGTAATGGTGGCCGACCGCGATGAAGGGCTCAGGCGTGGCCAAGACGACCAGGTCGTCGACCAGGCTTCGCAAGGGGGTGACGTTTTCTTGGGGCGCGACGGGAATGGCGGCCACCAGGCGTCGAGGGGACAACTCCGAGATGGCCTCAAGGGTTGCGAAGAAGGTCGCACCGGTCGCCATCCCGTCATCGACAAGGATGACGGTCCGTCCCGCGATCTCGGCGAGCGGCAATCCACTCCGGTAGAGTCGTTGGCGCCGGGAAATTTCCTCGTGGGCAGCTCCGATCAAGGCGTCGAGCTCGGCACGTGAAAGGTGGAACGCCTGAACGGCATCCGGATTAAGATACACGGCCCCGGTTTCACTCAGCGCACCGATCGCGTATTCAGGGTTGTCCGGTGCGCCCAATTTCCTGGTGACAAAGACATCTAGCGGGAGGCGTAGCGCGAGGCTGAGGTCGTAGCCGACCGCCACTCCACCGCGAGGCAGGGCCAAAATGAGTCCGCTGGGATCGTCTCGATAGGCTTCGAGCTTCGCTGCCAACAAGCTGCCCGCTTCTTCCCGATCATGGAAGACCACCGAGTCCCTCACCACGATCGCACGGTTGCAACAACAGTGGGCAATTAGGATGCGAGTTGGGTCAGTTGCGTGGCTGTCTCAACCGTCGGGCTGTCGGATCACTGACTCACATGGCATTTGACGCGAAGGTGTTTCGCCGGGTTGTCGATTGCACGGGGGCCATGTGGACATGCTTTGGGCCGTACGTGCACATCGCAAACACGATGCTGCGGAACAGAAGATCTGCCGCGTCCTCCATGCGGATGAAGGCTACGGCACCGGCGGCGATCATTGCGTTATACAGATAGGGCGTGTACTCAGCCGACGTGCCGAGGATTACCACTTGTGGGAGAAGCTTTTTGATCTGACGAATGGTGTCAACGCTGTTGGGCAAGTGGGTATCCATCAGCACGAGATCGATCGGAATTGTCTTGACCTGTTCAGCCGCCTGGTCGCCATCTGATGCTTCTCCGGCCACTTCGATAAGATCCGAATAGCCGTCGAGAATAACTCGGATCATTTCACGAATGGACGTGTGAGGGTTGACGATTAATACGCGCCATCGCAAGCCGGCTTCAGTCGTCTTCGACACCGATGATGGATGGTGTTCAAACGGCTTTGTTGACCTGAATGTCAGCATGACAAGCCCTCCTCAGTCTCTCTCAGTGACTGGATTCCGTGTACCTAGCCCTTTACGGAATTTTTCAAAACTAGGGATGTCCCTAGTCTACAAAAAAACTATGTTAATCGAGTGGTTAAAGGGATCTTTCACCAAACTTTGACCCAGCAGGCCGGCGGCTGATACACTGAGCGACCGTACGAGCTACATCCCGCTACCTCGCGCCCCTGCCTTCCTATTCCTTGTGTCGCGCGAACCCTTTCGACGTTGCTCTTACGCGGTGCTCTTGTGCCTGTTCGCATGGACCCTGCGAGCGTGAATACGAAGGAAGCTTATGAAGGGAGTACCGATGAAAATGTCCCATGGCTGGAAGTCAAACAGCAGAAAGAAAAAAACCAAACCGACCTACAAGATTCGTTGGGAGGCATTGGGATTGTCACGGCCGGATCGAACCCAAGCTTCGATCGAGGACATCAGAAGCGAAGTCTCGATGTTAGCCACTCAAAGGTTTGAGCGAAAGGACTCAGACGCCATCCGCGAGGCCCACCGTCCATAGACCTGGGCACAAACGAAAGTAACAACTGGTCACTTTCGAGAAGGAGGACACCATCGCACGAGCAGGAAAGACAACGCTAGCCAAACGCGACCGCGAAAAGAAGCTCCAACAGCAGCGGAAGGAAAAAGAAGCCAAACGTGTTCTCCGTAAGGCGGAAAAACCCTCGCGGGGCAGCACTGCCGAAGGAGAAGATCCGGATCTGGCCGGGCTGCAATGGGGACCGCAGCCGCCAGCCTACTAAACGGCTTCACGGAGAGATGATTTCACAGCACCCGCCGGTCGGTCCAGTTTACCGACACGTGACTGGAACACGCGCCAAATAGCACGTATTTTCGATCGGTCTTAAAGAATCTCTCTTGTGTGTGTGCTCCGTGCCTTTTACAATCGCCTCGGCTGAGAGGCGTTCATGTCGTCAGGCTTCCCTCGTCCGTTCATCCGCCCATCCTTCAGCACCCCCTGTTCCATTAAAAAAAGTTTTGCGAAGAGATCGAGGACGAGAGTCTGCATCCTCGGTCTCCTCCTGGCGATCGGCGGGTGTGCCGTTCTGCCCGGCCACTGGCGCCCTGGTTGGAACAAAGAGTGGACCAGCAAGGAGCCTGTGCCCCAGACCGCCGGCTCGTGGAACTTGACCGAACTGGAAACGAAGGACAATCGCTTTCTCGCGCTTGCCATCTCAGGGGGAGGAAGCCGCGCCGCGAACTTCGGCTCGGCCGTCATGCTTGAACTCCAACAACGTAAGCTGCTCGAACAGGTCGACGTGATTTCCGGCGTATCGGGCGGAACGCTTCCGGCTGTCTACTATGGGCTGGGCGACAAAGCGGGCGCCTTCACCGAGCCAGCCCTCCGAAAGTCATTGGGGTTTGACTTTCAGGGTAGTTGGATCTGGCGATGGTTCCTTCCGCACAACATCTTCCGCTATTGGCTTTCGGACTTTACTCGTTCCGATATCATGGTGCAGGTGTTCAACAACGAGCTGTATCACGACGCGACCTTTGCGGATCTTCAGTCACATCCGAAGATCTTGCTCAATTCGACGGTTCACAACGATCACACCCGCTTTACGTTCACGGACGAGCGTTTTGCCCGGCTCCATTCCGCGCTAGCGTTCTATCCGGTCGCCAATGCGGTCAACGCCTCTTCGGCATTTCCCGGTGCGTTCCAGGACGTAACGCTTGAGTGGTACATCAACCCTCGGCAGTACGTGCATCTGTACGATGGGGGTCCGATCGACAATCTGGGCGTCCAGGCCCTCACCGAATACATCAATCGCAACATCCTTGGGAAGTCGTTGAAACAGCTCTTTCCGAACGGATGTCTGATCGTCATCATCGATGCCACGCCGGCCAGCGAGCACGCCGAACTCAACACAGAGGAGTCCAGCCGCACGTTCATCGACTACTTCGTCGATACGAATGCCTTGGATGCGATGGATGCCATGTTGCTGGAGTCCAGGCGTTCGCTGCTTGCAGGCATGGGGATTCCTGTCGACCGGCAGGATCAAGAGATGCGCGGCCGGTTGCCGCTCAACGACCGTGATCAATGCGGCTGTGAGGTGCGCCACATTGCTCTTCGACAGCTCATGTATGCGGGGGAGGAGACGGAGGGTCTGGCCGAGCGCGTCACGCAGATCAAGACCAAGTTCTGGATCGGCGAGGACGAGCAGAATGATTTGTTCACCGCTGCCAAGCTGCTCATGAAACGAGTCGATGAAAAGAAACTGCTCACCGAAGAGTCATTGAAATTGTCTTGCGCGGTTGAGAAAGATGGGAAATAGGATGAGATACCCGCCCCGCTCCAGTGCCTCAGCCCGCGATTGAAGGCCGGCAGATCGCCGGCTTGCGGCTGCTCACCTGATTGCGATCCTGCTTCCCTGTTACCGAAGGGGTGCGGCAAGCGGCGATGGCGCCAATGGTGCCGCCAGCGGTGAGGGGCCGAGTGGCTTGGCCAACGGAGACGGTGGCAGTGGTGTCGCCAGCGGCGATTGTGGCAACGGTATGGTCAATGGTGATTGGGGCAGCGGCGCCGCCAGCGGCGATGGCGGCAGCGGCGTGGCGAGAGGTGATTGCGGCAGCGGCGCGGCCAAGGGGGACTGTGAGCCTGGCGTGGTGGAGGCGGACGGTGCGCTCGGTGCCGGAGAAGGCACCACGGCAGACGGGGCCGAGCCAGTATCGCGTCCGTTCATGGATTGTTCGACCGAGCGCAGATGCCGGTTCGACGGGTGAAGGTGCCTGGCTCGACTTAGCAGTTCATTGATCTGCTTCACTCTTGCCGGCGTCACATAGGCATATCCCGTCAGGGCTTGAGCGACAAGGTCGTCGGCTTGCATCTGATTGAGCAATTGCTGCCTTTGAAGCGTCAGTGCATGCACCTGCTCTGCGGTATTGGCAGTGGCCAAGGCCACATTGGCCGCGTCGAGCTGCTGACGGAGTTGTTCGGCCTCAGTTCTGAGTGAGGCGAGTTCCTGTGTGGCGCGTTCATTTTCTCGAAGCGCGTTGATGGCTTGGATGACTTCATCCTGATCGACCTGCGCCGTGAGATCGACATGGATCACGACGCCGCCGTCCTCGAGGCGCGTGCGGGTCTGTTGATTGAGCACGCTGACAATGCCGGCGGTATATGTCCGGATCTCATCGCGCGTGACGTCCAGGTTCTTCACTTCGGTCACGCTCTCGAGATACATGGCCACTTGCTCGAGCGCTTGCCGTTTGGCGGCCTCAATGGCCATTCGAGTGGCATCCATTCTCGTGTCATGATCTCCCATTCGATAGTCAGCGGTGGCGGTCACGACACGGATCGCCGGTTCTTGCCGATGAGGGGGCGGCGGGGCTTCGGGCGCCATGGCAATGGCCTCGCTGCGATACTTCTCTGGGATCGAGTGCCATTCAGTGGTGAAGTTGAGCGTGCCGGAATCGTCTTTATAACGGTAGATCTGGTTGCCCGCGAAAGCCGGAACGGCTGCGGTGAGGAGGCAGAAGACGATGATGCGAGACAACAGGCGCATAATCGGTCCCCATTCACCATACCATGTCCGACGAGGTGAATGCCGCATGGATTGACTTGGATATCACCGCTCGTTATAAGACCGCGAACGTGTCATGGATGGCCGGACTCACCGTGTCCCGGAGAGGCCGCATGGACGATGCCGATCCGCAAACCACCTATCGCCATCTCCTCGATCTGTGGACATCGGGCGTTCGGGATTACCACAGCCTCCTGTCTGACTACCTCACGGCCAATTCGATTTTCGTCGCGGCCATCGGGTTTCTTCTCGCCCGGCAACCCCTGACACTGATATTCACACTGCTCGTCATTATCCTGTGCCTCTTCGGCGTGCTCATGACATTACAGATGGCCATCGTGCTTGGCCGTTTCTCGGCCCAAACCGCCCTGTGGGAATGGCGTCTCCGAGGCATCGAAGGCGATGTCCGCTGGAAGCAGCCGAAACTCTTTGTCGATCTTCACCGATACCGGGACCGGCACGAAGCCCTCGCTGAGAAGGGCAACGACCCGCCGGTGCTTCAGCCGAACTGGGCACTCCACCAACACCATCGGTGGTGGGCTCGCCGTGATGTCAGCTTTCCCTTGTTCTTCGGAACCGTGTATGTGTTGTTCCTCGTTTGGAGCCTTAATCAACTTGTCGGCTAGCAGTCAGTCTTCGCAGGGGACACTGAACATGGCTCGTCTGCTTTCGTTGATCGCTGGCGACAGTGCTCTCTGGAGCGCCGGCGGTGGCCGGGCCAGAATTCCATCCGTCCTCCGTCGAGAAGGGCGTCTTCTTGGTGGCGAGCCCGTCACTGAACGATCCGAATTTCCGACAAACGGTCGTGCTGGTGCTTGAGCATGGTCCTGAGGGAACGCTCGGCGTGATTTTGAATCGCGCCACGGAGCTGCTCCTCTCCGAGGCGTTGCCAGACGTTCGGGCGCTCAACGGGACGACGCACCGACTTTTTGCCGGCGGTCCTGTACAACCAAACATTATGTTGCTGCTGTCGCGCTTGAGGGAGCCTCAACCGGACATGCGACCGGTCTTCGACAGTGTGTATGTGGGAGGGAATCCAGACGTGTTGGACCGCCTCCTCAGGCAGGCCGGTCCCGCCGCCAGGTTTCGGGCGTTTGCCGGCTATGCGGGGTGGGCTCCGGGGCAGCTCGAATTGGAAATGCTTCAAGGATCGTGGGCAGTCCTGCCTCCGGAGGGCAACTTCTTTGAGAAAGATCCCGCATCACTCTGGCCAGACAGTATCGCTCAACTCCAAGCGCCGAGAGTGATCTCCCGATTAGCGAGAACCAGAAACTGGAGTTCAGAAGCGGTAGTGGATTTCGAGGAGATGCATGTCGATCTGGTCGCATGGAAAACAACTGTCGATGGTGATGTCGATCGCGCTATCGCTCGTGGCCTGCGCGAAGTCCTTTGACATGTCCGGCGAGCGCCTGACGCCGCTTGGACCAGAGTGGGGCGTCGTGATCGGCTCAGTACTGATCAAACCAGCAAAGCTCGCGGAGAAGAACACGAAATCCGACGCCAATATGACGACCTACGAATTTGACATCGTCCAAAGTCAGCCTGGCGATCCTGAGGGAGAAACTCCCTACGCGGAACGGTATCACCTCCAGGCCAAAGTGGGAGAAGAGCGGATGTTCATCTCCAGGTTGCGCACGGGCAGGTATCTCGTGAAAAACTTCGCCAAGGAGGGGATCGCTGGCACCGGCGGCGACCTTGACCTAATCTTCGATAATATGGCGGGGGAAGTCCGCTACATCGGCCGGCTGCTGGTGGAAGTTCCTCAGCGCGTATCGCGCGGGAAAGAGTATCGGTTCACCGTCGAAAACGCCCGTGAGGGAACGTTGAGACAGATCTCCGATCGTCACGCGGAGCTGACCACCCAGGCGGTTGATGCTCCAATGCGGTCGCGTGAATCATCGGCGCGCTGACAAAAAAAGGATCAGTCATGCATGGCCATTGTCATTGGCGATTGGGGAAACGTCGTCTCTTGATCGGCGTATGGGCCGTGGCCGGGTGGGCGGTCGTATTTTCGGCTGGTGAGATCGCGCCGTCGGCGGTGACTGAAGACAGGGACCATGAACTCATGCTTGGTGCCGTGGAAGCCATGACGCCTCATCAACGGCATTTGGGACCGCATATGAAATGGACGACGTTGCGGCCGGTGGGCCCTGGCGATCCTGAACGCGCTGACCACATCGTCCAAACCCTTCGGCAGGCGCTGGATAAGTACAAGGACTATCACGTGGCGTTGGATGAGGGTTTCATTCCGATGCACCCCGAGCGCAAGCCGCGGCATTATCATTTCGCCAATAAAGAGCGCCGCCATCTGGCGCGCATGCATTTCGACGCGGCCCAGCCCACCTCACTGCTCTATAAGAAAACCAGCGATGGATATGAACTTGAAGGGGCGATGTTCACGGCACCGAGGGGAATGACCGAGGATGAGTTGAACGAGCGCATCCCGTTGAGCATCGCGCAATGGCATGCCCACGTGAAAATTTGTCTCGCGTCCGATGGCAGTGGACGCCGCATCAGCCGCAGACAGTTCGGATTCAAGGGCACCATTGACGACGAATCCGAGTGCCGGAAAGCCGGGGGACAGTTCGTTGCACAAGCGGGAGGATGGATGATCCATGTCTATCCCTTCGAAGCGACCCCAGAGAAAATTTGGACGCACTAACGCATTCGATCGGCTGGCCCGCGGCGATCCGAGATCGCCGCGAGTGCCGATGATGAGAGGGAATGAGGCTGCCGCGCACTACTGCGGATTGTCGACGTCCAGAATCGTCAAGGTGACGAGAAGTGGTTTTCCTGCCAGCGGGTGGTTGTAGTCCATCACTGCGTCGGTATCGGACATTTGCGTGATCGTGGCCTGCTGGCCGGTCCTCCGATCTTCGATGACGTCGCCGGTCTTGACTCCACTGGGGAGTTCCTTGGTCGGCACGACAGTCTTCTTCTTCGAATCGTACGCCCCGAAGGCCTGGTCTTCACTGAGCTTGACTTCTGTCTTATCGCCTCTCCGCATACCGGAAACCGCCTGCTCGAGTGCCGGCAGCATTTGGTGTTCCCCCTGGACGAATTGACTGAGATCCCGGACTTCGATTTGATCGTCGCCTGGAACCGTAATCTGGTACAACAGGGTCACCTTTGAGCCGTCAGTAATCGGAGCGGATGAACCCTGTGTATTCTGGCCGGATGATCCATCCAGATTCTGACCTGGCTGGCCTGCGATGCCAACAGGAGCAGACAATCCCAGACATCCGACGATGACCATCATGGTCACTGTATATTGGCGCGCGTTCGCCATAGTACCTCCTTGGTTGGAATCGGACGCAGGCGCTGCGTCCATTTCCTCTACAAACGCCGCAAACCTTTTGCCACGAATGAAACTGCAGCGTTTGTGCGGGCTTAAGACTCATGAACCTCGACGCAGCGAAGTGATGGGGGAACAGTCCGTCCTTCCTCGCGCAAAAGGATTGGATTTCAGCCACGTTAGGCTCTTAGACAGTCTGTCCTCATCTCATAGACAGGCTGTCTGCGGATACTGGGAGCCTCCCTTGCCATTGAAGGGACTTTCCGCGGGATCACGTGTCGCAGACATCGGTGCGGGCGGAGGATACTTCACGTGGTATCTGGCGGAGGCCGTCGGTGCAGAAGGAGCGGTATACGCGGTCGACATCGACGAGACAGGCTTGGACATCATCCGGAAAGAGAGACAGGTGCGAGGGATGACACATGTGGTGTCGATTCTCGCCGATCCTGCTGATCCCAAACTCCCTGAACGAGTGGACCTCGCGTTCAGCTGCGATACCTAATCACCACATGAAGGATCGCGTGGCCTATTTCAGGTCATTGACTTAATACCTTAAGGCGGACGGGCGGGTGGCGATCCTGGATTTCCATCTGCACGGCTTCTTCTCAGGTCTACTCGGGCATGGCACGGCAGCGGAGGACGTCCTGCGCGAGATGGAAGCTGCGGGCTACCGGCGGGTCGCCAACTTCGACCTCGTTGAGAGCCAGCATTTTCAAGTATTCTCCCGAAGCGGATCGTGAGCGTTCAGCAGGTTGCGGGCAACGGATCGTCCTCGTAAGATACCGGCATGGAATCGAGTGAAGTCACACGCATCAAGACGAAGATGCCAGCGCCCTACGAGCTGACGGCGGTGCATCAAGACACGCGTGACACAAAGACGTTTTGCTTCGCCTTGCCCGAGGATGCCACGCTGGACATGCTCCCCGGCGATCATCTCTACGTGCATGCCACGATCAACGACAAAACGGTCAAGCGGCCGTATACGCCGTCATCCGTGCCCGGCACGACGGGATATTTTGATCTCACCGTGAAGCGGTATGAAAACGGTCTGGTGTCAAAGTATCTGCATGATCGGGAGGTCGGCGACACCGTGCTGATGAGCGGGCCGAACGCGGGCGGTCACTGGGTGGACGGGATGGCCAAGCGGGTCGGGTTTGTGGCGGGCGGCACCGGCATCACGCCGATGATCTCCATCATTCGCTGGACGCTGGCGAAGGGCCTCGATGTAGAGATGTTTCTGCTCTTTGCCAACAAAACCGAGGCCGACATCATCTTCCGCGACGAATGGGATTCGAATGTCCGCGAGCATGCGACCTTTCACGTCCATCACGTGCTGGAGCAGCCGCCGGTCGGCTGGACACAGGGCACGGGACGTATCACCGACGAGATCTTGCGCCGGCACCTGCCTGCTCCGGGTCCTGAGACGGCTGTCTTCCTGTGCGGTCCGCCCCTGATGGTGGACGCCTTGGAAGGTACGCTAGAGGCCATTGGTTATTCAGAACAATCCATCGTGCTTCCCTAGTCGCCATCCATCCTCCTCTGCGTTCAGCCGGAAGCCGTTTGTCGTGACGATCCGGATCACACGCGTGCGACTCCCGAGGAAACCGCAGGCGCCGCGTCAATTCGCGCTCGTTATTCGATGGTGAAGTTCAGCACCATGCCTTGGGCGGCATGGGATTCACTGACGTGGGGATTGGAAAACAAGCACATGATGGTATAGCGGCCGGGAGTCAACTCCGCCGTGAAGGTCCCGTCGCGTCCCGGCTCGAGGCCGCTCATGCCGCCGATGAGTGTCCCCGGCAGACGCGAAGGGTTGTCCTGGTCGAACGCCTTGAGCACATCATCCGCCGATGCGTCCGCATGCAGACGGATGATACTCGCCTGATGAATTTGATGGCCCCGATTGATGACGTAGAAGCTATGGCGGCCTTTCCTCAACTGTTGGACCACAACAAACTCATACTCGAACATGGCCATGTGGAAGTTGCCCTCAAACTCAGGAGGAGCCGGCTTCGTGTCCAGGACACGCAGCGCCTTCTGCATGCCGAGCGACGCATGGCTTTGATGGTTTTTGCCGGGAATACCGCAGATGATGACGTAGGAGCCGGGCTCCAGGTACAGCGTCGCTTCCGCTGCTTGGCCGGCATCCACCCCGTTCGGTCCACCCATGTGCTTGGCCCAGGACGGGATGGTGGGAGTGCCTGATTTGAGAGCCGCCGCCAGATCGGCGGGAGTCTTGCCTTCCTCGAGCTTGAGGAATTGCACTTGATGCGGTTCTTTCCCACGATTGCGCAAGCGGACCGTCGTTTGACCGGCCGGCAGCTGATCGGGACCATCGAACCTGTGTTCCCAGGCAGAGAATGTGGCAACGCTCGCCTGTGGAGGAGGGACCGCCGCTGAGATCGTCCAGAACGCAGCAATCGCGAGACAGGCGCCTATGCTCTGGAACACGAACCACTGACTCATCCGCATGGGTGTCCTTCCTTTTGCTCAACCTGGGTAGGTCATGACGCACTCGAAGGACCGGCCGCCCTATTCATAACTTTGCCTACACGATTTGGCAATAGAGCCATTTGGATCAGTGGACGACTCTAGGCTATTGATTCACGGCCGTGCGGCGCGGAGAGGTCTTGCGCCGGACCGAGAGGAACGATCCGGGTGGGATTGATGTCGTCGTGCGTGATGTAATAATGCCGCTTGATGTGGTCGAGGTTGACCGTGTCGGCGATGCCGTCGATCTGGTAGAGATCTCTCAGGTAGCCGAACAGTTGGCGATAGTCGACGATCCGGCGGAGGTTGCACTTGAAATGGCCGTGGTAGACCGCATCGAACCGTACCAGCGTCACGAAGAGCCGCCAATCCGTTTCGGTGACTTGCGAGCCGAAGAGATAACGACGGTCGGCGAGGCGCTGCTCCACCCGGTCGAGCGTCTCGAACAGTCGGCGCACCGCCCTTTCGTACGCGGCCTGGGAGGTCGCGAACCCTGCGCGATACACGCCGTCGTTCACCTGCTCGTAGAGAAGGCCGTTCCACTCGTCGATCTCCTGACGAAGCGGTTCCGGATACAAATCGAGACGGCTCTCCGTGAATCGATTGAACTCGCCATTGAACATGCGCATGAGGTCGTCGTCGGAATTCGACACGATGCGCTTGGTTACGGTATCCCACAGCACCGGCACGGTGACGCGCCCGCGATATGTGGGATCGGTCGCATGATAGGCTTCGCTGAGAAACCGGAAGCCATTGAGCGCGTCCCGCGAATGTCCCGGTCCGTCACGAAAGGCCCAGCCCCGCTCATCCCGAATCGGATCGACGACGGTCATGCCGATGACCGGTTCCAGCTGCTTGAGCTTCCGCACGATGATCGTCCGGTGCGCCCACGGACAGGCCCAGGACACATAGAGATGATACCGGCCTGCGGCGGCTGGATAGCCTGAGCGGCCGTCCGCCGTTACCCATTCACGAAAGGCATCGCCCTGGCGTCTGAACTCGCCGGCCGCCGATTGTTCCATCGGGAATTGCGCCATCTCTCCCACTCCATTCAAACTGTACGGTCGCTGCCCTGAAGTATGGCACAGAGCCAGCCGGTGAACCGAGCAAGATTTCTCGTTCACCGCCGTCGGTAAAATCCGCGCCAGTCGGCCGCTCTCCTGTGCTTTCCGGATTATTGAGGCTTGCCTGATGTTCGTACGGAAGCCTAGAATGACCTCCCTTCTTACGCAGCATCAAGAGACCGTATCCACCGAGGAGTGGCGGGCGGTGCGACGGAAAGACTCTCCGCACAGGAAACGACCGACCGCCTCGTACGCGGCGACCAGACAGGACAGGCGCGTCGCACGCCGCCCCTCAACCTCGAAAAAGCCTTCCCACATCATTGGCATGGGCGGCTCGGCCGGCTCGCTCGAGGCCTTCGAGCAGTTTTTCACGCACATGTCTGCCGACAGTGGGCTGGGATTTGTGCTCGTCACACATATGGATCCCACGCAGAAGGGCATGATGCCGGAGCTGCTGGCGCGGTTCACCACCATGAAGGTGGTGCAGGTCGAGGAAAGCATGCCGGTGCGTCCGAACCATGTGTACATCATTCCCCCCAACAGGGACATGTCGATTTTGAACGGGGTGCTGCATTTGCAGGAACTCGCTGCGCCGCGCGGCTTCCGAGCGCCCATTGATCTCTTCCTCCGTCATCTCGCGGAAGACCAGGAAGATCGCGCGATCGCGATCATCATGTCGGGCATGGGCACAGACGGGACGCTCGGCGTCAAGGCGATCAAGGAGCATCTGGGCTTGGCACTCGCACAGGAGGCGCGGTCGGCGAAGTATGACAGCATGCCGAAAAGCGCCATCGGCACCGGCTTGATGGATTATGTGGATACGCCTCAGCGCCTGCCCGAAAGACTGCTTGCCTACATTCGTCATAGCGCAAAATTGCCGAGCGAGGCCACCCAGGAGCGGACGGCCTCCAGTGCGCTCGACCGTGTGTTGACGCTGCTCCGCGCTCATACGGGCCACGACTTCTCCTTTTATAAGCCCAATACGATCTTCCGGCGCATCGAGCGCCGGATGAACATCCATCAGATCAGCCACATTGGACGATACGTCCAGTTCCTGCAGGAGAATCCTAACGAGCTGGATCTCTTGTTCAAGGAGCTGTTGATCGGCGTCACCAATTTTTTCCGCGATCCTGAAGCCTTCAAAACACTTCAGGAGGAGGCGTTACCGGCCCTCCTGAGAAACAAAGGCAAAAAGAGCACCGTGCGTGTCTGGATTCCAGGCTGTTCCACGGGGGAAGAGGCGTATTCCGTCGCTATCGCCATCGCCGAGTGCGTCGAGCAGCTGAAGTTGACGGGGCTCGTCAAGACCCAGATCTTCGCCACGGACCTCGACAAGGATGCCGTGGACCGGGCGCGGCAGGGCATCTACCTGCCGACCATTGAGACGGACGTCTCGCCGGAGCGGCTGCACCGGTTTTTTGTCAAAGATGACCATGGATACCGCGTGTCCAAGACCATCCGTGAAATGCTCGTGTTTGCCCCGCAGAATCTCATCATGGATCCGCCGTTCACCAAGCTCGATCTGCTGTGCTGCCGGAATCTCTTGATTTATTTCACGGCAGAACTCCAACGGAAACTGCTCCCCCTGTTCCATTACACGCTCACTCCCCGCGGTGTGCTGTTTCTGGGCTCCTCTGAAACCATCGGTGGATTTCAGGACCTGTTCAATATCATCGACAACAAATGGAAGCTCTTTCAACGGAGGGAAACGCCGTCGGGAATGACCGGCCTGGTGGATTTGCCGAGCGCGTTGTTGCCGGCGGAGCACGGCAAGCACAAGGCAATTCCCAAACGGCAGCTCGAGATCGGCGCCATGACGGAGTTATCCCGTCACATGCTGCTGGAACGTTTTGTCCCTCCCTCCGTCCTGATCAATGAAACCGGCGACATCCTGTACATCCAGGGCCGGACGGGCCGTTATCTTGAGCCCGCCTCCGGCGAAGCGGCGATGAACATCTTCACGATGGCAAAGGAAGGCTTGCGGCTCGAACTGGGCAGCTTGATTCGCAAAGCGCTTCTCCAGCGGCGTGAGGTGATGCGGGAGGCACTGCGCGTACAGGTCAACGGAGGGTATCAGTCCGTCCGGATCGTCGTGCGGCCGATCAGCGGGCGTTCCTATATGCGCGGAATGGTCCTCGTGTCGTTTGAGGAGGACACCCAGGCGAAGCCGGCCACCCGCCGCGTGAAGGAGATCGGCAAGCACCACAAGGCCGTTTCGGAACTTGAGCGCGAGCTGAAGTACACCAAGGAGCAGTTGCAGACGACCGTCGAAGAAATGGAAACATCGCAGGAGGAATTAAAGTCCACCAATGAAGAGCTGCAATCCACGAACGAGGAGCTGCAGAGCACCAACGAGGAGCTGACCACGTCGAAGGAGGAGCTGCAGTCGTTGAACGAAGAGCTGATCACGGTCAATTCGGAGTTGCAGCAGAAGATTGAAGATGTGTCGCAGTCGAACAACGACATGAAGAATCTGTTGAATAGCACAGACATCGCCACCGTGTTTGTGGACAATGCACTGCGCATCATGCGCTATACGCCGCAGGCCGCGACTGTGATCAAGCTGATCCCCGGGGACGTGGGCCGCCCGATCAGCGATATTGCGACCAATCTCAAGCACGACGGCCTGGTGGAAGATCTGAAGGAGGTCCTGGAAACGCTCGTCTATAAGGAAAGGCAGGTCGAAACCAAGAGCGGGGAGTGGTTTCTGCTGCGGATCATGCCGTACCGGACGACGGAAAACCTCATCGACGGCGGGGTGCTCACCTTTCACGAACATCGGGGCGGTGAAAAAACTGGAAGTCTCGCTGCGGACCAGCGAAAGCCGGCTTCAGCAGTTGTTCGAAAACCTGCCGGTCATGCTGGTGGCCTTCGACGACCAGCAGCGCACGCTGGCGTGGAATCACGAGTGCGAACGGGTAACGGGATACCAGGCGCATGAGATGATCGGCACGCCGGTTGCCTTTCAAATGCTGTTCGGTGTTGAAGCCAAGACCGACGGCACTGCACTAGGGAAGCGCCCTGTTCAAGAGCGGCCCATTCCTTGCAAAGATGGATCCGTACGGCATGTCGCGTGGTTGTCCATGTCGCGGGAGTTGACGCTGCCCGGCTGGTCGCAGTGCTGGGTCGGCCTCGACGTGACAGACCATCGCCAGGCGGTCGAACGGGTCCGGGGGTTGTTTGATTCCTCAACGGACGCGCTCGCCTTCACGACACTCCAGGGTGCTTTCCTGGAGGCGAACCGGGCCTTCTTGGCACTCACGGGTCATACACGGGAAGAAATCCTGGACATGACTTACCAGTCGCTGACACAGGCGGAGTATCGGGCGCGCAATGCCGAGGTCGTGGATCAGCTGGTC
The DNA here is from genome assembly GCA_963824855.1 of uncultured Nitrospiraceae bacterium. GTDB lineage: Bacteria > Nitrospirota > Nitrospiria > Nitrospirales > Nitrospiraceae > Nitrospira_C. The sequence goes on from CAWGQP010000004.1 coordinate 175,670, forward strand.
AAGACCGGCCGGCCGGCCGAGTTCGACAAGGAATATATCGCGAAGGACGGTTCATGTATCGGGGTCTCGATACGGCTGTTTCTGGTTCGCGGATCAAACGGGAAGCCGATCGGTATCGGCAGCATCGTCAAACCGTCGGCGAAGAACATCGGGCAACCTCAGGAGTAGCCCATGGGGTTACAACCATCGGATCTGGCTCGGTTGCGTGAAACGGCGGAACAGTTGAACCGGCGGGCTTTGCATGCGTTGCCGAAGGTGACTCCGCAAAATGTGGAGTCGCTCGTGCACGAACTGCGTGTGCACCAGGTCGAATTGGAGCTGCAATGCCAGGAACTCCACCGCTTGCAGGCCGAGGCAGAAGAGAGCCGGAACCGCTACCGTGAATTGTACGAATCCATTCCGATCGGCTATGCCACGATCGATGTGACGGGAAAAATCCACGATGTGAATCCTGCCGGCGCCTCGCTGCTGGGTGTCGACCCGACGCACGAGATGAAAAACCTCTACGCCTGTTTCGCCGACGGCGACGGAGATGCAGCCCTCCTCTTCCTTCGTAACGTCTTGAACGATGGTGCGGCCGGTTCCTGTGATTTGAGGATGAGGAAGCCGGACGGAGGGATGTTCCTGGCCGCAGTGCAAGCGGCTCCCGTCAAGAACGGGGAGGGCAAGCGGGAACGGCTCAGGATCGCATTCAAAGATATCACCAGACGCAAGCAGGTCGAGGAATCGTTGCGCCAGCATCAACTCGAGCTGGAAGCCAATCGGATCGAACTTCAGGAATTGATGGCCAAGCTCTTCACCGCTCAAGAGGAGGAACGCCGGCGCATCGCCTGCGATCTGCACGATGACCATTGCCAACGCATCACCGCGTTAATTCTCGAAGCGAGCGCCATGGAGAAACTGGTGAGATCCGTGATGCCGGCCTTGATGCCCCGTATGAGCTCGCTGAAGAACAAACTCGGCGACATCCTCGACGATTTCCGTCATCTGACCCACGAGCTCCATCCGCGGCATCTCGACACGGTCTCTCTGGCCTGTTCGATGCGGACGTACATCAAAGAGTTTGTGGAATACGCAAGTCTCGATGTGGACTTCAAGGAACACGCCGTACCGGCCCATTTGCCGATGCCGATCACCATCTGTCTGTACCGCTTGTTGCAGGAAAGCCTTGGCAATATCCGCAAACACGCGAACGCCCAGCACGTCGCCGTGCAACTGTCAGGCGGCCAACGGGAGGTCGAGCTTCAGGTCTCGGATGACGGGAGCGGGTTCAACTACGGGGACAGTAAGAAGGGCCTGGGCTTGACCAGCATGCAGGAGCGCGTGCGTCCCTTGCGCGGCCATATCGCCATTGACAGTTCCCCCGGCCGGGGCACTTTGGTCGCAGTCAAGATTCCTCTGCCTTCCGAGGTGTGAGCCGCCCACTCGCTCATCGCTCTCTTCAAAGTTATCAGCACATTCGGGCTCACCCGCACGCCAGAGAGCGGGCTATTGCTGTGACAAGAGCCGAATATAGGCCAGGACGTCCTGCATTTCTCCGTCGGTGAGACGACCCCGCCATGAGTGCATGGGGCTGAAGACGCCGCCGTGCTCGATCATCCGTAACAAGGTCTCATCCGACTTCAAGAAGGAACCAGGACGATGGAAGTTGGCCGGCGTGATCGTGAGCAACAAGGCGTTGGGTCCGTCACCGTAGCCTCGGGCGCCATGACAGGTCATGCAGTGACGCTCATAGATGGCTTTGCCTCGGGAAACATCAGCAGGATAGTCCTGCGCAAGAATGAGAGGTGTGGCCGGACCGATCGAGAGTGCGATGGCAAGCAGCGCAGCAATATTGATCGTCATGAAGGGCCTCTCATTTCCGGTGATACCCGTGCCGGGAAAATTCTGAGCAAGTCCATGGCCGTTTGCAAGAGTCCGGGATGAGGGTAGTTGATTCTGGCAGGAGGATGTAACACACTGCGTCCTCTAGTGTAAAAAATCCACATCGTCCATGAGTGAGGAGTCTATCGATGGTGAGTGCGTCACGTCCCATTGTCGGCATGCTCGTCGGAGGGGGACCAGCTCCGGGCATCAACAGCGTCATCAGCGCGGTCACGATTCGCAGCATCATTGGCGGTTCGGAAGTGCTCGGTTTTCTCGACGGATTCAAATGGCTCATGGAAGGCAGCACCGCGCATGTGCATCCGATCTCCATCGAGGAAGTCAGCCGCATCCATTTTCGGGGCGGCTCGCATTTGGGCACCTCTCGGGCCAATCCCACCAAGAAGCCGGAGCATCTGGATCGCGTCCTGTCTACCCTGACGAGTCTCGGCGTCACCCGCCTGGTCACGATCGGGGGAGACGATACGGCATTTTCCGCGCTCAAGTTGGAAGCGCGGTCTCAGGGGCGACTACAAGTAGTGCACGTGCCGAAAACCATCGACAACGACCTGGATCTGCCTCACGGAATTCCCACCTTCGGCTTTCAGACCGCGCGTCATCTCGGCGTCGAAATTCTCAAAAACCTCATGGTGGATGCGCGGACCACGTCGCGCTGGTATCTCACGGTCACCATGGGACGCAAGGCCGGGCATCTGGCGCTTGGCATTGGAAAAGCAGCTGGGGCCACGCTCACCATTATTCCTGAGGAATTCGCCGAGCGCCCGGTCAAACTTCAGCGTCTCGTGGATGCCGTCATCGGGACCATGATCAAGCGCTTCGAAAGCGGACGGACGGATGGCGTGATCGTCCTGGCGGAAGGCTTGGTCGAGATCGTCGATCAGAACGATCTGGGTGGGCTCGATCACGTCGAGCGCGATGAACATGGCCATTTGCGTCTGTCCGAAGTGGACATCGGGGACCTGCTCAGGCGGGAGGTGACCAAAGGATTGAAAGCGTTGGGGCTCTCGGTCACGGTCGTCTCAAAGAACGTCGGGTATGAGCTGCGCTGCGCCGATCCGATTCCCTACGACATCGAATACACCCGCGATCTCGGGTATTGTGCCGCTCAACATCTCCTTGACGGCGGGACAGCCGCCATGGTCTCGATTCAAGACGGCCGGTTTGCCCCGATTCCGTTCAAGGCGATGCTCGATCCCGTCACAGGACGCGCGCGTGTGAGGATGGTGGACACGGACTCCCAGTCGTATCACATTGCGCGGCAGTACATGATTCGACTCGACGATGAGGATTTCAAGGATCCCGAGCGATTGGCGCGCCATGCGGCGCTCGTGCATCTGTCGCCTGAGGCGTTCACGCAGCGGTTCGCACCGCTCGTCCGCAGGGATAGCCGGAAAGGGGCGACGTGATGCAAGTATTGGTCGCCACCGACGGATCGAAATACGGGAAATGGGCGCTGGAGTGGGTCGCCCGATTGCCGCTGGCCGAGCCGCCGACCGTCAAGGTGGTCCATATAGTGGATCTGCGCACGCTTCGTGCGCCGTTCATGCTGCAGCCGGTGGTGGCTGGGACCGAGCGTTATCTCAAGGCTGAGGTGGCGAAATTCCTGACCCACGCGAAGCGTGCGAAGGAAGAGGCGACCGCCGCCATGAAGTCCTTACGGCTGAGAGGGCGCGTCGTGACCGAGCGTGGGCCGGTCGCGGCAACGATCGTCAAGGCTGCCAAGCGGGGAGTCCAGTTGGTGGCAGTCGGTTCCCGCGGGTTGGACGCGCTTGACCGGTTCATGTTGGGCAGCGTGTCGACCCATGCCATCCACCATGTCTCCTGCTCAGTGCTGGTGGTGAGGGAAGCGCCGCGAACGATCCGGCGTATGGTCCTCGCCGTCGATGGGTCTGCCGCGTCAAAACGCGCGGTGCAGTTCATGCTGCGGACAATGAGGCCGACCGCAAACGCACGCGACCAAGAGCCGGTGATGGTCACGGTCACGCATGCCATGCCGTTTCTGAATTACCCCGAGCTGCGCCAGGCCGGAAGCGCCCTGGTGGAGGAGTGCTCCAGAAAATTGCTTCAAGCCGGCTATCGTGTCGAGCAGATGCCGACGATCGGCAATCCGGCGGACGAGATTCTGAAAGTCGCCGAGACCCACGAGACAGATCTGATTGTGACCGGCGCCAAGGGCTTGGGCGCCGTTGGACGGTTTCTCTTGGGCAGCGTATCCACCAGGGTTGTGCAGCATGCGCGCTGTTCCGTGTTGGTCGTGCGGTGACGCATGTGTGATGGAGACAAGCGCCGTATGAGACGGATGCGCGATCAATGTGGCCTTGGCGCGGGATGCTGGCTTGTGCGACGGGCTGGCACTGGACTCCTCGTGTTGCTCTGTTTCTGTGTCTTCTTCCAAATGCTCGGGGTACCGGCGCCGCTGCTGGATGCCGGCGGCTCCTTCGAAATTGGTGACTCCTCGGTCTTCGAGGCCTGGGCCATCCACTCGTCATCTCTGCAATGGTACGCTGCGTCCGGTTGCGTGCTCGTTGACGACGGTCACCGGTCGGTGTGCGTGCCGATCCTCGCCGGAGCGTTGTTTCGTCCTCCGCTCTCCTGATCTTCTTTCATGCCCGTATGCCCGACACCATCATTTGCCTCCGAATCATGAGCATCTCCTCGTATGTGGATGAGGAGACGAAACAGGAAGGAATCAGGGATGACACGGATACGTCTGAGCATGTGCTGTGCCATGGCCATTGCGCTCTCGGCGGCGTGCGGGCATACGCCGTCGACGGACGCCGGCAGGACCGTACGAACGGTCGAGATTTCTCAGCAGGTCAACCCCCGCGTCATGTATGCCTCGCCCGGAGAAGAAGTCCGATGGACGAACGCCCGTTCGAATACGGTGCGCATCGGGTTCTTGAGCAAGCGCTTGTTGGAGGACCATCGGTGCCAGAAGGGCATCGTCGATTTGTTCGGGCAGGTGGATGACCTGGTCACGATCGCGCCGGGGGAATCGATCAGCCTGTGCTTCGCCCGCACGGGAGACCTTCAGTACAACGTCTGGTTCGATCCCGAGGATCCGCGCGGAGCGATCAGTCCGACGCTGACCATTAGCATCCGGGGCGGGTGAGAAGGCTGACGGCCATTTTCAGCATCCGATTAGAGGACGTCGCTCCACGGAGGGCTGACCGCAAACGCCGCATTGATCAATCCGACGTGGGAATAGGCTTGGGGAAAATTGCCGCATTGCTCATTCGTGCGAGGGATGAAGTGTTCCGACAACAAGCCGACGTGGTTGCCAGCCGTCACCACGCGATCGAGGATGGCGCGTGCGTCATCGACGCTCCCCAAACGAGCCAGTGCTTGGGCGATCCACAGCGAACACACGACAAAGGCCCCTCGGGCCTTGCCAAAGTCGTCTTCGCGGACATAGCGGTAAAAAAATCCCGTGTTTTGCTGATCGCGTTTCAGAGACAGGTCCTGAACGATATGCGAGAGCGTGGATTCACAGAGCTTGCGGTCAGGATACCCGAGGATCGCCAGTTGCGCGAGCGCCGCGTCATGGCTGGGATCGTCAGGGCCGTTGCGCACCGAACCCTCACGAACGGCGCGTAGCAAAGCCTTCGCGGCACGCTGCCGGTCGGCGGTCAAGTCCTGCTTGATCGCTTTGAGGTATCCGGCCCGCTTGATCCGTTCCAAGCGTTCCAGACCGGCCCAACACAAGAGGTTCGTGAACGAATGTTCTTGCCAGCCGCTTCGGATCTCCCACAGTCCCGCGTCCTGCCGCCCGATGCTTCTGGCGCAGAGCTGGGCCAGATGTGCGAGAAGGCCGTCGAGGTCTCGGGTACGGAGATCGACGAACCGTTCGTCGAAAAAGATCGGCGTGAAGGTGAGAATCATCTCGCCATACGCGTCGTTTTGAACCTGATCGGCCGCCTGATTATGGCTGCGGACAGGGGCGCTGCCTTGGTATCCCTTCCAGTTGGCATGCTCAATCTCCGGAAGGGGCAAGCCCTGACTCAGGGTGTACACTGGCCGGAGCCGGTCTCGCGAATGCTCATGCGTGAGCGCGATGTTCAGGAGGAAGTTCAGAAAGGCTTCCATCTCTTCGAAGTGCCCAAGATTGTTGAAGGCCGTGAGCGTAAAGTAGGCGTCGCGTAGCCAGCAGTAGCGGTAATCCCAATTCCGCGGGCCGGCCAGCTGCTCGGGCAGACTGGTCGTCATGGCCGCCAGAATCGCTCCTGTGTCCTCGTAGCAATGGAGCTTCAGGGCCAGTGCGGATCGGATCACTTCTTTCTGATGCAGTAACGGAACGGAACAATGCTTGACCCACAACCGCCAATAGCGGGTCGTTTGTTCCAGAAAGTCATGCGTGACTTTCACGAGGTCGTCTTCGATGCCGAGGCCCCAGGTGAGGCCGAAATAAAAATTCCGCGTCAGGGCAACCGGTGTTTCTTCGCACAGATAGGTCAAGGGCATATTGGTGAGCAGGCGCAGCGACTCGCCGCGAATGTCGTATCGCAGATGATTGCTGCCACGGATCAGAGGCGCGACGGTCTTGTCCCATCCGGTGACGGGACGACAGCTCACCACAATGGCCGGTGTGCCTTGCAGAGGCTCGACGAGCCGGAACAGGGCGGCAGGACGATACATGCGGCCGTATTGCTCGAATCGGGGACAGAAATCCGTGATTTGAAACGAGTCACCGTTCGAAAGCGTGACGGTCGTCAACAGGATGTTGGTATTGGGGAGATACGATTGGCTCGTCGTGCATGCCGTGGACGATGGGGGACTGGCGATGGAGAAATGACCGCCTTCAGGGTCCAAGAGCCGTCCGAAGACCGGAGGGCTGTCCGGCCGGGGGAGGCACATCCATTCGACGGACCCAGTTGCATTGATGAGGGCCGAGGTATGACAATTGCCAATGAGAGAGTAGGGATACATGTCCTGACACTAGGGCATTTTGCGGCCGAAGTAAACGAGAGGTGATGTATGCGCTTGTCACTGCGCTTTTTGTTTCCTTTGGCTCTGGTGCTGGCCGCCTTAGCCTATGCCGTCATCCCCCTGGTCGATAGCCTCACGCTGAAATGGTTTGTGAAGGATCTCGAAATCCGTGCCGAGCTGGTCGGCCGTATGGTCGAAGGCCCCCTCGGCGACCTCTTGGTGTCCGAATCCAAGACAAAGCTGTTGGCATATTTCAACCGGATCATCCAGGATGAACGGCTGTTCGCTATCGGATTTTGCGACCGCAACAATCGCCTGCTGTACAAGACATTCACTTATCCGGACGCCATCCCGTGTGAGGGGGCCACGACAGTGCTCACCGGACAAACGGCTCTCGTGCAGCTGCCGCGCGGAGCCGTGCACGTGTCGGCTGTCGGCATCGATGGCAATAGCGGTCCACTCGGCCGCCTCATGCTGGTGCACGACATGAGCTGGGTGCAACGCCGGAGCAGCGATACCAAGCGGTATCTGTTTTACCTCTTTGCCATCATTGGGGCGGTGATCTCCTCCGTCACCGTACTGGTCGCCCACTTGAGCTGGCGCGGGTGGGTGACAGGCGTCCGGGCGATGCTGCGGGGCGAAGGGTTCATTGCCTTAAAGAAAGACAAGCACCATGGCCCGGAGTTGCAGCCCGTCGCCAAAGATCTACGAGCGCTCATCCACGATCTTGAGGCCGACAAGCGCATGCGGGACGAAAGCCAGTTGAGCTGGAAGCCCGTTACCCTCAAGTCCATTCTCCACGACCATCTGGCCGGAGACGAGGTGCTGATTGTGTCGAACCGCGAGCCGTACATTCACAATTGGAAGGATGACGCCATTCAGGTCCAAGTACCGGCCAGTGGGGTCGTCACGGCCCTGGAGCCGATCATGCGGGCCTGCTCCGGCGTGTGGATCGCGCATGGAAACGGCAGCGCGGACCGAGACGTCGTGGACGCGCGCGGCCATGTCCGTGTGCCGCCTGATGCGCCCTCATTCGATATCCGACGGGTCTGGATCACCCCTGAAGAAGAAGCCGGGTATTACTACGGGTTCGCAAACGAAGGCATCTGGCCTCTCTGCCATCTGGCCCACGTGCGTCCTGTATTTCGTTCCGCAGATTGGCAACAGTACAAGGAAATTAATGAACGGTTCGCATTGACAGTCGTGGAGGAAGCCAAAACCGATAATCCCGTCGTGCTGATCCAGGATTTCCATCTCGCGTTGGTCCCAAAGATGGTGCGGGATCACCTGCCGAATGCCACCATTATCACGTTCTGGCACATCCCTTGGCCGAATCCCGAACGCTATGCGATTTGCCCATGGTATGTCGAAATTTTGGAAGGTCTGTTGGGCAGCAGCATCCTGGGATTCCACACGCGCTTTCACTGCAGTAACTTCATCAACACTGTGGATCGGTCGCTCGAGACGAGGATCGACTGGGACAGTTCGACCATTTCATACGGAGGGAAACTGACAGCGGTCAATCCCTATCCAATCTCGATCGAGTGGCCGAGTCGCGCGTTGACTCACCAGCCTTCCGTCGCCGAATGTCGCAGGCGGATACGGGAGATCTATGCGCTGCCGGCCGATCACCGCGTGGCATTGGGAATCGAGCGTCTCGACTATACGAAGGGCATCCTTGAACGGTTTCTGGCCGCCGAACGACTCCTGGAGCTGGAGCCCCAGTGGATTGGGCGGTTTACGTTTGTCCAAATTGCCGCGCCGAGCCGCTCGAAGATCGAGGAATATGCGCAGTTCAAACAACAAGTATTGGCGCTGGCCGACCGCATTAATGCGCGTTTCGGCACCGAGACCTACCGGCCTATTCATCTCCTCATTCAGCATCATGATGTGCCGGACGTCATGATGCATTACCGCGGGGCGGATTTGTGCGTCGTCAGCAGCCTTCATGACGGGATGAATCTGGTCGCCAAAGAATTCGTCGCGGCCCGGGACGATGAACAGGGCGTCCTCATTCTCAGCCAATTCACCGGTGCGGCCAGCGAGCTGCCGGACGCGCTCGTTGTGAATCCCTACAATATCGATCAGTGCGCCGCGGCGATGCATCTCGCCCTGACCATGCCTCCGACCGAACAACGCGCGCGCATGCGGAGCATGAGGGGGATCGTCCAAGAGTTCAACGTGTTTCGCTGGGCGGGACGCATGCTCATGGACGCTGCTCGTATGCGGAAGCGAGTACGTGTTGAGCGACAAACAAGTGCCCGAAACGTCAGGACCACGACGGGAGGGCAGGCGTGATTCATGCCCTTTCGGACACCGGCCGTCGCGCGTTGCGTGATGCCGCGTCTCAGCCGCTGTTGTATGCCTTTGATTTTGACGGCACGCTCGCTCCGATCTCACGCGATCGCCATGCGGTCTACGTCTCTGACTCCACGTTGCAGTCGCTGGGTGAGCTGGCCAAGCGCGCGCCCTGTGCCATTGTGACCGGGAGAGCGCTGGCAGACGTCGCGGTGAGGATCAATGGCTACGTTCCTCATCTGATCGGCAATCATGGCATCGAAAGTCCCTTGACCTCTCCCAGCGTGTTAGTTGAAGCCGAACGGACGTGCGCGAAGTGGAAGCATCAGCTGCAAAGCGGTCTGCCCATGACGCCGCCCGGTGCGGAGATCGAGGACAAACGATATTCGCTCACTGTGCATTTTCGCGGCGCCCAGAATCCGGCGGATGTCAGCATGGCCGCGCTCGCCGCTCTCCGGCGACTGAGCCCTGCCCCTCAATTGATCGAAGGCAAGTATGCCATCAACGTCTTGCCTCCCGGGCAAAGCGGAAAGGGCCCCGCCACGTTGGCGCTCATGAAACATCTCGGGCGAACCGGCTTGTTCTATATCGGTGACGAGGAGACCGACGAGACCGTGTTTTCGCTGGGGCAGGTGGTCACGATGGGTGTCCGTGTCGGCAGAGCGGACGGGTCCCGCGCCGGATTCTATCTACACGACCAAGCAGAAGTCGAAGGACTTCTTCGACTGTTGGTCCAGTGCACGGGTGGGTCTCCCTCATCTGAAGTAGCCAACGGGCCAACGGAAATCTGAGGCCGGTGACGACTCGTCCGAGACAGGTCCGGCAGGGGCAGACTCGTGTATAGTGCGCCCGATGGACTCGGCGGATCTCGTGATCGTCGGAGGGGGCGCAGCCGGTCTTGCCGCTGCGATCGCTTCCGGCGAACGTAAGGGAGGACGCCAGGTCGTCCTCCTCGATGGCGCGAAGGCACTGGGAGCCAAGATCCTGGTGTCCGGCGGCGGGCGGTGCAACGTGACACACGAAACGGTGACCGCCGCCGACTTCTTCGGTAACCGCCGCATCATCAAAAATGTGCTCGCGGCCTGGTCCGTCGAACGGACCATCGAGTGGTTTGCGGGCATGGGCGTCGAGCTCAAGCGCGAAGCCACCGGCAAGCTCTTTCCCACCACCGATAAGGCGCGAACGGTGCTCGATGCGCTCCTCGAGCGCTGTCACGGCCTGAGCGTGGAGATCCAGACCGGCCGGCGCGTCTCCGGCATCGAACGGGCCGACGGAGGCTTCGTCGTCCGCCACAGCGAGGGAGCCATCGCCGCAAAGGCGGTTATCCTCGCGACCGGCGGTCAGGTCGCTTCCGAAATCGGGGAGCGATGGTTCGGGTTATACGCTGGCCCGATCTCTCGGTCATTCGCTGACCTCAACCGTTCCCGCGCTCGTGCCACTGGTTCTGCAGGAGACGATGTTTCATCGGATGCTCTCCGGCCTGTCGCAGGATGTGGCGCTCACCACGGTCGTGGGCGGGAAGCCCGTCGACCTCCGCAGGGGAAGCCTGCTCTGGACCCATTTTGGCGTGAGTGGTCCGGTGGTCATGGACGCGAGCCGGTTTTGGACATTGGCTCGCGAACAGGGAGAGCAGGCTGACGTCTCTGTCAGTCTGGTTCCGCATTGGACGCCGGAAGCGGCACGGGCCTGGTTCATGGCACAGGCGGCGGCCAATCCGCGAAGGTCGCTCGGCAAGACGTTGGCGCTCATGGTGCCGGATCGCTTGGCGGAGGCTGTCTGCACCTCTCTCGGGGCGGATGCACGGACACCTGCGGCGCAGGTGCCTCGCGGCGAACGAGACGGGGTGGTCGCCGCCTTGACCCGGCTGCCTCTGCCCGTGGCGACGGACCGCGGGTGGAACCATGCCGAAGTGACGGCCGGCGGCATTCCCCTCGAGGAGATCAATTATCGGACCATGGAATCGAAGTTGGTTCCCGGGCTGTATCTGATCGGAGAGATGCTCGATTGCGACGGACGCATCGGCGGATTCAATTTTCAGTGGGCCTGGGCGACAGGCTACCTGGCCGGGTGTGCCGCAACCGCTTCGCCGGCATGAGTCCGCGCCTTTCTGTCGGACACTTGAGCTATTGACGAGAGCGGAGTACATATGAAGGACGCGGTGCGACGCGCCCGTTGCTCATGATCCGATTCTTCGGCCACATCCTCACCTCCCTCGGCAGTAAGGTTCTCATTGCCCTCTCGGGGCTGGCGTTCGCCGTCTTCGTGGTCTTCCACATGCTCGGTAATTTACAGGTGTTTCAAGGGCCGGATGCACTGAATTCTTATGCCGCCTTTTTGCGTGATATGCCGATGGCCCTGTGGAGCGCGCGGCTGACGCTGCTCGCGATCGTCGCGGTGCACATCGGCCTTTCGGTTCGATTAGCCATCCAGAACCGGCGCGCCAGGCCGGCGGGCTACGTGACGCATCGGTATCGCCGGGCGTCGCTGGCGTCCAGGACGATGGCGCTCACCGGCAGCCTCCTGGTGTTGTTCATCGTCTTTCATCTGCTGCATTTGACCGCCGGCTTGGTGGATCCGTCGGCACATAACCGCCTGGACTTCCGCGGACACCGTGATGTCTTCGGCAACGTCGTCCATGCGTTTCAGAATCCGGTGCTGGTCGTGATCTATCTCATCGGCCAAGTGGCGTTGGGCTTTCATCTCAGCCACGCGCTGTCCAGCAGCCTCCAGAGCTTGGGCATGGAACATCCCATGCTCGATCGGCTCTTTCGCGGCGCGGGCCTGCTGGTCGCCATGCTGGTGGTCGTCGGGAATGCCGCCATCGTACTGGCGATCGCCTTTGGACTGGTACGCGCATGATCACACTCGATTCCAGAGTCCCGTCAGGACCGCTCGACAGCAAATGGGACCGTCACCGTTTCAGTGAAAAACTGGTCAGCCCGTCGAACAAACGGTCGATCGGCATCATCGTGGTGGGAACGGGCCTGGCGGGCGCCAGCGCGGCGTCTACCCTTGGACAACTCGGCTATCAAGTGGAGTGTTTCTGCTTTCAGGACAGCCCCCGCCGCGCGCACAGTATCGCGGCGCAGGGCGGCATCAACGCGGCGAAGAACTATCAAGACGACGGCGACAGCACCGAGCGGCTGTTTTATGACACGATCAAGGGCGGCGACTTCCGTTCGCGCGAAGCGAATGTCTACCGGCTCGCGCAGGTCAGCACCCAGATCATCGATCAATGCGTGGCGCTCGGCGTGCCTTTTGCCCGCGAATATGGCGGACAGCTGGCCAACCGCTCGTTCGGGGGCGTCCAGGTGTCCCGCACGTTTTACTGCCGTGGTCAGACGGGCCAACAACTCTTGCTCGGCGCCTATTCCGCCCTCTGCTGGCAGATCGAGCGCGGCCAGGTGAGGATCCATCCACGGACGGAAATGCTCGATCTGATCGTCGTTGACGGTCACGCGCGGGGGATCGTCGTGCGCGATCTCGTCACCGGCGAGATCCGATCGCATACGGCTCAAGCCGTCGTGTTGGCGACCGGAGGCTACAGCAATATCTTCTATCTCTCGACCAACGCCAGCGGCTGCAATGTGACGGCCACCTACCGGGCGTGGAAGCAGGGCGCCGCCTTTGCCAATCCCTGTTTCACGCAGATCCATCCGACGGCGATCCCACCGAGCGAGGCCTATCAGGCGAAACTGACGCTGATGTCCGAATCGCTGCGCAACGATGGGCGTTTGTGGGTCCCCAAGCAGAAGGGTGACGTCCGGCCGCCCGATGAAATCCCTGAAGAGGAGCGCGATTATTTCCTGGAACGCCGCTATCCGCGCTTCGGCAACCTGGCTCCCCGCGATTTGGCGTCTCGGGCGGTCAAACAGATCTGCGACGAAGGCTGCGGAGTCGGGCCCGGCGGGTATGGGGTGTACTTGGACCTCTCGGACGCCATCGCCAAGCAAGGGCTCGAAGTCGTCCAGGAACGCTACGGCAATCTCTTCGATATGTATCAGCGCATCACCGGCGAAGATGCCTATAAGACGCCGATGCGCATCTATCCTGCGCCGCACTATACGATGGGCGGGCTATGGGTCGATTATAACTTGATGAGCACGATTCCCGGCCTCTTCGTGATCGGAGAGGCGAACTTTGCCGATCACGGCGCCAATCGCCTGGGCGCGAGTTCGCTGATGCAAGGGTTGGCCGACGGCTACTTCATCCTGCCCTACACGATCGGCCATTACTTGGCGACCACCAAGAGCAGCCCGATCGGTCCCGATCATCCCGATGTGCGCGCCGTGAAGGAGCGGGTGCACGAGCGGGTCGGCCGTCTGCTGCGAGGGCGGGGCAGACAAACCGCTGCCTCCTTTCACCGAACGTTGGGACACCTCATGTGGGATCTCTGCGGGATGGCGCGACACGAAGCGGGACTCAAACAGGCACTCGAGCGGATCCCGGCCTTGCGCGAGGAGTTCTGGCACGATGTGGCGGTGCTCGGCTCAGGGGAGACGCTGAATCAAGAACTGGAATATGCCGGGCGGGTCGCCGATTTTCTCGAGTTCGCCGAATTGCTCTGCCATGACGCGTTGCATCGAGAAGAATCGTGCGGAGCGCATTTCCGCGAAGAGCATCAGACGCCGCACGGAGAACCAGTGCGGGACGACGCCCGGTTCTCCTATGTGGCCGCGTGGGAGTATGTGCCCAACAGCCGGCCGGCCCTGCACAAGGAACCACTGGTGTTCGAGTTCGTGAAACCGGCGATGCGCACCTACTGACCATGAACTAGGACGATGAAGTTCACGCTGAACATCTGGCGGCAAGCGGGACCGGCGGACAAGGGCCGGCTGGTCACCTATCAGGCCAAAGACATCAGTCCTGCCATGTCCTTTCTCGAGATGCTGGACGTGGTCAATCACGAGCTCACGCTCAAGGGCGAGGAACCGGTGGCCTTTGAGTATGATTGCCGCGAAGGCATTTGTGGCAGCTGCTCGCTCGTCATTGACGGCGTCCCGCACGGGCCGGACCGCGGCATCACGGCCTGCCAGCTCCATATGCGCCGGTTCAAGGACGGCACCACCATTACGATCGAGCCCTGGCGGGCCAAGGCCTTTCCGATCATCAAGGACCTTGTCGTGGACCGGAGCGCGTTCGACCGCATCATGCAGGCCGGAGGGTACATCTCGGTCAATACCGGAGGAGCGGTCGATGGCAATGTATTGCTGATCGGCAAGGATCAGGCGGAGACTGCGATGGATGCCGCCTCCTGCATTTCGTGTGGCGCCTGCGTGGCCGCCTGCAAGAATGCCTCGGCCACGTTGTTCGTCGCGGCCAAGGTCTCCCACCTTGCCTTGTTGCCTCAAGGCGATCCCGAACGAACAAAGCGCGCCAAGGCCATGGTCGCCGCGATGGACCGCGAAGGGTTCGGGTCCTGTAGCAACCAGTATGAATGTGAAGCCGTTTGCCCCAAATCGATCAGCGTCCGGTTCATTGCCAAGCTGAACCGGGAGTTTCTCCACTCCACCATCGCTGAGCCGGGTCCATTCACCGAAGCGCCGGCCGATCCACACGACGAATCGCACTGATAGATCCCGCAAGTCAGCGGACGCCTACAGGCGGTGGGCTTGACGACACTTCCCCACAAAGGCACGCGTGTTCCGCCTCTTCTCTTGACAGATCACGGTGCATGCACTATCGATGAATGATGGGCCGACTGCTGAATTGTCCCCAATGCCGCCATGAGCAGGTGCTCCGTTCCAGGCCGCTCTCGGCGAGTGAACGGGTGGCGGCGATCTTCCTGCTGTCTCCCTTTTCTTGTCCGCAGTGCAGTTGCCGCTTTCTGGCGTCACGCATCGGATTGGACCGTCCGCGCCATCCGGTCGACCGTCGTGAGCATCTCCGGATTCCCGTGCGGCTGTTTCTCTCCTTTTCCGGCGGCAAGGTCCGTGGCGAGGGGACGGTCCTCGACCTCTCGATGGGCGGCTGCATCATCAAGAGCGAGACCCACGTGCGGGTCGATGATATTTTCTACCTCGAAATCTCGACCGGGGCTCACGAGCCGCCGCTCGAGGTGGCCGCAATGGTGCGCTCAGTCAGTCAGCGCGGTATCGCCTTCAAGTTCTTGCGCGCGGCCCAGGACAACAAGCGGCTGCTGGCCTTCATTCAAGCCCAAACCGCCGATCATCTGCAGAAATCCGCTGTCGCAGCCGTGCCTGCCAAAGGCTGAGCGCTCGGCACCTCTCAGTGCCTCACCCATCATCCTCTCCGCAACGAATCTAGATCGGTTGTTCCCAGGCGGACGGCAGGGGATACTCCGTCGTCAGCCGCTCGTGCTCGGTGAGATCGTATGGTTCGATCGTCAAGTCATGCGAATCGAGCGGTTCGGCGCAGGTTGGAGAGGTGAGAAAATCGATCAAGGCTTGCGCCTTGTCCTTGGTGGAAAACCGGCAGAGCCCATATTCCGGCATCGCTGAAGAAGGATGCCAGAAGGCCAGTTCAATCGCGCTTCCCTGATAGATGCCCATTGAGCGGTGCCTGACTTGAAATCCACCTGGCTGGCGGGACGAACGCTCAAGCGACATGGGCGGCAACCTCCGCTATCTTCAAGTGTATCCGCATGATAGCATGATTCTGTTTGCACCTTCATTAGAAGGAGGACGGCTATGGGCAGGGGTCTCATGATCGTGCTGGGTGTCCTGATGAGCGCGAGCCTATGGGGTTGCGGCTATAACGATTTGCAAGGGCTCGATGAGGACACCAAGGCCGCGTGGAGCGAAGTGGTCAATCAATACCAGCGACGGGCTGATCTCATCCCCAACCTCGTTGCCACAGTGAAGGGCTATGCCGCGCACGAGAAGGAAACGCTCGAAGGTGTCGTGGAAGCCAGGGCGAAGGCCACCTCGATTCAGATCACACCTGAAACGCTGAAGGATCCCGTGGCCTTCGAGCAGTATCAAAAAGTGCAGGCGGGTCTGACATCCGCGCTTGGTCGTCTCATCGCGGTTGCCGAGAATTATCCGAATCTGAAAGCGGATCAGAACTTCCGGGACCTCCAGAGCCAACTCGAGGGGACGGAAAACCGTATTGCGGTCGCCCGTAAGCGCTATATCGACCGGGTCGCGGAATTTAACAAAATGGTCCGGTACTTTCCCACGAATCTGACGGCCAAGTTCATGCTCCATATGGAAGAGAAACCGAACTTCACGGTCGCCGACGAGAAGGCGGTTGCCAAACCGCCGGAGGTCAAATTCAACTGAACCAGTTCCAATGATGCGCACTCATTGTATGAGCCGTGTCTGGCGATCGCCGGCACGGCTCATCGTCTTGTTTGGACTTCTTCTCAATCCACTTCTCGTGTCTGCACTGGACGTCCCGCCTTTGACGGGACGCGTGGTGGATCTTGCCCGCGTCCTGTCCGGTCAGGAAACTGAGCAACTGAGCGATCAGCTCAAGACGCATGAGGAGAAAACCGGCAATCAGGTTGCGGTACTGATCCTTCCTTCACTCGAAGGAGAGCCGCTTGAAGCGTACTCCCATCGCGTCGCCACCACCTGGAAGCTCGGCCAGAAGGGCACCGACAACGGCGTCCTGCTGTTGGTCGCGCTCAAAGAGCGAAAGCTCCGGATCGAGGTTGGCTACGGCCTGGAAGGCACGCTCACCGATTTACGGTCCGCCCGTATCATTCGCCACGAGATCGTGCCGCGTTTCAAGGCGGGCGACATTCCTGGGGGCGTCCGGGCAGGCACGGAAGCGATTCTCAAGACGATCGATGGCACGTATCAGGCGGCGGACGATACACCGCGGCGACCGGCGCCCGAGTCGAGCGCTCTGCAGTATGTGGTGATCGGCATCATCGTCGGTTTCCTGGCCGGTCTGATCTTGAGCCAAGGCCTCCGCCGCGCCCGCGCGTTGCTCGGTGCGGTGCTGTCGTTTATGGTGGCGCAGGCTGCAAGTATTGCGTGGGGGATGGCGGCGGCTGGTGTCACAGCCGTCCTTCTCTGGTTGGTGTTGAGCGCAGCCGGCGGCCGGCAGCGCCGACGTAGAGCCGACGACTGGTCCTGGTACAGTAGCGGCGGAGGTGGTTGGAGCGGCGGGTCGTCCGACGGAGGATTCGGCGGCGGGGGCGGTGATTTCGGCGGCGGAGGTGCCAGTGGCGACTGGTAAGTTCGTCCTGAGCGAGCAGGACAAAGCCCGCATCAGCGAGGCCGTACGGGCCGCAGAAGCGCATACGAGCGCGGAAATCGTCCCGATGCTCGTGGCTCGCTCGGGTCTGTATCGCGATGCCCAACACCGCGCCGGACTCGCGCTGGCGCTGGTCGTGCTCACGAGTCTGCTCATGGGGGAGGGATTCTGGGCCTCCTGGCGATGGCAGACCGCCGAGGCGGCATGGCTGCTGCTTGCCGTCTTGTTGTCCTATGCCATCGGCTCGTGGATCGGCAGGGTTCCTCAGGCCATCCGGGCGGTCACGTCGTCGGAGCGTCTGCGCCGCAAAGTGCAATTGAGGGCGGAACAGGCCTTTGCGCAACACAGCCTCTCCCGGACCCGGCAGCGTACGGGCGTGCTGCTCATGGTCTCGCTTCTCGAGCGACACGTGTATGTCTTGCCGGATTCGGGAATCGGACCAGGCATTACTCCGGCTCAGTGGAACGACGTCGTCGAGGCGGTCATAACCAAGCTCAGAAAGAACGACATCGCCGGCGGATTCTGCGCGGGCATCGAACGGTGCGGCGTGATTCTGGCTCGCGCCTGTCCTGCCGAGCCGGGAGACAATCCCAATGAGCTTTCGAACCGCCTGTTGCAGGAACCATGACGAGGAGAAGGAGAGCGATGTCGCCTGTCGAGCGGTCCAAATAGAGACTTTCCAGGGATCCTGCTAGAATCCGAACGATGCCCGACCGCACCGCTGTTTCTCCCGTCCCCCTACAGCACGAAAATCGCTCGCTGGTGAAGGCGGCGGGCGTCATCGGGATCGCCACCTTTTCCAGCCGTATTTTGGGCTTCATCCGCGACATGGTGCTGGCGCGGCTGTTCGGCGCCACGCCCGCGGCCGATGCGTTCTACGTCGCCTTCCGCATCCCCAGTCTGCTGCGCGAATTGTTTGCGGAGGGCTCGATGTCCGGCGCCTTTATTCCGGTGTTCACCGAGTACCAGTCGCGCAGGTCCAAGCAGGAAGCCTGGGAGCTGGCGAGCGCCGCGTTCACGACATTGCTGACGATCGTGACGCTGGTGACGCTCGCGGGCATCGTCACTGCGCCATGGCTGGTTCAATTGCTCGCGCCGGGCTTTCACTCTTCGCCGGAGAAGCTGGCACTGACGACGTTGCTGGCCCGGGTGATGTTCCCGTATCTCCTGTTCATTAGTCTCGCCGCGATGGCGATGGGTATTTTGAACTCGGTACGGGCGTTCGCCGTCCCCGCCTATGCAGCCTTGTTCCTGAATATTTTCATTATCGGCTGCGCGTTGCTCCTGTCACCCCATCTTGAAGAGCCGATTCTCGGGGTTGCGATCGGCGTCGTAGCGGGAGGGGCTGCGCAGTTCGTCATGCAGCTGCCCAGCCTCAAGGTGCGAGGGCTGCTGTTTGGCTTCCGTTTTGAGCCGGGACATCCGGGCGTGAAACGGATCGGGCAACTGATGATCCCGTCGTTGCTCGGGATGTCGGTCACGCAGGTCAATTTGACGATCAGCACAATTCTGGCGTCGTTCATCGCTGGCGCGCCGACCTATCTCTTTTACGGGATGCGGCTGATCCAGTTTCCGCTGGGCATCTTCGGCGTTGCGCTCGCCATGGCCATCTTGCCGACGCTCTCGGCCCAGGCGACTCGCGGCGCAATGGAAGAGCTCAGGGCGACGCTCGGTTTCGGATTGCGGATGATCGTCTTCATCATGTTCCCGGCCATGCTCGGACTGATTTTCCTGCGCACGCCGATCGTCCATTTGTTTTTCGAACACGGCACGTTCACGGCACACGATACCGCCGAGACCGCGATGGCCGTACTGTGTTATGCCGTCGGCCTCTGGGCGTTTGGCGGCGTGCGCATCATCGTGGCGGCCTTTTATTCTCTGCAAGATACGAAGACACCTGCCATTGCGGCGGCCGTCGCCGTGGCAGCCAACATCGTCTTTTCGCTCCTGCTGATGTCGCCGCTGGGCGCCTCGGGTCTGGCCCTGGCCACGGCGCTCGCAGGAATGGTCAACGGCGGCATTCTCGTTGCTGTGCTCAACCGACGCCTCGGCGGTGTCGAATGGGGATCGGTCGGCCGGTCTGCCGGGCGTGTCATGGTCGCCTGTATCCCGCTTGTACTCGCCTGCCTGTGGGTGGCCGGGGCGCAGGTCTGGACGCATGAGGGGGAGTGGGCTGCGAAATCCGTGATGTTGGCCGTGGCGATCGGGCTCAGTGTGAGCGGATATCTGGGCGTGCACGCCTTATTGCGCTCGGAAGAACTGGATCTGGTCTGGGGCATGGTCCGAAACAAAATTGGCCGGATGGCCGGCCGCTAGGAGTCGGCATGTATCGCCTCTTGATCTTCAAGTCGCGTTGGGGCTGGATGGGGGTGGCGGAATCGGAACGGGGCCTTGCCGCGATCGTACTGCCGCAATCGTCCAAGGCGGCGGTTGCAGCCGGTCTGGGCCTGAAGGCGGCGCCCGTACAACGCGCGTCATCGGCCACACTCCGAGAGGCCAGGAAGCAGCTGGTTGAATACTTGACTGGAAGGCGCACGTCGTTTGATCTCCCGCTCGATCTGTCGCGAGGCACGGCATTCCAGCGTCGGGTATGGAAGACGCTACGGGCAATCCCCTATGGCCAACTATGGTCTTACCGAGGTCTGGCGTCACGGGTCGGCGGGGTACAGTATGCTAGGGCCGTCGGCGGAGCGGTTGGTGCCAATCCCTTGCCGATCGTGCTGCCGTGCCACCGGGTCATTGCGCAGGACGCGTCGATCGGCGGATTTTCTTGCGGGCTGCCGGCAAAACGCAGGTTGCTCGCGCTTGAAGGCTCGCTGTCCCGGCTGCGCCCGTCGGGCCGCGACCGATGAAAGCGGTCATTCAGCGGGTGACGCGGGCCTCCGTCGAAGTGGAGGAGCGCATCGTGGGGGCGATCGGCCCCGGGCTGCTCGTGCTGCTCGGCGTGGCGAAGGGGGACGGCGAGGCGGACTGCCGGTTCATGGTCGAGAAGCTGCGCGGACTGCGCATCTTTGCCGACGATGCCGGGAAGATGAACCGCTCGCTCGTCGATGTGGGCGGCGCGGTCCTCCTGGTGTCTCAGTTCACCTTGTTGGGCAACACGAGGAGCGGCCGACGCCCTGGCTTCGAAGACGCCGCGCCTCCCGAGGATGCCAAGCGATGGTACGAACAGGTGGCGGCTGCATTGAAGGCCCAGGGCACCGCCGTGGAAACAGGTGTCTTCGCGGCTCACATGAAGGTGGAACTGGTGAACGATGGTCCGGTCACTTTCCTCTTGGATAGTCGAGGTACGATTTCGGCGGTCTCCTGAAGGGAGTCTGCTATAATAGGACAGAGCGCATCTGATCGAGTGAGAGGGAGAGATGGGAAGTTCGATCCCGGCTCGACATCCGCTGCGGCAACTCTTCAGCGCCTTGACCGAGAAGACCTTCACGGAACACCTCGGCTGGCCCGATCTCAACGTCACGACCTACGTCACCAATCTGCTCGTCGACTTCACCCAGACCGACCAACTGTTTAAAGTCAAAAACCGGCAAGGACAGCAGGTCGATACGGTCGTGGATCTCTTGTTCGAATCCGAGGTCTTGCTTGAAGCGCAATCCTTGGACCGTGAACGCGCCGTTCACCAACACATCGGCGACTTTACGCTGTTCATGGCCGGGCTGTTTCCGGAATATCTACGCCGTCTCAAAACAGCCGGCCTGGTGTACCACAAGGATTTTCTGGTGGACTACGTCAAAACGGGAAAGCGCTCGTACGGCATTGTGGCCCAGATCGCGGACCAGCCCGCGCAAGACGACCGGCCGCTGTTCGCAAAGCTGTCCGACAACTTTGAACTCTGCGTGACCGGATTGGGATTTGTGCGGTCCGACCTGGACCGCATGCAGAATCCGGCCTATAAGCAGGCCAAGGATCTCCTCCTCAATTGATCCGTCTCCCGTCCCCTGATCCTCGCTCATGGCGGCGCAGGCCGGCGCGCAATGACGACGCGCCAAGCCTGCTGCCTCGCAGAGGCGCTGGCTGCGGGCCATGCCGTTCTCCGGCAGGGAGGGCACGCCCTGATCGCCGTCGAACGCGCCATCCGCGTGCTTGAAGACTCCGGGCTGTTCAATGCCGGCCGAGGCTCGAAACGGCAGCTGGATGGGGTCCAGCGGATGGACGCCTCTCTGATGGAAGGGGCCGGTCTACGAGCAGGCGCGGTCGCCTCCCTCGAAGGCTTTGTGCATCCCATCACGGCAGCGAGGCTTGTGATGGAAGAGACCGAGCATGTGTTGTTGGCGGGACCAATGGCCGCCAGGTTTGCCCGGCAGTTCGAGCTCGAACGGCACAAGCCTCCCGCGGCTCGCTCGACGTTCGTACGCACGGATCTTCTCTCAGCGAAGAACAGGACTGCAGCCCCATGGGACGGTCGGCGCAGTCGCTTTGGATCGGTCGGGGACTGTCGCCTGCAGGCGCCTCCACTGGAGGCATCGATGCCATGCTGCCCGGCCGGATCGGCGACACGCCGCTGATCGGCTGCGGCGTCTACGCGGACAACCGCACGGGGGCCGTGTCCATGACGGGGCACGGCGAGGGCATCATTCGTCTGGCGGTTGCCAAGGCCATTTGCGAACGGCTCGCCGGAGGCCGCAGTCCCAAGCTGGCGGCCGCAATGATTCTCCGGCAACTGGTCTCGCGGATCCGCGGCGCGGCTGGTACATTGGTGATGACAGGGGATGGGCGGTTCTCGATTGCGCATGTGACTCCGCACATGGCGGCCGGCTGGTGGGACGGGTCGGCGAAACCGATAGTCAAAGGTCGTTGGAGATGAGCGGTATCCTGTTTCATCTGGCCTTTCCGATTCACGATATCGAAGCAGCCAAGCGGTTCTACGTCGACGGGCTGGGCTGCACGCTCGGCCGCGAATCGACCCATGCCGTGACGTTCGGGCTCCACGACCATCAGCTGGTGGCCCATGTCGTGGACCAGGCTCCGGACGAACAAAAAGGCATCTATCCCCGTCATTTCGGTCTCGTGTTTCTCTCCAAAGAGCCATGGCAGGCGCTGGCCGACCGGGCAAAGGCGAAAGGGTTGACGTTTTACCAACAGCCGCGCGTCCGATTCCCCGGAAGCCGCATCGAGCATCACACGTTCTTTCTCGAAGATCCTTCCCGCAATCTGCTCGAATTCAAACACTACACGCACGAATCGGCGATCTTCGGCGAGCGCGATGTTCGTGCGGTGGGCGACACCTCAGCCGGCGATTGACCTCAACACTCAGCGCGCACTCCTCCCGTGACCCGCAGCGGACTGGCCAGCGTTTTTGCGGGACCGGTCTGCGTCGCGATGAGCTGCCGATCGGTGAGATTTCACCGGTAAGAAGCTGGCGGATTAGTCGATCCGCGTCTGACGACGCGTGCTCTGGTTCATGCGATGGAGGACCCGCTCGTACCGTCGAACGAGCGAAGTGGTTTTCCGCAGGGGATCGTAGCGCCGGGGCGACGGAAGGATGGCGGCGAGCCAAGCGGCTTCCTCCTCGGTCAACTCGGAGGCGGACTTTCGGAAGTGATGCCGTGCCGCCGCCTCGGCTCCGTACACCCCCGTGCCCCATTCCGCAACGTTGAGATACAGCTCGAGGATGCGCTCCTTCGTCAGATGCTGCTCCAGCGAGCGGGTGATGAGCGCTTCCTGCGCCTTTCTGAACACCGATCGCTCGGAAGACAGGTAGAGATTTTTCGCGAGCTGCTGCGTGATCGTGCTGCCGCCGCGCTTGAGGGCGCCTTGTTCAAGGTCGTACAGCGCGGCGTCCTTCATCCCTTCCCAATCGAAACCTTCATGGGTGAAAAACGATGCATCTTCGGCCGCGACGACGGCGCGGCGTAGATGAGGCGACATGCGGGACAGAGGCACCCAAATCCAATGCCGGCTTAAGCGCATCCCGTTGGCTTCCGCCTGCTCCTGGCGCGCATCCATCAGCGCGGTCGTGGCCGGGTTGGTCGTGCGGAGCGCCGCCACATCGGGGAGCGTGATCAGCCAGAGCAGCCCCAACGCTGCGGCGGGGAGCGCCAGGCAGGCGAGCAGCACGAGGAAAGAGGCGGTTGCGACGTCGTTTGGTTGACTTCCGCATGCGGGACCCGTATGACAAGTCTCGTGAAAATTCTGAAGGCGGAGTTTATCAGAAGTTGCGCCGGTCCAGAACAATTTCCGACGGGCCCTCTCCCGGAAATTGCCGTCGTCGGCCGCTCGAACGTGGGCAAATCCTCGCTCATCAATTCGCTGTTGCAGCGCAAAGGGCTCGCGAAGGTCAGCCGCACTCCCGGAAAAACACGTGCCATCAATCTGTTTACGGTCGTCACCGACGATCCGCAGCTGCCGCGGTTTGTGCTCGCCGATCTGCCCGGGTATGGCTACGCCAAGGTGTCGAAAGCGGAACGGGCGCAATGGGCGCCGCTCATCGAGGAATATTTAGGGCGCCGTCAACACGTATGTACGGTCGTCATGCTGGTGGAGAGCCGCGTCGTGAGACCGCAGGATCCGGAAACGATTCAGTGGCTTCGCGCGATCGGGTACGATCCGGTGGTGGTGGCGACCAAGGCCGATAAATTGAAAGCGAGTGAGCGGGTGGCGGCCTTGCGCCGTCTTGAGGATGTCCTCGGGATGACCGGAAACCTTACGGCTTACTCGTCGGTGACGGGAGAAGGGCGGGAACGCTTGTGGTCTGCCTTAAAGGGGCGCTGTCGAACTTGATCTCGATGTACGCCTTGTTCTTCAAGTCTGCCAGCCAGGCTTGAAACATGTCCTCGCCTTTCTGCTGAAAGACCAGCGCCTGGATTTCCTGCCTGACTTCCTCATACGGCCGGAACTGCTTCGGCTTCTTGTCGTCCAATCGGACGATGTGCAGGCCGATAGGACTCTCGATCACGTCCGAGATGCCACCCGGCACCAGATTGCTGACGCCCCGTTCGATTGCCGGCAACAGTTCTCCTTGGCGGACCAGGCCCAATCGCCCGCCTCGTGAGCCGGTGGGATCGTCCGAATACTGAAGCGCGAGATCCTCGAACGATTCACCTTGTTTGAGCTGCGTCATGATCTCTCGCGCCTTTGCTTTGAGATCGGCGAGATCATCGGACGTCCGGGCTTTGAGGAAAATCTGGCTTAGCGTGTACTCCTCCGGAAGCGCGAACCGGTCGCGGTGCTCCTGGTAGTACCGCTTCATTTCCGGGTCCGCGACCATCACGCCGCTGCGAACCTCGCGATCGACGACTTTGAGCAGGGTAAGCTGATCGCGGACGCTCTTCATGCTGGCCGGATCCTTCTCATCGAGTTTCTCGCCCTGCTGGATCAATTGCTTGAGCGCGAGTTTGACCTCCTGATCTCCGACGTCCACATTGCGAACCTTCGCCTCCTGAAGCTGCAATCGGCGTTCGATCATTCTGGTCAATGCCATGGCTTCGGCCATTTGGAGGCGGCGGGACAGTTCGTCGCCTCGGTACTGCTTCTCGATCCGCTCGCGCTCGGGTGCGAGCTCACGCTTGACCTCGGACAACATGATCAGATCGGAGTTGACGATCGCGACGATTCGATCTTCGACTTTTGCTGCGAGCGCGGGACGAACGGGGCCGGCAGCGGCCAGGGCCAGCAGCAAGGCGAGGGCGATCGAGGCGGACATGGATGTGCGAGACGAGATGATCATGGCCTGTCGACGCGACGGGTTGCGGATCGCGCGACGTATCCGGTGATTGTACAGGATTTAACGAGGGATGCGGAAGCCGCGGCTTGCTACCGCTTGGTCAGACCGTCCGCGACCGGGCGTGAACCATCGGCCAGCTTGACGACCGCCTTGGCTTTGATTTCCGCGATCACGCTGTCGAAGTATTGTTTTCGTTTAAGATAGAGCAGTTCCTGCCGCAGCCGTTCCCGCTTGGCCAGATCCGCCTGAATGATTTCAGGGTCCAGCGCCGTGATCTGAACCAGATAGTAGCCGGCGTCCGTCTTGATGGGCGCGCTGACCATGCCGGGCTTCAGGGTCTTGATGACCTCGTCGACTTCAGGGATGACCAGGCCCTTCCGGTAGGGTCCGAGGTCGCCGCCTTTCGCCTTCGTCTTGTAATCGACCGAATAGCGTTGGGCGAACTTGCCGAAATCCCCGCCGCGGTTGACCTGCGTCTCGAGGTCCTTGGCCGCGGGAAAATTGGGCAACAACATTTGAGCCACGCGCACCTTGAGCGGAGTCAACAGCTCGCCGGCGTGCTCTTCATAGTACTGGTCCAGCTCTTCTTTTGTGAGCTCGACCGTCGTTTTCATCCGGTCTTTGAGCAGCTCGTCCTTCAGCAGCTTTTCTTTGTAGCGTCGCACACGGTCTCGAATGGCGTCGCTCTGATCGAGCCCTTGTTTGCGCGCTTCCTGCAGCAGCAACTCGTGGTCGACCAGTTCCTTCAGGAAGACCTGGCGCCCGCCTTCTTTCTCGTAGCGGGCTTTCGTGGCGTCGGGAAGATCCCCCCACTCGTGGTCGAACTCGGTCTGGGTGATCGGTTTGCCGTTGACGAACGCCACGACCCGCTCTTCCGATTGCGGCGGGGTGCAGCCCGTCCAGGCCGCAAGGAGGCTGCAACAATGAGCGTGAAGAGGCAGGCCTGGCGGACGGCCGAAGCAGCGGCAAAACCGGTCGTTGATCGATGCATCGGAGTGTGAATCCTCGTGGGATTAGTCGAGCGAAGGCGATGTCGTTGTGCTGTTGGTATCACAGACTCCGAGGCTTTGCAAGGTTGCGGTGAGTTCGGGAAAGATGGAAGGCCAGTCCTGATGCGGCATTTGGAGTTCAAAGGCGAGCGGAGAGAGAAACCGGATACGGGTTTTGTACCGGTCCATGAGATGTTGGATCGCCGTCTGGGCGACCTTGCTTTTGGCATCGAGCGTCACCACGACCGACCCGGTTTTGAGCTCGATCGAGGACAACCGCAGCACCTTCGCCTGCAGGCGCACCTGCATCACTTCGAGCAACCGCTCGACAGGCTCGGGCGGCGGTCCGAACCGGTCTTGAATCTCGCCGTGCAGAAGGGCCAGATCACCGATCTGCGTCGAGGAGGAGAGCCGTTTGTACAACGAGAGGCGCTGATGCGGATCGGCGACATAGTCCTCCGGAATAAACGCCGACACGTTCAGCCGCAGGGTGGGATCGGGCTCTTCCTCCACGACCTGCCCCTTGAGCCGTTGCACGGCCTGTTCGACCATTTGCATATAGAGATCCAACCCGATCGCGGCGATATGTCCTGATTGCTGCTTCCCGAGCAAATTGCCGGCGCCACGGATTTCCAAGTCGGCCGCCGCAATGCGGAAGCCCGAGCCCAGCTCGGTGAACTGCTGAATGGCGGTGAGGCGCTTTTGTGCGTCATCGGTCAGCTGGCCTTCGTCCGGCACGAGGAAGTAGGCATAGGCCTGGTCGCCGCTGCGCCCGACACGTCCACGCAATTGATAGAGCTGCGCCAGGCCGAACGTATCGGCCCTGTTCACGATGATCGTGTTGGCGCTGGGCACGTCGATGCCCGATTGAATGATGGCCGAAGCGACCAGCACGTCCGCCTCGCGGTGGAAAAACTTGAGCATGACCGCTTCGAGCGGTTTGGCATTCATCTGCCCATGCGCCATGACGATCCGCGCTTCCGGAACAATTTGCTGCAGCCAGGCGCCGGTGCGTTCCATGGTCTCCACCCTGTTATGGACAAAGTACACCTGGCCGCCGCGACCGAGCTCGCGGAGAATGGACTCCCGAATGAGCTTGTCGCTCGAGCGGACGACTTGGGTGCGGATGGACAACCGGCCGGCCGGCGGCGTGTCGATGATCGACAGGTCTCGCACGCTGGCCATGGCCATTTGCAACGTCCGCGGAATCGGCGTCGCGGTCAGGGTCAGGACGTCTACCTGCGTGCGCAGCTCCTTGAGGCGCTCCTTGTGCTTGACGCCGAACCACTGTTCTTCGTCGATGATGACCAGGCCGAGATTGCGGAACTGCACGTCTTTCTGGAGCAGGCGATGGGTGCCGATGACGACGTCGATGGAGCCCGCTGCGACCTCCTTCACAATCGCCTTGGCTTCCTTCGGCGATTGGAACCGCGACAACAGCGCCACCCGCGTCGGAAATGGCGCAAAGCGCTCGGCGAAATTGTCGTAGTGCTGGTGCGCCAGCAGCGTGGTCGGAACGAGCACCGCCACCTGGCGGTTGTCTTCCACGGCTTTGAAGGCGGCCCGCATGGCGACCTCGGTCTTGCCGTACCCCACGTCGCCGCAGACGAGCCGGTCCATCGGCTTGCTCGAGGCCATGTCGTGGGTGATGTCGTCAATGGCTTTCAGCTGATCGGCCGTTTCCTCATATTCGAAGGCGGCTTCGAACTCGTGATACAGCGTGCTGTCGTAGCCATAGGAGTGGCGCTTGGCGAGCTCGCGGTTGGCATAGAGGTCGACCAATTCCTGCGCCATTTCCTCGATGTCCTTCTTCACCCGCGCCGTCGTCCTGGCCCAGCTCGTTCCGCCCAGCCGGTCCAGCCGGGGCACGTGGCTCTCGGCCCCGCTGTATCGCTGAATCTGGTTGAGCCGGTCCAGCGGCACGTAGAGCGTGTCGCCGCCGTAAAATTCCAGAATCAGGTAATCGCTGTCGAAGTCCTGAACCGAAAGACGCTTGAGCCCGCGATACTTGGCGATGCCGTGCTGGACGTGCACGACGTAGTCGCCGATGTTGAGGTCTTCCAGTGACGACAGGAAGGTCGCCGCCTTGCTCTTGGCCTGCGGTTTGTGACGAGCACCTTTGGCGAAGAGTTCTTCCTCGGTCAGGACCGCCAGCCGTAACTCCGAAGAGAGAAATCCCGCTGAGAGGTCGCCGTGCCGTACAAAGAAGGGAGCACGCGTCTGGGTGGATGCGGACCAGCCGGAGGCCGACCATTCGATCGCCGGCGCATCGTGCTCGCGCAACAGCGCGAGCAGGCGATCCACTTGGCCGCGGCTTCTCGCGACGAGCAGGACCCTACAGCCGTCCCGTAGGCGTTCCAGGATGGACAGCGTCTGACTGAACGGCGTGCCGCGCGCGCCTAACCCAGCGCTGGCCGGCACCTGAGCCGGGAAGGCGTGCACGGGATGCCAGGATTCATCGGCTTCCGCCAAAGGCTCGAGCGCCAGTTGCGTCCAGTCCGACGTGTGATCCGTGATGTCCTGCCAGGTGAGAAACAGCCGTTCAGGAGACGGGTAGGGAGCAGTCTCATCCTTGTCACTATGCCGCAAATAGCCGTCATCGATGCGTTCCCACAGAGTACTGCAAGAGAGCTTCAAGGCGGCCGGTTGATTCCACGCGAGCAGCGGCTCGGCCGTAAAATACTCGAAGAGCGTCTGCATCTCGCCATAGAGGTCCGGCGCGCGCCATTCAGCATCCGCCGGGATTGGCGCAAGGGCATCCTGTGCGCTTCCGGTCCTTAGGTATTCACGGGCCGGCAGCACGATCGCGCGGTCCATCTTCGCGGTGGACTTTTGGGTGGCCGGATCGAAGAGACGAAGCGATTCGATCGTCTCACCGAGGAATTCGACGCGCAGCGGCTCCGTATAGGCGGTCGAGAAAATATCGACGATCCCCCCGCGGATGCTGAATTCGCCGGGAATTTCGACGACGGACACGCGCCGGTATCCCAGCCGAAGGAGCCCGGCTGTCAGGGCTTCACGCTCGATGGCGGCGCCGACCTTGAAGGTCAGCACCGTGCGCACGAACGTATCGACGGGCATGAGCCGCTGCATGAGCGCATCGATCGAGGTCACCACCTTGGCCGCGGGAAGCGTTCGGATCTGATGGAGTGCGTTCATGCGCCGGGCGATGAGGCCGACGTGTGGGGCGGTGGCTTCGTAGGGCAGCGTTTCCCAGCGCGGGAACAGGGCCAGAGACGTCTCGGGCAGACCCGAGAGATCGTGATAAAACCGAAGGTCGTCGAACAGCCGCGATGCGGCTTCATCGCTTTTGGCGACGATCAGCCAGGGTCGCGAGCCGAGCTGGCCGGATCGCGGATGCATCAGCTGGGTCAGGGCGAATCCCACCGTCGAACCGTGCAGTCCCGCGAGACAGGGCCGGCCGCCGTGCTGCTTGAGCGCCTCGACAACGGGTGTGCAACAGGGAATCATCACTGATGGGGAACCAGGTGACACGGTTGCTAGTGGGCTTGAGACTGGATCCGTTGAATCAGGGCGGTCGTCGACATGCCGGGAACCAGGGGAATCGTTTTGACCGTCCCTCCTCGCCGCTCCACCACATCGCGTCCGATGATGCGATCGATCGGCCAATCACCGCCCTTGACCAGCACATCCGGTTGCAGCGACGTGATCAGATTGAGCGGGTCCGGCTCGGGAAAGATGACGACGTAGTCGACGCTGGCCAGCGCGGCAAGCACTTCCGCGCGGTGGGCTTCTCCCACGATCGGTCGATCAGGCGATTTCTTCAAGCTCTTCACGGACGCATCGCTGTTGACCCCGACCACGAGCAGATCGCCGAGCCCCTTGGCCGCGTGCAGATAGCGCGTATGGCCGATGTGCATGAGGTCGAAGCACCCGTTGGTGAAGACGATGCGCTGCTTGTCCCGGCGTGCCTGCTCGAGCAGGGGAATCAACTGCGCCGTGGTCACGACTTTCGACATACTCCCATCATACCGACTGCGTGGTCAGATAGAAAGACGATGCCGCCCGTGACGGCGGATTGAAGAGCGTGGTGACTCACTCATGGTCATCATCGGCCACTCCGCCGAGGCCGATGACGGCACCGTGTCTGGCGATGATCGCATCCATCGCCTGCACCGCCTTGCTCCGGCGTTGATCGTAGAGACCCGGCGGCGCCGGCACGAGCGGAGAGAGCGCGAGACCGGCCAGACGATACGCGGTGTGCGGCTTCATGACCTCATGCAACGCCTGCTGCACCGTCGGCCACATCTCGGGATCGTAATTGAGTGGCTGGGCAAACCGCCGCTGTCTGGTCGTGATGGCAAAGCGGGCATCCTTGAGTTTTACCGTGCACCCTCCAGCGGCCAGGTCTTCCTGGCGGAGGTCGCGCGCCAGGGCTCGCAAGAACCCGCGCAGCAGCTCTTCCAGAAACGCCCGGTCCGCAGTGTCGTGTTCGAACGTGGTCTCGTGGCTTGCGCTCTTCGATTCCCGGTCGGCGACGACCGGCTCATGGTCCTGTCCATGCGCGAGCGCTCGAATCCAGGGGAGACGGGCGCCGAAGAGCCGCACGAGCACCCGGTCCCATTGCGGATCCAAGAGGCCGCCGATGGTTGTGATGCCAAACGGCTCGAGCCTCGCCGCGGTTTTCGGCCCGATGCCCGGCAGCGCCCGCAGCGGTAGGGGAAAGAGAAACGCCGCTTCCTGCTGGGGCTCCACGACGGCAAGGCCGTCTGGCTTCGACGCATCGGCGGCGATCTTCGCAACCGTCTTGCCTGTGGCCACTGCGACCGTGCACGTGAGGCCGGTTGCATCCACGATCGATTGCTTCACGGACTGCGCCAGGACGGCAGGATGCGGGTAGCGCGTTTGTAAGTCCGTGGTATCGACGTAGAACTCGTCGATGCTGCTCCATTCGGTCGCCGGAAACAGCCGGTCGGTGACGGCTCGCAGGTCCTCGTGAAGGCGTCGGTAGAGCGGCCGGTCCGGAGGAATCAATCTGAGGTGAGGGCACAGCCGCAGCGCCTCGGCCGTCGGCATCGCTGAGCGGACGCCAAAAGCCCGGACCGCATAGCTGGCCGCGGCGATGATGCCCCGCGGCGGCGGCCCGCCTACGGCGATCGGTTGACCTGCAAGACTCGGATCTTTGACGACTGCGGCAGACGCGAACATCGCGTCGATGTCACCAAAGAGGACCTGACGCGGCCATCGGGGCATGGGACACCGGAATTGTCGGCGGTGGTGGAGTCAGCGAAGCCTAAAGCGTTGCGGAGGAAAAATCCAGCTCCAGCTGTCTGGACAACTCTGATGGGCGGCAAGGCCTGATTGCGGCTGCTTCTGACGGCGCCGGGCGTGCGAGATCCGCAGACGATACTTCGTGAAGAGCTCCTCGGCAACTTCCGCAATGATGGCGACGGGGCTGGATTGTCCGCCGCTGGCGTCGATAAATGCGCCCGCATCGCCCACAGCGCCACGCAAACCGGGAGAGCGCCTGCACTTCCTTCTTCAACGCGTGGTAGACCGTAATAGCGAGGGCGCCGTCGCGGTTCATCTCCCGCATCTTGCGGAGGAAATCCGGTCCATGATTCGGACGCCGCCTGAGGATGTCGTATTGCCACTGGTGGATCATCTCATGCGCCACTGTGCTGACCAGTTCATTGTTCCCAAACGGCGCACGCGTCAATAGCGGGGTCAGAAGCGGAACCGACAAGCGGATTTCCCGTTTCGGAGACTTGGGCGCGGCGCTGTCGCCCCAAGACGAACGGGGGCCGGTCCGGCTCACGAACATGCCAACGGATGAGGTCAACCGTCTGCTCCAGACCAGTGCGATCGGAGGAAGCGTGCCGTCGAAATGTCGTCTATTGAGATCGTTCCAAATGTCGGTGAGTTGCAACGCGCTTACGGGAGGATGACTGTGCGCGGTCATGCGCGGCGGGACCCCAGTTCTTCTGCGACGGCCGCCACAAGCAAGGGGAGCATGATTTCATGATGGCCGATGAGCGAATAGCCCTTGCCCCCTTTCTGCGTCGGTCGGCGGACGACATTGGTGAGCGGGCGATAATGAGCAAGGAAATCCATGTTGACGGTGGTGATACGGGATAGAGAATGGCCCAGATTGCGTCCGAGGGACACCGTCTTCAAAAACACTTCGGGCAAGACGACCGCGGACCCGATGTTCAGGTACACGCCGCCTTCCATCCGGGCGACCACCGCTGCCAGGCGCCGAAAATCCAACAGCGAGGTGGCGCCGATCGCCGCCCCATCGGCCGACGGATGCATGTGGATGATGTCCGTGCCGATGGCGACATGAACCGTGACGGGAATGCCGAGCTTGGTGCCGGTGGCCAGAATGCTCGTGGCACGGTTGGGAAATCGTCCCTTTGAGCGGTTGATGTAGCGGCCTACGGCTTCGCCCATGCCTTGTCCGTTTCGATGGCCTTCCGCAATCGCTTCATTGAGAATGCTGCCGGTTTCCTCCGCCATGCCGAATCGTCCTTCATCGATCTCGTCGTCGACTTCCTCTGAGGTATGGCCCATCAGGGCCAGTTCGAAGTCATGGATGATGCCTGCACCGTTCATGGCCACTGCTGTGATCAGGCCCTGCTCCATCCAACTGACGAGAATCGGCGTGAGACCGACCTTGATCACATGGGCGCCGATGCCGACAATCACCGGCCGGCCCTTGCGATGGGCCTGCGCGATCGCGTTGGCCACGGCACGCAGCGTTTTGACGGCCAAAATGTCCGGAAGGGCTCGATAGAACAGACTGAAGCTGCCTCCGCGCCGCCAGGGCCTGGCAAAATCCGACACCCGCACCTTACTGTGCCGCTTCTTGAGTGGATACGTCTTTAAATCGGAAACATTGATTGGAGGAATCAAACGAGGCGTGCGATTGGAGTGGCCGATCCGATCAGGAAGCTTTGCCAAGGAGCTCTTCCTCTGTCAGTTCGCAGAGCACGTGTCCAAGCGTAATATGGCTCTCCTGAATCCGCGCCGTGACCTTCGAAGGCACCACAAAGGCGAAGTCGACCAATGCGGCCAACTTGCCGCCTGTCCCGCCGGTCCAGGCCACGGTCGTGAGGCCGCAGGCCTTCGCCGCTTCCACGCCTTTCAGGACGTTTGGAGAATTCCCGCTGGTGCTGATCGCGATGGCGACATCGCCCTTTTGCCCATGCGCGCGTACCTGGCGGGCGAAGAGCTCGTCGAAACCGTAGTCGTTGGCGATGCAGGTGATCGCGGCAATATCGGTCGCAAGAGCGATCGCAGGCAGGGGAGCGCGTTCCCGTTTGTAGCGGCCGACGAATTCCGCGGCGACATGCGCGGCGTCCGTCGCGCTGCCCCCGTTGCCGAACAACAAGACTTTGTGACCTTCCCGGAAAGTCCTGACAATGAGCTTCGCCACTTCCACGATTCGGTCGGCATGCTCGCGCACGAACTGCTGCTTGATGGTCGCGCTGTCGTTGAACGCTTGGATGACAAAGTCGCGCATGGAAGGTAATTCTAGGCGAGGGCCCCCATGCTGTCAAACGCCGCCAGTGTCCAGCATCGTGTCAGGATTTGGCTGGAGCAGCTGGAGTTGTCTGTCTAATGGCGTTCATGGCCACGGCGATCATCGATCCGACGTCAGAGACACTGGCCGGCAGAATGAGCGTGTTGTTGGTCTTGGCCAGCTCACCGAATTTGGTGATGTACTGTTCGGCGACCCGCAGTTGAACCGCCTCCTGGCCTCCGGGGACTTGAATGGTCTCGGCGACCTTGCGCAATCCCTCGGCTGTGGCCTGGGCGATGGCAAGGATTGCGGCAGCGGCACCATCCGCCTCGTTGATTTGCTGCTGCTTTTTGGCTTCTGAGGCCTTGATCACCTGTTGCTTCTCACCCTCGGCTTGATTGATCGCGGCGTCGCGTTCTCCTTCTGAGGTCAAGATCAACGCGCGTTTTTCGCGTTCTGCGCGCATCTGTTTCTCCATCGCGTCGAGCACGCCCTTCGGCGGGGTGATGTTCTTGATTTCGTAGCGCAGAACTTTCACGCCCCAGGATTCAGAGGCTTTGTCCAATTCATTCACGACCTGGATGTTGATGTTGGTTCGCTCTTCGAAGGTGCGGTCCAGTTCGATCTTCCCAATCTCACTGCGCAACGTCGTCTGCGCGAGCTGCGAGAGTGCGAAATGAAAGTCGCTGATCCCATAGGAGGCACGCTCGGGATTGAGCACCTTGAGATAGAGGATGCCGTCGACTGCCACCTGGACGTTATCACGCGTGATGCAGACTTGCTCCGGGATGTCGATAGCGGTTTCTTTCAGCGAATGTCGATACCGGATGGTATCCACGAATGGCAGGAGAATATGAAACCCCGCATTCAACGTATCGGAATACTTGCCGAGACGTTCCACGACGTACGCACTCTGTTGGGGCACGACGACGGCGGTTTTGGCAATGACGTAGAGGACCAATAGAGCAAGAAAGAGGACGACAAACGTACTAGCCGACATGCTTACCTCCTCCATCGTCATTGACCTGTAGACTGTGAAATGCGTGCGAGGCGTCGCCGTGACAGAGTACGTTTCGGCCTATCGCTCACCGCCGAGCGCGCGACTACTCGGTGGTAATCCAGAGCGTCAACCCGTCGACTTTTGTCACCTTCCCTCGCTGACCCTTCCGAAAGTCGTTTGGACCCACATTTTTCGCTGTCCAGGTCGTGCCACGCAGTTCAGCTTTTCCCGTCGCGCCGGCGGGCAGGGCCTCCAGAGGAATCGCCACTTCGCCGACGATCGAGTCAACGTCCCCGGCTGTTTTGCGACCGTCACTCATCCGTGCCAGCAACGGACCGCGGAAGACGAGCAGCGAGCCGATGGCGATCACAGAAAAGAGCAACCATTGCAACCAATCCAGGCTGACGACCTCGAGCCCCGCCAAGGTACCTACGAGCAGGGCAGATAAGCCAAAAAATAGAATGTAAAAGCCGCCAGGCGTCGTCATTTCAGCGCCCAGCAAGGCTAGACCCAACATCATCCAATACCACCAGACCATCTGGGAACCTCTAGAAATCAGGCGCAGTGCGGTAAGGCAACGAAAGGTAAGCGGAAGTCTAAGCGCCTTACCCATGACCGTCAAGCAGAAGGCCGTGTTCCGAATGGTCAATGCCCACGGGCTTTTGCGCCAGCCTCGTGGTATAGTCCGCGCGAAATGGCCCAAGATCAACCAGTCGCCGCCTTGGTCGTCGCGCTCACTGGAGAGATGGCTCCAGCCGTGTATTCGATCAATCGACTCCGTCCGGAATCCCTCTGTTTCGTCCTGCCAGAGTCGGCAAAGGCGCTCGTGGAAACAGACGTCCAGCCCCGAATCAGCCAAATGCCGCGCCGCTGGGATTGGGTGCTGGTCTCGGATCCGGAACACTTTCCTGGCTGTTACCAGACGATCGCGCGGTCACTTCCTGCCATGCTTCGCACCTGGGAAGTCGATCCAGGAGCACTGGTCGTGGATGTGACCGGTGCCACTGCAGCCATGGCCGGCGCCCTCGTCCTTGCTGCGACGCCGTTCACGTCCCGCATCGTGTCCCTGATCGAGCCCAGAGAGGGACGTGAAGGCGATGTGGTCACGCTCGAAGGCGGGGAACGTCTCTGGATATCGATCAATCCCTGGGATGAAGGCGCCGAAAGCGTGAGGCGGCAAGGCTGCGAACTCTTCAACCGCGGCGCATTTGTGGCCTCGGCAACGATCTTCCGTCAAATTGAAAGCCGCGTGAGCGGCGGGCAGAAGCCGCTCTATCGCGCCTTGGCGGATCTTGCCGAGGGGTATGACCTGTGGGAGCGCTTTCACTACCGGCAGGCTTGGGAGAAGCTGAAAGGCGCCGTCAAAGCGATCGAAATGGCGTCATTGTTCGGAGGGCCCCCGGGACTGAAGGTAGGAATTCAGGCGATTAAAGCCAATGCGGGATTCTTAGAAAAACTCGTTCTGGATCCAGCCGACGTCAAGGAACTGCTCCCCTTTGAGTTGCTGGCGCATGCGGGCCGACAGCTCCGCGTCGCGCATGATACGGAGGCGGCCATGCGGGCGCTGGTGCGGGCACTGGAAGGCTTCGCCCAATGCCGTCTCTTCAAGCACTACCACATCAAGACGTGGGATGTTCAGCCGGACCAGCTGCCGCAGGCGCTTCAAGAGACCTGCCGCACCTGTTACCTCCAAGACGTCGATGGCAAATACGTACTGCCCGCGCAGGCGCAATTCCGTCTGTTGGCCGCACTGGACGATCCGCTGGGCCACACGTATCTCAAGGAGTGGCCGGGGATGAAGCCATTGCTCGATGCCGCCAACCATGCCGTGCTGGGTCATGGATTTGACACGGTCAGGAGCGAGCGGGTGCAGCAATTATATGACGTGGTCGTCAGACTGACGGGAGTCCAAGACGGCTCGTTGCCAAAATTTCCCGTTCTCACCTTGTAGTATCTGGGCCCTTGCAAGCGTTCCACGCTCTCGCGCCACGCATTGTCACTGGGCTTATGAGCAGGACAAGGTCTCTCATCATCAAGGGATGCGGGTATGTCCTGATTGCAGGCCTCCTATACCTCTCGCTGTTCCCCGGTATCTATTTTGTCAGTTCTCTGTTGCTCACCAAGGGCATTGTGCTGCGGCCAAAATTGCTGCGAGATTTCCAAATGGATTTCTACAACGATCGTGGGTACAGAAAAATCTGGCAAACGCAGAAAGACTGCATTGAAGCAGACGATCGATTGATTTACATTCCGCGCCTGGGGAGTTGTCACTTTACGAACGCCGAATTTGACACAATTTTGCACTTTGAAAACGAGGGCCGTGTCAGAAACAGCATGCCCAAACAACGTTCTGAGATCGGCATTGCGGTCTTGGGAGATTCCTATGCCATGGGATGGGGAGTCAACGATCGCGAAACATTCGCCAATGTTCTTCAGGAGGAATTGAAAAGACCTGTCTATAACCTCGCTGTCTCAAGCTATGGAACCGTGAGAGAGCTGTTCCGTTTGCAACAATCAGGGTTGATCGACAATATCGATACGATTCTCGTTCAATATGCGGCAAATGATCTCATGGAGAATGCGGCCCTAGATCAAGAGGACAAGTTCCTTCAAGCCAAGGCGCTGTTCCAGGAAACGCTCAATAGAGAGCGAAGCTCGAGCGATCACAGCATGCTTGAATCGCTCCGTCGAGCCGTCTCCTTTGCCATTGAAAAGCCCATTCGGAATCTCCGAGATCTACTCGCTCCAACGGCGAAGCAAAATCAGTTTGCGCCCCACTACCAATACCTGATTCCGGTCTTGAAACGATTCGGCCCGCTCATAGGCAGGAAAAGAGTCGTCGTCTTGTCCGTTGACGAATCAGGCTTTGAGGACTTCCCGCGTGGCAAGGACAAGACCATGAGCAACGTAGAATTTGTCGATCTGCAGCTTGACGCCGAAGACTACTACCTCATCGATAGTCACTTGAACGCGGCAGGGCATGCCAAGCTAGGCCGCCTGCTGGCAGCCTATTTGTCAGACCCAGTTCTTGCGGAATCTGGTTCGCCATAGCGTTCGCTCATGTTGATTGGGGTATCGAACGTGGAAGTCAGAATTTATTATGAGGATACGGATTGTGGCGGCGTCGTGTATTACGCCAACTACCTCAAGTACTTTGAGCGGGCAAGAACGCAGTATCTTGAAGATCGGGGGCTCTCCGTTTCGGAATTGATGCAGGCGGGAAGAGTATTCGTCGTGGTCCATGCCGAAGTGGAATATCGTGCGTCCGCGTACTACGGCGAGACGCTGGACATCGAGACCACCATTCCTGAGATGAGCCCTGCCTCAATCACCTTTGCCCATGTGGTGCGTGAACGGCGGAGTGGTCGTCTCATCGTTGAAGGCTCGGCGAGGCTTGCGGTGACGGACGGAAACGGCAAGGTCAAGCGCCTCGACAAGCAGACGGTCGCCGCGCTACATTCCGACCAGGCAGGACGTTGAAAAAGACGGTCGGCGCACAGGAGTCTTAAGTATCTATGGACAAAATTGGAACCTGGTTGGCCATCATCGGCGTCGTCATAGGATTTGCCGTGCTGGCCTGGCTGCTCTTTGCAGAAAATCCTCGCGACAAGAAAAAGAAATAACCAATTTCATTTCCCGCCGGTTTATCGCTCCACTCCGTCTTGGTGCTCCTCCAGCTTGCGATGGGGCAACTGGCTCTTGAAGCTCCGCTTCTGAGACTTAGTAATGCCGGGCGCCTTTTTGTTTGGGTGCAGGTGCCGGTCCCGGAAGCGGCGATGACGCTCAAGATCGCTCCCCCGGCGCCCTTCAAGCGGCCGGCAGAGATCGCAGGACCCAATTCCGTTCTGATCAAAGGAAGAAGGTGACAGAGGGATCGCCGGCAAAGAGGAAGGTGGAGCGCTGGATGGCTGTGCATACGCCGGAAGTAAAGCGAGCGGCATCGTTGCGAGTAGCAGCATGAGGATGACAGGACGCACGACACACCTCCCGGGCTCGTCGCTCACGCAGGCTTCGTGCCAGCAGTGTGCTCCCAAGTTGACATTCGAGAAAACCGCGTGCTGGAATAGCCACTCGGATTCACGGAGGACGTCACCATGGAAATGTTCGGCCGAGTCGGCTTAGTCGAGCTCCCGATTCTGATCGCTCCTGATCAAAAGGTCTGGATGGACAAGATGATCAAGGAAGGAAAGATTGCGATACCTCCAGGCGGAACGCTGGAAAAGGGTTCGCTTTACTCAATGTTTATCCGCATGCTCCTGCATAATGCGATGGAAGAGCAGAAGAGGCAGGAGGCCCTGGAAGCAGACGACGAGGACGACGAATAGGAAGCTGTTGAAAACGTTTCATCTCACCCGCCCGACCCTGGCGCGCCGAGACGCGCCTTTGCCCAAGGCTTCGTTCTCGCTTCGCTCAGAGGCTCAACGTACCAGAAAATGTACGCCTCGCCCCTTCGCTTAGCTGCGGCCTTGCTGCACAACTGTTTTGATCGGCCTCGATGGTATCGAATCAGCCCACCCTGTATCTGACCTGAATACAACGCTTTTGTGAGACTATAAACTGATTTGAAGGCTACGCGCGCGGCGCGGATGGTGCTCTCGATGTCGGCCGGCGTGTGAGCGGTGGAGAGAAATGCCGCTTCGAACTGCGAAGGGGCCAGATAAATGCCCTGTTCCAGCATCTGGTGGAAGAACTGACCGTAGCGTTTGGTGTCCGAACGCTTCGCGCTGTTCCAATCGACGACGGGATCGGACGTAAAGAATGTCGTCAACATTGAGCCGACCCTGTGTTGGATGATCGGGATGCCAGCCCGTTTTGCTTCCTTCCCGATTCCCTCCGCGACTGCGGCTGAGCGGTCCTCAAGATTTTTGTACAGATGTTTTGCGCGCAATTGCTTGAGCGTGGCCAAACCTGCCGTCACGGCCAGCGGATTGCCCGACAGCGTTCCGGCTTGATACACCGGCCCTGCCGGAGCGATCAGATCCATAATCTCTGCGCGCCCGCCGTACGCGCCGACCGGCAATCCTCCTCCGATAATCTTCCCCAAGACGGTCAGATCGGGCGTGATCCCGTACAGGGCCTGCGCTCCGCCGTAATCGACGCGAAAGCCGGAAATGACTTCGTCGAAGATGAGCAGGCTGTCGTTCTCGAGCGTTAATTGGCGAAGGGCGGGGAGAAAATCGTGAGCGGGAGGCACCACTCCCATATTGCCGGCGATCGGTTCCACGATAACGCATGCGATCTGTTTTCCCCGTTCCCGCATGAGCCGTTGAACGGTACGAATGTCGTTGTAGGGAGCCGTGAAGGTATGTTTGGCAAAGTCTGCCGGCACGCCGAGTGAATCGGGGATCCCGAGTGTCATCATCCCTGATCCAGCTTTCGCAAGCAGGTAGTCGCTGTGGCCGTGATAGCAGCCTTCGAATTTCAGAATACCGTCCCGTTTGGTAAAGCCGCGCGCGACCCTGATTGCGCTCATCACGGCTTCCGTCCCTGAGCTGACCAGACGGATCTTTTCCATGGAGGGCACTGCCGCACGGATGCGACGAGCCAATTCGACTTCAAGTTCCGTGGGGGCGCCGTAACTGGTGCCCTGTCCGGCAGCCTTCTTGATCGCTCCGATCACGGGGGGCGAGGCATGACCGAGAATCATCGGTCCCCAGGAGAGCACGTAATCAATGTAGGTATTTCCATCCAGGTCGTAGAGTTTCGAGCCCTTGGCCCGCTGAATAAAAC
This sequence comes from uncultured Nitrospiraceae bacterium, assembly GCA_963824855.1. GTDB lineage: Bacteria > Nitrospirota > Nitrospiria > Nitrospirales > Nitrospiraceae > Nitrospira_C. The sequence continues at coordinate 215,821 of CAWGQP010000004.1, forward strand.
GGGGGTGGCCACCCACGGCTCGGAACGCGCGGACCGGGCTGTTGACCCCTCCTGGGATGAGTTGCTGCGCTTCCTCGAAGAGCTTGATAGATCGGGTGATTTTCATAACGGCTGGGCACCCTATCATGCAGAAATTGAGGGGTCAAGAAAGAGGCTCGGCATCCGAATTTGCCGCGAATTGCCTCACGTGGGGTCAAAAAGTGTCTAAATGGATACGCTGTTTCTCTGAATTGATACAGTTCTGAAGTCTGTGAGCAAAACGAACCTTCGTTTTATCAGGACTTCCTGCGCGGACTCGTGGTCACCGGATGCGGCCTGACACTTGCGTACGATGACACCGAGTTATGACGGCGGTTGGTTATCCACAGTTCGAGGAAAAAGAATGAAGGTCGTATGTTCCTGGTGCCGGAAAGAGGGTAGAGCCGAATTCGTCCGCGAAAAAGCACCGTTAGACGATGCGCGGGAAACACACGGGATTTGTGTTCTCCATCGCGATCAGATCCGTCAGCATTGGCAGGCTTCGATTCAGGCCAGACGCACTACGGGCTTTCTTGGAGCCGCCTCAACGTTTGCGCTATTTCGGTGGCCCGGCCTGCTCAATTTCACGAAGAAGATCCGCTCGTAACCAGCGCCTGCCCTACTCGCAACTCCACCCTAAGGACTGCGTTTGCTGCGGGATGGTCGGAGAGCCGACGGGGCCGCATGCGGCACCCCCCAGTGCGTGCGTTTGGATTTGTTGCGCTCGGATACAGCCAGGACACTATGAAAGGGTCTGGCTCGCTTGGCTGCCTGTCCGGATGCCCAGGCCTCACCCGCGTCATTCAGCACTTCCAGAAACGTCGCGAATTCCTCTTCATCGTCGGGAAGGATCAGCTCCGCATCCGTGAAGAGCAGACCGTAGCCTTTCGCCGGTAACCATTCTAAATCCGCCAAACATTCTTCGACTGCATCCCAGTTGTGACCGAAGTAGTCCGGAAACTCCAAGGCTTCGGCAAGTTCGGCGAAAAGCCCCGTAACGCTTCGGCACTTTCCGCCGCGCACGACTTTAAAGAGGAATCCGTCGGGGACCTTGGCCGCCGACTCGGCGCGCTGTCCAGCCTTGAGGATGAGAAGCACGGTCCACGGAGGTTTGATCGACTGAAGATGAGTCGCGAGGGACAGTTGTGAGGGGTGAACGCCCATGGCAGTTCAATTCAACGGAAAGAACGTGCGGTAATGGTCATCCGTGTAATAGGCCTTGCCGGTGTCTTGCTCGATGACAAGCCGCTCGGCATCGCGCGAGCGGCCGGGAACTTTTCGGTTGACGTCGTATTCCTTATAGCGGCCGCGCGGCAGCCGGCGTTCCCGATTCTGAAAGACCTGACCGCCGACGTACCCGGCGAGCGGTTCTCCATTCCGTCGCTGGAGCGCCTCCAGCAGTGCATAGGCCTTTGCCGGTGCCGTGCGCTCGATCGCGGTCCGCGGCCGGGAGATCTGCCGTTCCGGCAGAGCCGGTGCGGAAGCCTCGGTCTCCTCCGCCAGCTCGACGGCGTGCGCCCGACTCTCCGAAGGACCGGCAGACGATGCGACACCCCAGAGGATGAAGCACGTCGAGAGAACGAGCAGCCAGTTCATCACACGACATGACATGTCCATCCACATGTTGGCGAGACACGGTCGCGGAGAGCGCGAAAACCGTAGCATGCGATCTCAGAACAGGTCAACGCCGTCCCACGACGCCCGATGGTGTGTGACATGCTTTCGCGGAACGCCTTTGGTAGAATGAATTGCCGTGTCACGATGGTTTTTCCCCACACGCTCTGTGAAGAACCGTCTCAACCCCGACCGATGAGCATCATGGCGTCGAGCAGGTCCATGATCGTCGCTGTTTCGCCGGTCCTCGCGACCATGACCCTGCTGGCGCTGTTGGTGGGCATGGAGGGAGATGCCGCGTGGGCCCAAACGGGCGGCCCCGGCCACTCTCCGGCTGAGATAGTGAAGAAGTATTTTGAGCTCGATCAAAAGGGCGCTAAGCTCGATTCGATGTCCTTCGAGGCGCTGGCGCCCTATCGGGGCTGGGACACCGAGCCGATATGGGGAAAGGTCATCGTCATTCGGGAATTTTCGGTCGCCGAGCACTACCGGGACTGGGAAGTGGTCAATCGGTTGGAAGTGGTGATCCCCGTCACGTTCCAGGTGATCGGGTCCGTGTATCTGGAAACCGCAGGGTTTTTTCCTGAGACCTCCGTCGAAGAGATCCGTGTTCGCGTCAAGTCGATCAATAATCGGTGGCGCATCATCGAACCCATGTTGCCTCCGCATGTCGGCCAGAAGCGCATGATTAACTTCGTGAAGGAAGCCTGGGTGAAGGAAACCGAGCCGGCCAAGCGGGAGAGCCTGGCGACGCTGCAAGGCGAGTTGCGGACGGCCAAATAGAGGGGCGGAATGGGAATGACGCAGATCGACTTGTTGATTTTCGATTTGGACGGCACATTGATCGAATCGAAATGGGATATCGCCGCCTCGGTCAATCTTGCGCTGGAAGAGCTGGGGTTGCCGCAGCGGCCGGTAGAGGAAATCTTCGGGTTTGTCGGTGATGGGGTCAAGAAGCTGCTTCGGCTGGCGGTCGGAGAACATAACCGGGTGAGTTTCGAGGAGGCGCTCAGCGTCTTTCGTCGGAACTACCTCGCCCACTGTCTGGATCGGACCGTCTTCTATCCGGGCGTGGAGAAAACGCTCGGCCATTTTGCGGACAAGCGGAAAGCCGTTGCCACGAACAAGTCGATCGAATATACGAACGTCATTCTCCAAGGACTGGGCCCCCAGCACTTTGAGGTCGTCGTCGGCGGTGACAACGGATTCGGCTTGAAGCCCGAACCCGGCATGTTGCTGCACATCATGGAACGTCTGAACGTCTCGAAAGACCGGACGGTGTTGGTCGGTGACAGCACCAACGATATCAACGGCGGCCACAACGCCGGCATTCGTGTGTGCGCCGTCGGTTACGGCATGGGCAATCGGGAAAAGATGGCTGCGTGCCAGCCGGATTGGTTTATTGAACGACCGGAAGAATTGATGGAGATTTTTGAATGAACACCACAGCAAGACATCGGCCGCAGGGCCACAAGACGTTCACTGCCCATCGGGTGGTGGCGTCAGTCAGCGCTGTTCTCGTCAGCTTTGGCTTCACTCTCGGCCTGAGCGCTGCGGCGCCGTCCGGTCTCGCGGATCGCGTCATCGAGCATAAGCTGGCGAACGGCATGACCATCTTAATGGTCGAACGGCATCAGGCTCCCGTCGTCTCGATCAACATGACCTTCGGGGTTGGCGGGGTGAACGAACAGGTGGGCCAAACCGGCCTGGCGCATCTCTACGAGCACATGGCATTCAAGGGCACCAGCACCGTCGGGACGAAGGATTACGCGAAGGAAAAGCCGATCTTGGACGAGCTGCATCGGGTCGGTACCGAGCTCGAGCAACGCCAGCGCGACATTTCCCGGCGAGGCGCGGACACGCCGGTCGAGCCGGCTGAACAAGCCGCCATCGAAGGGCTGCAGAAGCGGTTCAAGGAACTTCAAGACCAGGCGGCCCAATATGTCGCAGGCAATGAGATGGCGCTCCTCTATCAACGCCATGGCGGCGTCGGTCTCAATGCTTCGACCGGGAAGGACCTCACCCGTTACGTCATCAGCTTGCCTTCCAACCGGTTGCCGCTTTGGGCGGCCATTGAATCCGACCGCATGGCCAGTCCGGTGCTCCGCGAGTTTTACAAGGAACGGGGCGTCGTCATGGAGGAGCGCCGCTTGCGAAACGACGACAGCCCCACCGGATCACTCTATGAAACGTTCACCTCCGCGGCGTTTCGCGCCCATCAGTATGGTGTGCCGACGATCGGCTGGGAATCCGACATTCTCTCATTGACGCCGGCGGCCACCGAGGCCTTTTTCAAGACGTACTACGGTCCCGGCAGGGCGACCGTCGGCATTGTGGGCGATATTAATCCGAAGGAGGTCGTGACCTTGATCGAGAATACCTTCGGGAAGATTCCCGCCGGACCGCCGCCGCCTCAGATTGTCACCGTCGAGCCTCCTCAGCGCGGAGAGCGGCGTGTCGAAGTCGAATTCGACGCCGAACCGTCTTTAGCGATCGGCTTCCACAAGCCCGCCCTCGGCCATCCCGATGACTATGTGTTCGATGTCATCGATGAGTTGTTGACGGACGGACCGACCTCGCGCTTGTACAGCGCGCTCGTGCGGGATTCCCGGCTGGCCGCGTCGGTCAATTCCGACGCGAACTATCCGGGTGTTCGCTCGGCCAACCTGTTCGTGCTGAGCGCGACTCCGCTCGCGCCTCACACGACCGCGGAAGTCGAGGCCGCTATCCTGGCCGAACTCGAACGGCTCAAGAGAGAACCGGTCTCCTCCAAGGAACTGGAACGGATCATCAACAATCTCGATGCCGACATGGTTCGCGCCCTGCGGTCGAACAGCGGGCTGGCGTCCCAGCTGGCCCTCTATCAGACCGTGGCCGGAGACTGGCGCTACGTGCTCAAGTCCCGCGACAAGATTGCCGCGGTCACTCCGGCCGACATCCAACGCGTGGCCGCTCAATACTTCACGAAGTCGAACCGGACGGTCGCCACGCTGGTCAAGAAGACGGGCTCGAAACCGCTGACCACCTCAGTGTCGAGCCAGGAGGGCCGGTCATGATCATGAAGGCTCCCTCATTACGGACAAGGCCGGGACTGAAAGCGGCCGTGCTTGTCATGGCCTTGCTGTCGGCGACAGTCATGGCGTGGGCTGGAGATCTGGCGGTCAAGGATCCTCGAACGATGAGGTTCTCCCCGGTCGAGTTCGCGCCGCCCGAACCTGCGCGGGTCGTTCTCGACAACGGCATGGTCGTCTATCTGCTGGAGGACCATGAACTGCCGCTGGTGAGCTTGTCCGCGATAATGCGCACGGGCGGATGGCTGGAGCCGGCGGATAAAGTCGGGCTTGCCGCGTTGACCGGCGCGGTCATGCGAACCGGCGGAGGCGGGGGCAGGACCGCCGAGCAAATCGACGAGGAACTCGAGCAATTTGCGATCGATATCAACATGTGCGATGGGACGGCAGTCTGGGTCGGCCTCCCTAGACGTGCTGAGCAAAGATCTTGACCGCGGGGTGAAAATGTTCGCCGGGCTTTTACGAGAGCCTGCGTTCGAAGCCCCTCGCGTCGAGCTGGCCAAGCTCCAAACGATCGAGGGCATCCGGCGCCGTCAAGACAGCCCGGGGTCGATCGTCGGTCGGGAATTTCTCAAGCAGTTATACGGGGCAGAGCATCCCAGCGCCCGCGAGAGCACGGTCGAATCGATCAAAGGCATCAGCCGAGAGGACCTTGTCGAGTTTCACCGACGAACCGTCCATCCCAACGGTATTATTCTGGGAGTCACGGGCGATTTCAAACAGGCTGAGATGATCGCATTGCTGCGCTCGACGTTTGCCGACTGGAAGAAAGGCGACGTTCCTGAACTGAAAATCGCCAACGCGCGCGACCCCGGCGGGCCGTCGAACGTCCGGTTCGTCAATAAAGACACGTCCCAGACGCATCTGCGTATCGGACACCTGACCATCAGAGAGGATGACCCGGATTACGTCCCACTGGCCATCGCCAATGACATTCTTGGAGGCAGCTCGTTCCGCAGCCGGCTGTTCAACGACGTGCGCACAAAAAGAGGCCTGGCCTATTCCGTCGGCAGCCGTTTGAACGTCAGTATGCATGATCAAGGTGTCTGGCTGATGCGGGCAGAAACAAAACTGCCTTCCACTCAGGAAGTGATCAGCCGCTTCGTCGCCAATATGGAGCGGATGCGGACTGAGCTGGTCACGGATGAGGAGCTGGCTGAGGCCAAAGAGGCTTACGTCAACTCGTTCGTGTTCGCGTTCGCGAGTCCTTCGGCCATCGTGGGCCGCTTCGTCGAATTGGAGTATGACGGGCTGCCCAAGGATTTCCTCCAGCAGCTGCGCGCGCGTGTCATTGCGCTCAAGAAGGAGGATATCCTGAGGGCGGCCCAAGAAACATTTCCACTCAAGTCGTCTCACGATTGTGGCGGTCGGATCCGGCGAAACTCTGCCGAAGCTGCTGTCGGGTTTCGGAGAAGTGAAAGAAATAAAGTTGGCTCCCGAGGGGTGAAGGAGCTAGGCTGACGAAGGGTGGGCATCTTCGGCGTCGTCATAATGCGATGGATGGCCGCTCATGACTGAGGAATCCGTGCCTCGCACCGCCGCCCGAAAAGCTGCGGGGCCGCGCCGCTGCGGTCGCGGACAAGCGCCCAGACCGGCGCTACCACGTAAAATACACTCCTCAGTCGGCCTGAAAAGAGAAGAATTTTAAAAGCACAGATGCCGTTGGAAGATGATTTTTCAGACATCATTAAGAAGGCTCGGACTGGACTAAAACTCTCTGTGGGTGACGTGGCCCGGCTGACCGGCCTGCCTGGTGCGGACATCACGGCGCTGGAACGCGGTGATCAGCTGCACGATCGGGCAGAACTCCTGGCCTCTCCGCCGCGCTCGGGCTCCGTCTGTCATCATTGGAAGAAATTGTGCTGAATAAGTGGCTTCCGCGCCCGCTTCCGCTGATGCCCGGAATCGAAACCGTGCAGGGAGAGATCAGCGGGTACGCGGTCAAAGGCTACGTCGTTCATGATGCCGGTGAAGCGGTGCTCGTCGATACGGCGTACAATGCGGAGATGATGCTTGAAATTCTCGAGGCACGCCGCCTACGCCTGGTCGGTATCTGTCTTACTCACGGCCATGCGGACCATGCCGAAGGCATACAGCAGATCCTGCGTCGTTGGCCCGTGCCCGTCTATCTCGGGCATGCAGGACCTTACGCTGCTCCATTGGAAACCTTCCGAACAGCAACTTGCGAGACCCGACCACGGTGGGACGATTCACGTGGGCAACTTGGAGATTCGGTGTGTTACCACTCCCGGCCATACGGCCGGTGGCATTTGCTATCGAGTGGAAATGCCATGGGGACCGGTGTCGTTCGTCGGCGATACGTTGTTCGCCGGCTCGATCGGCCGATCCAATCCGGCGCAGCTCTATCATACTCATCTCGAGTCGGTGCAGCGGCACGTGATGACCTTGCCGCCGGACTGTTTGCTGCTGCCGGGGCATGGCCCGGGGACAACGGTGCAGGAAGAACTGGAGCATAACCCCTTTTACACGACGCAGTAGAGCTGAACGCTGTAGGCAGGCCCAATGGACCATCCGATGGGCGAGCACAGGCTTTCCGGTGGAACGGACGGCGGACAAATGCCGTCAGAGATCTTCCTTCAGAGAGATCTTCCTGATGCCCTGACGGAAGAGGAATCCGCCTTCTCGCGTTGGACATTGCCGCTGTTTTTGTTTGCGCTGACCGTCTTCACGACGTTGTGGGCCGGCGCCTATCAAGCGTACAGCGGCACCATCCGGGGGCCGGTGGCCTTCTTGTGGGAACATCCCGAGATGTTGCCGCAGGGGGATTCCGTTTGCAGGAACGCTGCTCTTTATCCTCCTCACCCACGAATTCGGCCACTTCATCCTCTCGAAGATCCACCGAGTGCCGGCGTCACTGCCACTCTTCATTCCGGGGCCGCCTCATTTTATCGGGACCTTCGGCGCGATCATCCGGATGCGGGGGCCCATCATGAACCGGCGCGCGCTGTTCGACATTGGCGTGGCGGGTCCGCTGGCCGGCTTTGCGGTCGCCCTGGTGGCACTGATCGTCGGGCTGTTCCTTTCGACCGTCGTGGACCGGACCTCGACGTTCGGGTTGCAGTTGGGCGAGCCGCTGCTCCTCAAGTTGATGGCGTGGCTGATTGTCGGTCCGTTACCGCCGCAAGCCGATGTCCTGCTGCATCCGGTCGCGTTTGCCGCCTGGTTCGGGCTCTTTGTGACGTCCTTGAATCTGATCCCCATCGGTCAGCTCGATGGCGGGCACGTGGCCTATGCCTTGTGGGGAAATCGCCAGCGGACAATGGCCTTTGCCGTCATTCCGTTGCTGATCATGTTGGGATTCGTCGGATGGCCTGGGTGGTTCATCTGGGCGTTCATGGCGGGTGTCTGGGGCATCGGTCATCCGCCGGTCGTTGATCCCCATGTCCCGCTGGGACGGGGCAGAGTGTTGGTCGGGATGGCTCGCGTTCGCCGTCTTTGTGCTAACATTCGCCCCCGTTCCGTTCTCCTTCCATTAGATCCTCCTCCACCCTCTCTCCGGTTTGAGACGGGGAGCGGCGCTCTTGAAATGCCAACTAGTCTCGGGCAGACTCCCAGCTTTGGTACCTTGAGAGGTGGACGATGTGTACGCGGAGGTATTTGCAGGCCGAGGTCTGGTTCACCGCTCTCATCTGTGCACTCTTGTGGTCGGTCCCTGGTCTATCTGCGGAGAGCGATGGACGTTTCACCCTCGTGATGAATGGCGCGGCCGTCAAAGATAATCAAACCGGCTTGATTTGGGAGCAGGAACCTGATCGGGAGCATGACGTCTGGAGTCGCTCCAACGAACGCTGTGCGGCCAAGGAGGTGGGCGGACAGAAAGGATGGCGCGGGCCTTCGGTGGAAGAGCTCAAGACCCTGATCGATCCTGCACAGCGTGATCCGGCGCTTCCGGCCGGCCATCCCTTCTCGAATATCAAGTCAGAAATTTATTGGACGAGTACACCAGATCCCAAGGACGACATCGTGGCCTGGCAGGTGAGTTTTTTCAGCGGCGAACCGGTCACGGATCAGAAATCGGGTACCCGTCGGATGTGGTGTGTGCTGACCCCTCCGTTGAAGTGAGGGGCTCGATGTCAATCGAGTCTTTCCCGATCCCGCTTCCTTTTCCAGACATTCGCTAACGACGCAAGCTTGGCTCGTGCCGACTGGTGCTCATCGGCAAGGGTTTCCAGGGAATCGGATAGCCGCCTGGATTTCAACACCGTGTAGAAGGTGAGGCCGATGGCCAGAATCAAGATGATCAAAAAATAGAAGAACCGTGTCAGGGGCGGCTCATCGGTCACCAGAAACAAGTTCATACCCCAAAAACCAGTGGTCGCCACCCCGATCAAACCCATGGTGGCCACCACAGTGAGGCGCACCATGGTCTCACCCTGTCGGCGCAAAGCCTCGCTGTCGAGATACTGGCTCATGTCTTCAAGCTCCGACCTGAGTTCCGCATAGAGGCGATCGGTGCCCAGATGGTCGCTGATCATTCGATAAAGCTCCTTCACTTGCCCATGATCCGAGACCTGATGCGACCAATAGCGGTGGCTGAAGCGCAGAAAGACACCCAAGGTGTGTCGAATGACGGCTCGGAACTGTCGCACGGAGTCTCGCTTAGTAATATCCAAGTTATTCGTTGCGTCCACCAGACGATCGGCGAGCATCAGCAGGGCTGCCTTGTGAAAATGAGGGATCAGGAACAAAAGGAAATATTCGTGCCGGAACTGCTCAAGGTCGGTTTTGCGGTCCACGAATAGGCGCTCGCCGCAATCCCCCACCATCGTGAAGACGCGTCCGGTGCACATGAAGCGAGTCCCCGGATGCTCCTGTCCTTCTCCGTTCCAGTACCGGTCGTAGCAATAGCGTTCTTCAAAGTCCTGCAAGTAACGCTTGGAATAGGGGAGCGATTCGGGCGTGCCAGGTGCGGTCGCGAGCCCCAGCCGTACGAACTCTTCGCGGGTCAACGCTCCCGGATCATCCATCACGAGGTAGGCCATCACTGGCATCAGGTGGTATTCAATCTGCCGGTATCGGAGGAGACCCTTCTTCCCGGAATGGTGAAGCACGAGCGGTTCGAGCAAAAATTCCCAATGAGAGGCGAGACTCGGTGCTCGATATCGGCAAGCGAACGAGAGGTACTTCTCACGGTTCTCATAGTCGGATACGGCCAGCACCTTCTCTTCGGATGAGAGCCATTCCACCTGCTTGGGGCAGTGGCCTCCGTGCCCGTCTGGTTCCCAATACGTGGGATAACAGCGGCCCAGCCGGAACAGCGCGTTCTGCGCCTGCGGCAACGGCAGATCGTCCGCAAAAACCTCTACGACGAGAATCGCCACGTCGATGTCATAGAAGAAATACAGATCCACGTGCGCCACACTGAGGGTCACGGGGACGGTACGGGAGCCGGGGAACGTGACCCGTACCTTGGCGACATCGCAGCGACGAAATACACGAACGCAGGACTCCTGCTCGACGTCCCTGTCGCCCCCTTTTCCTTCTCCGTAGAGGAACCGCTGGACGTAGGGGAGGAAGGTCACGAACTCGCTGTAATGCCGTTCCTGAAATTGATGAGGGTCGCCCGTGAACTCGTCCGCCAATTCGCGCCATGGATTGTCTTTGTCAGGAGTCTGCAGCCGCTCCCAATGTTTCTGAATCGGGGCGCCTTCGCGGATCGGCATTAACTGGATGGGCCAAAGCAGAATCTGTCGGAAGTGACGGACCGGTTTATCGCTCGGATGAACCGTGGAAGCGGACATACCTGACTCCATCCCTGCATTCTAATACCGCATACCACCTCTCGTTGTCGACGATCCACGTTGTCATAGCCGCCTGCTGTTCCCTTCCTGACATCCATTTTTACTGAATTTTGATGCTCTGGCCTGCCGGTTTAATCCGGCTTTGATGCGCCTTTGGATAGAGTATGTCGAGAGGTAGAAGGAGGGAGCAGCTATGACACTCGTGATCCTGGGCTCTGAGAAAGCGCCCTAGTGATTTTAACACTGTTTTTACGCGGCATTTGGTAGCGTTCGACAGCCGCCTAAGGAGACCTGAGGTATGGATTTTCTCTTGCTCAGCCTGGCAATCGGATTTTTTGTTCTCTCAGCGTGGTTGATCCTTCGCATTAGATCGTCTCTAGAGGATTGCACATGAACTCCATGTATGTGATCGGCGGAATCCTCTCATTAGGTCTGCTGATCTATCTACTGGTCGCCTTGCTCAAGCCGGAGAAATTCTGATGACCCTCAATGGCCTGGTTCAAATCATGTTCTATTTCATTGTCCTGTTGGGACTGGCGAAACCATTAGGGTGGTACATGGCCCGTGTGTACGAAGGAAGGGCCTGCGGCTTGGACCGGATCCTTTTGCCCGTGGAACGCCTCATCTACCGCCTCTGCAGGGTATGTCACGCTGATGAAATGGATTGGAAGACATACGGTATGGCCATGTTGATCTTCAATGCGGCAGGGCTGCTCACGCTCTACCTCCTCCAGCGGGTCCAAGGTCTCCTCCCGCTAAACCCTGCCGCACTCGGCATGGTGGGGCCTGACCTGGCTTTCAATACGGCGGCTAGTTTCGCGACGAACACGAACTGGCAAGCGTATGGAGGAGAGACGACGCTCAGTTACCTCACACAAATGCTGGGTTTGACGGTCCAAAATTTCGTGTCCGCCGCGACGGGGATGGCCATTTTGGTGGCGCTCATTCGCGGACTCGCCCGACGGAATGCGCACACCATCGGCAACTTCTGGGCCGATCTTACGAGAAGCACCCTCTATATCTTATTGCCGCTCTCCTTCGATATTGGCTCTTGTCCTCGTGTCCCAAGGCGTGGTGCAGACGTTCGGAGCCTATGAAACCGCCACGATGACGCAACCGGTCACATTCGACAAACCGATCATGGACGCGAGCGGGCAACCGGTATTGGATGAACATGGGAAGCCAAAAACCGAGTCTGCAACGACAACGGAACAGGTCCTTGCAGTCGGACCTGCGGCCTCTCAGATTGCCATCAAGCAACTGGGCACAAACGGTGGTGGCTTCTTCAATGTCAATTCTGCTCACCCCTTTGAGAATCCGACGCCGCTCTCCAATTTCCTCGAGATCCTGGCCATCCTCCTGATCCCTGCCGCGCTCTGTTACACCTTTGGAATGATGGTCGGGGACACGCGCCAGGGATGGGCCCTGCTTGCGGCCATGACGATAATCTTAGTCGCCATGCTTGGGCTGGCCCTGTGGGCCGAGCAAGAGGGCAATCCTGTCCTAACCGCGATCGGAGTCGATCAAGCACCGAGCGGTGGGCAGCCGGGCGGGAACATGGAAGGCAAAGAAACCAGATTCGGAGTGGTCAATTCCGTCCTGTGGGCCGCTGCGACAACCGCCGCATCCAACGGCTCCGTCAATTCCATGCATGATTCCTATACTCCGTTGGGCGGGCTGGTTCCGCTTTTTCTGATGCAGTTTGGTGAGGTCGTGTTCGGAGGAGTGGGATCGGGGCTCTACGGCATGATCGTGTTCGCCATCATTGCCGTGTTTATTGCGGGATTGATGGTTGGCCGAACCCCGGAGTATCTTGGAAAAAAAATCGAACCCTATGAAATGAAGATGGCCTCGCTGCTCATATTGATCATGCCCGTCATCGTGTTAGGGCTGACGGCGGTCGCCGTGGTCACCGAACGTCGGCACCTCTTCCAGGCTCAATCCCGGAGCGCATGGATTCAGCGAGATCCTCTACGCCTACACTTCTCAGGGAAACAATAACGGCAGCGCCTTTGCCGGCCTCAATGCCAACACGCCCTTCTACAACATCACCGGTGGCATCGCGATGCTGGTCTCCCGCTTTTGGTTGGCTCTGCCGACACTTGCGCTCGCCGGTGCTTTGGCGAGAAAAAAGAGTATCCCACCAGGGGCGGGCACTTTGCCGACCCATACACCGCTCTTTGTCGCACTGCTGATCGGCGTGATCATCATGGTCGGAGCGTTGACATTCGTGCCCGCACTGGCGCTTGGACCAATCGTTGAACATTTGTTGATGTGAGGGTGCAGCCCAGAACTGCGGAATCTGTCAATGACGACACAAGTAGGCACCCACAAGACTCGCGCTCTGTTTGAGCCGATCATCATCAGACAGGCGATCGTCGATGCCTGCCGGAAGCTCGATCCACGTCACCAGATCAAGAATCCGGTCATGTTTGTCGTGTGGGTCGGCAGCGTCCTGACCACGCTCCTTTTTCTGCAAGCGGTGGTTGGGTCTGGCGAAGCGCCAGCCGGTTTCATTCTGTCTGTCGCGCTGTGGCTCTGGTTCACCGTGCTGTTTGCCAACTTTGCCGAAGCCATGGCGGAAGGACGGGGCAAGGCGCAGGCGGATTCCCTACGACGAGCGCGTCAGGAACTCACTGCCAAGAAGCTCGGCACAGTCGAATCCGGCAAGCGAGCTCCACGCGGTCTGGAGTCGGAAGCTCAACCGGTCTGGCGCGTTCAGCGTCGTGTCAGTGAATGAGTTGAAAAAGGGCGACGTCGTCCTTGTTGAAGCAAACGATTTTGTCCCCGCCGACGGGGAAGTCATTGAAGGAGTCGCCTCGGTGAACGAGAGCGCGATCACGGGTGAAAGTGCGCCGGTGATACGGGAGAGCGGCGGTGACCGCAGCGCCGTCACGGGAGGGACCAAGGTCCTCTCTGATTGGCTCGTCATTTGCGTGACCGCCAGTCCCGGGGAGAGTTTCCTTGACCGCATGATTGCCATGGTGGAAGGAGCGAAGCGTCAGAAGACGCCGAACGAAATTGCGCTGAATATTCTCCTGGCCGCCCTCACGATCATCTTTCTCTTGGCGACCGTCACCTTGCTGCCATTTTCCTTGTATAGCGTGGCAGCCGCTGGTCAGGGTTCTCCCATCACCGTCACCGTCCTGATCGCTCTTCTGGTGTGCCTCATCCCGACGACGATCGGCGCGCTGCTCTCTGCGATTGGAATTGCTGGCATGGACCGCATGGTACAAGCCAATGTCATTGCCATGTCCGGAAAAGCCGTCGAGGCGGCAGGCGATGTGGATGTGCTGCTGTTGGACAAGACCGGCACGATTACATTGGGCAACCGCCAGGCGACGATGTTTCTGCCGGCCGAAGGGGTCTCGGATCAGGTATTGGCGGACGCATGCCAACTGTCGTCGTTGGCTGATGAAACACCGGAAGGCCGAAGCATCGTGGTACTGGCAAAAGAAAAGTATGGATTACGTGCACGCGACATTCACGAGCTGGGCGCCACTTTCATACCCTTTACTGCGCAGACACGCATGAGCGGCGTCAACATGGATAGCCGGGAAATACGGAAGGGATCAGCCGATGCCATCGAATCATACGTGACGGGGCAAGCGGGCCACTTCTCCCATTTTGTTCGCCTCAATGTCGAGACGATTGCCAAGCAGGGCGGCACACCGCTGGTGGTCGCAGAAGGGGGCAAAGTCCTCGGAGTCATTGCGCTGCAGGACATCGTCAAGGGCGGGATCAAAGAGCGGTTTGGCGAATTGCGTCAAATGGGAATCAAGACAGTGATGATCACGGGTGACAATCCCCAAACAGCGGCTGCAGTTGCGGCTGAGGCCGGCGTCGACGATTTTCTCGCCGAGGCCACGCCGGAAGCCAAGCTGAAATTGATTCGCGACCTCCAAGCCGAGGGACGGCTTGTCGCCATGACGGGAGACGGGACCAACGATGCTCCGGCATTGGCACAAGCCGACGTGGCCGTGGCGATGAATACCGGGACACAAGCTGCCAAGGAAGCGGGCAACTTAGTGGATCTGGACAGCAACCCCACCAAGCTGATTGAAATCGTGGAAATTGGCAAGCAGCTACTGATGACCAGAGGCGCACTGACGACCTTCAGCATCGCCAACGATGTGGCGAAGTACTTTGCGATCATTCCGGCCGCGTTTGCGACGACGTATCCGGTCCTGAACGAGTTGAACGTCATGCATCTGGCGACTCCTCAAAGTGCGGTCCTGTCCGCGGTCATTTTCAACGCACTGATCATTGTCGCGCTCATTCCGCTTGCCCTGAAAGGCATCAGCTATCGTCCCATCGGTGCCGGTCCGCTGCTACGGCGACACCTTCTGATCTACGGCGCTGGCGGCATCGTGGTCCCATTTATTGGCATCAAGTTGATTGATATGCTGTTGGTTGCATTGCATTTGATCTGAGGCAGGATGATCAAAAAGGCCGCTGGCGACTTTCTCGGCTTGCCAGAATCCTCAACGTACCTCAGAGAGTACGCCTGCGGTTCTGGGCTTCGCCTGCGGCCTTGCCAATCGGCCTTTTTGATCATCGATAGGTCGTATACAGACCGGAGAGACACGTGAAAGAGCACATAAGAGCTGCGCTGGCTATGTTGGTGATTTGGACCGTGCTCACCGGGCTGGTGTATCCACTCGCAGTCACAGGTATCGCTCAGTTGTTGTTTCCACATCAAGCGAATGGCAGCCTGATCATCCGCGATGGGAAGCTCATCGGATCCGAGTTGATTGGACAGTACTTCGATGAACCAAAATATTTTTGGAGCCGCCCATCGGCGACCTCGCCGTTTCCCTACAATGCGGCTGCCTCCAGTGGGTCGAACCTCGGGCCTACCAATCCGGCCTTGATCGAAGCGGTCAAAGGGAAAGTTGCCGCCTTACGAGCAGCGGAGCCGGACAACGACAATCCCATCCCTGTGGACCTCGTGACTGCCTCGGGAAGCGGGCTTGACCCTCACATCAGCCTCACTGCGGCGGCGTTCCAGGTGAGGCGTGTCGCCCGCGCAAGAGGTCTGGAGGAAGGGGCGGTGGAACGGTTGGTCATGCAACACACCGAAGGTCGCCAATTCGCGCTTCTTGGGGAATCGCGGGTAAACGTGCTGAAGTTGAATCTTGCTCTCGACGTGCCACCGTCCTGAATGGTCATAGTTCGCGATCCAACGACACATTTTCAAGCTATCCGACTCCAGGGCGCTGCCCCATGCAGAGCAAAGAGTGATGGGCCTTCTCTCAGAGACACCATAGGTCGTCACATCTTATAATGTGACAAAACTAGTGCATGAAACCTCGCGGAAAAGGACACTCTAGCCGCTCCATGCGGGTTTGAGGGCTTCATGGCCGAGATCCGTCCCAATCCAGATGCACTCCTCAAACGTGTGCAGGCGGAAGAAGCTCGCCAGCTTCAGGGAAAACTGAAAATATTCTTTGGAGCCAATCCGGGCGTGGGGAAGACCTATGCCATGCTGGAAGCGGCGCACGAGCAGCGTCGCGATGGAGTGGACATCGTCATCGGCGTCGTCGAGACTCACGGGAGAGCGGAAACTGAAGCCTTGCTTCCTGGTCTTGAGGTATTGCCCCGCCGCACGGTGGAGTACCGAGGCACCGTGCTCCACGAATTTGACCTCGACGCCGCCCTTGCCCGCCGTCCCGCGATGATCCTGATCGACGAACTGGCTCACACGAATGCGCCTGGGCTTCGACACGCCAAGCGCTGGCAGGACGTGCAGGAGTTGTTGAAGGCCGGCATTACGGTCTACACGACCGTCAATGTCCAGCACCTGGAAAGCTTGAACGACGTCGTGGCGCAGATCACTGGCGTCCGTGTCCGGGAAACGGTGCCGGATTCCGTGATCGAGCGGGCGGACGATGTCGAACTGATCGACCTCCCGCCTGACGATTTGCTCCAACGGTTGAAAGACGGAAAGGTCTACGTCCCGCAGCAGATTCAGCATGCCATCCAACATTTCTTCACCAAAGGGAATCTGATCGCACTCCGCGAATTGGCGCTCCGCCGCACGGCCGAGCGGGTCGATCAGCAGATGGAAGTCTACCGGCGCGATCACGCCGTCATCCGTACCTGGCCGGCGGCCGAAACGATCATGGTGTGTGTGAACATGAAGCCACGTGGGCCGCGCCTGATTCGTGCGGCGCGCCAAATGGCCACCAATCTGCATGCCAAATGGATCGCTGTCTACGTGCAAGTCCCGCGGCATCTTCGATTGCCGCAGGCCGATCGCGACCGACTCGTGCAGACGTTACGCCTTGCCGAGCAACTCGGTGCGGAAACCGTCACGTTGACGGGAGAGCGTGTCGCAGAGGAGCTGCTGAACTACGCACGCAGCCGCAACGCGACCAAACTCATCGTGGGAAAGCCGGTTCGGTCTCTTTGGAAGGAATGGCTCTTCGGCTCCGTGGTGTCGGAGCTGGTCCACCAAAGCGGAGACATTGATATCTACGTCATTACCGGAGAGGCGGGTGAGGGACAGCCGCTCATCCGCCGCAGTCTCAGGAGAACCAGCAATCGGCGGCAATACCTCTATGCCCTGGTGGGGGTCGCGATCGCCACGGCCGTCGCCTGGGCGATGTTCCCCTATTTCAGCCCGGCCAATCTGATCATGATGTACCTGATCGCGGTGATCGTGATCGCGATTCGACTGGGGCGAGGGCCCTCGGTCCTGGCCTCGGTCGTGAGCGTGGCCACGTTCGACTTCTTCTTCGTGCCGCCCTACCTGTCGTTCGCCGTCTCGGACATCCAATATGTGTTGACCTTCGCCATCATGCTCATCGTGGCGTTGGTGATCAGCAATCTGGCCGTGCGCATTCGTGAACAAGCGGAGTTGGCCCGCGATCGAGAACGACGAACGGCCGTGTTGTATGCGATGAGCCGAGATTTGGCGACGCATCGAGGCACAGCCATGCTGGCTCAGGTCGCGGCGAAGCATCTTCGCGAGGTCTTCGATGGCCAGGTGGCGATTTTTCTTGCGGATGCCGAAAAACGAGTTCGCTTACAGCGGGGGGAGCAACTCTTCTTCGACCTCGAGCCCAAAGAATCCGGTGTCGCTCAATGGGTGTTTGATCACAATGAGCGGGCAGGGTTGGGAACCGATACGCTGCCGGGGGCCAGCGCGCTCTATCTTCCGTTGGTAGGGTCCACGGGACCGATCGGAGTCGTGGCGGTCCGGCCGAAAGACACGGGGCTGTTATTGGATCCCGATCAACTTCATTTGCTCGAATCGCTCATCAATCAAGTCGCCTTGGCGATCGAACGAACTCGCCTTTCAGAGGAAGCCCAGCAGGCGCATGTTCGAGTGGAAACCGAACGCATGCGGAATGCTATTTTGAGTTCAGTCTCTCACGACTTGCGGACTCCACTGGCCACCATTACGGGAGCAGCCAGCAGCTTGTTGGACGAGCGGAGCCTCCTCAACGCGAGCGATCGCCTCGAGCTCTCTCAATCGATTTACCGCGAGGCGAACCGATTGGATCGGCTGCTCAAGAACTTACTGGATATGATGCGGATCGAGGCGGGGGCGGTGCAGCTCAAGAAGGAGTGGCATCCGTTGGACGAGATCGTCGGAGCCGCGCTGTCCAGGCTGGAAGAGCGGTTGAGGAATGTGACCGTTCGTACGGCGTTCCCTCCGGATTTGCCGATGGTGCAAATTGATGGAGTGCTCATGGAGCAAGTCGTGATCAACCTCTTGGAAAATGCGACGAAGTATGCTCCTCCTGGTAGCATCATTGAAGTTTCGGCATCGGCCGGTAACAAGGAAGTGGTCGTCGAAGTGGCGGATCGAGGGCAGGGCATTCCCGTCGGGGAAGAAGTTCGCATCTTCGACAAGTTTTACCGCGCGAAACCCGCGCGAGAAGGAGGAGTCGGGCTCGGACTCACGATTTGCCGCGGCATCGTCGAAGCCCATGGCGGGCGCATCTGGGCCGAAAACCGCACCGGCGGTGGTGCGGTATTTCGATTCGCGATTCCCCTCTCGGAAGAGCAGCCTCCTATCGCCACCGAACACACCGGCAACCATCACGCATCTTCTTAGCGGCGAGCTCCTATGTCACAGGAAGCGACGATCGTTCTCATCGAGGATGAATCGGAAATCCGGCGCTTTCTTCGGACAACACTTCCCGGCCATGGTTTCCGAATCTACGAAGCGACAACGGGACAAGGAGGTCTGATCGAAGTCAAATCGAGGAATCCCGATCTCATTCTGCTTGATCTCGGACTCCCGGACTTGGATGGCATCGACGTGATTCGCCAGGTGCGCGAGTGGACGCCAACGCCGATCATTGTGCTCTCGGCCAGAGAGCAGGAACAGCAAAAGGTCTCGGCGCTGGACCTGGGTGCAGACGACTACGTAACGAAGCCATTTGGCATCAATGAACTCCTTGCACGAATACGCACGGCCCTGCGGCATGCGGCGCGGCCTGACGAATCGGAGGCGGACTCCTGCTTTACATTTGGTGATGTTCGCGTAGAACTCGGTCGACGCCAGGTGTTCGTGGCCGACAAGGAGATTCATCTGACGCAGATTGAATACAAACTTCTCACCACGCTCGTCCGCCATGCAGGGAAGGTCGTCACCCACCGGCAATTGCTGAAGGAAGTGTGGGGTCCGTTACATGTCGAGGAAAGCCACTATCTGCGGGTATACATGCGCCAGCTTCGCAACAAGCTGGAGTCCAATCCCGCGCATCCCAAGTTTCTCGTGACGGAACTCGGTGTCGGGTATCGGCTGCGGACGGAATAGGGATGCGACACGTCGAGGACCCGACGCGAACCGCCGGTCGTGGCGCCGGGCTCAACAGGGTAGGCCTCACGGCGAATCGAACGTTCCGATGAGAGCGAAGATCAGCATCTGCTGCCCGGGCGTCAACAGATTGTTCGTTCCTTTGAAAAATCCGCCTCCTGCTCCGGTCGAATCGTCGTACCGATATTCCAATCGACAGATCGTATTGGTCCACATGTAGGGCAGCCGGTATTCGGCGGTGGCCGTGATGGCCTTGATGAATTGCTCCGAACCAGTCATGAGCCCGTTCCGGTCCCAAAAAAACTCGGGTCTTACGGAGACAGTCCAGGGGCCGGCAATGTGCAATCGAGTTTCAATGGTGGCACCGGTGTAGAAATTACGGGGATTCCCGGGAGCCGAGGCATTCTTCTGGGTTCCGATCTGATAATCGAACCCCACGGTCAGCTCGTCATCTTTCCATTCGGCGATGGTGTCGGAAAAAAAGCGCCAGAACTCCAACGATGTGTCAGCCTGGTCTGGCCCATAATACATCGTTTCTTTGAGGGTCCAGGCCGGCGCGGGCTTGTACTGAATCTGCCCGCCGTAACTCGGGAGACTGTTCGGATTTGCAAGGTGAAAATAATCGTTGATCACGAAAAATGCGCCGGTCCACTGATCGTTGAACGCATAGAGCGCGTTGAGGCCGAACATCAAGTAGGGGGAATAGTCGGCGATCCAGGCGCGCGTGTAATTGCCGTTGTCCTTGGCATATAGCGACTCGTAGCCGATGAAACTGTTGAACAGTCCGGCTTGAAGCGTGAGTCCGTTGCCGGCCGGAGCGACATACGACACATTTGCGCGTCCGAAGTGACGCCAGACATCGGAGCCGGATACTTTGGGCTGATTCGTGGCGAACCCGAACGCCTTGGAGTCCTCCCCGGCTTGGACCAACCACTCCGTCCCCCAACGAGACGACTCGCTCGGATCCTTCCGGACATACACGGCCGTCATGTTCAGGTCCAGTTCATTGACCCGCGGTGTGGTGCTGCGGTTACGGAACTGGTGATTGTCGGGGAAATTGAAATCGAGCGAGTAACCGAGATCGATGAACCCTCCATAATGCCAGAGGGGTTTCTCCTGAGTCGCGGGCTCCGGCTGAGACGGTGGAAATATTCCGGTGACGGACTGGTCGTTGCCCGGCTCGCCGGGTG
This sequence comes from uncultured Nitrospiraceae bacterium, assembly GCA_963824855.1. Lineage (GTDB taxonomy): Bacteria > Nitrospirota > Nitrospiria > Nitrospirales > Nitrospiraceae > Nitrospira_C. The sequence goes on from CAWGQP010000004.1 coordinate 236,252, forward strand.
GACGCTCTCCTGCCGACGCTGGGACAGGTGTCAGGCCCGCGCACAGCCATGCGCTCAACGTGAGCGTGCAGACGAAAGAGCTGCTTAATGACACGGTTCCTTCCTTGGCCTGCGACCATCGATCGCCGGGGTTTTCGGGAATCATGCCTCGTGAAATGTAGCGCATTCTCTATAAAAATGAGGTAAAAAAGCGCAGCAACTGCCATGAATGACATCTAAGCAATTCCCATACTGCGCGTGATCGCGCAGGCCGGAAAGGCTTTATGACGGCCGGTCACCGCCTCCTCTTCGCCGCGCTGATCCTTTGCGCATGGGGCGGGGGCGTCATGCCGGCCAGAGCGGAAGAATCCCAGCCGACGATCGTTGTCACCGGCTGCTGTGGAAGGTCTCGGACAGGACCAGCACCCGCCAAGACGTTGTGGCATTACGGCGCCTATTTGGATCTCACCTATCCGATTGATTTCAACTATCCTGCCAATCACATCTGGCGCAGCAAGGTCACTACACAGAAGGTGAACGAGCTGAGCTTGAACGCGGCAATGGCTTACGTCAGGAAGGACGTGGACACATCCTCGCGGTGGGGCATGGAGTTCGCGCTTCAGACTGGCCGCGATGTTGAAGGACAAGTGCCCAATGCCAGCCTCAGGAATGGCGACCCGTACGATGGTGCCGATACCTTCAGCCACTTCTCACGGGCCAATGTCTCCTACCTGGCGCCGATCGGGACCGGTCTGAAACTTACGGGCGGGCTGTTTAACAGCTATATTGGGTATGAGTCCTTCTACGCAAAGGACAACTTCAACTATACGCGATCGCTGCTTCCAGACTACACACCCTACTTCATGGCCGGAATTTCTGCGGAATATCAGATCAACGAGTCGGTCAGGACGGCGTTCTATGTCATCAACCGGTACAATTTTCTTTCCCAGCCAAACAATCTTCCCAGCTACGGAGGACAGATCAAGTGGTCGGCCTCGCCGCAATGGACATTTGTTCAAAATGTGTACTATGGGCCGGACCAAACCGACACCAGTTTGAAGTACTGGCGCTTTTTCTCGGACAGCATTTTGGAGTGGAAACGGGATGCGTTCACCGTGGCGCTCGTGTATGACATCGGCACCGAACAGGCGATACCTCAGGCAGGCGGCCAGCGGCAGTTCTGGATGGGCAGCGCTCTTCTGAGCCAATGGCGCTTCGTCAAGGCCTGGGCGGTGGCCGTCCGTCCTGAACTCTACTACGACCCTGACGGCACGATGACCGGCGCGAAGCAATTCATCAAAGGTGTGACGACCACCTTGGAATACAAGCTGGAGTACGCCTGGACGACGACGAGGTTTCGCTTGGAGTACCGCTTCAACAACTCCACCGGGCCTCAAGGCGGGTTCTTTACCGGAGGTCCGACCTCATCGGGAGCCATCGGACTGACTCCGTCGCAAAATCTGCTGTTCTTCGCCATCCTTTGGAGCTTTGATTCGCCGTAATGCCGTTTACTTCGTCTCTTTTTGTTCGTGCAAGCGATTCAGCTGCGTGTCAAGACGACGCGTCAACTCTTCCAATGCCCTCGCCTTCGCGAGTTCCAGGACGGTTTTGTCTTCCACCAGGGCGGCCGGCCCCACCTTCTCAGTTTTCGCGTCGGTCTGTTCCTCGAACAGCCGGGCTCCTGTCTTGACGTCCCATAGCGTCGCTTTCAACAGGCAGAGCGCATCGCTCTGCGTGCCGTCGGCCACGTAGGCGCCCAGGATGGTCCAATACCACAAGGCGGCCTTGTAATTATTGTAGCGATCGACGGCAGCGGCCCCGTCAAAGATCAGCAGCCAGTCGACGCCATAGCGCGTCGCAGCCGCTCTGAGTTCCGTCAACGTGTGGCCCTTCAATGACGACAGCGTCAGAAATCCTGCGCTCTTTCCTCCTGTGTCGAGCGGAGCCCGTTTGGACCAGGCCAGCACGGCATCCCGGTCGCGGCTTGTCCATTCGAACTCGCGGTGGAGGAAGCCTGTGGGTTTCAAGTAGAGACCAAGCTGAGGTGAGTGTGGACGTACCGGAGCGGCGGCGGCTGTCGACGTGTCGATAAAACGAGATTCTTCCTGCCGGATCTCATCTTGGAGAACTTCACGGGAAAGGCCGTGGCTGCTCGCGCAGCCGCTGAGTCCCAGGAGGGCGGCCAAAAGGGGAAGTGCCCATCGGATCGCTTGAGACGCGTTTCACGTCTGTCGGCATGATGAACTCTCGTGCGTGGACGATCGCCTATTCCGTGAGCGGGGTGATGCGATCGGCCACGGCCTGAATAATGCCTTCACGTTCGCCGGCAACTTTCAGGCCCTGAAAGCTCAGATAATAGCCGCCATGGCTCGGCGCCTGGATGGTCGCAAGGAGCTCCACCCGCGCACCGTCTTCGACGTCAGGATCCTTCACCGTCGGAAAGCCGCAGATGCCGAAGACGGCCACGTTGATCGAGGCCGTCTCGTCTTCGAGGTAGAAGAGATAGGCGCCATAGCAAGTTGTGCCGGCCGGCAATCGATATGGATCCAGCGGCTGGACGTTCCGGACGGTTCCGGACAGCAGGACTTGTTTCAGATGGTAGCTGACCGGTTCATCGAGGATTTCACGAATCGTAAGGGAATCGGCTGCCGAAGGGCTCGAAAATAGGACGAACCCGCAACTCATCACACACGCGAACCACGAGAGAATGCGGATGACTCTTCGGCACATTGGGAAGGATTCTAGCATTTCTCTATTGCGTCAGACGATCTATCGATGATCTTTCGCCGTGCGAGGTCTCTCGCTATAATCCGCCAGCTCAAGTCAGGAGGATGTTCATGGCCATACAAGACCAACTGGAGACCTACGTCGTCGAGCGGCGACCACACTTCGAAGACCTGTTGGGCCAAATGGTCGAGGTTCCCTCGATCAGCATGGATCCCTCGAAGGCGAACGACATGCGGCGCATGGCCGACATGGCGGAGCAGGTGTTGGCCGGCATGGGCGCCGAATCCCGGATCGTCGAGACCGGCGGGTATCCGATCGTGTCCGGTGGCTGGACGGCCGGCGCCCAATACCCCTCGGTGACAATCTACAACCATCTTGATGTTCAGCCGGCTCAGGAGCCCGAATGGCAGCAGGCGCCGTTCGCCTTTACATGTGACGACGGCACGTACCGGGGCCGAGGCGCCACCGATGACAAGGGCCCAGCCCTTTCAGCTCTTTTTGGGGCTCGCTTTGCGATCGACCAGGGCTTGCCGATCAACATCCGATTCCTCTGGGAGCTCGAAGAAGAAATCGGGAGCCCGCATTTTGGCGCGGGCCTCAAGAAGCGAGCCGAAGTACCCTGTCCCGATTCGGTGGTCGTCTCGGATACCATCTGGATCGCCAAAGGACAGCCGGCGATGCCGTATGGATTGCGAGGGTTGATCGGTGCCAGGCTCAGCCTGCGAACAGGCAGCAAAGACGCCCATTCGGGTGTCACGGGTGGTGCGGCAAGAAATCCTCTTGCCGAACTCATGGAAGTCGCCCAGGCCTGCGTCAATGCCAAAACCGGAGAGGTGAAGATACCGGGCTTCTACAAGGATGTCGTGAAGCCGACAAAGGAGGAGATCAAGAGCTTCCTCAGGTCGGGGTTTCAGGTCAAGCGCTTCAAAGAGGCCTACGGGTTCCACTCATTGAGAACGAATGACCCGGCGGAAGTCATGCGGCGGATTTGGGCGGCTCCGACGTTTGAGATTCACGGCCTGACCGGCGGATATCAGGGCCCTGGCGTCAAGACAGTGGTCCCGGGTCACGGCGAATTGAAAATTAGCATGCGGCTCGTCCCCAATCAGACGCCGGAGAAAGCGTTCGCCCTGCTCAAAAAATATGTGTCCAAACTGAATCCACACGTGAAGGTGGAGCCGGAAGGCATGCTCCATCCCTTCAAAGGCAGTTTCGATGGCCCGTACGTCGAATGCGTGAAGCGCGCCGCAAAGGCAGGGTTCGGCAAGGAGCCGGCATTCATTCGCGAAGGAGGATCGATCGGAGCGGTGGTGACGATGCAGAAGGCCTGGAAGGTGCCGATTCTATTTCTCGGACTCAGTCTGCCGGAGCACGGCTATCATGCGCCGAACGAGTATTTCGATTGGGGGCAGGCCTCGGGCGGCATGAAGGCCTTTGCGCATTATTTTTCGGAACTCGCCAAAATGGGAAAGCGCTAGGGAATGTTGACACCAGCATGCTCATACGCTGCGAGTCGACCGGACTAACCTCTCATCTGCTCGGCTCCGCAACTCGTCCGTTCAGAGCATTGCTCGAATGGAACATCAAACATGCTCGCCGTCGGTTGCACCGACCGCATCTGCTTGGTAAGTGCGGGTCCAGTCTCTACGCGCAAATCGCATTCTGGCATCAACATCCCCTCGTTAGGGGATGAAAGCATCAATCTGCCAGCGGCCTCGTCGGCCCGGTAACGCGACTGCCGTCGCAATGTGCTCGATATACACTCGGCGTGGGATCTCTTCGGCACCCAAGCGCAGCACGTGGGGCGAGGATTGCTGGCAGTCGATGATGGGGAAGTTCCATGTACGCAGCTGACGCACGAGGGACACCAGGGCGACTTTCGATGCGTCATCCACCTTTGTGAACATCGATTCCGCGAAGAAGGCGCTGCCGATGGCCACGCCGTACAGACCGCCGACCAACTGCTCGTTCTGCCACGTTTCGACTGAGTGGGCATAGCCTGCCTCATGGAGCGCGGTATAGGCCTCCATCATGGCCGGCGTGATCCACGTTCCCCCTTCCGGATACTGCGGCCGGGGCCCGGCGCAATGCCGCACGATCGTCTCAAAACATCTGTCGAGCGTCACGGTGAAATGGCCCGGCCGAAGGCTGCGCTTCAGGCTACGGGAGATATGGAGATGTTCCGGGAAGAGGACGGTGCGGGGATCGGGAGACCACCAGAGGATGGGCTGACCTTCGTTGTACCAGGGAAAGATGCCGTGCCGGTACGCTTCGAGCAGCCGTTGAGGCTGGAGATCGCCGCCGATGGCAAGCAGCCCGTCGGACGTCGCATGCTCGACGGCTGGGAAGCTGAGATCGCGCGGATTTCGGCTCAACCGGACCATGGCTGAGCGGTGCTCGTCATCCCTTGTTCGGTGCTCCGGAGGCCAGCAGGGGCTTGAACATCGGATCGGCGTCAAGGACGGATTTCAATGAGTCTGCTCCGATGAAGAAGTCCCAAATCTGCTGGTTGTTCCCCGGCACCTCGCCGAACCATTGTTTGGCTTCCGTGAGGCGTTGGAGAATGGCGCCATTATCCCGGTTCGGAGTGAACAGCAGGCTGTACGCCATCGTATATTCGGCGATGAACTTGTCGAGAGGAATTTCGGCAAAGGTACCGGCTTGGTCGGCGTCTTGATAGGCCGCACGGACATCTTTGTCGTCAAGGTTGCGGTTCCAGGCGACCTTGTTGATGCGCGACCAGGCCAACTGTAAGAGGGCCTCGGCTTTGGCGGTTTTGCGCTCGGACGGCACGTCTTTGACCAATTGCTCGTGCACTTCGATGGAAAGATCCTGGTCGAGATTCCAGCGGAGCGCGACTCCCCATCTGAAGCGATTGTCGAGCTGCTCGGGTCGGACCTGCGCCAGCGTGCGCAATGCGGGAAGCAGGCGATAGAGGTAATCGGCCGTCGTCGGCTGTTCCAGCCCTCCCATCTCCATGGCCAGCGAAAGATCCAGCCGTTCCCCTTGCGCATACACATTCCAATACTGCTCGTTGACCGCCATCGCCAATGCCGGATCCTTCACGTTCAGCTTGTGCGCCTGCACCGCCTCGCGCAGAATCGCGGCGTAGAGATCCTTGGTCAGGACCGTCAAGGCTTCCGCTTGGTTCGGATCGATGATCAACACGCGATTCAGCATGGCGACCCGATCACGCAAACTCGGAAAGCCGGCGGCGCGGGCGGCAGAGGCGACCAGCAATCCGGGCGCGTCTTCGGGACCCCACCACACGACGGAGCCAACGATCGCCTTACTGAATTCGGTCACAAAGGGGGTGATTTCCTGGGGGATGCCGTCGACCGGAGCCCCGTCGTTCACCAAGAGGTTGAGCACCGCCGAATCGCTCGGAAATCCATGTTTCTTGAGGCCGGACAGCACGACCCATTGTAGGTTGAGGCTTTTCACAGCCCGCCGTGCCGGCTTCACCGTGTTGGTCCATTTGTAGCTGCCAGGCGCTTTCGTGATTGGCGCGGTCAGCGGATCCTGATAGGCGACGTTGAGGACGACCAGCATCGTCGGCACCGAGACTAGCGGCGCCTGCGGGCGCACGCGGAAGGACGCATTCGGCAACGGCGTCGTCGAGACCGCGGTCAGGTGAAGGCCGCTGCCAGGAGGCGACAAGCCGATGGCATCCATCACAAAAGCGGATGCCGGATAGTGGTCGAGATCGTCACGGAAAAAGGGTAAAGCACCGTTGGAGGGCCAGAGCACATCCATCCCGCCGTCCACTCGAGCCAGGGCCGGTTCATGCGCCGCTTTGAGTCCCTGCACACACGTATCAGAGGAGGCATCAGACGGTGCAGGAGAGGCGGGATGTGGCTGTTTGGCGACCAGGAGTCGGTACTGGCACGCGAAGTCGAGATTGACGGTCTTAATGGGATCGCCCTTTGAGATGGCTTCTGCGTACTGCAAGGCCACGGATGCAGCCGGCGACAGGCCTTTGGACTTTTTCTTTGAGGACGCCGCATCAGCAGGCGTAATCGTGAACAAGAGACATGCAGCGACAAGCACTGTGAGAACCGAACCAGGTCGTGCAATACCAGTGAGCCTGATCATGACCAATTCACTCCTTGAATCGAGATAAGAGATAAAGACAGGTACTGTACCACGCGGATTTTCCGGTGCGAAAGGGGCGCCTGGTGACCGGCCGATTTACGGCTGCGGGGGACCTGGCGTGGCCGAGCGGGTAAATTTGACCAGAGAGCGGATATAGGTCAGAACAGCGACCTGGTCTTCGGGGGACAGCCGGTCCTCCCATCCCGCCATCGCGGTGCGGGATCGTCCCTTCGCGATAATCTTCAGGAGTTCCTGGTCAGACTTGGCTGAGGTTTGAGCGGAAATCAGATTGCCGGGTCGCGGTGACAAGGACGTGGCCTGTTGGCCGTCGCCTTTACCCTCTGCTCCATGGCAGTCGGCGCAATGTCGTTGGTAAATCACACGTCCTTGCTCAAGGTCCGAAGGAGACATGGCAGCCGATGCAGAGCCGATGCTGTTGAGGAGCCATCCCAGCACGCCGAGTCCCGCTGCGATCGCAATCTGCCGCCTCACGCGCGCGCCTCCGGCTTCCAGTCTCGGAGAATCTCCTGCCGGAGCCGCGCACGGTCATACGCCGAAAGCGGCGGCGGCTCATGCTGCCGGCACAACTTCACGGTATCGCGCAGCGAGGCGATGAACACTTCGCAGTTCGGACAGGCGCCAAGATGCCGGCGAAACTCGGCGCAAATATCTTCGGGCAGCTCGTCATCGATGTAGGCAGACAATTGGCGAAGGATGTCCAGACACCGCCGTTCACCGTGCTCGTGCGCTTTTTTTCTGGTCATGACCCGGTCTCCCTCGGTCGCCAGCCTTCGTGCGAATGACGATCGTCTTGCGCCATCCCGCGTGCGCTCAGTTCCCGCCGGACGAACAATCGCGCCCGGTGGAGCCGTGATTTCACCGCCCGCTCGCTCAATCCCATGATGGCGCCTGCTTCTCCCGCAGACAAACCCTCCATATCTCTCAGCACCAGCGTCATACGGTATTTCTTGGGCAGTTTGTTGATGGCCTGTTCGAGCGCCTCGCGCAGTTCCTTGTTCTCGAGCGCCTGCTGGGGCGACAACCCGTCGATCGGAATTTGTAGGCGAAACTCACCCTCTGAATTGGGGACAAACTCATCGAGTGAAAGCTCACGCTCTGGCGCTCCCTTGCGCTTTCGGCGCATGCGCAGGCACGCACGGGAGGCGATGGTGTAGAGCCATGTGGAAATTTTGGCATCGCCGCGAAACTGTCGGTGCCCTCGATAGGCATTCAGAAACGTTTCCTGAACTAAGTCCTTTGCCGCCTCAGGTTCGCCGCACAGCCGATGTGCATAGCGGTACACCAGATCGACATGCTCTCGATACAGCGTATCAAACACTTCAGGGGATTGTGGAGGACGAGGAGCGGGGCGTGCCATGGTCAGGCGAGTCTAGGGAGTGAAGGGCGACCCTGTCAAACACAGGCCAGCGTTAGGCCGCCGGCTTGGTGGCCTTGCGCACCTCGACCGTGACGCGGCCATCATCGATATGCAGGCTCAGGGATTGTCCGACCTTGACGGGAGGGATGCCGATCTTGGCGTTGACCATCACGACGCCGACAGGGGTCCTGAAGAACACGAAGTTGGATTTTGTCTTGGACACTGCACCGGAGAGGAGCACGTGAGCGGGCGATCCTGAAGGCGGCGCCTGACTGATCTGTAAATCAAATTGCAAATCATGAACGCCAATGATGGTTTGGGACTCATCGACTTCCACGGTCACCTGGTCGCCTTCATGGTACGTGCCGAGCTTCGCTTCCTGCGTTCCGTAGTGTACCGTCTGTTCGCCCTCGGCGGACCAGTAGCGCAGTGTTTTCGACGAATCCGGCCCGGGCGTCATCGGTCCGCCGAGATAGCGGTGGACGAGCGACCCGTCGTTTCGGCGGCGGATCTCGACGACGAGATGGCGTTCGTGCACCCAGAACGAGACCTCGTGCGAGGCTTTCAAATCTTTTAACGTGGTTTTCGAGCTGAGCGTCAACAGGCCGACCGGCGTTTTGAGAAAGACAATACCGGACTTGGTCCGCCAGACCGCGCCTTTCAACGTAACGGAAGGATCAGTTTCCACCGGTCCTGCATCGGGTGATTGTGGAGACTCCGTCGCCGGCGTTTGTGCGGGCGCAACGGGGTCACTGGCCTGAGGCGGTTCCGTGGCTCCTCCGAGGCTGTGAAGCAATCCGACGGCGATTGCGATTGCCAGGCACAACGGTCGAAACAAAGAGCGCCAGCGCGTATTTCGAGCAGGACCATTCATATAGGTGGACGCAAAAAATTGTTTATGTCGGCGGAGGGGCCGCCGGCGGTCCTGGGACTTAACCATGATGATGCGGAGGAGTCAAGCCGAAAGCCGCTTCACAGGGTCCGGCTATTTTTTCCTGACGAAAAGGCGCATGGGCGTACCCGAAAATCCGTAGGTCTCGCGGATTTGGTTCTCAAGGAAGCGAAGATACGCGGCGGTGATATTCTCCGGATGGCCGACGAAAAGCGCAAAGACCGGAGGGTGGACCGCGACTTGGGTCATGAACGCGGAGGTCGTGATTTGCGCGGGCTTCCCTTTACGGGACGGCAAGGGATGAACGGCGAGAATTTTCTGCAGGAACTGATTGAGTTGTCCGGTCGGGATGCGGGTTGAAAATGACGCATACACCTGGTCGATCAAGGGAAACAGGAGCCGCACAGAATCAGGCTTCACCGCCGCGCCGAACAGGACCGGTGCCCAGGCCAGGAACGGGAAGCGTCGCTTGAGGTCTTTTTCAAATGTTTGCCGCGCCTGCGCTTCGCCTTGGCGCAGGTCCCATTTGTTCACCAACAGGATGCAGGCGCGGCCCTGCCGAATCACAATGCCGGCGATCTTGGTGTCCTGCTCGGTGATCCCTTCCTGCGCGTCGAGCAGGAGCACGGCCACATCCGATCGCCCGATTGCCCGCAGCGAACGCGCCACACTGTAGCCTTCGATCCCGCGGTCGATTTTTCCTCTCCGCCGGATGCCGGCGGTATCCGTCAACCGATAGCGGCGGTCATCGTAGGTCGACCAGCGAGTCGATGGCATCCCTGGTCGTGCCGGGTACATCGCTGACGACCGCCCGGTCCTCGCCCAGCACCGCATTGAGAAGCGTAGACTTGCCCACATTCGGCCGGCCTACGATCGCGATTCTGGGCATGGCGGCGGGTGCCGAGGCTTCGTCGGAGGAGGGGAGAAGAGCGTACATCGCATCGAGCAGTTCGGCCACGCCGAGGCCATGCTCAGACGAGATGGGGTATAGCTGCTCCACGCCAAGCTGATAGAAGTCCGCAACCAGCGTCTCCACCTTCGGCGTATCAATCTTATTGACGGCCACCAACAACGGCTTCGTCGTCCCTCGCAACAGGCGGACGACTTCCAGGTCCTGCGGCATCACACCGGTCCGGCCGTCCATCAGCAGCACCAGGATATCGGCTTCGGCAATGGCCAGTTCGGACTGGCGTTTGATCAGGGCCATCATGCCTTCCGAGGCGGAAGGTTCGAGCCCTCCGGTATCGACAAGCCGAAACGGCCGGTTCCGGTAATTGGCCTCCGCATAGTTCCGATCTCGTGTGACGCCAGGCACGTCGTCGACGATCGCCGTTTTCTTTCCCAGAATGCGGTTGAACAGGGTCGATTTACCGACATTCGGCCGGCCGATGATGGCAACAGTTGGCCAGAGGGGCCGAGAACTCGATAGGGAGCATCGATGGCGAGGACATAAGATCTCGATCGAAACCGTAGGTTGGGACCGTAACATAGCGTTTTTCTCAAACACAACCTGCCTCGTGTTCCGCTCGCCGCTTCGATATACTCTGCGTGATGAGTCAACACCTCGCACCAGGTACTTCGTCCGTTCTCAATTGGGATCGCATCGATGATGTCCTGATCGATATGGACGGGACGTTGCTTGACCGCCACTTCGACAACTTTTTCTTCGAAGAAGAATTGCCCCGCCGCTACGCGGTCATGCAGGGGCTGTCTTTCGAGGCGTCACGTGAGCGGTTGATGGCGATGTACCGGTCGGTGGAAGGGGAGCTGGCCTGGACCGACTTGCACTACTGGAGCGGCCGCGTCGGCATCGATGTCGTCGCCATGCACCGGGAATTGCAGCATCTGATCGGCTTTCTGCCGGGTGCCGAAGACTTCTTAAAAGCCGTGCGCACCAAAGGCAAGCGCCTGATCGTGCTGACAAACGCCCATGAGGCAGGTGTCGCCGTCAAATCCGCCAAAACCGGCCTTGACCGCTATGTGGATCGGATCGTCGATGCGTTCGAAGTGGGCTACCTCAAGATGCGGCCGGAATACTGGCCGGCGTGCCGCAGGTTGGTTGGATTCGACCCGAGCCGCTCTCTCTATGTCGACGACGACGAGACGTGTCTGGTTGCTGCCAGGCACTACGGCATCGCCACCATTATCCATAGCGCGAAATCCAGTTCTCAGTTGCCTCCCGTGCAGTCTTCCAATTTCGCTTCGGTCGAGCACCTGCCCGCACTGTTGAACGGCAGGCGCTGAGCGTCTTCCGTTCAGCCACCGTCACCTGTCGCGGCATCGGCCTTGATACATTTCACCGCGACGCGCGCACACGGGAGGCTCGTGCGTCCAATGGTTTCCCCGTTGGCCACTCATGGGTTTCTACTCCTCCCGTCCTTGTTGGGGCTTTCCTGCCTGTGTTAGATTCGCTCTCTACCGACCGCACAGTCCCACGTTGAATAGCGATGAGCAAAACCTACGATCATCACGCCATTGAGGCGAAGTGGCAGGCGTATTGGGAAGAACACCGCCCGTTCCGGGCGGTCGAGGATGCCACCAAGCCCAAGTTTTACTGTCTCGACATGTTCCCGTATCCCTCCGGCTCGGGCCTGCATGTCGGTCATCTGGAAGGGTACACGGCGACGGACATCGTGTCGCGCTACAAACGCATGAAGGGCTTTAATGTCCTTCATCCCATGGGATGGGACGCCTTCGGGTTGCCGGCTGAACAGTATGCAGTGAAGACCGGCATCCATCCCGCCATGACGACCGCTCAGAACATCGCGACCTTTAAGCGGCAGATGAAGCGCGTCGGGCTGTCTTATGATTGGGAACGCGAACTCAGTACGACCGACCATGACTACTACCGCTGGACACAATGGATTTTCCTGCAACTGTTCAAACGGGGGCTGGCGTATGTGGCGGAAGTGCCGGTGAACTGGTGCCCGGCGCTGGGGACCGTTCTCGCGAACGAGGAGATCGTCGACGGGAAGAGCGAAGTCGGCGGGTTCGATGTCATTCGTAAGCCCATGCGCCAATGGGTGCTGAAGATCACCGCCTATGCGGACAGGTTGCTGGATGATCTGTCGCTGGTCCAGTGGCCGACCAGCACACTGGAGATGCAGAAGAACTGGATCGGCAGGTCGATCGGCGCCGAAGTCGAATTTGGCCTTGCAGGAATCCACGGGACGATTCGAATTTTCACCACGCGGCCGGATACCCTCTTCGGCGCCACCTATATGGTGTTAGCGCCGGAGCATCCGCTCGTCGAGGCCGTGACCGCGCCTGCCCGGCGGGAGGCCGTGGAGGCGTACCGCGCAGGCAGCCGCTCGGAAAAGCGATCTGCAGCGGCAGGAATTGGAGAAAGAGAAGACAGGCGTGTTCACAGGCGGCTACGCCGTGAATCCCGTGAATGACGAGCGGCTGCCCATCTGGATCGCCGACTATGTCCTGCTGGGTTATGGCACCGGCGCGATCATGGCCGTTCCTGCGCACGATGCGCGCGACTGGGCGTTTGCCAAAACGTATTCCTTGCCGATTCGCGAGGTGATTGCGGGCGGTGATGTCGAAAAGGAAGCCTTTGTCGAGACCGAGCAAGGCACGGTGATCAACTCCACGACCCCAGACGGGCGTTTTTCCATCGACGGCCTGGCGCCGGTCGATGCGATTCCGAAGATCACGGCCTGGCTCGAAACCATCGGCAAGGGCCGGAAGTCCGTCAATTACAAACTCCGCGACTGGCTGTTCGCCCGACAGCGTTACTGGGGTGAACCGTTCCCCATCGTGTGGGTCGAGGGCGAGCCCAAGCCCTTGCCCGAGGAGCAATTGCCGCTCGTGCTGCCCGAAACCACGAATTTCACGCCGTCAGGCAATGGCGAGAGCCCGCTGGCAAACCTGGAGGATTGGCTCTCGACGACAGACCCCACTACCGGCAAACCGGCGCGTCGCGAAACGAACACCATGCCTCAATGGGCCGGGTCCTGCTGGTACTATCTCCGTTTTATCGATCCGAAAAACGCCCGCCGTCTGGTCGATCCTTCCAAGGAGCAGTACTGGATGCCGGTTGATCTGTATATCGGCGGCAGCGAGCATGCCGTCCTGCATCTGCTTCTATTCCCGATTCTGGCACAAGGTGCTCTACGACATCGGCGTCGTCACCACGCCGGAACCGTTCAAGAAGCTCGTGCATCAGGGCATCGTGCTCGGGGAAGACAATCAGAAGATGTCCAAGTCCCGGGGCAACGTCGTCAATCCCGATGAGATGATTGACCGGTTCGGCGCCGATGCAGTGCGGCTCTACGAGATGTTCATGGGACCGTTGGAAGCGATGAAACCGTGGAGCACGCGCGGGGTCGAAGGGGTGACCCGCTTTCTGGAACGGGTGTGGCGCCTGATGGTGAATGAAGAGGGCCGGCTGTCCGCCGCGATCGTGTCCTTGACCGCCAGTCTTGAGCAGCAACGGATTCTTCATCAGACCATCAAAAAGGTGACGGAGGATATCGAGCATCTCCGGTTCAATACGGCCATTTCGCAGATGATGGTCTTTACGAATGAGATGACAAAACTCGAGCAACGGCCGCGGAGCTTGATCGAACCGTTTGTGCTGCTGTTGTCGCCCTTCGCTCCGCATATCACGGAAGAATTGTGGGCGCTGCTTGGGCATCATCCGAGCATTTCACAGCAGCCCTGGCCGGAGTTTGATCCGGCGCTGACGGTCAGCGATCGCTTGACGATTCCCGTACAGATCAACGGCAAACTGCGCGGAAGGATCGAGGTCGGCGCCAATGCCGGACGCCAGGAGATTGAGGCCCTTGCCCAGCAGGAAGCCGGCAGAATGGCTTCAAGGAAAAGAGCCGAAAAAGATCGTCTATGTGGAAAAGAAGCTGGTTAATTTTGTGGTGTGACAACCAAGAAATGAGCGTACGCCTTGGCAATCATCAGTGGAGTTTCACGAGGCAATGGTTCTGCTCGTTCCTGTGTGTCTTGTTGTCCGTCTCGGCCGGCTGCGGGTATCAGTTTCGCGTGGAAGGCCCTGGTCCCACGATCGGAGGCACCACCGCGGAAGCTTCATCGGTTCCTCCTCCACGCGTGGTGATCCGCACATTGCGGAATGCCACATTCGAACCCAATCTGGAGACGCGGTACACCAATTACCTCCGGCATGAGTTTGCGTCAGGCAGCGGTGCGCAGGTCGTGCCTGAGGGGGAAGCTGCGGATCTTGTCGTATCGGGTGACATCCTCTCGGTGGTCCTCCCGACCCTGAGTTTTACCCAAACCACGACCTTGGAAAGCCGGGCCGAAGTCGTCGTCGCTGTGAAAGTCGAGGAAGCTAGGACGAAGCGTCTGGTATGGTCACATCTTGCAAAGGGTGCATCGGAATTCTTTGTGACGACGGATCTGCAATTTAATCGCGTGCTGCAGAACCGGGCGTTGGAGCAAGCGGGACGATACATTGCCGAGGATCTCGCGTCGCGCTTTCTCATGCAGTTGGAATCCGGCCGTTTAACGAAACCTGTGGCCAATGCCCCGGCCGCATCGGGGCAGAAGCCCTGAAGGAACGTTCGATGCCTCAGTCGATCAGCATGGCGCAGCTCGCTGCGCAGCTCAAGAAGGATGCCGTTGCTCCGCTGTACGCGTTAATCGGCGAGGAGGATCTGCTGAGAGACGCCGGACTGACGCTCATCAAGCAGGCGGTGCTTGGCGGAGACGGCGGCGACTTCAATAGCGATTTGTTCTATGGAGATGAGGCGGACGGAAGCGCGATCGTTGCTTGCGCATCCGAGGTGGCGGTGTTTGCGCCGCGTCGTCTGGTCATTGTGAAAGCAGCGGATAAGCTCCCCGCGAAACACGTCGAAGCCTTGCTCCCTTACCTCAAAGCTCCCAACGAGTCCACGGCGATGGTGTTCGCTGCGGTGAAGCTGGATGGGCGGCTGAAATTCACACAGCTACTCACGCAGACGGCCGTTGTCGTCGATTGTGCCCCTCCCAGGGACTCGCATGTGATGCCCTGGCTCAAACAGGAGGCGGATCGACTCGGAATCCGGCTCGACGAAGAGGCGCTGCACCTGCTCAGGGAGGCTTGCGGCGGGTCGCTGTACGCGGTTAGGCATGAAATGGAGAAGTTGGCTTCGTATGTTCCCGACGGTCGCGCCGTGACCGGGGCCGATGTCGCGGCGTTACGGGGCACTCAGCCGGGCGCATCGGTGTTTGATTTGGCTGCCGCGATCGGCGGCCGGCGGCGCGGTGCGGCGCTGGCCATTCTAGCGCGCAATCTTGAAGCAGGGGAGGCGCCGTTGCGCATCCTCGGGTCTCTGGCGTGGCAATACCGCCGCCTCTGGAAGGTCAAAGATCTGGTGAAGCAGGCAGGACGTGAAGGTGAGGCTTCCAGATTGTTGCGGATGGATCCCTCCCAGATCCGACCCTTTCTCGGACAGTTTGCAGAATCACACTTGCGCGATGCCCTCGGACGGATCCTCGTCACGGATGGGAAACTCAAGGGTGGAAGCGGGGCGAGGCCGGAGATGCTGCTCGATCGACTTGTCTTTGAACTCTGCGACCGACCGCAGGAGGGTGAACGGAAACCGCCCGAGACGTCAGGTGCAGCGGCGTTCCGGACGAGACCCTTGTCGAATGTGCGGACGATTAGCGGGAAGCCGCCAAAGAGTTCACGTGCCGGGTGAGTCTGGAGATGCGGCGGGACGCCGTATTGGGTTTCAAGACACCCTTGGTCACCGCCTTACTCAGCGCCGATGTGGCGATTTGTAGGGAGGTTTTGGCCTCGTCGAACTTCTTCTCGGCGATGGCGGTTTGAACCTTTTTCACCAGGCTCTTGACCGCGCTCAGCGCAGCACGGTTGCGGGCCTGGCGCTTTACCGCCTGGCGGGCACGGCGAATCGTGGATTTGTGGATGACTGGCATAGCAAACTCCTGTACAAAAGGAGCGCATTTGTAGCATAGGGTTCTGCGGATCGTCAAGGCGAACCCTGATGGGTGAGGGAGGAACGTTTCGGTGAAAGTGATCGCGCGCGACCGGTTGATTTTGGCCCTTGATGTCCCGTCGGCAAATGAAGCTGAACGGCTGATGGATCAAGTGCAAGACCAAGTCACCTTCGTCAAAGTGGGGCTCGAGCTGTTCACGGCGGCTGGGCCTGAAATGGTGCAGCGTCTCCTCAAACGGGGGAAGCGGGTGTTCCTCGACCTTAAATTTCTCGATATCGAGGAAACCGTTCGTCGGGCAACGGAACGCGTGGCTTCTATGGGTGTCGAGTTCCTGACGATCCATGCCAATCGCAAGGCGCTGACGGCTGCGGTCAAGGGGCGCGGCGACTCCGCCTTGAAGCTGCTGGCGGTGACGGTGCTGACGAATTTCGACAGTCATGACTTACGCGAGATGGGCATCCAGCATACGGTTCACGAATTGGTGACGGCGCGCGCGCTGCTCGCGGCCGAGGTCGGATGCGATGGCGTCGTGGCTTCGGGCGAGGAACCGGGTGTGCTGCAGACCGAAAGTCGGACCGCGGTTTCTGATCGTCACTCCCGGCGTCCGGCCGGCCGGTAAGGATGTGGACGACCATGCGAGATCGACGACGCCGACCCAGACGATCGCGGCCGGCGCCGACTACCTTGTGATCGGCCGTCCCATCAGGGCCGCCTCTGATCCCGCCGCGGCCGCCGCGGCAATTTTAAGCGGAGATGCAAGCGGCCTTCGATGCGAGAGGTTGAGAATAGACAAGTTGCGGCCCTTCTTTTCACTTTGCTAAGATCACACTTCCGCCAGTAAGTACTGGGTACCTCGTTCCTTTCGATGGTGGGTGTAGCTCAGTTGGTTAGAGCGCCGGATTGTGGATCCGGAGGTCGCGGGTTCGAAACCCGTCATTCACCCCAGGGAACTACTTAGGCCAGTAAATCCCGCAGGATAGTCCTGCATCTTCCACTGATCGTAGCTCATCACCGAGTCGGAGCTACGACTCAAGGAGGATGCAGTGTCTACGATTTTTCTCCATCCCAAGCAGGGATGGGGGGAGTTTTGAATTCGCCCAGTCTCGCGTTAGCCGCTCACATTTTTTGCATTTTTTCGAGAAACTAAACGTCGGACAAAAAGGTTCACAGGTCTCGGGTGTGGTCGGTTTTCTTATTTTGATTCGTTGCCGGGGATAGGTGAGGTATCGTTCAAGACATGGCAAGGAAGACGGTTGAAATAATCTTCCGAGACTCCCACGAAAACCTCACCGAATGGACCTGCGCTTACTGTAAAGAGGTCGCCACCACTATCCGCCACGGTGTTGCGGTGTGCCCACAGCATAAGCACCTCTGGTCGCTGGGCCTCCAGCCGCCGGTCACTGTAGAAGACGCTTTGGCCAACCACTGAGCCCGCCTGCCGTAGCTCGAACGTTCGAAACGCCGTACATTTTACATCCGCCTCTCGCTCTCGAGCACACCCAACCGGACTCAAGATCCGGTGCGTTCTCAATACTGGCGCGAGTTTCGTTCGTCGCGTCGCAGAACTTGTGGCTGAGATGACTTAGAACCCTGCATCCGACGCCACCGAAGCTGATGGCTGAACCCTGGCTGGGGAACCAGATGTTCAGAGCGAGAGGGAGATCGGCCAGCCATAGGGGGGAAGATCCGATC